>NZ_LGDW01000166.1 GCF_001280005.1 Streptomyces sp. NRRL WC-3618 | reverse complement strand
TGCACAGCAGCCTCGGCTATCGCAGTCCCGCCGAATACGAGACCGCACTCGCAGCCTGACCACCACACCGATGGTGTCCGTCAAAGCGGAACAAGCTCACGACGGGCCGGCCGAGGAGTGGGCCGAGGTCTGCGTGGATGCTCTGGGCGGCGACGAGGCGGTCACAGTCGTCCCATGGGAAGCCGCTGATGAGGACCTGGCCGGGCTCACGACACGGCTGCGTGATGCCGCGGTCACCGCCGCGCAGGCCACGTCCGACCGGCCGCTTGTCCTCGCCGGTGTCCTCTCCTGATCGACCAGGTCGAGCGCGACCCGCGGGTGCGCGTCCTGCTGCGCACCGAGGTGACCGAGGCACTCGGCGACAAGGCGCTGGAGGCGGTCACCGTCGTCGACCACCGTACGGGCGAGCACCGCGACCTCGCGGTGCGGGCACTGTTCGTCTTCACCGCGCGGACCCTCACACCGAGTGGCTGTCCGGCGCGCTCGCCCTAGACGCGCGCGGCTACGTGCTCACCGGCGCGGAGGCGCAGGCGTGCTCCGTTCCCGAGCTGTGGCAGAGCGAGGGCCGCGGCTGCCTGACGTTGGAGACCAGCCTGCCTGGCGTGTTCGCCGCCGGCGACGTCCGCAGCGGCTCGGTGAAGCGCGTGGCCTCCGCGGTCGGCGAAGGCGCGATGAGCATCCACTCCGTGCACCGCTACCTGGGCCACACGGCCGCGCCCGGCGGCACCGACAGCTCCCCGCACACCCGTCCGAAGAAGTCCGCTTGGCTCGCATGACACCCGGCGGGCGACGAGCTCACGAGAAGGAGAAGGAGAAGGAGGTGGCTTCGCCAACGACCTCACCAGCGCGTTAGCGCGCCGCGGTGATCCTGATCTCGGCCACCGTGCCGTCGCCTTGCAGAGTCAGTGCGCCCGGGCCTTCGTAAGGTACGCAGTCGAGACGGCCGAGCGCCCTCCCCTGCTCGTCCGGTCCGCCGACGGCGATCCCCTCAGTGAGGGCCATGACGAGTAGGGTCTCGCCCGCCGCGCACGCCATCTCCGTCCCCCCTGCGGCGGGGACGGCGACGATCCGCACTCGTGCCGTCGCCCGGCCCCTGCGGGTCATCACGTTCATGTCGCGCACCGCACCCGCCTCCAGCCGACAGTCGGTCGTCGCCTCGCCGGAGAAGGCGAAGGGGCTCAACGGGCTGACCGAATGCGGGGTACCGTCCACGGTCAGCACCATGCCTTCGCCCTCGACCAGGGTGATCACGCGGTCGATCCCGGGAAAGGAAGAGAAGGGGCCTCCCGCGTCCACGTCCGCGACGCTCACCCGCCAGTCGAAGCCGTCCTCCGGCTCCGCCGGGGCCAAGGGCCCTTGCACGGCGCCCGACGCGACCTCCCTGGTCATGCCGCCGCCGTTCTTCCACGGCATGCTGCGGTATTCGCCCCAGCGCAGAACATCGCCGCCCATCCGACACCGTCTCCTTCGTCCGGCCGACCGCCGTCACCGGCGAACCCCGCCACCGCCACGGGCCTCTGCCCAGGCAGGCACATGACGCCGAGTCCGGGGCCAGCCTACGTGCCGGTCAGCGAGTCGAACGCTGGATCAGCTCGTACTGGGCGGAGGTGGACTCTCCGGTGATCAGTGTGTAGGAGCCCACCGACCAGAACTTACCCGCGCGGCCGGTGGGCGCGAGGGCCTCGATGCGGTACGCCTGGGTCTGGCCACCGGGGACCGCGTCGCCCTCCACGGAGGTCCAGACGCGGTCCCGCAGGCGCCAGTACAGGGCGGTGCCCTCGTAGCCGTAGGGGTCGCCCGAGACCCAGACGGTGCCTTTGCTGTCGCCTGTGATGGAACTGGCGTGCAGCCCGTCGACCGGGCCGGTGACGTCGCGCCAGGTGCGGCCGTTCCAGTGCAGCACCTTGGTCTTCTGCGGCTCGTCCTCGACGTACGGGGCGAGAGCGGTGACCCAGACGCTGCGGGCGGACTCCTGGTACACGGCGGTGGCCAAGAGGTCGCTGCCGGCCGGCGCGGTCTCGGTCCACGAACGGCCGTCCCAGTGCAGGAGCACGGACCGGCTCGGCTGGCCCGCGTACGCGAACTGCCCGACCGCCCAGGCATCGTGGGAGTTTCGCGCCTCGATGGCGCTGATGAAGACGCCGTGCGGGATGGGCGTGCTCTGCCAGGCACCGTGGGCGTAGGTGTTGATCGCGGTATCGCTCACCAGCCAGACCCTGCCGGGGACGGCGGCGAGCTTCGCGAAGCCGTAGCCCTTCTCCTCAGGCAGCGGAGCCTGTGTCCACCCCTTGCCGTCGAAGTGGGCCAGCGTCTCGCCCACCTGGTCCCAGCCGTACGCCCAGACGTCGTGCGCGGACGCCCCGTCCACGGCGTGCCACACGCCGGTCTCCGGCACCGCGGGGGCGGACTCCTGCTGCCATGTACTGCCGTTCCAGCGCAGGATGACGCCCTCGCTGACGCCACCGACGTACTGGGCACCCACCGCCCAGGCTGCGTCAGGACCGACCGACGCGATGTCGAATAGCGAGGAGTTGTCAGAGAGAGTCCCCGCCGAAGAGGTGTGCCAGGCCGGGGCCGAGACCCGGCCCGGGGCCGACGCGGCGGAAGCCGCACCGTCCGCCGCGGAGACCGCGGCTGGAGCGACAGTCACCGTGGCTGCCGTGAGCGCCGCGACGATCGCGATCCTGAGGTACGTACCTGTCTTCCCGGTCTTCCCTGTCTTCATGACTGCTCCCCCGTTGTCTACGTGGGTGCAGCGAGGGCCCGTACTCCCGAGTACTCCCGACCCGTTGCTGCCCGGTCAGTCATGAGACCGTTCACCCCGCCCGAAGGTTGTGCCCCTACAGGTCGATCTGGATGTGCTCCACGTCGGTGAACTCCACGCCCAGGCCTTGGGCGCGGGTGTTGTTGTTCCTGAAGTACATCTCCGCCAGGCCTTCGGCCGCGATGTGCTGGAGCTGCCGCTCGGTGGCGCCGGCGTCGCGGGCCTCGAAGAGGCGGTCCGCCCAGCGCGGCGGCAGGGCCTGGGTGATGTCCCGGATCCGGGCGTCGTCGGTCGTGCCGGGCGCGGCGGTGAACCCGAAGCGGGCCCGGGTGTTCACGACCAGGCCATCAGTGCTGGCGGCCTTCTTCTTGGCCTTGGCCCGGATCTGCGGTTGCCATCGCTGCCGAACCTCCCGCTCGATGCGCTCGCGGAGGTCGTGGCGTGGCCGCTTGAACGTGCCGGCGACGTACCGCTCCACGGTGCGCTGGGACACCCCGAGCGCCTGCGCGACGGCCTTGGTGCCCTTGAGCTGCTTGACCAGGTACCTCATCTGCGCCTGGGCGCTTTGCGGGATGCGGCGGGTGAACGCCCCTTCCAGCGCGCGGTCCAGGCTGTCCCGGAGCGAGTCGGCCATGGTCGGCTACTCCCCTTCGCCGGCGGTCGGGTCATTCTTGATGAGGTTGGCGATGTTGAACGCGCCGCCGTTCTCCTCGAATTGCGCTTCCGCCCACAGCACGGTCTGGGTGCCCTGGTGCTTGACCATCCCCGGTGAGACCCCGAGCCGGAACGTGCCCGGCGCGGGCTTGCCCTCGGGCGTGTACGGCAGGACATCGAGGGGGCTGGGGCCGGCGGAGGGGTAGACGATGGCGTCGGTGCCGATCGCGACCGGGTAGAGGTCGGCCGCGGCGGCCGTCTTCATCAGCTTGCGGTGCATGCCGACCCGGACGTTGGCCAGGACCGCGGCCCGGATGTCGGGGCGCCACGTCTCCCGCTTCAGCGCGGGCCACGGCTCGTAGTAGGGCACCTGGCCGCGGTTGCGCTGGCGCAGTTTGCCGATGCCGCCCTTGGCGGTCGCCTTGATCGCCTTCGCCAGCAGCGCCATCGTCGGGTCCACGTGTTTGGCGCGGGCCATCGCGTCCAGGAACTCCGCGTCGGCCATGGACGTGGTCACACCGAGGTCGGCCATCACGGTCACGTACGCGTCGCGCAGCCGGTTGTACCAGGGGTCCAGGTAGCGGCCGGACTGCGGGCGCACGTATGCCTCGATCGGCGCGACCTCGAAGCCCAGCTCCACGGCGTACGCCACGGTGGGCGTCGCGTACCAGGCAGGCCCCGTCGGCCGGTCGCCCCTCGGGGTGAACGGGCTGGGCAGCCGGTCGGCGTCGACCGTACGACCGTTGACCCTCGCGCGGGACAGGTCGACGTGGGAGAGGTCGACCAGCCACGAGCCGGGCAGTTTCGGGTCGAACGCCGGACGGTTCGTCAGGTGGGTGGGGCCACCCAGGCCGACCGTGAGGCCGTTGGCGGCCGCCGCGAACGCGAGGTTCACGTCGATCACGACCAGGTACGGCTTCATGCACTCGTCGTCGGTCAGTTCCCGGCACCAGTCGTACGGCTCCTCCGTCAGCATCTGGTCCTGGGTGCGCAGGTGGTGACGGGCGAACTTCCCCCGGAGGATCGGGTGCTCGTCCGGGACCTCGCACTCCACGACGTCGTACACCGCCGTCAGCGCGTCCGCGTTGAACGCCCGCTCGAACCTGCCGGTGGCCTCGTCCTTCTCCGCACGGGTCGGCGGGCGCAGCGCCGTCATCAGCTCCAGGCCGGTCGTCGAGGCGGTGCCGCGCGGCGTCGTCACCAACTGCGCGTACGTGCCGAGGTACCGGGCCAGGTCGGCGGGGTGCATGGCCGGGATTTTCGGGTCGTCCTTGTCGTCCCATTCCCGTGCGTCCAGCGCGTTCCAGGACGGTACGCACAGCTGTACGCAGCGTCGCTTGGCACCGTCGGGATCGCGAAAGATTCGGGCCCATGGCCCGAACCCACGCTGGGTGAGCTGCAGTTCAGCCCTCTTGATCTGTTTGACCACCTTGTGGCTGTCCGCGAGCCGCCCGGCGCGCCGCTCGTCGTCCGACAGGGCGACGGGCAGGCCGTAGCGCTCCAGCGCGGCGGGGGTGAGGACCAGGACCGGGTCGGCGTCACGGCCGTTGCGGTGCAGGCGGGCCTGACCGAGGCGCGCCTCGGCGAGCGTCCAGTCGACCAGGGCCGGCAACGACTTGGCGGGCACGCCCAGGACCAGACCGCCGACGCAGTACGCCGACACGTGCCCGTCCTCGCAGTCGACGACCGCCAACGGGCCGTTGGCGAAACGCGGGTCGGCCTCGGCCGCTGTCGAAGCGGTGGCCTTCGCGGCCTTCACGGCCTTAGTGGCCTTCGCTGTGCCCGAGCGCCACGACGTCGGCGACGGACTGGTGGTGCGCGCCGGACGGGGAGCGGCGGCCGGAGCGGCGGGGCTGGGCGGAGCGTTGTGTCCGGCCGTCGTGTCCGCCGGCTCGGGCGCCGGGTCGGGGGGCACAGGGGGCGCTTCCGGAGCCGGGGCGGGAGCACTCGTGGTTGTGGTGCGAGCGGCCGTGTCCTGGACGGGCGCCACGGGGCCGGCCTCGGCGGGGTAAAGCTCCGCGAGTTGCCTGAGCAGTCGGGCGTACGCGTCGCGCTCGGGCGGCCTTGGCTCTGTCCTGCCCGACTCCCAGCCACTGACGGTAGCCCGCCGCACCGCGAGGGCTTCGGCCACCTCGTCCAGGGTCAGGCCGTGCGCGGTGCGCAGCCGCTTGCGCTCTGCTGGCGGCGGCAGCGGGGACCGGGACGCAACCAGTGCGTCGATCCGCTCGAACAACTCGGACATCCAACGCCTCCCTGTCACGCAACAGACGCAACAGTAACGTGAAGCGTACGGATCACGTACCAATGGCGTACGGGTGGCGTACACGATTTTCAGGCGTGTTGTCCTCCTGCGCGGGCGATGCCACCAGGCCCGTACGCACCCGGGAGCGCACCACGGCGGCCCGGGTCCGCCTTGAAGGACGGGCCCGGGCCGCCGTGGTGCCCACGCACGTGGGCCGTCGGGGCGCTGTACGGGCGCCCCCCGACGTACGACTGCTCAGACAGCGGGGACGATGCCGCTTTCCTCGATGACGATCTTCTTCGAGGTGGTGCCGGAGCGGTTGCCGAGGGCCTCGATCGTCTTGACGACGTCCGCACCCTCGACGACCTCGCCGAAGACGACGTGCTTGCCGTCGAGCCACGAGGTCACCACGGTGGTGATGAAGAACTGGGAGCCGTTGGAGTTCGGACCCGCGTTGGCCATGCTCAGCAGGAACGGCCGGTCGTGCTTGAGCTGGAAGTTCTCGTCGGCGAACTTCTCACCGTAGATGCTCTTGCCGCCCGTGCCGTTGCCGTTGGTGAAGTCACCGCCCTGCAGCATGAACTCGGGGATGACGCGGTGGAAGGGGGCACCCTTGTAGCCGAACCCGTTCTGGCCGGTGGCCAGCTCGCGGAAGTTACGGGCGGTCTTCGGCACGACATCGTCGAACAGCCGGAAGACGATGCGGCCGAGGTCCTCACCGTTGGCGGAAACTTGGAAGTAGACGTTCTCACTCATGGCATTGATTCTCCACGATGATCGCCGGCTCCTGACACGCGGCATCACCTTCGTCACCCCCGGCGCTACCGTCGCCCCCGCACCGGCCGGGCGGAACGGCACCAAAAAGGACGCTGAACGTCACGCTGGTACGCCCCGACTCACCTTCCGCCGCGCCCCCTGCGCCGGAGCCGAACTCGGCCCCTCGCCCGGCACGCTGTCCGCAGCCCTGCCCCTCGCCTTGCCCGTCACCTTGCCGTCACCTTGCCCTTGGCCTTCGCCGAGGCCGACGCCACCGCCGACAGAGGCCTGGCGATGTCCTCCAGCGAGCGGCGCTCGGCGTTCACCGCGAGGAACGCGGCGACGAGACCGGCCGCGCACATCAGAGCGGCGCCGATCTGGAAGGCGAGCACCGTGTCGCCGACCACGCCGGACGACGTGAGGTCGGCGAAGACCAGCGGTCCGGTGATGCCACCGGCGGCGGTGCCGAGGGCGTAGAAGAAGGCGATGGACATGGCCCGTGTCTCCATCGGGAAGATCTCGGAGACCGTCAGGTAGGCGCTGGAGGCGCCCGCCGAGGCGAAGAACAGCACCGCGCACCAGCAGGCCGTCAGGGTGGTCGCGGTCAGCGAGCCGCGGTCGAACAGCCAGGCCGTGCCGAACAGCAGTACGCCGGAGAGCAGATAGGTCGAGGAGATCATCACCCGACGGCCCACCGTGTCGAACAGTTTGCCGAGCAGCAGCGGGCCGAAGAAGTTGCCGACCGCGATCACGGCGAAGTAGTAGCCCGTGTTGCCGGTCGGGACGTCGAAGAAAGTGGTCAGAATCGCGCCGAAGCCGAAGGTGATCGCGTTGTAGAGGAACGCCTGCCCGATGAAGAGGGAGAAGCCGAGGACACTGCGCTTGCGGTAGGTCGCGAAGACCGTGCGGGCGATCTCGCCGAAGCCGACCGCCTTGCGCTGCTGGATGGTGATCTCGTTCTCGGGCTCCGGCAGCGGTTCGCCCAGCTCGGACTCGACCTTCCGCTCGATGTCGGAGACGATCTCCTCCGCTTCCCGTTCCCTGCCGTGGATCAGCAGCCAGCGTGGACTTTCGGGGACATGCCGTCGTACGACGAGAATGACCAGGCCGAGGACCACGCCCAGGCCGAAGGTGAGCCGCCAGCCCACGTCCTTCGGCAGGATGTCCGTGTTCAGCGCGACGATCGACAGCAGTGAGCCGCCGACCGCGCCGATCCAGAAGCTGCCGTTGATGATGAGGTCGACCCGGCCGCGGTAGAACGACGGGATGAGCTCATCGATCGCGGAGTTGATGGCCGCGTACTCGCCTCCGATGCCGAAGCCGGTGAGGAAGCGGAACGCTAAGAACCACCACGTCGAGAAGGACACAGCGGTCAGCGCGGTGGCGGCCAGATAGACCGCCAGGGTGATCATGAACAGCTTTTTACGGCCGAAGCGGTCGGTCATCCGGCCCCAGAAGAGGGCGCCGACGCAGGCGCCCGCGACGTAGAGGGCGGCCGCGATTCCGGTGACCTGACCGGAGGTGATCGGTAGGCCGCTGCCGGGCTCCGAGAGCCGGGCGGAGATGTTGCCGACGACCGTGACCTCGAGGCCGTCGAGGATCCAGACGGTGCCGAGACCGATCACGATCGTCCAGTGCCAGCGCGACCACGGGAGGCGGTCGAGGCGGGCCGGGATCGAGCTGGTGATGGTGCGGCCGGTGCCGGCCGGAGCGGTGGCGCTGTCCATGGGCTCCCTCCTCGTCGGACGAACCACCTTCGGATGCCCCTGCCCTGCCGCTTTACGCTTCGGCGCCGACCGGGCCGAACCGGTTCAGCCAGCCGCCGGACTGCGCTCTCGCGGCGGAGCGATGTCAGTGGTGGGTGGCAGCATCGGACGTATGACGGAGACGAGGGCATTCGGCTGGCGGCCCTTCCTGATCAGGTGGAGCGGGGAGGGGGCGGATTCCCTGCCGGATCGCGAGTCACGGAGCGAGGACGACGAGACCGCCCGGCGGGCGCGGTGGCTGGGGTTCCCGCCCGCTTCCAAGGAGCGGATCGCGGCGATGGAGGAGCGCCTCGGCCGCCGGATACCTCCGTCCTACCGGGAGTTCCACAGCCTGCGGGCGTGAGCCTCTGGACGAGGCCAAGGAGTACGCCCGTCCACGGGCCGCCGAGCCGAGGAGCAGGTAGGGACCGGTCGGGCTAGCGACCGCCTTCGGCTTCGGGCCGCTCCTCGAGCTTCCGCAGCAGTCCGAGCAAAGTCTCCCGCTCCGTCTCCGCCAGACCTTCGAAGCACTGCTCGAGTACCGAGTCCGCCACCTCGTGGCCCGCCTTCAGGACCCGCTCGCCATCAGGAGTGAGGTGATGCTCGAACCTCCGGCCGTGCCCGGGACGCCGGTCCACCTGCCCCAGGGCCACCAGCCGTCCCGCGAGTGTGCCGAACGCCTGCTCGCTCTGGAAGGTCGCCGCCGCGAGCTCCCGAGCACTGGCGCCGGGTGTGCGGGCGATCGCACGGAGCGCGTCCCACTGCGCGAGTGTGCTGCCGACCGACGCGAGTCGGCTGTCGAGCGCGCGGTGCTGGCGGTACTGGGCGGCCTTCACGGCCCTTCCGAGGATCTGCGGTTCAACGGCCATGCCGACCAGGCTAACACTCTGACTAAACTTGCTTATATAAACATCTTTAGTTAGTGTCCTGGTCATGACTCCAGACCTGACGCTCGCCGAATCCGGCCCCGCTGCCGGCCGCCCCGTTCTCGTCCTGCACGGCGGTGGTGGCCCCGCCACCGTCTCCCCGATCGCCGAACACTTCGCCACGTCCGCGCACACCCTGCTGCCCACCCACCCGGGCTGGAACGGCACCCCCAGGCCCGCCGACTTCTCCACCGTGGCCGACCTCGCCACCGCCTACCTGCGCCTTCTGCGCGAGCGCGACCTGTCCGACGTCCTGGTCATCGGCTCCTCGCTGGGCGGCTGGATCGCCGCCGAGCTGGCCACGGCCGACACGGAGGGCCTCATCAGCGGGATCGTCCTGCTGAACTCGGTCGGCATCGAGGTCGACGGCGAACCGCTCCAGGACTTCTTCGCGCTCGACGCACGGGGTGTGGCCGAGTACGCCTTCCACGACTCCGAGCGGTTCTACGTCGACCCGGCAGCCGTCCCGGCCGAGCGGCGCGACGTCATCCAGGCCAACATGGCAGCCTTGCGCGTCTTCTCCGGCGGCCCCGCGATGAGCGACCCCACCCTCCGCCCCCGTCTCGCGGCCATCACCGTCCCCGCCCTCGTGCTGTGGGGCGAGAGCGACCGCATCGCGACGCCGGCCTATGGCAAGGAGTACGCCGCGTCGTTCACGGACGCCAGGTTCGAAGTCGTGGCGGAAGCGGGCCACTTGCCCCACCTCGAACAGCCGGCGCGCACCTTCGCCCTGCTCGACGACTTCGCCGCGGAGACCGGGCGCCGCCTAGAGGCCGGATCCTGAGGGCGTGGCCGGCAGATCTCCGGTCCGGCCGGACAGGAATTGGCGCGGCGGCTGGGGGCCGCCGCGCCAACGGTGCGGTGTTGCGGGGTTCCGCCGCGCCGGGCAGGGCCGGCTAAGGTGCGACGGCTCGTCCGGTCACCGGGGAGATCTTCCCGGCGCACAGACCGCGGCCGGTCAGGCCCTGCGCGATGCGTGGAACCGCGGCGATCGTGTTGGCCGGCCAGTCGTGCATGAGGATGACCTGCCCGTTGGTGAGCCGGGCTGCGGCCCCCACGATCGCGTCCGTACTGGCGCCGTTCCAGTCCTGCGAGTCGACGTCCCAGATGATCTGGGTCAGCCCGTACCTGGCGGCGACCGCCTTCACCGTCGCGTTGGTCTCGCCGTACGGCGGGCGGAACAGCACCGGAGTGCCGCCGCCCGCGTTGGCGATGGCCCGCTGGGTCCGGGATATCTCCGAGTCGATCTGGGACTGGCCGAGCTGGGTGAGATGCGGGTGGGTGTAGCTGTGGTTGCCGACCCACATACCCGCGTTCACCTGGGCGCGGACCAGAGCCGGGTTGGCGGCGGCGTACTGGCCCTCGTTGAACATCGTGGCCCGCAGCCCGCTCCGCGTGAGGGCGCCCAGCAGGGCCGTCGTACTGGTGGACGGGCCGTCGTCGAAGGTGAGCCCGACATACCCGTTGCAGGCAGCGGCCTGCGCCGGGGCCACCGTGTGCCCGGTGAGGGCGGTGGCGGCGGCCAGAGCGGCAGCGGCAAGCAGCGGCAGACGCCTCGCCTTCAGGACAGGCACGGCTAGCCCACCGTGATGTTGGAGTTGCCGCTGCTCTGGTAACCCTCGGTGGCGAGGATCATGTAGTAGTTGAAGCTACCCATGGGCATTCCCGCGCGGGCCCAGGCATCGAAGTGGTTGCCGGTCGTGATGGTGCCGCCGGTCCGCTTCGTCTGCCGGACGCTCCAGTACTGGTTGAAGGTGCGATTGCCTTCCACGGACGGGGCGTTGTAGCGGGTGGTCATGTAGATGTCGTACCTGCCGCCGTCGCTGGTGACGGTGCCCTTGTACTGTCCCGTCGGCCGCCAGGTGCCCCAGTTGTCGACGATGTAGTACTCGACCAGCGGGTTGGCGGTCCAGCCGTACAGCGCCAGGTAGGCGTTCCCGGACGGGTTGAAGCTGCCCGAGTAGTTCACGGTCCTGCGTGCGCCGTTGCTCCAGCCCTTGCCGGCCACGAAGTTTCCGGTGTTGCGCCATGAAGTGCTGTAGTTGCCGCCGTTGTTCAGGGTCATGGAGACGCTGCCCGGCGAGTCGGTCCAGAACGAGTAGTAGTAACCGCTGTTGGTGCCGGTCTGGTTCGAGGTGATGACGGTGGCGGCCTGAGCGGTGCCGGGCATGGTCAGTGCGGCCACGGCGACCATCAGCATGGTGCAGACGCCACTGATGAGCAGCCTGAGCCGGGATACGCGTGCGGGTGCGTTGTTCATGTGCGTGTTTCCTCCTCGTCCTCATGGGACCGATGGGGGCAGCAGAACACGCGACAGTGTTGGCCGGGACACGTCAGGTGTCAATGGTTTCGGTAACCGATTCGAAACATTCGAAGGCGCCGACGGTAATACTCGACGAACATTTTCCCTGCTCAATGACGCATTGCGCTCGACAGAGCGAGGTGGCGATGAGTGAAATTGATGAGCCCCCGAAGCTCGAAGCAAATGCTCCAGACCCATTTTCTCGAATGTTTCGAGCCCTCACCGATCTCAGTCCGCCGGCCTCAGCGCCTGCGCCCGGACCACCCATTCCCGATGCCCGCTACATGCAGGGCCAGGAGCGTCAGGCCAAGGAGCATGACGTTCGTGGAGGAGAAGGCATCGCTTGTCGTGATCTCGGCGGCGTTGATCAGGAAGGCGATGAAAAACAGTACTGCCGCTGCTATCCCAAGCATGGAGCGGCTCCTCTCGACAGGGTGAGAGCCGTGTGCCCCCGTATCCCCCTGGCACGCCTCTGGTTGCCCGCCGCGACTCGCGAATGCCGCGAGTGCCTATGTGCGCCCGTTCAGCGGTAGTACGCGCTGCTCGTCACGCCGTCACTCGCGTCCCCCGTCGCGAGAGTGATCGCCACGGCACGGGCTCGATCTGCCGCCGCCGCCCGCGCCTCCTCAGCCATACCATCGCGTCATCCACACACGAGGGCCGCGGCCACCGTGGCATGCCGCAGACGCCGTAAAAACCACCTCTGCCACAGCCGCGTAACAGAGCCCGGACGAGGACAACCACCGCGCCTCCTCGCCTGTCGAACCTGATGTGTCACACACCTGCGTCTCGGCGGAACCGTTACCGCCCGGGCGCAACTCCTCCAGTCCCGACCGCACTTGGAGTTGGACCATGCCCAGGAATTCCATGTCGACGCGGCTTGCCGCCACCGCCGCGCTCCTGCTCGCCGCAGGCGCCCTCTCCGTACCCGCTTCCGCCGCGGCGAAGCCCGCGGCCGCCGATCCGGTCCGCGCCTACAAGCTGACCGTGACCACCAACCCGACCAGCACCACCTACGGCAGCCGCCATGTCAACGTCACCGGCACCGTCACCAAGGCCGACGGCACTCCGGCGCCCAGCATCCCGGTCACCATCCAGGAAGTCGTCCGCTTCACCACCTGGAATCCGTGGGGTGACCCGATCGACCCCACCTACTACGAGCCGCGCGACCTGGGCAAGCCGGTCACCGACGCCAACGGGAAGTTCAGCATCCGCAACGTCAACATCGACCACATGACCGGCAGCAGCCTGCTCAACGTCCAGCACCAGGTGGACATCACCGCCATGTACGACGAGGACGGCGACCCCAACACCCCGCAGGACGGCTACTACGCGGACACCAGCGTGGCGGCCAAGGCCAAGACCAGCTCCGTCAGTTACACGGTCAACAAGAAGAGGGTGAAGAAGGGCACCATCTTCACCATCCAGGGCAAGGTCACCCTCCCCAGAGGCGTCGAGCGCGAGGGCACCGAGGTCTTCCTGCAGACCTACTGGGAGAACGAGGACCGCGTGAAGACGACCACCGAGGAGGACGGCTTCTTCGTGATGTCCGTACGCGTCCGGGGCTACGACGACAAGTTCGTGCTGCGCACGGCTCCGCGGGACCTCTACGTGGCGGGCGTGACCAAGAAGCTCCCGATCGTCAACACCTCGCTCCCCCGCAGGTAGGCCGACAGGGCCTGGCCCTCCGGGGCGTACGCGGTGAGGAACTCGGCCTGGCGGGTCCCCTTTTCCGATCCGGTTCGACCTGACTGTTGTTCAGGTTGTTCAGGTCCGGGGCGGTAGGAGGGGGCCCAGCGGGCCGAGGTCGAGATTGAGGTCCTCCAGTGTGTAGCCGTGCTGGGCGCACAGGTCGGCCAGTCGGTCATGGAGTGCCAGGAGCGTGGCTCCCAGTTCCTCCTCCTGTTCGTCCGTGAGGTCTCCCGCGTCCACGCGCCGCAGTGCCTGGCGCTCAATGAGCTGGCGCAGGAGTTCGACCAGGGTGAGGACGAGTTTGAGGAGGTCCTCTTCGACCGTGTCGCGGTCGGTGTACATCCGGTGGGCAGCGCGCGGGAGTGCTTCGTCCGGGGTGGGCGGCGCCTGGACAAGGCGGAATGCCCGCGCCATCGAGTCGCTGACGTCCCCCAGCCCCGGATCGGGGTTTGGCGCCGGACTGTGGTCCCGCTCGGGATGTTCCGCGCTCATGGCCGCACTCCTGGGCCGCCCGCGGCCGGGCGGTTCTCGGCTCCGACGGACACGATGAGGGCGCGCAGCGAGATGCGGACGAGATCGATGTCGGCGATCGACAGAACGATGTCGCCGGTGACGACCACCCCGCCGCTGAGCAGCCGGTCGAGGAGGTCCACCAGCGCCACTTGGCGCCCGGGCAGCGGTTCTCCGTGCTCCGCGAGGGTCATCAGCCGCGCTCCTCACCCTCGTCGGCCGCGTGCCGGCTCTCGGCCGGCGGCATGGCGAAGGAGTAGGGCGCCCAAGGTCCGGTCACCTCGACACGAATGCCGTCGAACTGACCGACGGCCTCTTCGATGGCGGCTCGGAAGGGCTCCGCGTACGCATCGGGGACGAGGTAGGCGTCGTTGAGCACGTTCTCGGCGGGCCCGGTCAGCGCGCCGCTCTGGGCGGGGTGCCGTACATGCTGCGTGGCGTATCGGGAGGCAATGGCTCCGACGACTTCGGCTGCCCGCTGCGCCTGTCGGTACACGGCTTCCTGCGCGTCGTGCTGGGCCCTGCGGCGCTGGAGATAGGCCTTGCCGGGAGTGAGGGAAGCGTCGGTGGCAGCTTCGGTGTCGGCCGGGGCCGCGGTGGGTGCCAGATAGATTTTCACGCCGAATTCGGTGTGGGCGCTGAGCTGGGCGAGTCTGTCGGCGAACGCGTGGTGCTGCTCGGCGAGAGCCTGGGCGGCGCGGTCGTCGTCCTGGTAGACGGTGGCCATGCGCAGGGGCAGGACCGTGGTGCGGGTGGAGAGCGCCTGTACGACATCGTGGTGGGCGCGGGCGACCTCCTCGAGCCACTCCAGGTCCTCGAAGTGGTTCTTCAGCGCCCTTTCGTTGAACTCACGCTCGGGTACGTGGCTGGTGGCGAAGGCCAGGGGCGGCGACGGGGCGCCGGTTCCGGTGCCGTTGGCGGGTGGTGCGGTGACGCACAGGACAGGGGATCCGTGGATGCCTCGGAGGCCGTTCAGGGCGTCGCGGAGAGCCTCCGTGAGGGGGGCTGCGGCGTAGACGTAGGTGAGGGCGTCGTCGGCTGTGGTCATGGCCGGCGCTCCCGTGCGGTGCCACCGCCTGTTTCCCCTTCCGGTTCCTCACCGGTGGCGCCCGGGGGGATCGCCTGGCCGTCGGAGCGTTCGCGGCGCAGGGCCTCCAACTCGGCGCGCAGTCGGCGGTTCTCCTGCTCGAGGGGGCTGCCGGTGTGACGTGAGGAGAGCGAGGGGTCGTGCTCCCACCAGTCGATGCCCATCTCCTTCGCCTTGTCCACGGAGGCGACCAGGATCCGGAGTTTGATCGTCAGCAGTTCGATGTCGAGAAGGTTGATGCGGATGTCGCCGGCGATGACGATGCCCTTGTCGAGGACTCTTTCCAGGATGTCGGCGAGGCTGGAGGTGCTTTGCCCGTACGGCATCGGGGCGGCCCGGGACGGGAAGGACCCGAGTCGGCCGGGTAGTGGCTCGGACACGATGTCGGCCTCGCTTCCCTGTCAGGGACTTCGCCGGCGGAACTCTTCGATCTCTGTGAGCCGATCGATCAGTTCGTCCTCCCGGCGGTCGAAGGTGTCCTCGTCGATCTCCCCCGTCAGCAGGCGCCGCTCCAGGTCGGCGAGCTCGCGCCAGACGGGGGCCGGGTCGTAGTACTCCTCCTCGGCCTTCTCCTCGACCCGCTGGGCGGCCCAGACGACGGCCCGCACGGGGGCGGCGGGAAGGGTGAGCAGGCTGGTCAGCAGTCCCATGGCGCTGGTTCCTCCTTTCCGGTGTGCGGGGATCGCACCGGATCAGTCGACGAAGCTGTACGGGGGCAGGGGGCCGGTGAGCCGGAAGTCGACGCCACCCTCGATCTGTCGGGCGAGGCTGGCCTGCGCCGCCAGGAAGTCGTCCGTCCGGTCGTGGGCCACGAGCAGCGACAGGTTGAGGAAGTCAGGGCTGGAGGGAGGGTGGGTGGTGTGCTCCCGGGCGTAGGGGATCAGCGCCTGAACGAGCCCCGCCGCCAGCGAATCCTGGCGTTCCTGCACTTCGCGGGCGACGATTTCCCCGAGCGCGAGGGGCAGCTGCGGATCCTCTTCGCCCGCCCGGATCCGCTCGTTGAGTTCCCTCGCCTCGGGTGAGTCGCGCAGGATCTCGCGCAGCAGCTCGTCCTCGTCCGTCTGCGACGCCCTCACGTGGTACTCGGCACAGCCGTCGAGGCGCGCGAGCGTGGCGAGGTAGCGGTCGACGTTTCCTTCCAGGGCCTGCCGGACGGTCTGGTCGTCGGAGGCGAAGTAGCCGAACTGCAGCGGCAGGATCACGGCGTCGGACATGAGTTTGTCCAGCACCTCCTGATGCGTCTGGAGGTCCCTGCGCTTGGGCCGGATCTCCTCGGAGATCTCGCTGACCACCGCGCTCAGCGGGCCGGCGGTGACCGTACGCACGGGTGTGGGGTGGGAGCCCACTCCCGTCAGGCCGTCCAGGCGGTGGGGGTGGTCCTTGCCCGTGATCGCGTACACGTAGAGCGCCATCGGTTACTCCCTCTCCCGGCGGGCCGGGCGCCGGGCGGGACGCCTCTTCCTGGGGGCAGCCTCTTCTTCGGCTTCTTCTTCCTCCTCCTCCGGCTCTTCCCGCTTGGAGGAGCGGCCAGTGAGGGATTCGGACACCGCGTCGACGGCCCCGCTCAGCGCACCCTTGGATTTACCCCGGGCGCCGCCTTCCATCATGTCTCCGACGACCTCGGGGAGCTGGGCGGGTTCCTTCCGGCCCGCTTCGAGATCGAGCCGGTTGCACGCTTCGGCGAACCGCAGGTAGGTGTCGACGCTGGCCACCACGATGCGGGCGTCGATCTTGATGAGTTCGATGCCCACCACCGAGATACGGACGAAGACGTCGATGACCAGACCTCGGTCGAGAATGAGCTCCAACACGTCGTAGAGGCTGCTGCCGCCCGTACTGCCTCCGCCGCGGCTTACGCTGCCGCCGCTCTGCGGCACCATGGTCATGGCGCCTCCTTCCCTGGGCAACCTTTCTTCAGGTCGGCCGGTCGATCATGCCTCGGCTGTACCGGCGGGTCCGTTCGTAGGCGACCAGCTGGCCCCGCGGATCCAGGGTGACCTTGTAGCTGGCCATCACGCTGGTCGTGTCCGGGACGCGTTCCAGTTCCACCACCTCCACCTGTGCCTCCCAGCCGTCGTCGGTCGGCTTGAGCGACGAGACGGAGTCGGGGGGCCTGCCGAGCAGTTGGGCCAGTTGCCCGGCTGCGGAGCGCATCGCCGTGGGCGCGTCGGGAACCTCTGCCCGCCGCTTGGCGGAAGCGCGGCGCGTCGGCTGCTCTTCCTGTTCCTCGGCGTTCTCTGGCTTCGCCGGGCGGGGGCGGGCTCTCCTCGGACGTGTCGGTTCTGGTGCGGCCATGTGGTCACTCCACTGGGGGACACCGCTGGCTGAAAATACAATTTCACCATATAGGGGGATTTCTTCAAAATTGGGGGTAGCCGGTGTAGCGCAGCACTACATCCGCGGCAACACATGCACTCCGGTGAAGGGAGAGCAGGCTCATGCAGGACACGACCAAGATCGCGCTCGCGGCCGCCGTGGCCGGGGGCTACGTACTGGGACGCGCCAAAAAGGGCCGCCTCGCATTCACCGCTGCGACGTACCTCGCAGGCCGGCGTTTCGGCCTTGAGCCAGGTCAGCTCATGTCGCAGGGCCTCAGCAAGCTGAAGGAGATGCCCCAGTTCGCCGAGTTCGGCGACCAGCTCCGTGGCGAGGCCCTGCAAGCGGGCAAGAAGGCCCTGGGAGCCGCGGCGAACCGCAAACTCGCCGACCTCGCCGACTCCCTGCACGACCGGACCCTCGAACTGACCAGCCCGGACGAGGGGGAGGACGAAGAGGACCTCTACGAGGACGAGGACGAGGACGGAGGCGAGGGCAAGGACAAGTACGAAACGGAAGACGAGGACGAGGACGAGGAAAGCTCCACGGAGCCTGAGGCCGAGGACGAAGCGGAGGAAGAGGAGGAAGAGGAGCCGGAGGAGGACGAAGCGGAGGGAGCCTACGAGTCGGACGAGGAGGAAGAGGGGGAAGAAGGGGAAGAGGGGGAGGCTGAGGACGAAGAGCCTCCGTCTCGCGGGCGTGGTCGGCAGTCGACCCGTACGCGCACCCGCTCCACAGCTTCCGCTCGAAGGCCCTCACGGCGACCGAGCGCGTCCAAGTCCGCTGCGCCGGCCAAGAAGACGGCCGCAAAGAAGACCGCGGCGAACAAGAGCTCGGCGGGAAAGACCTCCCCTCGATCCACCGCTTCCAAGAAGGCCGCACCGTCCAAGGCCACCGCCAAGAAGACGGCCAAGAAGGCACCGGCGAAGAAGACCACAGCGCGTGCTCCCGCGCGCAAGACGGCGACCAGGAAGACGGCGGCGAAGAAGACGTCAGCCCGCAAGCCGTCCACGCGGAGGTAGGTCATGGCACAGTCAGGACGCGCCAACGCGCAAGAATCGAAGTCGGGGCTGGACCAGCTCTTCACAGAGCTGACGTCGTTCCTGCAGGCCCAGGCAGAGCAGCTGGCGGACAAGGCGTCGGACAAACTCGGGGAAGTGACCGATCAGCTCGAGGATGTGGCGCAGGGCGACGGAAAGCTTTCCGACGTCGCCGGTATCGGGGGGCGGATGCTGCAGGGCGACTCGCCCATGAAGGCGATGGCGGGCCAGGGGCTCAGCAGCCTCAAGGACAAGGTGACCGGCGCCGCCTCCCAGGTCTTCGGCAAGGGCAAGAAGGGCCGCAAGAGCGGCGGCAAGGTCATGAACATCATCGAGTTCATCGATGTCGGCCTGCCGTTGCGCACCGTGTACGACCACTGGACGCAGTACGAGGAGTTCAGCGGCTTCGCCAAGGGTGTTCGCGACGTCTCTCGCAATGATGACACCACCAGCGACTGGAAGGTCAAGGTCGGGCCTTCGACGCGTGGCTGGAAGGCCACCGTTCAGGAGCAGGTACCCGACGAGCGGATCATCTGGACCTCCGAGGGCGCCAAGGGAACCACCCGCGGCTGCGTCAGCTTCCACGAACTGGCTTCGACGCTGACCCGCGTCGTGGTGGTGGTGGAGTACTACCCCTCCGGATTCTTCGAGAAGACCGGCAACCTGTGGCGCGCTCAGGGCCGCCGTCTGCGCCTGGACCTCAAGCATTTCCTGCGGCACGTCTCACTCACCACCGACGAGCCGGACGGCTGGCGCGGTGAGATCCGGGACGGCGAGGTGGTCCTCAGCCACGAAGACGCCCTTGAACAAGAGGGCCAAGACGAAGGAGGCGAGGCGGGAGACGAGTTCGAGGAGGGCGAAGAGGCCGAGGCGGAAGCGGAGGATGAGCCGGAGGAGGACGAAGAGGATCCCGAGGGGGCCTACGCCGACGGCGAGGAAGAGTACGAGCAGGACGACGCCCCTGAAGAGGCCTACGAGGACGAGGACGAGGACGACACCGACGAGGCTGACGAGACCGGTGGTCCGCGCCGCGGGCGCCGACGGTAACGGCGAGCAGGGTGCCGTTGAGGAGAAGGGCCGACGCGGACGTCGGCCCTTCTCCTCAACGGCACCCCTTATGGCGATCTCCGCGACTGAAGGTCAGTGCTTCAGCGTGTCCTTGGCCTTCTGAGCGGTCTGCTTCGCGTCGCTCGCCATCTGCTCGCGTGCGCCCTTCGCCCGCAGGCTTTCGTTGCCGACGGCTTCGCCGGTGGATTCCTTCATCTTGCCCTTGCTCTTCTTGGTCATGTTCTTGGCCTTCTTGCCTGCCGCCATCTCTTTCACCTCCCACACCACTGCGTGGTGCGGTCCGTAGACAAGCTTCCATGCCCCCGGATGGGCCATTAAGCGCATTATCTACCCATAAGGGAAAATATTCACCTTCCGGCCGGTCGAAGGTGCGCTGGATGACGCACTGGATGACGCCCCCACGTGGGCCGTCGACAGGGCGGACGAGACCGACCGACCGAGTGGGCGAAGCAGATCAAATGCCATGCAATCAATGGAAACGATGCACGGATGTGTCGTACAGCGGTCACGATCCGGCCGCATCTGCGCAGGAGCATCACACAGGCTGCACACACCCTTTCGAAAGCCTCGCTACCTTTGCTCGCGGCTCGCCTCTCCCGTGCAAAAAAATGAACACAGGAAGACCGTAGATGGACTACTGCTCCACATGTCGTCGGCATCTCAACGGCGCCCTCATGTGCCCCGGTTGCGGCGCCTATGCCCCGGACATCGCTCCCCTCGCCGACGGAACGCCCGCGCCGGCCGCCGGGACGGTCGCGGCAGCGCGGCAGGTCCCGTCCCAGGTGTGGAACGACGCGGATTCCGACACCGAAGCAAGCAGTGCACCGCCGACGGAAGACCCTTACGACGGCCCGGACGCCCCCTCCCCCGCCCCGGCGGGCCGGGCGGCACGGCGTCGCCAACGGGAACGCTGGAAGAAGACGCAGCGCAAGGCCCTGGTCGCCACCGCGGTAGCCCTGGTCGGCGGAGGCCTGACCGTTGCCTCGCTGAACCGCCAGACCCCCGACAGAACGCAGGCTGCCTCCGCGCCGGACCGGGAAGTCATGGGGATGGCGGAGGAGGAGGCCACAGAGCCCACGCCGGTCGCCTCGCCGCTGGCGGACACGCGCCGGACGGAGCGCACCTCGTCCGGCGTCCGCTCCTCCACGGCACACACAACGGGGACGACGAACACGCCGCACGGGCAGCGCGCCGCCACACCCCAGGCCACGCCGGCGAACCCGGCAACCCCGGCGAATCAGCAGTACAGCGTCACGATCCCCGTGACGAAGGGGGCGGCCGCGGCCAAGGCGCACGCGCAGGCGGCGACGACCCCCGTGTCCGATGCCACGAACACCGGCGCGAAGACGCCGGTCACGCCCGCGCCCGCACCTCCGGCCACCGACAACTCCAGCACCGACAGCGGCACCAACACCGGTCCCGGCACCTCTGGTTCGGGCACGTCGGGCACAGACCCGTCGTCGGCGACTCCCGCGCCGTCGGAGTCGTCCTCGTCGCCCTCGTCCCCAGGGCTCTGCCTGCTCGGACTGGTATGCGTCCAGTGACGCGAGCCAACCCCTAAGGGAATTCCGCAGACCGAAATGGGGGGACACCCCGATAGTGCTGCCGGCTTGGGGCTTGCACCATAAGGTCACATGACGGAGGAACGCTCGATCAGGCAACGAAGTACCCGGCGTGACGTCCTACTGGCTGCGGTCGTCTGGGCGGTCGTCACGATCGGCACGCTGACCGCCACCCTGCCTGCTGAGGCCGCCGCACCAGACGCGCCCGCGACGCACTCGGCCCAGCCGGCTCTGCCGCTGCCCACAGGCAGGCACCAGGTAGGCGAAGTGGCTGTGCACCTCGTGGACCACTCGCGGCCCGACCCTTGGCAGGCGGGTCGGCACCACCGCGAGCTGATGGTCGGCGTGTACTACCCCGCGACGCACACGGCACGCCACCCAGTCGCGCCGTACATGCTTCCCAAGGCGGCAGCGCACTTCGACGCGGTGACCGCCAACGACTATCTCGGGATGAACCTGCCGACAGGGCAGGTCGATTGGGCGGCCATCGCCACGCACGCCATCCAGGGCGCCCCGGTTGCCCACGGGGACCGGAAGCGGCCAGTGTTGATCTATTCCCCGGGGCTGGGCGAGCCCCGGACCTGGGGCACCACGCTGGTCATGGATCTCGCCAGCCGGGGCTATGTGGTGGTCACCATCGACAACACCTACGAGTCGCCTGAAGTCGAGTTCCCCGACGGTTCACTGGCGACCATGGTCGCGCCGACGGAAGCTGATGCGTTCATCAGGAAGGCCCTCGCCGTCCGGACCACCGACACCAGCTTCGTCCTCGACCAGTTGGGCCTGCTGAACGCCGGCCGCAACCCCGACGTGGAAGGTCGACGACTCCCCCATGGCCTTGCCGGGGCGCTCGACCTGACCAAGGTCGGCATGTTCGGTCACTCGATGGGCGGCACCGCCACGGCGACGGCCATGGAAGCCGACCCCCGGATCAGCGCGGGCATCAACATGGACGGCAACCTGACCAACTTCGACGGCACGCTCATGCCCGTGGCCGAACACGGGCTCGCACGACCGTTCCTGCTTCTGGGCGAGGACGGAAGTACGGACACCGGACCCGGCTGGCAGGCGTTCCGCGCCCACACCCCCGGCTGGACACGTCAGCTCACGCTGCGCGGGTCCGCGCACGCCTCGTTCACGGACGCGGAGGCGCTGCTCCCGCAGCTGGGTCTGCCGCCGGCCTCCCAGACGCAGGACATCGGCACGATCGATCCGGCCACGGCGATAGGCACCAACGAGGCCTATGTGTCCGCGTACTTCGACCACTGGCTGCGAGGGCGGTCCGGCCGGCTGCTGGACGGACCGTCAGACCGGTACCCCGCAATGAAGTTTGTCGACTGATCCCACGGAGACGGAGACGGATCAGGTGCCGAAGTGCCGGCGCGCGTCCTCGATGTGACCGAGAAACTTCTGGGTCCAGTCGCACAGGCCGTCGACCGTCGCGCGCAGGGCCCGGCCCGGCTCGGTAAGGGTGTATTCCACCCGCGGCGGCACCGTGGGGTACACCTTCCGGTCGACCAGGCCGTTGCGCTCCAGCATGCGCAGGTTCTGGGTGAGCATCTTGTGGCTGACGCCCTCCACCTCGTTCCGCAGCTCACTGAAGCGCAGGGTGCGCTCTCCGAGGGCCTCGATGATCAGGAGCGCCCACTTGTTGGCGACATCCGAGAAGATCTCCCGCGCAAGGGAGTCCGCGCGCCTCAAGTCCGCGTCCTCGGGCAGGCCATCGAGCAGTTGCTTGGTCGCCATCAGGTTCCTCAGTCACCGAAAAGTGCGTTGTTCCAGGTCGACGTCGACTCTCCTACAGTTCCCAAGTAACCACAAGAGAGCGAAACAGGCCCCATACGGCGGCGACCGGTGCGGGCGGAGGGCCGTACCGGGCGCGTTCCCAACATCCCGCCCAGCTTCTCCGCGTCGACAACTGGCGCGCCCGCCAGGTTGAAGGCGCCGCGGGCGTCGCTCCGTAGCGCCGGCTTGTACGTCCTGGTCGCGTCGTCGGGCGTGCGGTGGCCGGGTACCCAGCGCCTGCGGATGCACGCGGTACACCGGCGCCGTACGCATTCCGGCAGCCTCCGCGCCGCGTGCCGGAGTCGCTCCGACGGCGGTCTCCAGGGGCCCTTTTCCCTCGTTGGCGGCGGAGATCCGGCGGCCCGGTTTGCCGGCTGTGAGCAAGGACAAGGCTGGATTCGTCCGTACCGGGGCAGTCGAAAGAGCAGCGGACACCGCCAACCGGGCCGTGCCGCTACTCAGTCAGGGAGATCAGGCAATGGCAGGTCCAGAGCATCCGGAGCCCCACGGGAAACGGGACGTGGCGACGCCACCGGCCGCCGGGCTCACCGAGGCACTGGAGGCCATCGGGACCGGGGCGTACCTCGTGGACGAGGAGGGCCGCATCATCGCGGTCAACTCCCGCGCCGAGAAGTATCTCGACAGGCCGGCCGAAGATCTCTACGGTCGTGACGCGCACGACCTGCTGCACCGGGACGGCCACGGCCAGCCCCTGGCGAGGACTCGATGCCGTATGCGACAGGCCTTCCACGCCGGGCACGCGGCTCTGGGCGACGAGGGGTACTTCGCCTGCGGGGACGGCTCCCTGCTGCCCATCTCATGGCTGATAACGCCGTTCAGCCTCGCCGGGCACGAGCCCAGCACGCTCATCCTCTTCCACGCCCGGCAGGCACGGGAGACCGACCCGCGGACCGAGCCTGTGGCGACGCTGCTGCCGGAGATCGAGCGACTCACGCTGCTGGCCGCGACGACCTCTCAGCTGACCTCCACTCTGGATGTCGACGAGGCCCTGCGACGGCTGGTGACCCTGGTGGTGCCCCGCCTTGCGGACTGGGCCATCATCGACCTGATCACCGAGCGCGACGAGGTGTGGCGCACCGTCGTGGTCGAGGCGACCGACGACGGGCTGGTGCACCACGAGGTGCTTCAGGGACCGATGCCGCCGGTCCCCCAAGGATCCCCGATGCCTCTGTCCAGGGCTCTGCGCGGAGTCGCCTCGACCCTGGCCGGTCCGCAGACCTACCACGGGCCCCCGGATTCCGGCATCGCCGTCGAACAGCGCCGTCTGTTCGACGCCACCGGCATCCATTCCGCCGCCATCGCCCCCATCCGCAGCACACGGGCTGTCCTCGGGGCCCTGACCCTGGGGCGCGCGAAGCAGCCGGGAGACTTCAACGCGCCCGATCTCCCCCTGATCGAGGACATCGCCCGTCGCGCCGGCCTCGCTCTGGACAACGCGCGCCTGTACCAGCGCCAGCGCAAGGTCGCCGAGACCATGCAGAACCACCTGCTGCCCCAGATGCCGCGCGTGCCCCGGCTGCAGATGGCGGTCCGCTATCTGCCCGCGCCCGACGCCTCGCAGGTCGGGGGCGACTGGTACGACGCCTTCTCCCTGTCCGACGGCGCCACCGCGCTGGCCGTCGGCGACGTCGTCGGTCACGATCTGGAGGCCGCCGCCGGCATGGCGCAGGTGCGCAACATGCTCCGTGCCTACGCCTGGGCCCTGCAGTCGCCGCCCAGCCGGATCGTCGAACGCCTGGACGAGGCGGTTCTGCACATCACCGACGTCGCCATGGCCACCATGATCCTCGCGCGGATCGAAGAGGCCCACGACGGCCAGTGGAAACTGTCCTGGACCAACGCCGGCCACCCACCGCCCCTGTTGATCAGCCACGACGGCATGGCCGACTACCTCACCGACGGCCACGGCATCCTCCTGGGCACCGGAGCCCACAAGCCCCGCGCCGACGCCACCACCCTGCTGCCGCCCGGATCCACCCTTCTGCTCTACACCGACGGCCTGATCGAGGAACCCGGCCACACGCTCGACGAGGGCCTCCACCGGCTGCGCCGGCACGCCGCCGCCCTCGCCCACCGCCCGCTGACCTCCTTCACCGACCAGTTGCTGGAGCGGGTCCGTCCTGCCGCCAACGACGACGACGTCGCCCTGCTCGCCCTGCGGGTGCCGACCTCCACATGAGTCCCCGTCATGGCCGTCCCGGCGAGCTCGTCAGCGCAGGGCTCCCTTGGTCGCGTCGGCGATGAACCCGCGGGCGAAGAAGGTGAACACCAGCACCAGCGGGATGACCGACAGCAGCACCCCCGCCATCACCATGCTGTAGTCGGTGGAGTGGCCGGCGTACAGCTGGGCCAGCGCCACCTGGAGGGTGAGGCGGTCCGGGTTGACCAGCATCACCAACGGCAGGATGTAGTCGTTCCAGGCGGCGATGAAGGTGTAGATGCCGAGGAACGCCAGGGCCGGGCGGACGCAGGGCAGCACCACATGCCAGTACAGCCGGAAGAATCCGGCGCCCTCGATGCGGGCGGCGTCCAGCAGTTCGTCGGGGACGCTGGTGGTGGTGTACTGGCGCATCCAGAAGATGCCGAAGGCGTTGGCGGCGGCCGGCACGACGAGTGCCTTGAGGGTGCCCAGCCAGCCGAGCTGCACCATGATCTCGTACTGCGGGATGATCGCCAGCTGCGTCGGCAGGAGGTACATCGACAGCAGTACGCCGAAGAAGAACTTCTTGCCCGGGAAGTCGTACTTGGCGAAGGCGAAGGCGGCCAGCGAGTCGAAGAACAGCACCAGTGCCGTCGTACAGACCGCGACGATCACCGTGTTGGACAGCGACCCGAAGAAGTCCATCCGGTCGAACAGGTGCTGGACGTTGGTCAGCAGGTTGCCGCCGAACCACAGCTTCGGCGGGTAGCTGTAGATGTCCTGCGAGGTGTTCGTCGCCATGACGACGATCCAGTAGAACGGGAACACCGAGATGACGACGCCGAGCACCAGGATCACATGGACGCTCAGCCCCCGGACGCGCTTGCGGTTCATGCCGTTCACGGCCGTCGCTCCTTACGCTGCACCAGAGCCCAGTTGACGAGGACGATGAGCAGGATCAGCAGGAAGAAGGCCCAGACGATGGCGGCGCCGTAACCGAAGTCGTTGTTGTCGAAGGCCTGGTGGTAGAAGTACAGCAACGTGGTCAGACCGGCCTGGCCCGGGCCGCCGGAGTTGGGGTTGGTGGCCGCCTCGCTGCCGAACAGCACCTGGGGTTCGGTGAAGCTCTGCAGACCGGTGACGGTGGAGACCACCACGGTGAACAGGATGATGGGCCGCAGCAGCGGGACGGTGACGGAGAAGAAGATCCGGGCCGGGCCGGCCCCGTCCATCCGGGCGGCCTCGTAGACCTCCGAGGGGATCGCCTGGAGGCCGGCGAGGTAGATGATGGCGTTGTAGCCGGTCCACTGCCAGGTCATCAGCGCCGCGATCACCAGCTTGATCGTCCATTCGTTGCTCATCCAGGGCACGGCCGACAGATGCAGCGATCTGAGGACGGCGTTGATGAGGCCGAAGTTGTTGCTGAAGATCGCGCCGAAGAAGATCGCGATGGCCACCAGCGAGGTGATGCTGGGGATGAACAGGGCGACCCGGTAGAAGGCCGTGAAGCGTTTGGTGGAGTTCACCAGCACCGCGAGCACCAGCGCCATGACGAGCATCGGCACGGTCGACAGCACCCAGATGACCAGGGTGTTGCGCACGGACAGCCAGAAGATCGGGTCGTCCCACAGGAAGCGGAACTGCTGGAATCCGACGAAGTGCATGTCCCCGATGCCGTCCCACTTCTGGAACGCCAGGTACACGGTGTAGATCACCGGGAAGAGCATGAAGACGGAGAAGATCAGGTAGTACGGCGAGATGGCCAGGTACTGCGGCCAGTGCCTGGCGATCCGCCGCGGCGGCCTCGTCCGGGGTCCGGCCGACACCGGCCGGATCCGGCGGCGGGGCCGGCCCGGACCGCCGCGCGGGCGGTCCGCGGCCGGCGGGCCGGCGAGGCCGGGGTCGGATCCGGAGGTCGGTCCGGTGGGCGCCGGGCCGGCTACCGGGGTTGACGACATGTCACTTCACTCCCTGGCGCTCGGCGATCTGCTTGGCCTGGCCGACCGCGTCCTTCCAGGCCTGCTCGGGGTCCTTGCCCTTGGCCTCGATGCTGGTCAGTTCGCTGAAGAAGGGCGCGGAGACCGCCGCGTCGGCCGGTGCCTCGTAGGCCGTGGGGATCTTCTCGGCCGCCGGACCGAAGATCTCGATGGTCTTCTGGCCGCCGAAGAAGGCGTCGCCGCCGGTCAGCGCCGGCAGTTTGTAAGCGGCCGGGGCGGTCGGGAAGAGCGCCGCGTCGGTGAAGCCACGGGCTTGGTTCTCCGGACTGAGGATCCAGCTGATGATCTTGAAGGCCTCTTCGGGGTTGCCGCTGGTCGCGGGGATCGCCAGGAAGGACCCGCCGAGGTTGGACGGCCCTCCCGGCAGGCTCGCCACCCGCCAGTCGCCCTTGGTGCCCGGGGCCGCGTTGCTGATGTCCAGCGCGTGCCAGGCGGCGCCGATCTCGGTGCCCAGGGAGCCGTTGCTGATCGCGGCGTTCCAGGTGTTGTCGTTGATCTTGGCGTCGATGCCGAGGGTGTAGGGCTTCACGGCGGTGGTCCAGGCGGTGCGGATGTGGTCCTGGTCGCCGATGAACTTGTTGTCCCCGTCGATGAACCGCTGGGTGCCCTGGCCGATCATCATCGAGAACACCGAGCCGATGTTGTTGATCAGGTAGGTCTTCGGGACCGCCTTGTGCAGTTCGACGCCGGCCTTGAAGTAGTCGTCCCAGGTGGCCAGTTCGGCCGAGACCCTGGCCGGGTCGGTGGGCAGTCCCGCCTTCGCGAAGAGGTCCTCGCGGTAGAAGGTGGCGCAGGGGCCGATGTCGATCGGGAAGCCGATGAGCTTGCCGTCCTTCGTGGTGGCCTGCTTCAGCTTCCACGCCAGGTACTGCGGGACCAGCTTGTCCGCGCCGACGGTCCTGAGGTCGACGAATCGGTCGGCGTTCGGCAGGAAGGAGGCGATGTCCTCGCCCTTGACGCCGGCGATGTCCGGCGCGGACTGGGCGGCCCTCAGGCCGGTGAGCAGCTTGGTCTTGAAATCGCCGCCGACCACGGACGTCGTGAGGCTGATGTCGGAGAAGTGCGCCTTGGCATCCGCGACGACCTTGTCGCTCAGGCCGCCCGACCAGTACCAGAGGGCCAGGTTCTTGCTGTCCTTGCTGCCGCTCGATCCGGAGCCGCCGCACGCCGCGGTGGCCCCTGCTGCGGCGGCCGTCAGTGCGGCGGCCTGAAGGAATCGTCTGCGGGAAAGGTCCACGTTCTTCTCCTGGCTTTCGGGGTGTTCGGGGGTTCGGCGCGTCCGGCATGTCCGACAGGACGTGCGAAGTCACGGCCGCGGCGGGGGGCGTGGCGGAAGGCCGGGTGGCTGAAGAGCATCGGCGTGGGTCAGTAACCCTTCAGCCACCCGGGGTGTGCGACCTGGTCCTCTCAGACGGTGCCGACGCGTCCAGGACGGCGGAATACGCCGTTCATCCGCTTCGGCCGACCGGAGTGGGGTCCGGACCTGGGCTCCGAATTACGCAAGAGCGTGCACCCAGTGCGCGGGTTTGACAAGGGTCAAGCAGGTATCGAGACATTCTTGCGTGACTTTGCTTGAGTTTGGAGAGTTCGCGAGTATGGTCTGCCGCATGCTCCCTGACCGAAGACATCAGCTGATCCTGCGCGCCCTGCGCACGGACGGGCCCACGTCGGTGGTCTCCCTCGCCGCGAAGATCGGGGCGAGCGAGGCCACGATCAGGCGCGACCTCGCGCAGCTGGAGGACGAGGGACTGCTCAAGCGGGTCTACGGCGGTGCGGCCCCCGTCGTGGGCGAGGACGACCCGTTCGCCGACGTGGCCGGCGAACGGGTCGAGGCGAAGGACGCGCTGGCCGCCTGCTGCGCAAACCTCGTCAGGGACGGCGAGACCGTGCTGCTCGACATTGGCACCACCGCCCACCGGGTGGCCCGCCAGTTGCACGGCCGGTCCCTGACGGTGATCACCAGCAACCTGGCCGTCTACGAGGAGCTCCAGGACGACAGGGACGTCCAGCTGCTCCTGCTGGGCGGCGTGGTGCGGCGCGACTACCGCTCACTGGTCGGCTTCCTCACCGAGGACAACCTGCGCCAGGTCCACGCCGACCGGCTGTTCCTCGGCACCAGCGGAGTCCGCCCCGACGGGCAGGTCCTGGACACGACCGCCGTCGAGGTGCCCGTCAAGCGGGCGATGATCGCCGCCAGCGCCCAGGTCGTCCTGGTCGCCGACGCGGGCAAGTTCCCCGGCACCGGCATGGCCCGGGTGTGCGGTCCGGAGGAGCTCGACGTCGTGGTGACCAACGCCCCGGGCGACGAGAAGACCTGTAGTCGGCTGCGGGAGGCGGGAGTTGAGGTGGTCAAGGTATGAGACTCACGATCCTGGGCGGCGGGGCTTCCGGTCCCGCTGGTCCACCGGGCGCCGCTGGGCGACCGCGGCGAAGGACGCGTCACCGACGTGCACGGTCTCGCGACCGGGGGCTGGGGGCGGGCGGGCCTCGTCGTCCGTGACGATCTGGGCGCGGGCCGGCACGGAACCGGTGCACGGGGAATCGCCACGTTCGAGGGGTTCACCGTGGCCTGTTCCCGTGCCGGGGCCTGGGTGAGGCCGGGGAGCACGATCGCTCCCCGGCCTCGGCATTCACTGGGTCACCGGGTCACTGGAGCGTCCATGTCTGGTTGGGCTGGTTGAGCGCCATCCACTGCTGGACGGCCGCGCCGTTGGCCGTCGAGCCGGCGGCGACTTCCAGTACCTGCCTGGACTCGTAGTTGCGGATGGCGTACCCACCGCTGACCGGCTCGAAGTACCACAGCTGGTTGTTGCCGCCGCCGTAGGTGTACTGCTGCAGCGAGGTCCCCCTCCAGTGGCTGGAGAAGTTCATGTCGAGGGCCTTGCCGCTGTTCCTGTTCACGATCCTGTAGAGCTGCCCACTGACCGGAACGATGGTCCACTGCTGGTTGGCGCCAGCATTGCTCGGCCACTGGACGACGCTCCCTCCGTCGGCGGTGGAGTTCTGGTAGACGTCCATCAGCTGCCCGCTGTTGACGTTCTTGATCGTGTAGTACGTCGAGGGGTTGGTGTTCGGCGCACCGGTCGCGTCCTCCAGTGCCCCGCCGGCCCGCTGCACACTGAAGTCCGTGATGTAGAAGTACGCGCCGTCGGTCTTGGCGACCCGCACGTAGCGGAACTGCTGGCGGATGTCGATGCTGCTCGTGAGCGTCGCGGCGAGCGGCAGGGTGCTCGTCTGGCGTCCCAGGACGGTGTAGGTGCCGAAGGACGGATCGTTGGAGCCTCGGATCTCGAAGTTGCCGCGGGTCTCGGACTGGTCCAGGTCCTGACGGGTGGTCAGGGAGAACTGTCCGAGCTGGTAGGCCTGCCCCAGGTCGACCTGCCACCACGCCGAGGTGTCGCTCCCGGTGGGCGACCAGCCGGTCGAGCCGTTGTTGTCGACGGCGTTCGCGGCCGGCGTGCCGGAACCGTAGACCGACGAGGAGGACGCCCGCTTGTTGTGGGCGAGGTTGAGCCTCGCCGCCAGCCCCTGATAGGCGGACTCAAGACCGGAGGCCTTGATCACCGAGTCACCGGACGTCGTGTTGTTGGTGAGCGTGACGTCGGAGCCGTTGCGGTTCTGGTTGATGAATCCGTCGGTGCGCGACAGCACGTTGTTCGACAGGGTCATGTTGTTCGACCCCTCGTCCGTGTAGATGCCGTGCACGGCGCTGCCGCAGGCGGCCGGCATGCGTATCACGTCGTGGATGTAGTTGCCGTTGATGACCGTGCCCGGGTCGTTGGACAGGTGGTAGATGCCGGCGGAGTCGCAGAGCCGGTTCATCACGTTGCCGATGCGGTTGAAGCTGACGCTGTTGTTGCCTTCGGCGTTGGCCGCCGACTGCCAGCCCCAGCCGAGCGAGATGCCGGCCCACGGGGTGTCGGAGATGTCGTTGTGGTCGATGGTGGTGCTGTTGACGAAGCCCGCGTCGATGGCCGTGGTACCCAGGTAGTCCTCACCGATCCGGGTGATCAGGTTGTTCTTGACGGTGACGTTCCTGACCACCTCCCGGACGTCCTCACCGGCCGGTGAGGTGGGCGGGTTGTAGACGGTGTGGTACTCCACGGTCGGGTCGGAGAACTTGCCGATCATGATTCCGTTACCGGCGATGTCGCTGATGACGTTGCCGGTCACGGTGCTGTCGTGCACACCGTGGTGCAGGTCGAGGGCGGTGGCGCCCATCTGCGTGAAGGTGTTGCCGGTGAAGGAGACGCGGTCGGCGTTCGACGCCTGGACTCCGGCCGGCGGTCGACCGACGTACTGGTTGTTGGAATTGTCGGCGGAGATGTTGAAGTTGCCGCCCTGGGCGTTGAGGTAGCCGTTGTTGGTCGCCTCCATCCAGGTGGTCCCGGTGAAGGTGAGCCCGGAGAAGCGCACGTCGTGGGCGGGGCTGTCGAGGCTGGTGCCCCTGACGTCGAAGAGGGTCGGCAGCGTCGGGGCCTGCACGGTGGCCGTGGACATGTTCTCGCCGGGGCGGGGCTTGTAGTAGACGGTCTGCGCGGCCGTGTCGACGTAGAACTCGCCCGGTTCGTTGAGGAATTCGTGGGCGTTCTCGAAGTGCAGGGCAGAGCCGTCGGAGAGGACCGGGAAGGGGCGCTGGAACAGGATGCCCGCCTCGTGGTCCTGGATCGACACGTTGGCGGTGCCGTTGCTGGAGCTGATCGACTTCAGCCGCAGGAAGCTCTCGCCCCACTGCGTTTCCAGCGCCATCTCGACCTGGCTGAGGTGGTCCCAGTTGGAGACCTGCGAACTGAGCACCTTCAGCAGCTTGTTGGGCTTGTCGCTGCCCTGCAGCTGGAAGTCCGAGCCGAGGTCGGGGAACCGGGCCCGGGTGGCGCGGACCCCGTTGACGTACAGCTGCCGGAAGTTGAGGCTGCCCACCGACGCCTTGTACTCGCCGTTCGCCGCCGAGGTCCAGCCGGTGACCGCCCGGCCGCCGGTGATCATGGGACTCTCACCGTTGTACGCCTGGTAGACGACCGTGTGGCCGTTCGTGCCCGAGTCCCCCGTGCCGAAGGTGATCGGGGCGGTGAGGGGATAGGTGCCGCCGCGCAGGTTCACGACGATGTCGTCGGACATGTTCGCGTTGGCGCCCCGGACCGCGGCCTGCGCTGCCTGGATGGTCCTGAAGGCAGCGGCGGTGCTGGTGCCCGAGTTGCTGTCACTGCCGCTCACCGGGTCGACATAGAAGTTCGACGTCGCCGCGTGGGCGGTCTGCACGGGGAGCACCGTCGCGCAGACGACGACCGCCGCCGCGAGCGCTTTGCTCAGCCCCGCACCGACACGTAGGGATCTCATTTTGGGTGTCTCCTCTGGCGGCCCTACTGGGTGATGAGTTGCATTTATCCGGCCAGAAAAGCATCGGCGTCAAGACCGCGGGCAGGCATATTTTTCACTCCCGCAACGCCAATACCCCACAATTGCTAATAATTTGGATAAATCACCTCGGCTTTGGCGACGACTCTGCGCTCTGCAGAGGAATATGAGTAGTACTTATTCTGTGCGCTGGATGCGATGCATGGTGATCAAGTCCCGGTACCAGCGGTAGCTATCCTTGGGAGTGCGGGTCTGGGTGTCGTAGCCGACGCGGACCAGACCGAACCGCTGGTCGTAGCCGCGCGCCCACTCGAAGTTGTCCAGCAGTGACCACACGTAGTGGCCTCGCACGTCCACGCCGGCGGCGATCGCGTCGGCGACCGCCTGGAGGTGGTCGGCGAGGTAGCGGGTCCGGTCGCCGTCGTGGACCTGGCCGTCTGGTGCGACGGTGTCGGCCTCGGCGGATCCGTTCTCCGTGATCCAGATCGGGGGCAACCCGGGGTAGCGGTCGTGGAGTCGGCGGAGCAGTTCGGTGAACGCCGACGGGACGACCGGCCAGCCCATGGTGGTGTGCCGGGTGCCGTACGGGTCCGTCTCGGCAACCCCGATGTCGACCGCGGTGCGCTGTTCGGGGTCGGAAGCCTGGTGGGGTGCGGCCGTCACGCAGATGGGCCGGTAGTAGTTCAGGCCGACGAAGTCCAGCGGTGTGCCGATGACCGTCAGGTCGCGCGGCTGCCGCCAGGGGCCCTCGGCGAGCCCGGCCCAGGTCTCGGCCTCGTGCTCGGGGTAGCGTCCGGCGAACAGCGGCTCGGCCCAGATGTCGTTGTGCAGGGTCTCGGCGCGGCGGCGGGCCGCGACGTCGTCGGGCCGGTCCGAGGCGGCGTGGACCCGGTCCAGGTTGAGGGTGATGCCGACCTCCTGGGCACCCGCCACGCGCAGGGCGCCCACCGCCAGGCCGTGGCCGACGAGCAGATGGTGGGCGGCGGCCAGCGCGCCGCGGCCCTCCCGGGTGCCGGGCGCGTGGCGGCCCTCCGCGTGGCCGACGAAGGCGGAGCAGTACGGCTCGTTGAGGGTGATCCAGCGCGCCACCCGGTCGCCGTAGCGCTCGGCGGCGAGCGCCGCGTATGCCGCGAACGCCTGTGCGGTGTCCCGGACGCGCCAGCCGCCCCGGTCTTCCAGAGCCTGCGGCAGGTCCCAGTGGTAGAGGGTGACGGCGGGGGCGATGCCGACGGCGAGCAGCTCGTCGATCAGACGGTCGTAGAAGTCCAGGCCCTTGGTGTTGACCGGGCCCGTGCCCTCGGGCAGCAGGCGGGACCAGGAGATCGAGAAGCGGTAGCTGTCGACGCCGAGGTCGCGCAGCAGCGCGATGTCCTCGCGGTAGCGGTGATAGTGGTCGGCGGCCATGTCGCCGGTCGCGCCGCCGAGGGTTCGGCCCGGGGTGTGGCTGAAGGTGTCCCAGATGGACGGGCCACGGCCGTCCTCGTCGTGGGCGCCCTCGATCTGGTAGGCGGCGGTGGCGGTACCGAAGCGGAACCCCGGGGGCAGCGTCGGGAAGGCGGGGTCGCTCATACCGTTCCGTTCTCGGCGGAGCCGAAGGTGAAGGAGGCGAGGCGGAAGTCGCCGTGCAGGGTCAGGTACAGGTCGTGGGGGCCGTCGCCGGGGGCGGCCGTTTCGGCGGTCACTGTCGTCCACGTGTAGCGGCTGCCGGTGACCGGTGGAGCCAGCGACGCCAGGAGCCGGTCGCCGGCCCTGACCTCGATGCGGGCCTCACCCGGCCCGGCACTCTCGCGCGCGGTCTCCGCCTCGAAACGGGTGACGCCGGACAGGTCGACGGACCTGAACAGCAGCGCCGCCGGGCGAGCGGGATCGGCCGGGGTGACCGCGTCGCCGGCGAGGCGGGTGGCATCGACGAGGGTGACGGCCGTGTAGTCGTCGAAGTCGGCGGCCCGGGTGCGCCGGCCGGCCACCACCCGGGGTGCGGGGGCCGTCCCGGTCACGGTCAACGGCGCGGCGAGGACGAGGTGTTCGGCGGAACGGGCGACGAGGACCTCGTAGGCGCCCGGGTCCACGGTGAAGGCGTCGGTGGTCACGTCCCAGTGGGCGAGCTGACCGGCGGCGAGCCGGAAGGACACCTCCCGGCTCTCCCCCGGCTCCAGGCGCACCTTGCGGAAGTCGGCGAGCTTCAGCCGGGGCGCCTCGTAGCGGGCGTCCACGGCACGGACGTAGAGCTGGACCACCTCGCTGCCGGGCCGCGCCCCGGAGTTGGACAGGGTCACCGTGGCGTCGAGCGCGCCGTCCTGCGGCACCACCGGCGTGGACAGCCGCAGGTCGCCGTAGGTGAAGTCGGTGTAGGACAGGCCGTGGCCGAAGGGGTACAGGGATGCGTCGCGGTGGTACTGGTAGGTCCAGCCGGCCTTGATGACGTCGTAGTCCAGCCGGGGCGGGAGCTCCTCGTCGCCCCGGTACCAGGTCTGCGGCAGCCGGCCCGACGGATCGGCCTCGCCGAGGAGTACGGCGGCCAGCGCCCGGCCTGTTTCCTGCCCGCCGTGGGAGGTCCACACCACGGCGGGCAGGTGCTTGTCGGCCCAGTCGAGGGCGTAGGGGTAGCTGCTCATGACGACCAGCGCGGTCTGCGGACGGACCGCGGCGACCTCGCGCAGCAGGGCCTCCTGGGTGGCGGGCAGGGCGATGCCCGTACGGTCCTCGGTCTCGCGGCCGTTGATGAGCGGGTGGTTGCCGAGGACGACGACGGCGACATCGGCCGCCGCGGCGGCGCGACGGGCCTCCGCCATGCCGTCCCGCAGCAGTTCGCGCTGCCAGCGTTCGGCTTCGCGCGGGCTGTCGGCGGTGGCGGTGACCCTGCCGTCGTCCGGGTCGACGACCGCGTAGCGGCCGCTGAAGACGTTGCGCAGGAGAACGGTGTCCCGGTCGCCGGACGGGTCGGGTTCCACCAGGAAGGTCTGGTTGACGAACCAGCTCTTGATCAGCGTGTCCTCGGTGACGAGCGAGTCGTCGTCCTTGCGGGTGAGGTAGCGGCCGGTGTCGGCGTCCCGCAGGGTGAGCACCCCGTCGCCCCACTCGCAGACGTCGTACGCGGCCGCGCCGAGTGGTTCGCCCGTGGTGCGGGAGCGCAGGACGATCCGGTCGGCGGCCTCCACGGTGACGACGTCACCCGCCGTCGCGCGCAGGGCGGACGCGATGCCGACCTGGTAGGGCAGGGTGCCGCTGTACCAGTCCTCGTACAGGGTGTCCGCGTGCGGGCCGATGACGGCGATGCGCGGTGCCCGGTCCGCCCGGAGGGGCAGCAGTCCGTCGTTCTTGAGCAGGACCACCGACTCGGTCGCGGCGCGCAGGGCGAGGGCGCGGTGCTCCGGGCTGTCGATCACTTCCGGGCCGATACCGGCGTACGGGTCGAGGTCGGGGTCGAACTCGCCAAGTCGGAAGCGGAGTTGCAGCTGGCGGCGCACCGCCTGGTTGACGTCCTCCTCCTCGATCAGTCCGCTCTCCACGGCCTCGCGCAGTCGGCCGATCACGGTCGCGCTGTCCTCGCGGTGGTCGGTGAAGCTGTCGATGCCGGCTTTCAGCGCGGCGGCGTGGGACGTGGGGTGGTCGTCGAAATAGTGCTCCTGCTCCACCAGGTTGCAGGGTGCTTCCTCGTCGCTGACCACGAACAGTTCGTGGCCGGTCGGCCGGGCCCAACGCCGCAGCTCGTCCTCGATGAGCGGACTGACGTGGCAGGGGCGGCCGTTGACCAGGTTGTAGGCGGCCATCGCGCCGGTGGCCGCGCCGGAGGCGATGATCGGGCGGAACGCGGCCAGGTCGTATTCCTGTAGGACACGGGGGCGCAGGCCGGAGGAGGTGACGCAGCGGTCGTTCTCGTTGTTGTAGGCGAGGAAGTGCTTGAGCACCGGGGCGGCGCGCAGGAAGTCGGGGTGGTCGCCGGCCAGGCCCCGGCAGTAGGCCGTACCGAGGCGCGCGGTGTGGGTCGGGTCCTCGGAGTAGCCCTCCTCGTTGCGGCCCCATCGGGGGTCGCGCAGCAGGTTCACCACGGGCGCCCATGTCTGCAGGCTGTTGACGGCGATGCCGTTCGCCGTCGGACGGTGGTAGTGGAAGGCGCGCACTTCGACCGAGACGGCCTCGGCCACCTCGCGGACCAGGTCCTCGTCCCAGGTCGCGCCCAACCCCACGGCCTGCGGGAAGACCGTCGCCACGCCGAGCCAGGACACCCCGTGCAGCGCCTCCGTGCCGGTACGGAACGCGGCGACACCGAGGCGTTCGACGCCCGGCGTGTACTGGTGCAGCAGGGCGAGCCGTTCGTCGAGCGTGAGCCGTCCGAGCAGGTCGTCGACGCGCTTGCCGACCGGCAGCGCCGGGTCGCGGAACGGGAGGTGGTGGGCGACGGACAGGGACGAAGAACCCACGAGACGGACCCCTAAGCAGACTGGCGGCAAGCTGTTGAAGCGCTTCGACGCTGCCACCAGCCCCGCTGGCTGTCAATGATCTGCGGGAAGGAAAGTTTCCTAGCCCTGCTATCTCTTGTTTCGCGAGAAACATGTCATTAACGTCGCCGCCAGGTGAAGCGCTTCGACGAATTCAAAGGGGAAGGCATCGATGACCAGCGCACCGCAGCTCCTCCGATGGGGACACCAGGCCCTGGAGGTCGAGATCGGCGTCGGCGAGGACGGCACCGCCCGCCTCACGCGCATCGGCCTCCCCGGCGGGACATCGCCCGAGCCGCGCTCGTGGGCCGCCCTGCCCCTGGTCGAGGTGACGGCGGCGGGCCACGGCCGCAACTGGTCGGGCGGGCGCCTCATCGACACGTCCCTCGGCGGGCGGCTGCGGTACCGCGCGCACCGCGTGACCCAGGACGGCGACTGGCACGTGCTCACCGTCGAACTCCACGACGCCGACACCGGGCTCGTCGCGGAGGTGACCTACCGCTCGCCGGACGGGGTGCCCGTGCTGCGCGCCGAGGTCGTCCTGCGCAACGAGGGCGACACCACGCTGCGTCTGGAGTCGGTCTCCTCCCTCGTCGTGGGCGCCCTCGCGGACGGGCCGGAGGCCATCGACGCCGCCGACCTGCTGTGGGCCGAGAACGACTGGGTCGCCGAATGCCGCTGGCAGCGCCGGCCCATGCGGGTGACCTCGCCGGTTCTCAGCGACCGCGTGGTCTACGGCAACGGCAAGGGGGAGTTCACGCAGACCGGGCGGGGCGTGTGGTCCAGCTGCGGCCGGCTGCCCATGGGCGGACTCACCGACCATCACCTGGGCCGCACCTGGCTGTGGCAGATCGAGCACAACGGCGGCGGCTGGCACTGGGAGTGCGGGGAACGCGACACGCTGGCCTACCTGGCGATGTTCGGCCCGAACGACACCCACCACGGCTGGCGGCATCCGCTGGAGGCGGGCGCGGAGTTCCGTACCGTGCCCGTCGCGCTCGCCTTCAGCGAGGACGGCGGCCCGGACGAGGCGTTCGCCGCGCTCACTCGCTACCGCCGCGCCCTGCGCCGCCCGCACGCCGACCACCGGCGCCTGCCCGTCATCTTCAACGACTACATGAACTGCCTGATGGGCGACCCCACCACGGAGAAGCTGCTGCCCCTCGTCGACGCGGCGGCCGAGGCGGGCGCGGAGTACTTCGTGATCGACGCCGGCTGGTACGACGGGGAGAACGGCGGCTGGTGGGACAGTGTCGGCGCCTGGGAGCCCGCCGCTTCCCGGTTCCCCGGGGAACGCGGGATCCACGAGGTGCTGGACCGTATCCGGGAGCGCGGCATGGTGCCCGGGCTGTGGCTGGAGCCGGAGGTGATCGGGGTCCGCAGCCCCATGGCCAAATCCCTGCCCGACGAGGCGTTCTTCCGCCGCGACGGCGTCCGGGTCACGGAGACGGGCCGCCACCACCTGGACCTGCGCCACCCCGCTGCCCGCGCCCACCTCGACCAGGTCGTGGACCGTCTGGTCGGCGAGTGGGGCGTCGGCTACCTCAAACTCGACCACAACATCGACCCCGGCTCCGGCACCAGCGCCCACCCCGGCGAAACGCCGGGCGCCGGACTGCTCGGCCACAACCGCGCCCAGCTGGACTGGCTCGACGGCGTCCTGGACCGCCACCCGGACCTGGTGCTGGAGAACTGCTCCTCCGGCGGCATGCGCTGGGACTACGCGCTGCTGTCGCGACTGCAACTGCAGTCCACCAGCGACCAGCAGAACCTCCAGCTGTACGCCCCCATCGCGGCCTCCGCACCGACCGCCGTGACCCCCGAACAGGGCGCCGTGTGGGCCTATCCGCTGCCGGAGCACTCCCAGGACGAGGTGGCCTTCACCATGGCCAACACCCTCCTCGGCCGCATCCACCTGTCCGGCCTGCTCCCCGAGCTGCGGCCCGAGGCCCTCGCCCTGGTCCACGAGGGCGTCGCCACCTACAAGGCCGTCCGCGCCGACCTGGCCCAGGCGGTGCCCTCCTGGCCCCTCGGCCTTCCCGCCTGGGACGACCCCTGGCTCGCCCTGGCCCTGCGTACTCCCACCACCACGTATCTCACCGTCTGGCGCCGCCCCGGCACCGAGGCCACCGCGTCCCTCCCCCTGCCCCATCTCGGCGGCTCGGCGGTAGAGGCCGAGGTGCTCTACCCCGGCGCGAGCCAGGCCGTCGCCTTCTGGAACCCCCACACCGCCGCCCTCACGCTGACCCTGCCCACGGCTCCGTCCGCCGTACTGATCCGCCTGAGCCACCCGGTGCCCGACGCGCGCTGAAGCCGCCCGCCACCGCAGGGCGCCCACCCAACCACCGCACCACCGAAAGGACTTGACCTCGTGTCGGACACGCAGCAGGCGGACGCCACCTTCCCCAACCCCGTCATCCCCGGCTTCCACCCCGACCCCAGCGTCTGCCGGGTGGGCGACGACTACTACCTCGTCTGCTCCAGCTTCGAGTACTTCCCCGGCATCCCCGTCTTCCACAGCCGCGACCTGATCCACTGGACGCAGATCGGCAACGCCCTCGACCGGCCGGCCCAGCTCCGCCTGACCGCGGCCCTGTCGTCCGGCGGAATCTATGCCCCCACCCTGCGCCACCACGAGGGCCGTTTCTGGCTGATCGTCACCAATGTGTCGGAGGGCGAAGGCAACCTGCTGTTCACCGCCACCGATCCGGCCGGGCCCTGGTCCGACCCGATCCGGCTGCCCGGGGTCCCCGGCATCGACCCGGACCTCGCGTGGGACGAGGACGGCACGTGCTGGTGCACGGTCGCGGGAGTCGCGCAGGTGCGCATCGACCTGGACGCCGGGGAGACGTTCGGACCGCCGCGGAAGCTCTGGTCCGGGGCCCCGGGCGCCAAGGCGCCGGAAGCACCGCACCTGTACCGGATCGGCGACTACTGGTACCTGCTCATCGCCGAGGGCGGCACCGAGCGCTGCCACGGCGTCTCGATCGCCCGTGGACGTACACCGGCGGGCCCGTTCGAGCCGTGCCCGGACAACCCGGTCCTCACTCACCGCGGCACCGACGAGCCCATCCAGAACACCGGCCACGCGGACCTGGTCCAGGGGCCCGACGGCTCGTGGTGGCTGGTGCTGCTGGGCGTCCGGCCGCGCGGTGGAACCCCGGGCTGGCATGTGATGGGCCGTGAGACCTTCCTGGCGCCCGTCGAATGGGTGGACGGCTGGCCCGTCGTCGGCACGGTGACTTCCGAACTGCCCGCGCCCGCCTGGCCGCTCGTCCCCGGTCCCGTCGAGGCGGTCCGGGACGACTTCGACGGCGGCGAACTGCGGCCGCAGTGGATCTCCCTGCGCGACCGTTCGACGGAACACTGCACCACCAAGGAACGGTCCGGCTGGCTGACGCTGCGCGCCCGGGGCGGCTCCCTGGACGAGCCGGACGTCGTGTTCGTGGGCCGCCGCCAGCAACACCTGGCCTGCGAGGCGCGCACCCGGATCGACCCGGCTCAGGGGCGCGGCGGTCTCGCCGTGCGCCTGGACGAGGAGCACCACTACGAGATCGAGGCGTCCGAGGGCGAGGTGCGCGTCGTCGGCCGCGTCGGACCGCTGCGCACCGTCCTGGGGTCCCGGTCGGTACCGGCCGGGCCCGTGGTCCTCGGTGTCCGCGTCTCCGCCACGCCGGCCCGGGACGCCCGCACCGGGCCGGACACGGTGACGTTCGGCGTCGAGGAGCCGGACGGCACGTTCAGCGTGCTCGGCGCCCTCGACGGCCGCTATCTGTCGACCGAGGTGGCCGGCGGCTTCACCGGCCGGGTCATCGGCATGTACGCCGCGGCCGGCACGGTCCACTTCGACTGGTTCGACTACGAGCAGTCCGCCTCCTGAACCCGAGGACGGCCGGCCTCGCCATTCCCCCGGGCGAAACACCCGCCCGGCCGACAGAGAGGGATCGAAGATGAAGGGAACACCACACCACCCCCAGCGCAGCACTCACGGCCCCGGCCGCCTGTTCACCCTCGTCCTGGCGCTGCTCGCCGCGATGGCGCTGACCAGCACCACCGCGTTCGCCCTGCCGAGCCACAAGGACGCCTCTCCCACCCGGCTCCCGCTGTCCAGACCCGCCGCCGCCCCGATGGACGCGGTGGCAGCGATGCAGCCCAGCTGGAACCTGGGCAACACCCTCGACGCCATCCCCGACGAGACCTCGTGGGGCAACCCGCCGGCCACCAAGGCCCTGTTCGACACCATCAAGGCGCAGGGCTTCCGCAGCGTCCGCATCCCCGTCACCTGGAGCGGCCACCAGTCGGCCACCGCTCCCTACACGATCGACGCGACGTGGATGAACCGCGTCAAGCAGGTGGTCGACTGGGCGCTGGCCGACGGTCTCGGCGTCGTGCTCAACGTGCATCACGACTCCTGGCAGTGGATCGCCGACATGCCCAGCGACCACGACAACGTCGTGGCCCGCTTCAAGGCCACGTGGACGCAGATCGCGGCCACGTTCCGCGACTCCCCGCGGTCGCTGCTCTTCGAGAGCAACAACGAACCGCAGTTCAACAACACCACCGACGCCCAGGGCAACCAGTACAACAACGAACTCAACACCGCCTTCCACACCGTGGTACGCCAGTCCGGCGGCGGCAACGCGACCCGTCTGCTCATGCTGCCCAGCCTCCACACCAACGCCGGCCAGGAGTTCCTGGACGTCCTGGCCGCCGAGATGAAGTCGCTGAACGACCCCAACCTCGTCGCCACGGTGCACTACTACGGCTACTGGCCGTTCAGTGTGAACATCGCGGGCGGCACGCAGTTCGACGCCACCTCGCAGAAGGACATGACGGACTCCTTCACCCGGATCCGCGACACCCTGACGTCCAAGGGAATCCCCGTCTACCTGGGCGAGTTCGGCCTGCTGTCGTACCCCGACCAGTTCCACCCCGCCCGCGTCGAACAGGGCGAGGCCCTCAAGTACTTCGAGCAGTTCGGCTACGAGGCCCGCGCGGCCAAAGTGACCACGGCTCTGTGGGACGCCTACAACTTCCTGGACCGCGGCACGCTGCAGTGGCGCGACCCCGCCCTCATCGAGCAGATCAAGTCGAGCTGGACCACCCGCTCCGGAACCGCCTCCTCCGACCGGGTCTTCCTGGCGAAGTCGAGTGCGATCACCGCCAGGACACTCACCCTGAACCCGAACGGCGGTACCTTCCTGGGGCTCTGTGCGGGCAACACCAGGCTCGTCCGGGGCAGGGACTACACCGTCTCCGGCAACCAACTCACTCTCACCGCCGCCGCGCTCACCCGGCTCGTCGGCAACCGCGCCTACGGGGTCAACGCGACCGTCGAGGCCCGGTTCACCCGGGGCCTGCCCTGGAAGATCTACATCACCTCGTACGACAGGCCGGTGCTCTCGGACGCGACCGGCGACACCAACGGTGTCACCATCCCGACCCAGTTCCGCGGTGACCAGTTGGCGACCATGGAGGCCACGTACGGCGACGGCGGCAACGCCGGCCCGGCGAGCTGGACCCCCTATCAGGAGTTCAACGAAGCCTTCTCCCCCGACTACCCGGGCAACGCTCTCCTCCTCACCCCGAAGTTCGTCAACTCACTGCGGGACAACGCGCAGGCGACGCTCACCTTCCACTTCTGGAGCGGAGCCACCGTGACGTACCACGTGACGAGGTCCGGAAGCTCGGTGACCGGCACCGTCGGCTGACGGACGGTTTCCCGGCAGACCCGGGTGCCTGAGCAGGCGCACGGGTCGAGCCGTACCCGGCCGGTCAGCCGCCGAGGTGGCGTTCCAGCCAGTCCGCCGCCGCCCGGCGGAACAGGCGCCGGTTGTCCGCGCGCAGGAAGTCGTGGCCCTCGTCGCGCAGGGCGAGCAGTTCGGCGGGGATGCCCCGGTCCCGGGCGGCCCTGACGAACTGGTCGGACTCCCCCGGCGGCACATTGGTGTCGTGTTCCCCGTGGACGGCGAGCAGCGGGACGCGCAGCGCGTCGACACGGTTCATCGGGGAGAGGGCGTGCAGCAGCGCCCGGTCGCGCTCGGGGTGCCCGTACTTGTGGGCCGCCGACTCCGCGAGCCACGGCTCCGTACCGGCGAAGAAGGTCAGGAGGTCGGACATGCCGCACACGGCGACCCCGGTGCGGAAGAGGTCCGGATGCCACACGAGGGAGGCGAACGTCAGATAGCCGCCGTACGAGCGTCCCATGACCGCCAGCCGGGTCGGGTCGGCGGGGCCCGCCGTCACCGCGTGGGCGGTGCAGTCCGCGACGTCGTCCAGGGCGGCGAAGCGGCCGGTGCCCAGGTCGGCGTCGACGAAGGACCTGCCGTGGCCTGAGGAGCCGCGGACGTCGGGGGCGAAGATGTCCAGCCCGCGGCCGAGCAGTTCGTGGTAGAGCGGGTTGAAGACGGGTCGTTCCTGTTCCTCCGGGCCGCCGTGCAGGTGGATCACGCAGGGGGCGGGCTCGGCCGGGGCGCGCCCCGGTGCCCTGTAGTACCAGCCGCTCAGGGGCAGCCCGTCGCGTGCCGTGAGGCGCAGGGGAACGGGGCTCACGGGTGGGCGGCCCGGCGGTACGGCGTCCTCGTCGAGGGAGGACCACGGGGTGCGCAGCAGGGACACGCCTTCGTGGGCCCACCACACACCGGGGCGGCGTTGCGAGCCGGACAGGGCGAGCAGCATGCGTCCCGGTCCGGCCGCCACGACGCGCGTGACGACCTCGTGCGGCAGGGAGACGGGTCGTGCCGGGCCCGTGTTGTCCGGGGTGGGTCGGGTCGGGAAGGTCTCGACGAGTTCGAGCTCTCCGGCGCCCTGGGCGTTCCACACCAGTACGGCGGTGCGACCGTCGTGGGCCATCGCCAGCAGTTCCAGTTCCTGGGCCTCGCGCTCGGCCACGACCGACCTCTCACGGGGCTCACCGTCGGCGTCGAGGGCGACCGCGAACAGCGCCGCGAACTCCCGGTCGGCGTTGCTGCGCAGCCAGAGGGTGAGGCCGTCCGGGGAGAACCGGCCGATCCACGGGTCCCCGTCGGCGACCGGCACCGTGCAGGTGGTCGCCGAGTCGGCGGTGCGCCGTACGACGGCCTCGCGCCGTCCGCGCGGCCCTCGGCGCAGCAGGGCGAGCGTTCCGTCGCGGCTGAGGTCGCACACCCGCAGCGTGGCGGCGTGCGTCTCGGTGGCGAGGAGCGCCGGGGATGCCTGGCCGTCGGGATCGACCAGGTAGGCCGAGAGGCCGCCGCCGGACCGGACCGCCGGTGCATGGGCCGCCCTGAGGTCGACCGGCGGTGGGGCCGGCCGCTGCCCGGTGTCGTACCGCGCGCCGCCGAGGAGCGTGGCGTGTCCGTGCCGGTCGGCCCAGTCGGGTGCGAGCGGGACACCGGCGGGATCGGAGTCCGGCGCGATGGGTCCGGTGAGCTCCGGGTGGGCGGGGCCGGGCGGGGAGGCGACGGTGACGGCGACGGCCGACCCGTCGTGCGTCCAGCACCCGAGGTAGGCGGTACTGCCCGGGTCCGCTCCGGCGAGGATGTGGCGGCCGGTGCCGTCGGGCCGTACGCACAGAACCCGGGTGTGCTCGCCGCCGCCCGGCGCGGTGGTGTACGCGATCCAGCGGCCGTCCGGTGACCAGGACACCTCCTTGACGGGATCCGGGGAGGAGTCGAGCAGCCGTACCTCGGCCGTGTCCACCGGTCCGGCCCACAGCTGCGGGACACCGCCCCGGTCGCAGATGAAGGCCGCCTCGGTGCCGTCGGCGTTGGCGGAGGGGTACCAGCAGCCGTGCGCGTGCAGCCGGGTGACGGCGTCCCGGGGGCCTGCCGCGTCGGGCAGTGGCACCGGGACGGGAGCGGCGGCAGCGGCAGGCTCGGGCGCGTCCGGCGGCCGGGCGTCCGACAGCTGTGGCGCCGGTGCCGCGGGGCCGGGTGTCCCGGGGCGGGCCACGGCTGACGGCCGGGCGTCCGTCTCTGTGCGCACGGTACGCGTGCCCGGCTCGTCGGTCACTTGATTCCGTGCGTCTGCAGCCATATCTCCAGGAGAGCCACCTGCCACAGGGCGTTGGCTCCGCGCTTGGTCCGGTGCTCGTCGGGCGCCGCCAGGAGGTCGGCGACGTACGACGGCTGGAAGACGCGGCGCGCCTTCGCCTCGGGTGCCTCGAGTGCCTCGCGCACCCGGTCCAGGACGGGGCCCGCCATGTGCTTGACGGCCGGCACCGGGAAGTAGCCCTTGGGCCGGTCGACGATCTCCCGGGGCAGGAGCTTTCGGCCGGCCTCCTTCAGTACGCCCTTGCCGCCGTCGGCCAGTTTGAGCTCCGGCGGGCAGGCCGCCGCGAGTTCGACCAGTTCGTGGTCGAGGAACGGCACCCGGGCCTCCAGACCCCAGGCCATGGTCATGTTGTCGACGCGCTTGACGGGGTCGTCGACGAGCATGACGTGGGTGTCCAACCGAAGGGCGGCGTCCAGGGCGGTCTCCGCGCCGGGCGCGGCCATGTGGTCCCTGACGAAGCGTTCCGACGGGTCGTCGTCGGGCAGCATGTGGGGCTGCAGGATCCGGGCGAGGTCGGCGTGCGGGCGGTCGAAGTACGTCTCGGCGTACCTGTCCGGCTCCTCGTCACGGGCGACCTCCGCCAGCCGGGGGTACCAGTGGTAGCCGGCGAACACCTCGTCCGCGCCCTGCCCGCTCTGTACGACCTTCACCTCCTTCACCACCTGCTCGGACAGCAGATAGAAGGCGACGGCGTCATGGCTGGTCATCGGCTCGCTCATCGCCGCGACGGCCCCGTCCAGGGCCGCCGACACGCGGTCGGAGGCGATCATCAGCCGACGGTGGTCGGTGTCGAACTCCCGGGCCACCAGATCCGAGTACCAGAACTCGTCGCCCTCCTCTCCCCCGGCCGCCTCGAAGCCCACGCTGAACGTCCGCAGGTCGTGCTGCCCCTCGTCGGCCAGCAACGCGACGACCAGGCTGGAGTCCAGTCCGCCGGAGAGCAGGACACCGACCGGCACGTCGGAGACGGTCCGGCGGCGTACGGCGGTGCGCAGCGCGTCCAGCACCGCGTCGCGCCATTCGTCCGGGGCCATGCCGGCGTGTTCGGGCCGCCGGGTGTAGGACGGTTGCCAGTAGCAGTGGTCGCGGTGGGTGCCGTCCGGCTCCACGACGCGCACGGTGGCCGGCGGGAGCTTGCGGACGCCATTGAGGACGGTGTGCGGCGCGGCCACGGTGGCGTGCCAGCTCAGGTACTGGTGAAGGGCCACCGGGTCGAGGGAGGTGTCCACTTCGCCGGCGGCGAGCAGGGCCGGCAGGGAGGACGCGAACCGCAGCCGGTCCGGTGTCCGGGCCAGGTAGAGGGGTTTGATCCCGAGGCGGTCACGCCCCAGGACCACACGGCCGGTGCGGTGCTCGACGATGGCGAAGGCGAACATGCCGTAGAAGTGTTCGACGCAGGCGGTTCCCCACTGCTGGTAGCCCTTGAGCACCACCTCGGTGTCGGACGTCGACTCGAAGCGATGGCCCAGTCCCCGTAGTTCCTCGCGCAGCTCCTGGTAGTTGTACACGCAGCCGTTGAAGACGCCGGTGAGCATTCCCCGGGGGTCGGTCATCGGCTGTGCTCCGAGCTCGGACAGGTCGATGATCTTCAGGCGCCGGTGCCCCAGTGCGACCGCGCCCCGCGTCCAGCTGCCCTGTCCGTCCGGGCCTCGGGCGGCGAGCCGGTCGCTCATGCGCTCGACGGCGGCGAGGTCGGGGCGTCGGCCGTCGAAGCGGATCTCCCCACTCAGACCGCACATGGCCTACCCCTTCCCTTCCGCGCACCTTGGCCGCTGTCGCTGGGCATGACGAACCATCTCCTGAACAGGTGGGTGAGAAGCAGGCCGTGGCACGGCGACCGTGGTGGTCACGGCCTGGGCCGGCCCGCTGACGTTCACCGAAATCTCAGCGGCCGATGACCTCCGGTGCCCCCGAGCCGAACGGCGGGCCTGGTGCGTCCGCACCGGGGAAGGGAAGCCTGACGCGCCCGAGCTGTGCTGACTCGCGGTTTCTGCGTTCACCCCGGGTTTCGGCGATCAGCAGGTCGACGCAGGCCAGCAGGTCCTCTTCCCGTGCCGTACGGCGGATGCGCTCGGCAGCGCTGCCCTCGGCCAGGGCTTCTTCCGTCAGCGCTCGTACGGTGGACCAGTCGCCGTGGGCCTCGAGGGCGGGGCGCAGCCGGGTCAGCAGCTTGTGGACGGCCTTCGGCGCGGGCTCGTCCCGGTGCGTCGCGGGGTCCACGAGGGTGCCTTCGAGGCCGGAACGGGCGGCGCGCCAGGCGGCGCCGCGCAGCCATTCGTGCCGGCCCGGGCAGGGCGCGTCGTTCTGGCGCAGCCGCTCACGGGCGTCGGTGACCAGGGCGCGGAACAGTCCGGCGATGAGCACGACGGTCTCCGCACGGGGGCAGGCGTCGCAGATCCGCAGTTCCAGGGTGTGCAGGTGCGCGGAGGGACGGATGTCGTAGTAGATCATCCCCGCGTCGCTGATGATTCCGGCCCGGACCATGTCGCGCACCGCCGCGTCGTACTCGGCCGCGGTCGCGAAGCAGCCGACCGGGCCCGCGGTGGGCCAGCGCTGCCAGAGCATCGTGCGCCAGCTGGCGTAGCCGGTGTCGGTGCCCTGCCAGAAGGGTGAGCTGGCGGACAGCGCGAGGAGCACGGGCAGCCAGGGCGAGACCTCGCACATCACACGCACCGCGGTGTCGCGGTCGGGTATGTCCACGTGCACCTGGGCGCCGCAGATGAGCTGCTCGTCGGCGACCTGGCGGTATTCCTCGACCATGTGGCGATAGCGCGCGCCGGCGGAGGGGGGTCCGCAGGAGGCGGGTGCGAGGGGGGCCGTGCCTGCGGCAACCACCGCGAGGCCGAGCGAGGCGGCTGCGGCGTCGAGCCGTTGCCTGGTGTCGGCGAGGTCGGTGTACAGGTCGTGCAGGGATGCGTGCACCCCGCTGTTGGACTCCACTATCGACCGGTGCAGTTCAGAGGTGAAGGTCCGCCGGGGCAGCCGTCGCAGCACCGGATCGGCGCGCGGCACGAGCACTCCGCTCTCCACCTCCAGAACGTGGAACTCCTCTTCCACTCCGATGCAGATACTCACGGCTCGCTCCTCGAGTGCCTCATGGCTTCCGTCCCGGGAGTGCGGTTCCCCCAACCGGGAGGATGCGACGGCGGTGACAAGCACCGGGTTCCCCGGGTCCCTACACATAAGCCCAAATGCGCACCTTTGACTCGATACCACCACAAACGAGCATGCCGCGCATATCGCGGAGGAAGCAGCCCGGATCCGGCTCAGCCGGGCGGACTGCGGTCACTTCCTCGATGGGCGCGCCGGTCTCGGGGCGAGTACCCCGGCAGCACGACACAATCCCGTCGGGGGCGGGCGGCGCGCGCGAGCCTCCGGGGCGGCTGCCACCGCCCCGGAGACGACTCCCGGCTCTCTCCGGCGGCGCCGGTGATCCCCGGGGAGACGAAACGCCTGTTCAGGGGGTTGAAGTAGGTGTCGGGGGCGCCTTCGAAACCGGCCTTCTCGATCGCGGGGGCCAGTCGCTGGGCGAAGAAGGTCTGGAAGGCCTCCTCCGACTCCCAGACGTCGATCGCATGCAGCCCCTGCCCGTCGAACCAGGCCACGTGCACCTCACCGCCGGCCGGGGCGACCTCCTCCCAGCCGACCGCGTCCCGCACCATGTCGTGCTGCTCAGGACTGACCCGGCCCAGCTCGTCGACATCACTACCGTCATTTTCCCGCCCCTCGTTCAGCTCCGTGTGTGCCCGAGCATCGTCCCGCCGCGACGGCCGCCGACGAAGAGCGCGCAGAGGCGCGACCTCACCGCACCCCGCCCCCGCACGCCCGGCGCCTCTGCCGTCAGCGAATCTGCTGCGGGCCGAGAAACCGGCCGCAGGCGTCGCACCGGGCCGAGAGTGGGAGCGCGGCACCAACCGCCGTACGACCCACGGACGACGCAGGTACGACAGCCCACCACCCACGACTCGACAAGGAGCCCCGATGTCCCCACTCACCACCGCCGGCCCCTGGCCCGCGCTGCTGCCCCGGGCCGAGGAGGGCGACACCCCCGCCTCCCGGTTCGACGACCATCTGGCCGCCCAACTGCTCGCCCAACGCATCGTGTTCCTCGGTACGCAGGTCGACGAGGTCTCCGCCAACCGGATCTGCGCCCAGCTTCTCCTGCTGTCCGCGGAGGACCCGCGCACCGACATCAGCCTCTACATCAACAGCCCCGGCGGCTCCGTGACGGCGGGCCTCGCCATCTACGACACCATGCAGCTGATCCCGAACGACGTGTCCACGCTCACCATGGGATTCGCGGCCAGCATGGGCCAGTTCCTGCTCAGCGTGGGCGCGCCCGGCAAGCGGTACGCGCTGCCGAACGCGCGGATCATGATGCACCAGCCGTCGGCCGGTATCGGCGGCACCACCTCCGACATCGAGATCCAGGCGGAGAATCTGGAGTTCACGAAGCGGACCGTCGAGCGGATCACCGCCCGGCACACCGGCCAGAGCGAGGAGACGATCTCGCGGGACGGCGACCGCGACCGCTGGTTCACGGCCGAACAGGCCCTGGCGTACGGCATGGTGGATCAGGTGGTCGGCACGCTGGCCGACGTACGCCCCGCCTCCTCACGACGACGGATGGGACTCTGACATGGGGACGTACACGATTCCGAACGTCGTCGAGCGCACCCCGCAGGGCGAGCGGTCGTACGACGTGTTCAGCCGGCTGCTGTCCGAGCGGATCATCTTTCTCGGCACGGAGATCGACGACGGCGTGGCCAACGTCGTCATCGCGCAACTCCTGCATCTGGAGTCGTCGTCCCCGGAGCGCGAGATCGCCATCTACATCAACTCGCCCGGCGGCTCGTTCACTTCGCTCATGGCGATCTACGACACGATGACGTTCGTCCAGGCGCCCATCTCGACGTTCTGTGTCGGCCAGGCGGCCTCGACAGCGGCGGTACTGCTTGCCGGGGGCGATCCCGGGCGCCGGTTCGTCCTCGAACACTCGCGGGTGCTGCTGGGCCAGCCGGCGAGCAACGGTCACCGGGGCATGGTCTCCGATCTGGCCGTGCAGGCCAGGGAGATGGTCCGGATCCGCGCACAGGTCGAGGAGGTGCTCTCCCGGCACACGCACCACGACGTGACGACCCTGCGCGCCGACATGGACCGCGACAAGGTGTTCACCGCGGCGGAGGCGGTGGCGTACGGGCTGGCCGACGAGGTGCTGAGCCGACGCCTCGTCGGTGTCTGACCGGTCGGCCGTCCCGACGGACGCCGGCCGGCTAGGCGACCAGGCAGAGCCCGTTGTACGGCGCCGATGTCGTCGTACGCGCGTGGGTGCGGCTTCGGGTGTGCCGGGTCAACTCGCTCTGGGCCAGGGACAGCAGGTCTCCCAGGCCCAGGCCGAGGGCGTGGGCGGCTGCCGCGAGGACCTCCGATGAGGCTTCCTTTCGGCCCCGCTCCAGCTCCGACAGGTACGGCATGGAGATCCTTGCCTCGTCGGCGACATCCTTGAGGGTGCGTTCCTGGGCGAGGCGTTCGCGCCGCAGGACGTCGCCGACCAGGTCGCGGAAGAGCGGTTCCCTGGGTGCGGGCCGCGCCGGGGTCGCCGGGGCGGCGGGTGCCGGCACTGTCTTCGGACGCAGCGGGATCACGCGGGCCTGGTTCGGCGCTTGATTGCTCACCCCCTCAGCCTAAAAGCCCTGGCTTCCGAGGGAAGGGATCGGCATTCTGCCCTGGGGGAAATCACCGTGGGCGGGACGAACGACGGACAGGGTGAGGGGCGAGCATGCTGCGTGACACCTTCGACGAGGTGGCGGAACTGTACGACCGGGCACGCCCCCGGTATCCGCAGGACCTGGTGGCCGACCTGGTCCGTGCGGCGGGCCTCGGCCCGGGGAGCCGCGTCCTGGAGATCGGCCCGGGGACGGGCCAACTCACCGTCCCGTTGGCCGCGTCGGGCTGCCGCCTCACCGCCGTCGAGCTGGGTCCCTCCCTCGCGGCCGTGGCCCGGCACAACCTGCGGCGGTTCCCGCTCGCGGAGGTGACGGTCGCCGACTTCGAGCACTGGCCGCTGCCACCCGAGCCGTTCGACCTGGTCGTCTGCGCGACGGCGTTCCACTGGATCGACCCGGCGGTACGACTGCCCAGGGCGGCCGAGGCGTTACGGCCGGGCGGGCTGCTCGCGCTCGTCACCACGCACCATGTCAAGGGTGGCACCGTCGACTTCTTCAATCGGGTGCAGCGGTGCTACGAGGCGTGGGACCCGGCCACCCCGCCCGACCTGCGGCTGGTCGAGGAGGCCGACACGGCGTCGGACAACAGCGAGTTGGAGCACTCCGAGCACTTCGACGACATCGCCGTCCGGCGCCATGGCCGGGACATCGCGTACTCCGTCGACGAGTACATCGACGTCCTGCTCACCTACTCGGGCCACCGCGCACTCGACGCGCCTTCGCGCCACGGCCTGCTCGCCCGCATCCGCGACCTGATCGAGACGTGGTACGGCGGCCGGATCACCAAGCGATACCTCCACGAGCTGATCACGGCGAAGCGGGTCTCCTGAGCGAAGCGGGTCTCCTGAGCGAACCACGAAGCTTCCGCACCGAGTTACCGGGCCACCGGGCCGCCGGGTTCTCTACGCCGATCCGCCGAGTGACAGGGACCACGATCGCCCCACGGAGCCTACGTCGGCGCACGACCCACCCCACGATCCTTACCGGCAGGTCAACACCCATGGTTGCCCGGGCCTTTGGCACCCCGTGTCCACCCGGCCCCCGGACAGAACAAAATGGTGGGCATGCACGGCGCCCGACCGGGTACGCGCAGTCGGGAACCGTTCCATCGTCAGCAAGTCGACGTTTTCGTGGGAGAGGTAACAGGTAATGGACACCGCCATGATCCGGTCGAAGGCAGAGGTCGTCGTGGACACCGCCGGAGCCAGGACGGGTGACGCCCCACTGCCCGGAGTCCCGGAACCGCGAAAGGTGGCCCCGCGTGACGCACGCGAGCTGTCCCGCCAGTTCTTCCAACGCCTGTCCGAACTCGAGGAGGGCACGCACGAGTACCAGTACGCGCGCAACACCCTCATCGAGATGAACATGTCGCTCGTGCGGTTCGCCGCCGGGCGTTTCCGGGGTCGCGGCGACGACATGGAGGACATCGTCCAGGTCGGGATGATCGGCCTGATCAAGGCCATCGACCGGTTCGAGCTGTCCCGCGAGGTGGAGTTCACGTCGTTCGCGGTGCCCTACATCGTCGGGGAGATCAAGCGGTTCTTCCGGGACACGACGTGGGCGGTGCACGTACCGCGCCGGCTTCAGGAGTTGCGCGTCGAGCTGGCCAAGGCGCGCGAGGAACTGTCGAGCAGGCTGGACCGCGATCCGACGGTCGCCGAACTCGCCACGCTGATGAACCTGTCCGAGGAGGAGGTCGTCGAGGGACAGATCGCCTCCAACGGCTACAACTCCGCGTCTCTCGACGCCGCGTTGACCGGCGACGGACCCGATGACGGCGAGGCGGTGCTGGCCGACTTCATCGGGGTCGAGGAGCACGGGATGCGATTGGTCGAGGACTTCCAGTCGCTCGCCCCGCTGCTCGCCGAACTCAGCGACCGGGACCGGCAGATCATCCATCTGCGGTTCGTCGAGGAGGCCACCCAGGCGGAGATCGGTGAGCTGCTCGGCTGCTCGCAGATGCATGTCTCCCGGCTGATCAAGCGCATCATCACGCAGCTGCGCGAGGGCATGCTCGGAGAGCTCGACTACGCCTGACGCGCGCGCCGGATCGCCGGTAAACCGGTACATGCGGACCGTGCTGCCCCTCACCAGATCACTGGGTGAGGGGCAGCACGGTCCGTACGTACTTGTCACTGCGTGAGGGGCAACACGGCCCGTACGTACTTGCCGACCGGCACCCGGCGGGCGGTCACCTCGGTGGCGAGTGCGTGGACTATTTCCAGGCCGTGCCTGCCGACGCGTTCCGGGTCCCGGGGATAGCGCAGGGGCAGCGTGGCGCTGCTGTCGTACACGGAGACGGTCACCGAGGCGTCCGTGCCCTCCAGTTCGAGGACATAGGGGCCCTGGCTGTGCCGGTCCGCGTTGGTGACCAACTCGCTGACCACCAACACAAGTTCGCCGTCGACACGCCGGTCGCTCGGGGCGCACCAATCCTTCCTCAGCTGCTCGAGGAAGATCTCGGCGAAGACGCGGGCCTCCGCGATGCAGCCCGGCTCGCCGGTGAAGTGCGTAGCCCGACGCAACGGTTCGACGGGCTTGTCGAGACCAGTCGGTGTCACTGCTCCGCCCAGGTGGTCGATCATGCGTTTCTCTCTCGGTGGCCGGTCCGGCAGAACCCGGTCGCACCACTGCTCGTACCCCGAGCCGCGCGTCGCAGTCCCCCCTTCGGTACGTGGCCTTCGCCACCACGGGGACCTCATGAGGAGGGCGCCGTGGCGGCCGGCGGCGACGTCGTGCCGGGAAGCACGTCGTCGGGTGGGGACGGGGGTGACACGGGGGCCGAGGACGGGGGCGAGGAGGAAGGGGCGGTGGCCGTCGGCGGGGATGTCGGCGGGCAGCGGGTGGCCGACGGACGCCCGGTGCGCGGTGTGGCCGGTGACGCGGGCGGCGCCGATGTCCCGGACGCGGCGGTGGGCGAGGACACGCACGGCGGCGGTGACTGCGGCTGCGGCAGGCCGGGCGCTGCGGACGTGGGTACCGAGGACTCCGCCGCTGGTTTTGAGGATTCCGACGAGGGTGCAGAGGACGTGGCCGAGGGTTTCGGGGACACTGCCGAGGGTTCGAAGGACGCGGCCGAGGGTGTCGAGGACCCTGCCGAGGGGGTCGACGAACTCACCGACGAGGACGGCAGGTTGACCGGCGGGGCGGTCTTCTGGTCGTGTCTGCCCGAGTCGCCGTGATGGCGGTGGAACCAGTCGCGGCGGTCGGGGTCGTAGACGACGAAGACTTTGATGACCGTGGTGGAGGGCGCCACGACAACCACGTGGGAGGTGCCGTACGACGGCCAAGCGTCGCCCCGCTGGCGCGGGGTGCTCTGTTGTCGTACCGGGTCGGCGAGCGGGTTGCCGCAGGCACAGCGCACGCGCGGCCGACCGTGGTCATCGACGAGGACGGCCGTGCCGGTCTGCAGAACGGCCTGGTAGCCGGTGGTGGCTCCGTCGCGGTAGCCGTGGTTGGTGACGCGGGTGTCCATGCGGAGCTGCACGGGGGTGAGTGAGCGCAGATACGCGGGGACCCCGGTGGGCCGGAGGCCGAGGACCGACGCGAACGCGCCGTTCTTCGCAGAGGTCGCCCCCAGCATCCGGATCTGCTTCTCCACGTCGCAGCCGGCGACCGCGCGAGTGCCGCCGTACAGGCCGGCCGTGTCGCCGTCCACGCGCCGTACGGCGTTCACGACGGCCGTCTCCGCGACCGTGGCGGTGGGAGTGGTGACCGGAGGGGCGGAGCTGTCCCTGGCCGTGGACTCGGTGAAGGGGTCGGGTCCCGACTTGCCGGCGGCCTGGAGAAAGACCTCGCCGCCCGCCCGTTCGGAGGTGCCCTGGGAGCGGGGGGTGAGAACGATGAGGAGGGCCACGGCGGCCAGGACCGAGGTCGCGAGGACCGCGATCCGGGCTACCGACCGACACGAGGGCCGGTCGTGCCCCGCCCCGGGTCCTGTTCCGGATCCGGGGCGGCCGGGGGACGGCTGTTCGACGCTCACTGGCTCTTCTTCCGACGTGGGCTGCCGCGACATTCGCCCCGATTCATGCCGCTTTCTTCCACAACGTGCTCATTGTGTGGCCTGGTCCCGGGCCGCCCGCAAGCGGAGGCCGTCACTCCGCTCGGCAGGCGCACCCGCCGAGTGCTGCTTAGCGTGGCAGGGTGAGCTCGCGAACTCCCGCTCCCGTGCCGGTCCTCGCCGAGGAGCGGACCATCTTCCGGCACGGCTGGGTCCAGGCCCTGGCCACGGTGCTGAACGGACTCGGCGCCATGGTGCTGACCGCCGCGCTGGGGCTGTGGGCGGCCGGTGCGGGCGATCTGCCCGACGGCGCGTTTCCCCGCGTCGTCGCGGCTGCCGTCGTGACGGCGGTCGGCGGGACCGTGGACGTGACGGGCGACGCCGGGGACCTCGCCCAGACAGCGGGCGGCCTGACCGTGATGCCGCTGTCCGTGACGCTGGTCGGGGCGCTGGTGACCGGCGCGGGATTTCTGCGCCCGCTGCGCCACCGTGCCCTCGCGGGGGCGCCGGAGCTGGCCGGATGGGCCGCGCGCATCGCCGTCCTGTGGGTGCTGGGTCTGACCGGTCTGGCGTACGCGGCCCGCCGGACCTTCGCGGTCTCGCTGGGCGACGGGATCCTCGGCGACATCGGCGACCTCTTCGGCGCCGCGCCGAGGATCGGCTTCGCGGCGGACGTACCGCTGACGCTCCTGGCGGGCGTGCTGTGGCTCGCGGGGGTACTGACGTCGGCCCTGCTGGTCTCGCGTGGGGCACCCCTGCCGGCCCGGCTGCTGCGGTTGCAGGAATCGGCACGTCCGGCCGCGTACGCCATGATCGTGCTGCTGCTCGCCTTCGTGGCCCTGGGGACCGTGATCGGGCTCGTCGTGGCGGTGACACGTGGGCAGCCCACGCAGTACCTCGCGCTGATACTGCTGGGCATGCCGAACCTGGTCTGGCTCGCCCTCACCACCGGCCTGGGCGCCACCTGGGAGGGCCGCGTCGACGGGCCCTTCGGGCTGCCGATGCCCCATGTCCTCGACGAGGTCCTGCGCGGCTCCGACACCGCCACGCTCAACCTGGGCACCATCGCCGATTCCGACGGCAGGGTGTGGTGGCTGGTGGCCGTCGACGCCGTACTGCTGCTGGCCGCCGCGTTCCTGATGGCGGCGCGCTCACCGGCCCGGACGCGGGCCTGGCAGCACGCCGTGCGCATGGCGGTCGCGCTCGCGCTCACGGTCCTGATGATCTGCCTGACCGGCCGAATCTCCGCCCACTACGGCCTGTCCGTGCTCGGCATCGGGGACCTCGGCGGCCATCTCTCCGGCGCCCTGTTCCTGCACGCCCGACTGTGGGGCGCGCTCGGGTTCGCGCTGCTGTGGGGGCTGGTCGCCGGGTTCCTGGGGGCGCTGTTGGCCCGGCGGGTGCGCCGGCCGGGTGACGGTCTCACCGCGCGGGTCGGGGGTCGCGGTGGCTAGGCGACCGGTACGACCAGTGCCGGGTTGGTCCGCTGCATCCTGAGCGCGTCCACGGACTCGGCGAGCAGTTCGTACTCGGTGGTCTCGTCGTACGTGGCGATCCGGACGAGCCTGCCCGCCGCCAACTCATCGGCGACCAGCTCCTGTTGGTGCGGGTCCATGGCCCAGCGGCGCAGCAGACCCGGCACGTCGGGCACGGTGGCGGCCACCGGGACGAGCGAGTTCGGGGGGAAGTACGGTTCGTCGGGCTGCGGATCGAGCCGTTCGGCGATCCAGTTCGCCCGGTCCCGTAACCACCACAGGGCCAGCGCCAGGGTGGGCGCGCGGTACGTACCCAGCGGCACTCCTATGCGCCTGCCCGCGCAGACCCCGTACGCCGTGACATGGCAAAGAAACTCGTCGTGCACGATCTTTCCCCCGATCGCCTGCCGGCCTTGCCTCGCTTTCCGTGCGGCTCACTCGTCGTGCGCGTTGCTGCTGGTCACTCCCTGGTCACCCAGTGGTGCAGTGTTCTACCAAATGAGTATCTTCACTATTGACACTCTGTCACCACGCCTTTCCGGCCAGTTTCCATGCATTCTCCTGGCATATTCCTGGCAGGTATGGACCGGAATCCGACGGGAGAGTCTGTTTTCCCGCCGACAGATCTCCGGAGATTCTCGAAGATCATGGTATTCGTGATGAGTTCTCCGATTCCCAGTGGTCTCCATAGCGAAGACCACCGAAAAGGGAGGGCCCCAGGGCCACCAGCGAAAAAGTCGACACGGTCGACGAGGAATTCACAGCCGTACGGCGCAAAAGTCCGGCACCAGGAGGGTGGACCGCCCTGGTCTGGCCGGAATCCGCCAGGTTCTTCGGTACGACGGCACCCAAAGCCCTCGGAAAGGAAGAGGGTGCCCCCGTGACAGTACGGCCGGCCGAACGGTTCCGTTCAAAGCAGAGCGAGGAACGGCGCGAAGAAAGACTCGGCGGCCGTCAGGTCTTGACGACCGCCTCGATCCGGGCCAGTTCCTCGTCGGAGAACTCCAGGTTTCCGATGGCCGCGACGCTGTCCTCCAACTGCTGCGGGCTGCTCGCGCCGACCAGGGCGGACGTCACCCGGCCGCCGCGCAGGACCCAGGCCAGCGCCAGCTGGGCCAGGCTCTGGCCACGGGACCCGGCGATGTCGTCGAGGGCGCGCAGCTGCCGCACGAGGTCCTCGGTGATCCGGTCGGAGTTCAGGAACGGGCTGTCGCTCGCCGCCCGCGAGTCCGCCGGGATGCCGTCGAGGTAGCGGCCGGTGAGCAGGCCCTGCTCCAGCGGGGAGAAGACGATGGAGCCGACCTGGAGCTCGTCCAGCGTGTCCAGCAGGCCTGTCTCCTCCGGACGTCGGTCGAGCATCGAGTAGCGGGGCTGATGAATGAGGAGCGGAGTGCCCAGGTCGGCCAGGATGCGGGCGGCCTCACGGGTCTGCTCCGGCGAGTAGTTGGAGACGCCGACGTAGAGCGCCTTGCCCTGCTGGACCGCCGTGTGCAGGGCCCCCATCGTCTCCTCGAGCGGAGTCTCGGGGTCGGGGCGGTGCGAGTAGAAGATGTCGACGTGGTCCAGGCCCATGCGGGTCAGGCTCTGGTCGAGGGAGGAGAGCAGGTACTTGCGCGAGCCCCACTCGCCGTACGGGCCGGGCCACATGAGGTAGCCCGCCTTGGTGGAGATCACCAGTTCGTCGCGGTACGGGGCGAAGTCGGCCTTGAGGGCCTCGCCGAGCGCGGACTCGGCGGCACCGGGCGGCGGGCCGTAGTTGTTGGCCAGGTCGAAGTGGGTGACGCCGAGGTCGAACGCGCGCCGCAGGATGGCGCGCTGGGTGTCGACCGGACGGTCCGGGCCGAAGTTGTGCCACAGACCGAGCGACAGCGCGGGGAGCTTCAGACCGCTGCGTCCGGTGCGCCGGTAGGGCATGTCCGCGTAACGGTCGGTGTGTGCGGTGTACAACGCGACTCCAGAGGGGTTGGCACAGCGGATGTGATCATTGCTGGTCCCACTCTTCCCCGGGGACGGGCAGTGGTCCAACAGGAGAATCCGATGGTATTCAGCGGATAGGCTTCTCAATCATGGAACTACGCCATCTCCAGCACTTCGTCGCGGTCGCGGAGGACCAGCACTTCACCCGGGCCGCCGAACGGCTGATGGTGTCCCAGTCGGGCCTGTCGGCCTCGATCCGCGCGCTGGAGCGGGAGTTGCAGACCCCGCTGTTCGTGCGCACCACGCGCCGGGTGGCGCTCACCGAGGCGGGGCGGGCGCTGTTGGGTGAGGCGGAACGCATCCTGACACAGGTGCGGGCGGCGCACGACGCCGTGGCCGCCGTGCAGGGCGTGCTGCGCGGGACACTCGCGCTGGGCGCGGAGCAGTGCATCGGAGGGGTGGACGTCGCCGGGCTGCTCGCCGCGTTCCGGCGGCGTCATCCGGACGTGGAGATCCGGCTGCGGCAGGCGGGTTCCGAGGCGATCGCGGACGAGGTGGCGGCCGGTCGGCTCGACCTCGCCTTCGCCATTCGGACCCGTGCGGACTCCGACCAGTTGCGGTCCGTACCCCTGAGCAGCGAGCCGATGACCGCGCTGTGCCATCCGAGCCATCCGTTCGCCCTCGCGGACGCGGTGACGCCGGAGGAACTGGGCGGGGAGGCGTTCGTCGACTTCCATCCGGACTGGGGGCCGCGCCGCGTCACGGACGAGGTGTTCGCCGCCGCGTGCGTACGGCGGACCGTGGCGCTGGAGGTCAACGACGTGCACAGCCTCCTGGACCTGGTCGAGGAAGGGCTGGGCGTGGCGGTGGTGCCCCGGCACTTCGCGCACAAGCGCGCCGCGCTGACCGCGCTGACCGTGAAGGGCACCGGCGAGACGGTGTACGAGACGGTCGCGATGCTGCCGCCGTCGCAGGCCACGAGTCCGGCGGCGCGGGCGCTGATGAACCTGCTGGAACGGCCCGACCGGCAGCCCTGACGCGGGTGTCCTGTTCCTGATGCGGTGGGCTTCGTGATGCCTATGGTGGGGGCATGGATGCGAAGGACGTTCTCATCGACGCGTACGGCAGGATCCAGGAAGAGGTCCACGCCGTCGTGGACGGCCTGTCACCGGACACCCTCAACGCCCGGCCCGCCCCCGACGCCAACTCGGTCGCCTGGCTGGTCTGGCATCTCACCCGGGTCCAGGACGACCATGTCGCCGGGGCGGCCGGGTTCGACCAGGTCTGGCACAGCGAGGGCTGGGAGAAACGGTTCGGGCTGGGACTGGAGTCCGGGGACATCGGTTACGGCCACAGCGCGCGGCAGGTCGCCCGGGTACGGGTGGAGTCGGGCGACCTGCTGCTCGGCTACTACGACGCGACGCACGCCCAGAGCCTCACATTCCTCCGGAGCCTGACCGCGGGCGACTTCGAACGCATTGTTGACGAGCGCTGGGACCCGCCGGTCACGCTCGGCGTGCGGCTGGTCAGTGTCCTGGCCGACGATCTTCAGCACGTCGGCCAGGCCGCCTATCTGCGGGGACTGCTTCAGAGCGCCGAGGCGTAGCCCGGCAGGACGACGTCCTCGATGAGGGCGTTGCGCTCGCCGAACGGGATGAACGCGCTCTTGACCGCGTTCACCGTCACCGTGCGCAGGTCCTCGACCGTCCAACCGGCCTCCTCGACCAGGAGGGACATCTCACGGGTCATCGTCGTGCCGGAGACCAGACGGTTGTCGGTGTTGAGGGTGACGCGGAAACCCAGGTCGCGCAGGGCGGTGATGGGGTGCTCGGCGATCGACGTGGCCGCGCCCGTCTGGAGGTTGGAGGTCGGGCACATCTCCAGGGCGATCCGGCGGTCGCGCACCCAGCCCGCGAGACGGCCGAGTTTGCCGTCCACGATGTCGTCGGTGATGCGGACGCCGTGGCCGATGCGCTGGGCGCCGCAGACCTGGAGGGCCTGGTGGATGCTGGGCAGACCGTGGGCCTCACCGGCGTGGATGGTGAACGGCACGCTCTCGCTGCGCAGGTGTTCGAAGGCGGCGAGGTGGTCGGCGGGCGGGAAGCCGTCCTCGGCGCCGGCGATGTCGAAGCCGACGACACCCGCGTCCCGGAACGCGACGGCCAGGTCGGCGGCCTCCCGGACCCGGTCGAACATGCGCATCCCGCACAGCAGCGTCCCGACCCGCACCGGGGTGCCCGCGGCGGCGGCCTTCGCCATACCCGCCGCCAGGCCCTCCTGGACGGCCTCGACGACCTCGGGGAGGGTCAGACCGCCGTTCACGTTCAGCTCGGGGGCGTACCGCACCTCGCCGTAGACGACACCGTCCTCCGCGAGGTCGAGGACGTACTCCTCGGCGGCGCGCAGCAGGCCCTCGCGGCTCTGCAGCACGGCGAGGGTGTGCTCGAAGGTGGCTATGTAGCGCACCAGGTCACCGGAGTTGGCGGCCTCGTAGTACCAGGCGGCCAGTTCGTCCGGGTCGGTGGTGGGCAGGGTGTGGCCGACCTCGGCGGCGAGCTCGACCAGGGTGGCGGGGCGCAGGCCTCCGTCGAGGTGGTCGTGCAGCACGGCCTTGGGGAGGCGGCGGATGGTGGCGGTGTCGACGGGGGACGCGGTCATGTGCGGTGTTTCCTCGGCAGGTGGTGGTGCGGTGGAGTGGTGTGGAGTGGCGGAGTGCGGTTCGGTGCTGAGCTGCGCTGTGGGTCAGTCGGTGGCGGGCTGGAGGAGGTCCCAGCGGTTGCCGTACAGGTCCTGGAAGACGGCGACCGAGCCGTACGGCTCATGGCGCGGCTCCTCCAGGAAGGTCACGCCGGCAGCGCTCATCCGGGCGTGGTCGCGGGCGAAGTCGTCGGTGTGCAGGAAGAAACCCACCCGTCCGCCGGTCTGGTCGCCGATCCGGGCCCGCTGATCGTCGTCCTTGGCCCGGGCGAGCAGCAGGCCGGTGCCCGCTCCTTCGGAACCCGGCTCGACGACGACCCAGCGGGAGCCGTCGGGGCGCGGGGTGTCCTCGGCGAGCCGGAAGCCGAGCGCGTCGGTGTAGAAGCGGATCGCCTCGTCGTAGTCGGCGACGACGAGGGTGACCAGGGCGACGCGTCTCGTGAGCTTCATGCACATTCCTCGGCCGGCGGGGGGTGGGGCAGGGCGGTGGGCGGTTCGGCCGACGTACGGATGACGTGCGGTTGACGGGTGAGGTTATACGTAACACGCCTGGTGTGTCACCTTCGAGCTGTGATGTTCTCCGCGTCCGCGGGTCGCGGGAACGATCGACGGGGCGTGATCGTCAAGCAGGTGTGAACCGTGACCATGTCGCCGCCAGGGCCGGTTCCCCCGCGCTGGGGAGCCTGGTCGCTTTCGTGCTGCTGGCGGTGCTCGCCGGCACGGTCGTCGCACAGGGCGGCGGCACCCTCTTCGGCGACCGGGAGCTGCTGGACTGGTCGCTCGCCCACCGCCCGGACCTCGTCGTCACCCTCGCCCGCGCGGTGACCCACACCGGCACGGGTTTCGTCCCGTACGCCCTGCTCGCCCTCGCCGGTTTCCTCCTCGGCCAAAACGCGCGGCAGCGGATCCAGGCGGCCGCCGCCGGTCTGGTCTGTCTGGTCGCCGCCCAGGCCGTGCGGTTCTCGGTGATGGCGCTGCTGTCCCGGCCCCGGCCCGACACCGCGCACTGGGCCACGGACGCCGGCCACTGGTCGTTCCCGTCGGGCCACACCACCACGTCGGCCGTCACCGCCGGACTGCTCGCCCTGACCGTCTGGATACGGGCCCCGCGCGGCCGGCTTCCGATCGCCGCCGCCGTCGGCTGCTGGGGTGTGCTGGTCGGGCTGACCCGGGTCTATCTGGGCGTCCACTGGTTCTCGGACGTCGTCGGTGGCTGGCTGTTCGCCCTGTGGTGGCTGGGCCTGACGGCGTACGGGGTGGCGCGCTTCGCGCCGGACGCGTGGGCGGACCTGCTGCGCGGCGACGGGAACGGGGCGCGCGGGATGCTGTCACGCCGCATACCGGGGCCGGGATCAACGGCCGAATTCGCACGTGGCAAGGTGGGAATCACGCCGGAGTCCCACTACGGCGTACCCCCAACGAGCGCTGCCCTTCCTGGAGTTGACTGCCATGACCGAGCTGCCGAAGCCGACCGGTTCGCCCTCCCACCAGAACGTGACATTTCCCAGCGCTGACAGCACCGCGCACGGATATCTGGCCCTGCCGCCGTCCGGCAGCGGACCCGGCGTCATCGTCATCCAGGAGTGGTGGGGCCTGACCGACCACATAGCGGACGTCACCGCCCGGCTCTCCCAGGAGGGCTTCGTCGCTCTTGCCCCCGACCTCTACGGCGGCAACGTGGCGCACGAGAGCGAGGAGGCGATGCGCATGATGCAGGCCCTGCCGGTGCCGAAGGGCGTCGAGCTCCTTTCCGGCGCGGTCGACTACCTGCTGGAGCGGCCGGAGGTCACGTCGGAAACGGTGGGCTCGGTCGGTTTCTGCATGGGCGGCGGCTTCGTGCTCTACCAGGCCGCGGCCGATCCGCGCGTCAGCGCCGCCGTGCCCTTCTACGGCGTGATCATGGGCGAGCTGCCCGACTTCTCGGGCCTCAAGGCCGAGGTGCTGGGTCACTACGGCGAACTCGACGCGAGTATCCCGGTGGAGAGCCTGGACCCGCTGCGCGAGGCCATCAAGGGGCAGTCCGGTATCACCCCGGACCTGCGCGTCTACCCGGCCAACCACGCCTTCTTCAACGACTCCCGCAGGATGTACGACGCCGAGTCGGCGGCCCAGGCGTGGGAGAGCACGGTGCCGTTCCTGAAGGAGCACGTGCGGTGAGCGCCGGTGCGGCGAGCGCCGGTGCGGCGAGCGCCGGTGCGGCGAGCGCCGGTGCGGCGAGCGCCGGTGCGGCGAGCGCCGGTGCGGCGAACACGGGTTGCTGACGCGGCTGGGCGGGTCCGGGGAGTTTCCCCGGGCCCGCCCAGCCGTTCGCGGTCCCGTACGCCAGGATGCGCCGGTCCCGTACGAGGGGCGCGTGGGTGGCGCCGGGGCGGTGTCAGCCGTCGTACGGGGAGTTGTCTGGACCGGGCGTTGACGACCTCCCGACCTCCCCGCGCATAAAGCGGGACTGCCGGGCCGTCCGGGCGCGAACGCGTGGCTGCGGGCGGGCAGCCGCGAGGCCCCGCATCCGGAGCGGGCGCCGCGGAATAGGGGCGCTCACCGGCCGACAACTACGGTCGATGCGCCGCGTCGAGGCGCGTCAACTCCTCGTCGGTCAGCCGCAGGCCGCCCGCCGCCACGTTGTCCACGACGTGCTGCGGGTTGCCCGTGCCCGGGATGGCGAGGACATGCGGCCCCTGGTGCAGACTCCAGGCGAGCCGCACCTGGGCGGGGCTCGCGCCGTGCACGCGGGCGACGGCGAGTACCGCGTCGTCGTGGGTGTCGGTGGCGCCCCGGGCTCCCCCGCCGCCCGCGACGGCGAAGAAGGGCACGAAGGCGATGCCCGACTCCCCGCACAGCCGCAGGAGTTCGTCGCCCTCGGGGTCGGGGCGGTCCAGCGCGTACCGGTTCTGCACGCACACCACAGGGGCGATGGCCTGTGCCTCGGCAAGGTGTTTCGGCTCGATGCCGGAGATGCCGAGGTGGCGGATCAGACCGGCCGCTCGCAGGTCGGCTAGCGCGCCGAAGTGCTCGGCTATGGAGTCCTGTTCCATGCGGCGCAGATTGACCACGTCGAGGTGGTCGCGGCCGAGCTGGCGCAGGTTCTCCTCGACGTGCCCGCGTAGCTGGTCGGGGCGGGCCGGGGTGCCCCACTCCCCCGAGTACTCGCGGTACGGGCCGACCTTGGTGACGATGACGAGATCGTCCGGGTACGGCGCGAGCGCGCTGTTGATCAGTTCGTTGGCGGAGCGCAGTGCGGAGAAGTAGAAGGCGGCGGTGTCGATGTGGTTGACGCCCAGTTCGACGGCCTTCCGCAGCACGCCCAGGGACCGTTCGCGGTCGCTGGGCGTACCGAGGTGGAAGGCGGCGCTGCCGGTGAGCCGCATGGCTCCGAATCCGAGCCGGTTGACGGTGAGATCGCCGAGTTTCCAAGTGCCCGCGGCGTCCGCGGTGATCATCTCCGAGGTCATCGAGGGAGTCTCGCACGCGCCTCGCGCACCGGACCGGAGCCGGCGGCCTCCTTGTGCCGTCCTTGTGGTGTCCTTGTGGCGTCCTTTACGGATACACGTAGGTGTTGAGGGTGGTCACCGCCGAGGCCGGGTTGCCGAGGTCGTAGCGGTCCACGGCAAGGAAGTTGGGCTTCTTCCGGGCGGCCGGCCGGCAGAACCGCTGGGCCCGGTCGGCGAGTTTGGTGTTGTCGGTCGTCGCCGTGCCGGCGATCGCCACGTCCCGGAAGTGGTTCATGACGAAGAGGGGCTTGAAGGCACCCTCGGTCCGGGTGAGCGGAGTGTTGGAGTCGGCGCCGTACCAGCGGCTGTAGCAGGACCAGTCGGAGGTGCCGAGGCCGCCGCCCATGGACCAGTAGTTCTCCACGGTCCATTCGCGCTGGTACATCACACCGAAGGTGTCCCGGGTGAGCCCGGCGCTCTGGTCGGCGGAGCGGCTGTGGTCGGTGAAGATCAGCAGCCGGTCGTCGGCGGCGACCAGATCGGCGATCTTCGGCCAGCCGTTCTGTCGTACGCCGGTCCGGTCGGGCCGGTAGAGGACGTCCGACAGGCCGCTGACGCGGGCGAGTTCGCCGCGCAGGACGGCCGGGTCGACGTAGTCCTCCAGGAACACGGTGACTATTTGCGTGGGGTTCTGCCTGAGGAAGTCGACCATCCGCTGGAGGTCGACCCAGAGGGCGACCGGGCTGCCGACGAGGGTGCAGCTGTTGTGGCAGAGGATCGCGCCGTCGGGGGTCTGGTGGATGTCCAGCATGAACCCGCGTACGCCGTCGGCGAGTTGCTGGTTGATGCCGCGCGACTGGTTGGGGACGAGGTTGACGAAGGGCGGGGCGAAGCCGCCGTCGACACCGTTGGCGTAGGCGTTGTGCGCGGTGAGGAACGTGACCTTGTCCAGGGTGCGTTGGTCGGCGGGCGGCATCGGGGCGACGGTGGGGGCGACCGGGGTGAGGTACCAGGAGGCCAGGCCTCCCGAGCCGCCGATGGCCAGCTGGTCGGGGTAGTTGGCGCCGGACGGCTTGGCGGCGACCGTCAGGTAGCGGCTGGTTCCCGGGGCCTTGAGGGTGTACTGGTCGGTGCCGGAGGGGGTGATCTCCCAGGGCGCGTCGGCGCTCGTACAGGCGACGGTCCTGGCCTGGTCACCGGAGCGGCCGAGACAGGAGCCCGCGGTGTCGGTGCTTTCCAGGAGGTACGAGGCGCCGCTCGCGCGCAGCGTCCACTGCTGGTGGTCCTCGTTGCCCTTGGGCCTGTGCTGTTCGACGGCTCCGGCGTCGTCGGCAGCGTTGAGTCCGGTGGTGGCACTCTGGACGTAGTAGGCGCCGGCGGCCGGTACGGGGGCGGCCAGGGCGGGCGGCGCTGGGGCGGCAACTGCCGCCGCCAGTGCGGCTGTTGCGGTGAGCAGGGCGGTGCGGGGGGTTGGCATCTACGGAGGCCCTTCATCAGCTCGGCGGCTCGACGACGTAATCGGCAGGGGCATGACATCACGAAGGGCACATGAAGTGATGCACCGGCTGGGCCACGACTCGGTGACGAACACCGTACGGCTGGTCATCCGGTGTCACCGGCGGCCGATCTCACCGAACTCGGCGCGGCACACGCCGAGTTGGTCGCAGCCGACGATGACGTCCCGCGCCTTCTGCGGACCGATGTCAGCCGACGTCAGCGGTTCCCGGCCCGGCCGCTCCCGTAACGGACGCGTCCTCCGTCGTCGCGGCCCGCTCGGCGGGGCGCTCGGGGCGCCAGAACGTCGCCAGCAGCCCCGCCGTGGCCACCACGGCCACCCCCAGCGCGATACCGCCCCCGGCCCAGCCGGTGACCTCGATGTCCGCCGCGTGGTCCACCGAGATTTTGCCGGGCCCCAGCACCCCGAGCGCCAGCGAGACGGCGGCCAGCATCAGGACGTACTCGTAGCCGTCCTTGAACACGAAGAACCCGTTGGGCCGGTGAGCGAGGAGCCCCGCGACCAGCATCACCGAGACGACCGCCGCGCAGGCCAGTGGCGTGAACAGGCCGAGGACCAGCAGCGCGCCCGCGCCGACCTCGGTGACCACACTCATCCACGCCTGCAGCGTCCCGTACCGCAGCCCGAGCCCGCCGAACCAGCGTGCCGTGCCCTCGATCTTTCCGCCGCCCCGCCAGTGGTTGAGCCCGTGCGCGATCATGATGACGCCCAGGACCACTCTGACGGCGAGTACCGCGACTGCCTCCGCGTTCGTCAACTCGCTCTCCCCTGCTGCCGTTCGGCGGATCGGGCTCCGCCGCTGCCGCTTCGAGAGCACCTTGAGGGGACAGGCCGAAGACGTCAACAACCATGCACTTCTGACACTGATCGCCCCGGTTGCCGAGAACGAGATTCTCGGCAACCGGGGCGATCAGTCGGTGCTCCGGCCGACAGGACGTCAGCCCAGTGGCTTCGCCAGTACCGCCTTGCGGTGGCTGAACGTCTCGATCGAGTAGCGGCCGTGATAGCTGCCCATCCCGCTTTCCCCGACGCCTCCGAACGGCAGGTCGGAGACGGTGAGATGGGCGAGCGGCAGTCCGTAGCCGACCGCGCCGGAGGACGTCTCGGCGGCGATCCGCTCGCGGGTCGTGCCGGACTCGGTGAACACGTACAGCGCGAGCGGTTTGTCGCGGTCGTTGATGAAGCCGATCGCGTCGTCCAGTCCGGCCACCGTGACGATCGGCAGGATCGGGCCGAAGATCTCCTCCCGCATCACGGGCGAGGCGGGGTCGACGTCGGCGAGGACAGTCGGTGCGATGTACTTCGTCGTCCGGTCCGTGACGCCGCCGGTGACGATCCGGCCCGAGTCGAGCAGGCCGCCGAGGCGGTCGAAGTGGCGCTCGTTGACGATACGGCCGTACTCGGTGGAGGTGGCCGGGTCCGCGCCGAACAGGTTCTCGACGGCCTTGGCGAGCGCGGGCTCCAGCGCGACGGCGGTCTCCGGGTCGGTCAGGACGTAGTCGGGGGCGACACAGGTCTGGCCGGCGTTGAGGAACTTGCCCCGCACCAGCCGGTCGGCGACGACGTCCGCATCGACGCCGGTGTCGACGAACGCCGGGGACTTGCCGCCGAGTTCGAGGGCGACCGGGGTGAGGTGCTCGGCGGCGGCGCGCATCACGATCCGGCCGACGGTGCCGTTGCCGGTGTAGAAGATGTGGTCGAAGCGCTCGGCCAGCAGGGCCGTGGTCTCCGGGACGCCGCCCTCGACGACGGCGACCGCGTCGGGGTCCAGGTACTGCGGCAGCAGCCGGGCCACGATCTCGGAGGTGGCGGGGGCCAGTTCGCTCGGCTTGACCACGACCGCGTTGCCGGCGGCCAGCGCGCCGACGACCGGGGTCAGCAGAAGCTGGAGCGGGTAGTTCCAGGGCGCGATGACGAGGACGACGCCCAGTGGGTCGTACTGCGTCCAGGCGGCGGCGTCGGCGCCGAGGCGCTCGGGGACCGGCGCGGGCTCGGGGCGCAGCCAGCCGTCGAGGTGGTCGAGGGTGTGGTCGATCTCCCGGACCGTGAAGTCGATCTCCGTGCGGAACGATTCGGTCGAGCTCTTGCCGAGGTCCGCGTGGAGGGCGGCGGCCAGGTCCTTGCCGTGCTCCGTGAGCAGTTCGCGCAGACGGCCGAGCTGGGCCTTGCGCCACTCGACGGGCTTGGTGCGTCCCGTACGGAAGGTGGCGCGCAGGCGCGTCACGATGTCGGCGGGCTGCCTGGGGGGCGTGGGGTGGTTCACGGTGCCTCGCTCACGGTGCTCTGGTGCGGTGGTCTCGGGCGCGGAAGGCCGGCTCGACGTACCCGACACGTATGTCAACCTTTCACGCGGCAAAATATATTCCCCATACATGGATATGACAGTCCCCCCTCAGTCGTCCACCTCGCCCAGGAAGGGGCGGACCTCGACCGGCAGGGTCGTCGCCAGTGCCGCCTTGCGCCCCCACTCCAGCGCGGAGTCGAGGTCGGATGCCATGAGGAGGCAGATCCCGCCGAGGAACTCCTTGTGCTCGGCGTAGGGCCCCTCGATGATCTCGACCTCGTCGCCCAGGGGCCGCACCACGGTCGCCGCGTCGGGGCGGTGGAGTCCGCCCGCGAAGACCCAGGCCCCCGCCTCGCGCAACTCGTCGTGGAAGACGCTCAGTCTGCGGTTGATCTCCACCATGGTCGCGGGCACGGACGGTTCGCCGACCGGCTTCATCGCGCTGAGCAGGTAGTACTTCATCGCGTCCTCCTGGGCATCACGGCTCTGACCCTCTCCTACACGAAGGGAGCAGTTTCGCGGAGGCGCAACGCACCGTGGCACCGGGACAATCCTGTTCATGACCGTCATCCCCCCGCATCCGCTCGTCACCGTCGCCCGTCGGCTCGCCGCCGACGTCCTTGCCCCGCAGGCCGGCCGGGTCGACCAGGAGGGCGTGCCCGCGACCAGCATCGAGGCCGTCAAGCGGTCGGGGCTGCTCGGAGTGAGCGCGCCGAGGGAGTACGGGGGTGCGGGCGCGCCCGCGTCCGTGGCCCGGGAGGTCGCCGAGATCCTCGCCGGGGCCTGCTGCTCGACCTGGTTCGTCCAGACCCAGCACCACACCCCGGTGAAACTCCTGGCAGAGTCCCAGTTCCCGGTACGGGAGCGCCTGTTGGGCCCACTGTCGACGGGCGCGCTGCTGTCCGGGATCGCCTACGCGCACGTACGTTCCTTTCCTCGCGTCCCGGTGGGGGCCACATACGAGCGCGGCGGCTGGCGCTTCGACGGGACGGTGCCCTGGTACACGGGCTGGGGGCTGAACGACGTCATGCTGCTCGCGGGACTGTCCGACACGGACGAGGTGGTGTTCGCCTTCGCCGACGCCCGCGAGCAGCCGGGACTGCGGGCCTCGCCGCCCATGCGGCTGGCGGCGCTGACGGCCGCCCGTACGGTGTCCCTGGAGCTGAACGGCCTGCGGCTGCCGGAGGAGTCGGTCGTACTGCGTACCCCGCGGGAGAAGTTCGCCCTGGCCGACCGGGCCCGGGCCGCCAACACGAACCCGGCCGTGTTCGGGGTGGCGTACGCGGCCCTCGACCTCCTCGCCGCCCACCCGGACGCCGCGCCGACCGCGCGCTCACTGCGCACCCGACTCGACTCCGTGCGCCGCACCGCGTACGCCCTCACGGACCACCGTCAGCCACAGGAGCACCTGGCGGACCGGCTGGCGCTGAAGACCCGGGCGTACGACCTGATGCGTACGGCGACGACGGCGGCGATCGTCGCCGGGGGCGGCCGGTCACTGGACCTGAACAGCCCGGCCCAACGGCTGGCGCGCGAGGGCCTGTTCCTGCTGGTGCAGGGCCAGACGTCGGACGTACGCGAGGCACACCTCACCTCACTGGCCGACCAGGCCCCGCCGACGCCGAGATGATCCACGCGTCAGGGCCCCAGCCACCGCGCCCCTGGAAGGGCGCGACAGCGCACCTTCCAGGGGCGCGGGGGGCTGCGCGACAAGCCCCCACCGGACCGGCAGGCAAAGAACCGCCTACCCGCCAAAAGGCACCTGCGCGGCCTGCGCCGCACCCGCCCCGGCGAGCGGATGCCGCCACACCCCCCGCGCCGCCAGCCGAGGCAACACCCCCTCGCCGAACCAGTACGCCTCCTCCAGGTGCGGATACCCGGAGAGGACGAACTCGTCGATGCCCAGGGCGTGGTACTCGGCGATACGGTCGGCGACCTCGTCGTGGCTGCCCACGAAGGCGGTCCCCGCACCGCCGCGCACCAGACCGATGCCGGCCCACAGGTTGGGATGGATCTCCAGCCCGTCCCGGTTACCGCCGCCGTGCAGGGCGAGCATCCGGCGCTGCCCTTCCGACTCGCTGCGGGCGAGCCCCGCCTGGATGTCCCGTACGGTCGCCGGGTCGAAGCCGGCGAGGATCCGGTCCGCCTCCGCCCAGGCCGCCTCGGCCGTGTCTCGGGTGATGACGTGCAGCCGGATGCCGAACCGCAGGGTGCGCCCCTGCTTGGCGGCCAGTCCCCTGACCCAGGCGATCTTCTCGGCGACCTGGGCCGGTGGTTCACCCCATGTGAGGTAGACGTCGGCGTGCCGGGCGGCGATCTCGCCGGCGATGGGCGAGGAGCCCCCGAAGTACACCTCGGGCACCGGATCGGGCACTCGGGCCAACTGGGCGTCCTCGACCCGGAGATGCTCGCCGGTCAGGTCGACCGTCTTGCCCTCCCACAACTCCCGTACGATTTGGAGGAATTCGCCCGTACGACGGTACCGGGCGTCCTTGTCGAGGAAGTCGCCGTAGGCCTTCTGTTCGTGGCTCTCACCGCCCGTGACGACATTGAGGAGGAGCCGTCCGCCGCTCTGGCGCTGGAAGGTGGACGCCATCTGCGCGGCGAGGGTCGGGGAGACGGATCCGGGGCGGAAGGCGACCAGGAACTTCAGGCGCTCGGTGTGCTGGCTGACCATGGCGGTGGTCAGCCAGGCGTCCTCGCACCAGGCGCCGGTGGGGGTGAGCGCGCCGACGAAGCCCAAATCCTCGGCGGCGCGGGCGATCTGGCTCAGATAGGCGACCGTCGGCGGCCGGTTCTGCCCGAAGGCGGTCGCGGGGGTGCCGTGGCCGCCGCCGACGACATCGCGGCTGTCGCCGTTGGTGGGGAGGAACCAGTGGAAGGTGAGGGACACGGAAGAGCTCCGATCGGGAAGGCAGCCCGGCGGGGGCGGGCGTCGCTCCAATGCCGGTTCGAGTTGCGCGAGTTGCGCGAGTTGAGGGGCGTTGTGGGGCGCTGCGGGTCAGACCGCTACGGCGAGGAGCGGCGGGCGACCGAGCGCCGCCGAGAACTGGCCGAGGACCTGGGTGAGCGCCTCGGCGGTGGCCGGGGCGACGGAGACGGTGCCGTCCTCGTGCGCGGTGATGTCCGTGTCGAGGGTGAACCAGCCCTGGACGATGTGCGCGGCGCCCATGGAGGTGAGGACCGGGCGCAGCGCGTAGTCGATGGCCAGGACGTGCGCGGTGCTGCCGCCCGTGGCGAGCGGCAGCACGGTCTTGCCGGCGAGCGCGTACTGCGGGAGCAGGTCGAGGAGCGCCTTGAGGACACCGGAGTAGGACGCCTTGTAGACCGGGGTGCCCACCACGACACCGTCGGCGCGCGCGAACAGTTCGATGGCCTCGACGATCGCCGGATGCCTGAAGTCGGCCCCGAGGAGGGCCTCGGCGGGGATGGTGCGTACGTCGAGCGGGATCACCTCGTGCCCCTGGGCGGCCAGACGGGCGTCCAGGTGACGCAGGAGCTTTCCGGTGCGGGAGGAGACGGAGGGACTGCCGGAGACGGACAGGACGGTGGCCATGGGAACTTCCTTCTGAAGCTTTCCGGGGGCCGGCCGCTGTGCTCGGCGGGCGCCCCGGGTGCGCGGGAGGTCCAGAACGCCGGTCGGCGAACGGGACGGACGTCAGGCGCTGACCACCACGGACCACGGCGACACGTTCCGCGGGCATGCGGAACTCGTGTCGCGGAATGCGTTCTCGGGCACGCCGAGTCCCGTCCGGAGTGAACTCCGGGGCAGGCTCAGGCAGTTACGCAAATGTGCGGTGCGCGGCGGATCAGGACGGGGATCAGGCCGCGGGGCGACAGGAGGCACTGGAGACGCGCGCGAGGTCGACGTGTCGTCGCCGCGTGAGGTCCAGTCGCATCTTCATGTCGTCGATCGTGACAGCCGCCGAAGACGACAGTCAAGGAATACCCGCGCGATCTCGCATCCCGGACCCCTGGTACCGGCCCGGAGAGTGACGACGACCCGGCCGCCGGAACGCACCGTGCCGAGCCGATCACCCGGCATCACCGGACTGCACATAAGGGAAAAATAAGAGCACACTATAGGTGAGCGGCATAAACCGCAGACCGCATCAGACGCGGTCAGGCCTGCACAGCCGAAGGAGACGAGTCATGGCCAATGTCTCGCACACCAGCGGTGACATACACAGCCACCCTGATGTATCCGAGATGCGGGCACGGTACGCCCGTATGCTCGGCGGTCGCGATGTGGCGCTCGTGGACGGACCGGTGTTCCTCGTCGGTCTGTACTGCGCGGCATCCCCCTGGATCCTCCACTACACGACAAGCCAGCCTCCGCTCGTGACGCACAATCTGATCATGGGCATCGCGATCGGCGTGCTGGCCCTCGGGTTCACCAACACTCCGGAACGCATGTACGGCCTCAGCGGAGCCCTGTGCGCGATGGGCGTCTGGATGATCGTCTCGCCGTGGATCGTCGGCGACAGCCCTGACGTGGGTGTCGTGCTGAACAACATCATCATCGGCGCCCTGGCCCTGCTCCTGGGGCTGGTCAGCGCGGGCGCGACAGCGCGAGCAAATCACCGGATGTAGCCGGATGCAGAGGGAAGCGGTCCGGTCCTTGGAGGGGACCGGACCCACTCCTGGGTGCGGCGGACTGTCCCGGGCCACAGCGGGCACAAGGAGGACATAGGCAAACACCGGCAAGAGGGGCGGAAATGACGATCTCGAGCATTATCGGTGCCATCATCATCGGCACCGTCATCGGCATACTGGGCCGGCTCGTCGTCCCGGGGCGCCAGCGCATCGGCATCCTCTGGACGATCGCCGTCGGCATCGTGGCCGCGCTCATCGGTTCGGCGATCGCCGCCGGGCTCGACGTGGCCGACACGGACGGCATCGACTGGGTCGAGTGGCTCATCCAGATCGGGCTCGCCGCCGTCGGTGTGGCCATGCTGGACCGGGCAAAGGCACCGCGACGCACGCACAGCAGGCGCCGGTGAGCATCCGAGGCCTGGGTCAGCACGCTTGACAGGCCTCCGGGACATCGAATTTCCGTTGCGGGCGGTGGGTCACCGAAGTTAGCTTCGGCGGTTCACCGCCCGCGCCGTCGTTCCGGCGCGACGCGGCCGCCGTACCGTCCGGTGCGGCTCTCCCACCGTCACGGAGTCCCCTTGCGCCCGCGCATCACCGCACTGACCGATCCCGAACCTGGCGCGTCGAGCCGCCGTCTCGCCTGGCTGGCCGCCGGTTCGGACGGTATGCCGCTCGGTTCCGCCTTCCTGCGCCTGTTCACCAGGGAGGGGCAGGAGCATCTCGCCGAGCTGGAGGTCTGTGTCCATCACGCGGAGCGCCGGCAGGGGGTCGGCACCCGGCTCCTGGAGGCCGCCGTCGCCGCGGCCCGCAGTGACGGACGGCGGTCGGTCGTGGCGCAGGCGGCGGAGGACTCCCCCGGCGACCGCTTCCTGGCGAAGCGGGGTTTTCGCCGGGTGCTGGCACTGACGTACGCCCGGCTGGTGCTGGCCGAAGCGGACCTCGCGGAGATCACCCGGCTCGCCGAACTCCCGCATCCCGGCTACCGGTTGACAGCCTGGGAGGGGGCCGTGCCGCCCGGTCTGGCGCGCTCCTACGCCGACTCGCGGCGCGCCATGGACGACATGCCTATGGAGGACACCGACTTCGGCACGGTGGTGTGGGACGTCGACCGAGTCCTGGCGGCGGCCGCGGCGGTCGCGGGGCGCGGCGACCTGCTGTACACCGTGGCCGCCCTGGACATGACGGACGGTTCGGTTGTCGGCTTCTCCGAGCTGGTGGTGCCGGGCGACGGCCGGGGCGACGCACAGCACTACGGCACGGCCGTGCTCCCCGAACACCGCGGACACGGCCTCGGCCGCTGGATGAAGGCCGAGTCGATCCGCCGCGCCCGCGAACGCCACGCCGGACTCACCGGGCTGCTCACCGACACCGCGAGCAGCAACGCGCCGATGCTCGGCATCAACGACGAGCTGGGGTACGTCCCCACACATCGGGCGGTGGAGTACCAGCTCGGACTGTGACGCGGAGGGCGCCCGGCACTCCGGCCGTCGTGGGTGAGGACGGACCGCCGCAGTTCAGGGTTGGTAGATGTACGGCGTCGTCGTGGTGAGCGGTTCGAAGCCGAGGCGTTCCAGGATGGGCCTGCTCTGATGGGAGGCGTCGACCTGGAGGTAGCGGTAGCCGCGCTTCACCGCGTCGCGGGCGCGGTGGGCGACCAGAGCGCGGTAGATGCCCTTTCCGCGCCAGGCCTCGACGGTGCCGCCGCCCCACAGCCCAGCGAACCGGGTGCCGGGTACGAGTTCCATGCGGGCGGCGCTCACCGGCTCGTCGCCGGCCAGCGCCACGACGGCCGTGATCGTGTGCGGGTCGTCGGTGAGCCGGGCCAGCAGTTGGTGCCGCATCCGGGAGCTGTCGGTGCCGAACGCCTTCTCGTGCACGTCCGCCACGAGCTCGACGCCGGTCCGGTCGGTCACCGGGACGAGGCGGATGCCCTCCGGCGGCTCGGTCTCGAAGGTCAGATTGGCGACCTCGCCGATCATCAGCGTCTCCTCGGGTTCGGGCGTGAACCCCGCCGCGCGCAGTCGTTGCCCGAGGTCGACGGGGAGGTCGTGACCGTAGAGCTTCCACTCGAACTTACGTCCGAGGGCGCTGTAGTGGCGGATCTGCTCGGCGATCGCCTCGTCGGCCCCCGCCTCGTCGAGGTCGGACCAGACGACCCCGTTCCACCCCTGGGCGTCCGCGACCTGGCGTACCACGCCCCCCACACGTTCGATCCGGGCGCCCGGCCCGTCGGGCTGCGCCCCTTCGCGCATGTCCCGGTCGTAAAGTGCGAGCACCCCAACATGATCCATGCCGTTACTCCAGCACCCCGACCGGGCAAGCGCAACGGTATTCGCATCCCTGATACGTCACGTTCAAGACATTCGCACATGCGAAGCGTCATTGCACCTCGATGAGGCCCGGTCAGTCATGGCGAAGAGCGACGAGCTGCCCTGCCTGCGCCTTCGCGTGGAACTGGCCGCCGAGGCCCTGTCGACCAGCGACGAGCCGTCCGGTTCCGTGCTGGTGGGCGAGGACGGCGCGGTGCCGGCGGAGGGACGAGTTGGGCGTGCCCACGCCCCCGGTACGGACCCTGCCGGTCAACGAGGTCGCACCCGGCGTATCCGTCGAGGGACCGGTGCCGGAACTGGCTGAACAAGTACGCGACCTGCACCGCCGGTTCGACACCGAGGTGCCCCAACAGCGCTGATCCCTGCTGGCGTTCGCCGCTACCCGAGTTCGAGCGTGGTCAGTCCGAAGACGCGCTCCCGCGCGAACTCCCGCACCGGGCCCGTGTACATGCGTGCCGTCTCGAAGGACGGCGCGAAGCCGGCCTCCTCCACCATCGCGACGGCAGCCGTGTTCGTCTCGGGGACGTCGATCGCGACCTCCGCCCCCGCCGCCTCCGTCAGCGCGGCGAACAGCGCCCGGGCGTCGTCGGCGGTGTCGGCGAACAGCGGGCCGATGCGGGACGCGTCCCGGCCGGGGCGCACGACTCCGTAGCCGGTGACGGCCCGGTGCGCCGAGCCGTCGGCTCCGGCTTCGCGCACGAAGGCCCGATGGCCGGGGCCCGTCAGCCAGTACTCCAGGAAACGGGGCCGGTCGGCGGGGGTGCAGCCGGCGTCGTACACCGTGATCGCCGCCAGATCCTCCGGCCGCAGGGGACGTACGCGCGCCGGGGCTGCGGCGGCGGGGGCGGTTCCGGTGAACCGGACGGTGCGGTGCGCGGGTCCGAAGCCGGAGCGGCGGTAGTTGTCCTGCTGGGCCACCACGCCGTCGAGGCCGACGGTACGGGTGCCGGCGTGGGCCAGCGCGGTCTTCCAGGTGGTGATCCCGTAGCCGCGCCCGCGCACATCGGGACGGACGAGATAGAAGCCCAGAAAGGCGTACGCGTCCCCGTAGTTGACGACCGAGATCGCCGAGACCGGTTCCCCGCCCACCCTGCCGACGAAGAACCCCTCGGGGTCCTGGGCGAAGAACCCGGCGCTGTCCGACAGTCCCGGGTTCCAGCCCTCGTCGGCCGCCCAGCCGGTGACCACCGTCCAGTCCTCGGGTGTGGCCCGGGTGACGACGAGATCTCCGGGAGTCGCGGAGAGCGGGCCGGCGGAAGAGGTCATGGAGGGTCTCCGTTCCGTTCAGTGGGGGGTGTGGGGGATTCGGGCCCATCCGACCATGGATCCGGAAGGGGCCGCGACCGTCCGAGGCGGCCCGCGCATGGTTTCCGGCCGCCGGGAGGCGAGGCGCTGTGAGCCCGCCTATCGTGTTCGAGGGCGCCGTCCCGGTCCACAGCCGGGTCCGCCCCTGGAGGCATCATGCGGTCCGCGTATTCGCGCCGGGCGCTCGCCTCGGCCGCGACCCTCGCCCTGCTGGGAACGGGTGTGCCGACGGTGGCCACGGCACAAGACCAGCCCGGCCTGTCCCGTTTCTACCACCAGAAGATCAAGTGGTCGGCCTGCGCCGCCGAGACGGCGATGGACGACCTGCCCACGGACGACCTCCAGTGCGGCAAGGTCACCGTCCCCCTCGACTACGCGAAGCCCGGCGGCGGCACGCTCGACCTGGCGATGGCCCGCTACCGGGCGACCGGCAGGTCCCGGGGTTCCGTGGTGCTCAACTTCGGCGGCCCCGGTGGCGCGGGGGTCAGTCAACTCGCCTATGACGGCAAGAACTTCATGGACCTGACCAACGGCTACGACGTCGTCACCTTCGACCCGCGCGGCGTCGGCAGGTCCTCCCCCGTCAGCTGCGGCGAGGACACGGACACCGAGCCGACCGGCAGCGAGGTCACGGGCGATCCGCGTGCCGTCCTCGAGCGGCTGCGCGGGATAGCCCGGGCCTGCGTACGGCACTCCGGGCCCGTCCTGCGCCACATCGGCACCGTCGACGCCTCCCGCGACCTCGACGTGATGCGTCAGGCCCTCGGCGACAAGAAGCTCAACTACCTCGGATTCTCGTACGGCACCCGGCTCGGAGCGGTGTACGCGGCCCAATTCCCCCAAAAGGTGGGCCGGTTCGTCCTCGACGGCGTCGACACCCTCACCGAGTCGCTCGCCGAACAGGGTCTCGCGGGCGCCGTCGGGCAGCAGACCGCCCTGGAGGCCTTCCTCACCTGGTGCGTGACGGACATCGCCTGCCCGTTCGGACAGGACGCGCGCATCGCCCGCGAACGGGTCGTCGAACTGGTCGGCTCGCTCGACAGGGACCCGCTGCCGACCGACCACGGTGACAGCTTCTCCGGCCAGGACCTCGTGGGCGCCATTGGCCAAGGGCTCTACAGCAAAGAGATGTGGCCGACGCTGGAACGAGCCCTCGCCGCGGTGGCGGCCGGTGATGTGGAGGAGGCCCTGGGGTTCGGCGGCGGAGGCGCCGTCGTCCCCGCCCTCCCGCGCCAGAACCCGCTTCGGCGCAATCCCTCTCCGGACTCCGACGGCGGGCTCGTCGACGAGGTCGACGTCCCCCTGGACAACCTTCCGGCCGCTCTGATGGCGATCAACTGCGCGGACGACCCCGACCGGCCCACCGCGGCCCGGATCACCAAGGATCTCACCGCCCTGCGCGCCACGTACGAGAAGGCGTCCCCGGTGTTCGGCCGCTACCGTCTCACCGAGGTCCTGACCTGCTACGGCCGCCCCAAGGGCACGGAATTCATCCGCACCGGGGTGCGGGACCTCGACGCGCCGAAGATGCTTCTGGTGGGCACGCGGGGCGACCCGGCCACGCCGTACCGCTGGGCCACGGAGACGGCCGAGCGGCTGGGCTCGTCGGCTGTCGTCCTGGACAACAAGGGCGAGGGCCACACCGGGTACTCGTCCTCGAAGTGCGTCCACCGGACGGTCGACGCGTTCCTGCTGTACGGCTCGCTCCCGGCCGACGGCAGTTCCTGCGGCGCGGACGACGCCGACTGACGCCGCGCGCCCCGGCCACTGCGGATGCCTGACATGCCTGGCGCCCGAAGCGGCCTCCTCCCGTCGTCGCCGGGTGCTGCCGGCCTCACTGCTCCCTGCCCTCGCTGCCCGCCGACGGGGCGCCGAGGAGGGCGGACAGGCCGCGGTCCACCGCGTCGCCGAGATCCTCCTTCCCGGCCGCCACGACGGCGAACGTGCGGAGCAGGAAGCGCCTCAGGGCCGGTGTGTCGAACTGGAGCAGGGCCAGGCCGTGCGGCGAGTGGAGTTCCAGGACCGTGCGCGCGGGCCCGCAGGGCCAGATGTGCACGTCGCCGCCCCCGGCGGCCTGTCGAATGCCCTCGTCCAGCAGACTCCGGGCGAAGGTCCAGCTCACGCTCTCGCCGTCGAGGGCGACCTCCGCCGGGAAGTCGATGTGCACGGCCAGCGGGTCGGTCGAGACGTAGCGGAGCGTGGCGCGGACGGGGAGCTCCTGCTCCTCCGAGGTGATCAGACGTGCGCGCGCGGGCTGTTCGAGGGTGACATCCATGGCAGTCTCCGCTTCGGTTCGGGCCGACGATGGTGATGTCGACGCGTTGTGCCGACGTGGTGTTACGACCCCGAAATGGCCGCTCCGATTACGCGGAATCCGCAGCTTTTAATGTGAGCTGCATCACTAACGCGCGCGGTTTTCCGTCGGGATCTCGGACCGTTGGGCGATTCGGGGGCAACCTGACGATGCGCCCGGCAGCGCAATGCCACGCATCGCACAAAAGGCCTTCGAACACGCGCCTGAATGAGTTGCCACTCAGTCCCATCGGTCCACCAAGTCGCGTACCCCGCCTACGACTTGATACCCCGAACGCGTACCGTTTTCGCATCAGGAAAACCGGCCGAGAAGACAGTGGCATATACCAGAAGCACCACCGCATCGTGTGTTGCCAAATCCCTTACAGGGCCTCGCGGGCTGTGCCACAGTCGTAACCGGTCCTTCCGTCAGCCTTGGTCGTACCGTCCCTTCATCGGAGTGCGTCATGCCGCCCCATCTCTCCGCGGATCACCCAGCCGCCCAGCCGCCCGCGCGCGGCTCGGTCGACGCGCTCATCACGCAGGCCCGACAGCTCAAAGGCGACGTCGACGCCGTGCGCCGGGACGCGCCGGCCGACGGATCGGACCCGCAGGAACGCTGGCAGCGCGCACTGTACGACCTGGCGCTCCATCAACTAAGCGCACTCGACGGCCACTTGGCGCAGTTGCGGGACGGACCAGAGCCCCTGCCCGAGGCTCCCGCCGACCGCACCGTGCCGACCGCTCCCCGGGACGGCTCACTGCTCAGCCGGGTAGGCAGCGCGGAGTGGAATCTCCTTACGGACAAGGCCAGTTGGTCCGGTGAGCTGTACGAGATCCTCGGCCGGGACCCCGCCGGGGACCCGCTCACACTCGACGAGCTGCCCTCCCTGGTCCTCGACGAGGACCGGCCGAGGCTCACCACGATGGTCACGGACTGCCTGATCGACGCCAAGCCCATCGACGGCGAGTTCCGCGTCCTGCGGCCCGACGGCGACGTACGCACCGTGCACATGATGGGCGAGCCCGTGCTCGACGCCGACGGCGGCACCGCCTCCATGTGGGCCGTGCTGCGGGACGTCAGCGAACTGCGCCGCAGCCAGCGGACGGTGAGCGAGACCCAGGACTCACTGCAGCGCCACCGGCACCACGCGCAGTCCGAGCGCCGACTGGCGGTCGAGCTGCAGGAAGCCGTACTGCCGCCGTGGCGTGGCTCCCTGCGACTTCCGCACCAGGGAGCCGAGGCCCTGGACCTGGCCGCCCACTACCTCCCTTCGTCGACGAGCGCGCTGATCGGCGGCGACTGGTTCGACGCCCTCGAACTGTCCGACGGCGACACGCTGTTGAGCGTCGGCGACCTCACCGGACACGGCGTGACCGTGACGTCGGGCATGGCGATGCTGCTGGGCGCGCTGCGCGGCATGGCCGTGGCGGGCACGCAACCCGGGCAACTCATGGCCTGGCTCAACCAGTTACTCGACGCCTCCGTCCAGCCGGCCCTGGCAGGCGCGGTCTGCTGCCGCTACCGGCCCGAGACCCGCACCCTCACCTGGGCCCAGGCAGGACATCCCGCCCCGCTGCTGTTCCGCGACGGGACGGGACGCGTGCTGAACCCACCGGACGGCGTGCTGCTCGGCGCGACCTCCGGCGCCGTCTACGGGCAGGCCGAGGAGACCCTCGAACCCGGTGACGTCCTCCTCCTGCACACCGAAGGACTGGTGCCCGGACTCCGGGAAGGCACCACGGCCGCGCACCGCCTGCTCGAACTGGCCCCGCGCTTCGGCGAGGCCCGGACCGCGCAGGAATGTGTACGGGCGGTGGTGGAGGAGTTCGGTGAGACCGAGCGCGAGGACGACGCCTGCGTACTGATCGCCAGGGTGGCGCGGTAACGCCAAGGCAAGGCGCTACCAGGCAGGGCGCCGCACGTGCCTGTACCCGAAGTGGCCTATACCCGCGTGGTGTTGCCGCCCCTCCCTTTCGTCTGCTTCGGCAGGGACAGCTTGATCTCCTCGCGGAGTTCGTTGATCTTCGGGTAGCTGGAGTACTGGGCGGTGAGCCGGTACATCTCGCGCAGCCGGTCCCAGGTGCGACGGGACGAGTTCGCGCCCATCGACACCAGGGCCAACCGCGCGTACCCGGCCGCCTGTTCGGGGTCGTCGGCGATGAAGCAGGCGGAGGCCATGGACAGGAAGTCGAAGATCTTCGACCGCTCCCGGCCGTCGACCCTCAGTTCCAGGGCCTTCTGCGCGTAGTACTGGGCGTGCACGGCCGCGGCCGGCTCGTGCTCGGCCAGGGTGCGGTAGGCCAGGGCCTGCATGCCGTACAGGTCCTCCGCCTTGAACATCTGCATCCAGCTCGGCGGCGGCACATCACCCTTGTCGGAGACGAAGAGGTCCTCCGCCTGCCCCAGGGTGCGGCGCATCGCCTGGCCGCGCCCCATCGACGCCTGCGCCCAGGCCTCGACGGTGTGCAGCATCGCCTGGGTACGGGGCAGGGTCTCCTCGCCCGAGCCGGAGTTGGCGAGCTTCATGAGGTCGAGCGCGTCGTCGGGCCGGCCCAGGTGCACCATCTGACGGGCCGCCCGGGAGAGCGCCTCCCCGGCGCGCGGCCGGTCGCCGCCCTCTCGGGCCGCGTGGGCCGCGATGACGAAGTACTTCTGGGCCGTGGGTTCCAGGCCGACGTCGTGCGACATCCAGCCCGCCAGGACGGCGAGGTTGGCGGCGACGCCCCACAGGCGCCGCTGGATGGGTTCGGGGTGCCGGTAGGCGAGCATGCCGCCCACCTCGTTGAGCTGACCCACCACCGCCTTGCGCTGGAGTCCGCCGCCGCGAGCGGCGTCCCACTTCCGGAACACCTCGACCGCGGTTTCCAGGTCTTCGATCTCCTGCCACCCGATGGGGGCGGCCTCGTACCGGTCGAAACCGGTGGGATCGGCGTGCAGGGGGTCGTCGAGGACGGGTGCGTCGGCGGAGAGAGTCGGGTCGGTGTGCAGCCAGTCGTGCATGGCACTGCTGAGTGCGGAGCCTGCGGTGAGCGCGACACCCGCGCCCACCAAGCCGCGTCGGTTGAGCATGAGGTCCATTCCCGTGAATTCGGTGAGGACCGCGGCAGTCCGTTCGGGCGCCCACGGCACGCCGTCGGGAGACTCCACGCTCCCGCCGCCCTGCCGTTTCCCCACACGCCCGTGCCGGACCAGACCTAAGTCCTCGATGGTCACGACACGGCCGAGACGCTCGGTGAACAGGGCAGCCAGTACGCGCGGCACCGGATCGCGCGGGATCTCTCCCGTGTCGATCCACCGCCGCACCCGCGAGGTGTCGGTCGCCAGCTGGGGGTGGCCCATGGCCGCCGCCTGCCGGTTGACCAGCCGCGCGAGTTCGCCTTTGGACCAGCCGGCCAGGCCGAACAGGTCCGTCAGACGAGTGTTGGGTTGTCCGCTCACGTCAAGCCCCCAGGTTCTCGGCTGAGTTGACAGTAACCGTCTGTCAGTTGCTGAGCGACTATTCGCCAGGGTTCGCCAGGGTGCGCCAGATGGTGTGCCACTGGGCAATGGGTGTCAGGTAGGAAAGCGCCACCCCGACCCGGTCGCCGTCCTGATACAGGCAGGTGCACTCCCCAGGGTGCACCCGGGAGGCCGGGTCGGGTGGCGCATGACCGTCGCAGGCACACGAAGGGATCTGTTCTCCCATGTACGCAGCATCGTCCTCCGTGTCCGCCCCTCCCCGGCTGCTGCACCCCCGCCCGGGTGGCAGCGGCCCCTATCTCGACCCCTCACGTCCGGCGAACCCGGCCCTCGGTGCGGGGGCCGGTGCCGGCCGGGCCCGGCGGCTGCCGGGGATCGGCACCCAGCCGCTCAGCGGGAGACTCGACCTGTCCGGACCTCAGGGCGCCCAGCTGCGCACGGCGATCGCGTCGGTGCACCGGATCTGCCCGGAGTTCGCTCCGGTGCAGGTGCTGCGCCGCAGCGGACGCTCCGTGCTCCTGGTCGGGACGACAGGGCGCAGCACGGCCGTCGCGAAGTGTTTACTGGACCACTCGCCGGCGTGGGCCGAACGCATCCGGCACGAAATAGCCGCGTACCGCTCGTTCGTCCGGCATCGTCCGCCTGTGCGGGTGCCCCGGTTGATCGCGGCGGACCCGGACAACTGCACCCTGGTCATCGAGCGGATGCCGGGCCGGGTCGCGGCCCTGCAGCGGCACCCGACCGAGGCGCCACCGCGTGCCGACATCAGGGCGGCGCTCGGCGCGATCTGCCGGCTCAACAGCTGGCGTCCGCCGGCGGGCACGTTCGACGCTCCGCTGGACTACGCGGCACGTATCTCCCGGTACCACGAGCTGGGGCTGCTCACCGACCGGGACATGGGCGATCTGCAGAAGCTGGTGCACGGCATCGCGCACTCGGCGGGCCGTCAGGGCATGGGCCAGTTCTGCCACGGCGACGCACTCCTGTCCAACATCCTCCTCTCACCGGCCGGTCCAGTGCTGGTGGACTGGGAGCATGCGGGCTGGTATCTGCCGGGGTACGACCTGGCGACGCTGTGGGCGGTCCTCGGTGACGCGCCGGTGGCCCGGCGACAGATCAGCCAGCTCGCGCAGTCGGCGGGTCCGGCGGCACGGGACGCCTTCCTGGTGAACCTGATGCTGGTACTGACGCGCGAGATCCGTACGTACGAGCTGGCGGTGCAGCGTTCGATGCGCGAGACGGCCCCGGCGGCACCGGGTCCGGCCGGGCCGGGTGCGGCGCCGTCCGGTGAGGAACAGCGGTTGCTGCTGAGGCGGCTGCACGACGACTGCCAGCTGGCCCGCCGGGCCGTGCGCGCGGCGGTCGGCACTCGCTGACGGGGGACGTGGGCCCGCGACGCGCCTGGACATGGGCGCGTCGCGGGCCTTCGCCATGCCCGCGAACCGGGTCGCCACGAAACTTCCCGTACCCCTGGTGACATGGGAAGTATTCGGTCTGTGGGCATGATTGACGGGCCGTCGGATGTCCGAGCCACTAAGGTGCGTACCGGCCCCGCACGTCCGCCGCTCCCCCACACCCGCC
>NZ_LGDW01000165.1 GCF_001280005.1 Streptomyces sp. NRRL WC-3618 | reverse complement strand
TCGCCCAGCACCTGTTCGCGCTGGGCGAGAGTGGCCTCGTGCAGGGGGATGGCGCGTCCCGGATCCCCCGCCGCCCGGTAGGCGCTGGCGAGGTTGTTGTGGCTGTTCAGGGTGTCGGGGTGGGTGTCGCCCAGCACCTGTTCGCGCTGGGCGAGAGTGGCTTCGAACAGGGGGATGGCCCGTCCCAGATCCTCCAACGCGTAGTAGGCGTTGGCGAGGTTGTTGCGGCTGCGCAGGGTGTCGGGGTGGGTGTCGCCCAGCACCTGTTCGCGCTGGGCGAGGATGGCCTCGTGCAGGGGGATGGCCCGTTGCAGATTCCCCGCCGACTCGTAGGCGCTGGCGAGGTTGTTGCGGCTGTTCAGGGTGTCGGGGTGGGTGTCGCCCAGCACCTGTTCGCGCTGGGCGAGAGTGGCCTCCAGCAGGGGGATGGCGCGGGCGGTGTGGCCTTGGTGATGGAGGCGGTTGGCAGTGGTGTTGTATGCATCGGTCAGTGGAGGGTTGTGGTGTCCTGGCGGGGTGGTGGCAGCGAGGGTGACGAGGTGTGGGGTGAGGTTGTCCCACTGGCTGTCGGTGGTGTTGTTGTGGCCTGGGGGCGGGGCCAGGCTGTGAAGGACTGCTTGTTCGGCGTCGTCGCGACCTTGCACGTTCCGGGGCCGCTGCGTGTCGTCACTGGTCTGGGGTGTGCGGAGAACGGCTTGGACCATGCGGTGGACGCTGAGGGTGGTTTCGGTAGCGGTGATCATGCTGTAGGTGGCCAGGGTGCCGATGGCTTCGGCGATGTCGTCCGGGTCGGTGCCGGGCGGTGTGAGCAAAGTGTGGGGGATGTCGTCGGGGGCGAGCCAGGCAGCGGTGTACAGAACCTGAACGGCCAGCGGATCGGCTTGCTCCAGGACGTGGAGGGTGACGTTCCAGATACGGGCGAGGGTACGTTCGGCGTCGAGGCCGTGGGCGATTTTGGCGAGTTTGGTGTCCAGGCGCCGGCGGTAGGCGTCGAGGCTGATGCCGCGGTTCTGCGCGAGATAGGCACCGGCCTGCTTGATCGCCAGAGGGAGATATCCCAGGTCAGCGGCAAGAGCGCGGGCATCGGCCTGCTGACGCGCCGTGGGCGTGGCATCCTTGAGCACGAGACGGCACAACAAGGTGGCGGCGTCCTCGGGGTGGAGGTTGCCCAGGGTCAGGGTGGGAGTGGTGTCGGGCCAGCCGGTGGTGCGGCGGCTGGTGGCCAAATGGTGCCCCTGGTGCAGTGCCCCCGTATACGGGGCGAGGTCGTCGGGATTGTCGACGTTGTCGTAGACCAGCAGCCAGCCCGGATGCCAGGCTAGCCACTGCCGCGCCCACGCCACCTGCACCGCGCGCCCTGCCGTGGCGGCCCAGCCCGGAACCAGAGTCTGGGTGAGGACGGCCAGCGAGGTCTCGATCTCGTCGGGGGAGGCGGCGTTGATCCACCAGATCAGCGTGTAGTCGTCACGGTGACGGTGGGCGTAGTGCAGGGCGAGCGTGCTCTTGCCGATCCCGCCCAGACCGTGCACGGCCCCGCCCTGCGTGATCGCCCCCTCGCGCCGGCCACTCAGGGCACCCCGGAGCCAGGCCAGTTGTTCCTGACGGCCCAGGCACAGTGGGGCCGGAGGCAGATTCGAGGTGCCCGGCGCCGCGGTCACCCGCTCCGCCATCTGCAACGCCTCGGGCGGCAGTACGACGTCACCCGTGTAGGCGTCTCTGATCTGCCGGGCCGCGATCGACCGCTCACCGGCCGCCCCGATCTGCGGGTCGGAGGCAGCCTCGTCCGTGCTCACGACCGGGGCAGGGTATGACCGTCACCGGTGATCGCGGTGCCGATGTGCTGCGCGGCAATCGACCGCTCACCGGCCGCCGTGATGGTGACCGCGGCCGGGGTGGGCACCATGGCCGACAGTTCCTCCCGCAGTCCGGGATCGTCCTGCAACGCGCGCCTCAGGAGCCGGCCCAGCACAGCCGCGGAGTAGGCGTCATCCTGCTCGTCGGCGGCCTCACCCACGACCCGTTCCAGCTCCGTCCGGCCCTCCTCGTCCCTGCGCCGCCAGACCAGTTGCAGGATCCGCTGCCCCAGACCGACCGTCGCCTCCGCAGCAGCATCCTGCGCCCGTGTCAGCACCGCCACCCCGTAAGCACCCACCGCGGCCGTCACAGCCGGGCCCATCTGCTCCACCAACTGCACGATCTCAGCGCTCACTTGATCCCCTGACCCACGCGGCTCCGAAAGAACACCAGGGTAGATTCACCACTCCGGCTTGGAAGCTCAAACGCCCAAACCGCCCGCGACGGTTCCCCGCCCCGTTCTCGGCTTCTCCCGCCTCGTGCCATCAGCTTGGGAAGCTGAGGTGATCTAGCCTGGGTCAGGCTGCTGACCTGCGACGGAATGTCGATGGTGCCTGGCCGTCCACTGGTTGTCTGCCCGCTGTTCCCCGTGGTTCCCCGCAGGATCTGGCACGCATCTGGCACGTCTGGGCGGGTGTTAGTTTCCCGGTCCAGCGATGAGCTGGTTGGTCAGGTCTGCTACTGACTCATCGGATGTCGCGGTCCGATCGCTGATCAGCGATCACTGCTGCGAGTGCAAGAAGCGCCTCGACTTGCGCAGCCGCAATGGCCCACTCCGGGTGGGCGCGGCTGTACTTCATTCCTTCGAGCAGCTCTTGAGCCTTGTTCGCGTGCGTGTCGTAGTCCGCCATGCTGACCTCAATGTCTGTGGTCTGTACCGGCTCTTAGAAGGCGCTTGGGTGTTCGCGTAGCCGTAGTCTCATGACCTGCATCAATACCTCTGACTGTGCCACTGGTTCTGCTCCCTTCGGCACGCATTCGACAGGGACAGCCCGCTGGCGAAATGGCTGCCAGATGTTTGGCGTGCGTCATTTAATCTCGTTCGACGTGGCGTCGAGGGAACTTCTTGGCGAGCACGGAATAGGGGACCTTCTCCGTGTAAGCTGCCAAGTGCTCGAATGAGATCCAAAATCCGCCGGCATCCCGGGCGCGCAAAATGTTGCGTTCCTGCTTAACGAACGGCTCGAGCGCTCGCCACGTGTCCTTGATGCCGGTGTAGTGCATCGAGACCGCCCTCTCTTCATCGATAACCCCACCCACAACCAGCGCCCCAAGGTCCGAGTAGAAGCCACCGACGAGTTGGACGTGTTCACGGGCCGGGTCCGGCAATCGAGAGATACCAAGAGCTGGATTGTGCTGAGCCATGGACGTATCAATATAGAGCTGGGCTTCCTTAAATTCAGGGCTGCGGGCCCGCCGCCCGAATTCTCCCACGAACAACAGCAGGTTTGCTCTTCGCGCATCCTTCGCCTCCCTGCGCGCCGAGTGCAGCGAAATGACAAGCGCGATGAGGGAGAAGACCAGAGCAAGAGTGTTAAAAATGCTACTAGTCACGTACCCAGTCTCCTACTGGATGCTGACCGGCGCTACTCGGCCCACGCATCGACGGTCCGTCGCCCTTCCAGTGATCGGGTGCGTGGTCGTGGTCTGTGCTACTTGCTTGCCTGGTCAGGGGAACCTTCACTGCTGCACAGGGAGCGCGCTGGCATCAGTAGGTCGGTCGAGTCTCAACGACCGCTTCAAGCCGCTGACTGCCCTGTACGCCCCTCGATGCGAACTACGGGCGGGGCGGTCGCTCAGGTCTGTGACGCTGGTGATGCGGTCGCTGGTAGTTGGTGACAGCCCGCTGTGGTCACGGTGGTTGCTGTACATCGCTGCTGTACAGCAGGCTCCGTAGGTCTCGACCCACCGGCCGATTGTGTAGATGAGCCCGCTAAGCGGATTCAGGCCGAGGTTAGCGATCGTGGCCGGAGTCGCTGTTCTCGTAGCCTGGGGGCCTGCGATGCATTGAGAGCGGTTTCGGTCCTTCCGCGAGGACCTTGCGGTCGCTCTGGAGGGCTGGACCGGGCTCCCCGATGGCAATGTGCGGTACTTCATCTTGCCAAGTCAGATCGTAGTCCAGGGGTGTCATCCCAGTCCGCGCAAGGCGCCAACCTAGGTCAACGGAGTGTTGAGTTAGCCTCGCGCTTTCACGAGGTGGGGTGTCCGAGGCTTGATCAAATAAGCGGAGAGTGCTCCTGACCTGCAACGATGGGACTTGTCTAGGGTCCTGTT
>NZ_LGDW01000164.1 GCF_001280005.1 Streptomyces sp. NRRL WC-3618 | reverse complement strand
GTGTCGCACGCGTTCCACTCGCCGTTGATGGACCCGGTTCTCGACGACTTCCGCAAGGTGGCGGGGGGCCTGACGTACCAGGAACCGAAGCTGCCGGTCGTCTCGAACCTGACCGGGCAGCTTGCCACCGCCGACGAGTTGAAGGACCCCGACTACTGGGTCCGCCACGTCCGGGAGGCCGTGCGTTTCCATGACGGGCTGACCACTCTCACCGCCCAAGGTGTGTCGACGCTGCTTGAGTTGGGCCCGGATTCCGTGCTCACGGCGATGGCGCACGACACCGTCACCGACCCGGCCGCGCAGGCGGGCCTGATCGCAGCGCTGCGCAAGGACCGCCCCGAGGCCGACACGTTCCTGACCGCCCTTGCCACGGCGTACGTGCGCGGCGCCGAGGTCGACTGGGCGCCGCTGTACGCCCCGGCCGAGGCGCGCCGCCGCGTGGACCTGCCCACGTACGCCTTCCAGCACCGGCACTACTGGCTGGAGGCGGCGATGGACAGGGCCGCCGTGGACGGAGCCGTGACCGCCGACGAGGTGGAGTCGCGGTTCTGGGAGACGGTGGAGAGCGAGGACCTGGCCGAGCTGGCCAAGACCCTGCACGTGCCGGACGACGCGCCGCTGACCGAGGTGCTGCCCGCGCTGACGGCCTGGCGGAAGCAGCGGCGCGAGACCTCCACGCTCGACAGGTGGAACTACCGCGAGTCCTGGACGCCGCTCACCGAGGCGGCGGCCGGGAAACTCACGGGCGACTGGCTCGTCGTCGTTCCGGAAGGGCGGGCGGACACGTCCTGGAGCGCGGCGGTCGCCGCGCTGCTGGCCGAGCACGACGCGCGTGCGGTGACGGTGGAAGTGCCCGCGCACGCCACCGGCCGGGACGCGCTCGGCGCGGCCCTGCGCGCGGCGGTCGGGGAGTCGGGCGGTGCGGCCGCGTTCAGCGGTGCGCTGTCGCTCCTGTCCGCAGCCGACGACGGCGCACCGCACGACAGCGATGCCGTACCGCCGGAGGTCGCGCTCACGCTGGCGCTGATCCAGGCGCTGGGTGACGCGGGCGTCGACGCGCCCCTGTGGTGCGCCACTCGCGATGCCGTCGCCGTCGGCCACGCCGACGCGCACATCGCCCCCGGGCGGACGGCGCTGTGGGGACTCGGACGGGTCGCCGCGCTGGAGTACCCGGAGCGCTGGGGCGGCCTCGTCGACCTGCCAGACGCGGCCGACACGGCGGCGGTGACCCGGCTCGGCCGTGTCCTCGGCGGCGCATGGGCCGGGGAGGACCAGGTGGCGGTGCGCGGGTCCGGAGCATTCGGGCGCCGCATAGTACGGGCGGCGGCTCCGCTCGAAGGCGACAAGGCCGGCGAGTGGACGCCGCGCGGCACGGTCCTCGTGACCGGCGGCACCGGCGCCCTCGGCCGGCACGTGGCGCGGTGGCTCGCGCACGAGGGCGCCGGCCATCTCGTACTGACGAGCAGGAGCGGTCCCGACGCACCCGGCGCCCTTGAACTCCGTACCGAACTGGAGGAGCTGGGCGTACGAGTGACCGTCGCGGCTTGCGACGCGGCCGACCGCGAGGCGCTGGCGCGTCTTCTGGACGAGATCGGCAACGGGGGCGGGGACGGCGCTCCGCTGACCGCGGTGTTCCACGCCGCGGGAGTCCTGGACGACGGCGTGCTCGACGCGATGACGCCGGAGCGGCTCGCCACCGTGTTCCGCGCCAAGGTGGAAACGGCGCGCAACCTGGACGAGCTGACGGCGGGCCTCGACCTGTCGGCGTTCGTGCTGTTCTCGTCGTTCGCCGGGGTCGCGGGCGGCGCCGGGCAGGGCAGTTACGCCGCCGCCAACGCCTTCCTCGACGGGCTCGCACGCGCGCGCCGGGCCCGCGGCCTGACCGCCACCTCGGTGGCCTGGGGCCCATGGGCGGGCAGCGGCATGGCCGCCGAGGGTGTGGCTGCCGAGCGGCTGCGCGGCGGCGCGATCCCGCCCCTGGAGCCGGACCGCGCCATCGCCGCCCTCAAGCGGCTGCTCACCCAGGACCGCACCGCCGTCATGGTCGCCGACGTCGACTGGCAGCAGTACGCGCCCGCCTTCACCGCCGTGCGGCCGAGCAGGCTGTACACCGAACTCCCGGAGGTGGAACGACTTTCGGCCGCCGCGGTCGCCGACGGCGGCACCGGCGGACCGGCCGCCGGGCAGGGTCCCGACCTGGTGGCGAAGCTCGTGTCGCTGCAACGCGCCGAGCAGGAACGGCTGCTGCTCGACCTCGTCTGCGAGCAGGTCGCCGCCGTACTCGGCTACAGCGGCGCGGCGGCCGTCGAACCCACCCGCGCCTTCCGCGAGTTGGGCTTCGACTCCCTCACCGCCGTCGAACTGCGCAACCGCGTCAACGCACTCACCGGCCTCGTCCTGCCCGCCACCGTGGTCTTCGACCACCCGACACCCACGGCGCTCGCCGACTGCCTGCGCACCGAACTCGCCCCGGACACCTCCGACCCGGCCACGCTACTCCTCGGCGACCTCAACCGGCTCGAAGGCAGCCTCGCGGCGGCCGGCGCGGCCGACGAGATCACCCGCACCAAGGTGGCCGTACGCCTACAAGCCGCCCTCGACCGCTGGAAGAACGGCGGGGGACAGCCGGGCGGCGGGGCCGAAGCCACTGGCGACGCAGACGACGTCGGCGAGCAACTCGCGGCCGCCAGCGACGACGAGATGCTCGAATTCATCAAGAAGCAACTCGGCCGCGGCTGAGGCCGACCATGCAGCCAATGCCGTGGAGTCAACTCCGTGTAGCCAACGCCATGTAACCAATGCGGCCAATGAATGGACAAGGAGTACTGTCAAGGGTAATTAATTGAACCGGCAGCCCCTATCCACCCCATTTGTCGATCACTCGCCCCCGGCCTCAATTCGAGGCAATCCCGTAGGGGCGAGTAGGGGGAGGGTAGGGGTTGTTGGTCGTATAGGGCCCCCATAGCGTCATTGAGAAAACGGCTGCGGGCAGGGCCGTTGTATGCCAGCAGGTGCGGCACACGTCTTGAACAGGTGACATTTGATGGCGAATGAAGAGACGCTGCGCGACTATCTCAAGTGGGTTTCGGCGGACCTGCATCAGACGCAGCAACGTCTGAAGGGCATCGAGGCCGCTGCTCAGGAGCCCATCGCGATCACAGCGATGAGCTGCCGCTTCCCCGGCGGCGTCAGCGGACCCGAAGACCTCTGGAGGCTGCTCTCCGAAGGCCGGGACGCCATTTCGGGACTCCCCACCGACCGGAACTGGGACCTGGGCGCGCTCTATGACCCGGATGGTGCCGGAAAGCAGGGAACGAGTTCCACCGCCCACGGCGGGTTCCTCGACGGCGTCGCCGAATTCGACGCGCCTTTCTTCGGCATATCCCCGCGCGAGGCCCTCGCCATGGACCCGCAGCAGCGGCTCCTTCTGGAAACCGCGTGGGAGGCATTCGAGCGCGCCGGAATCGACCCGGCGACGGTACGCGGCAGCCGCACCGGCGTGTTCGTCGGCACCAACGGCCAGGACTACGCCCCGCTCCTCTTCGAAGCCGAGGAGGACGTCGAGGGCTATGTGAGCACGGGCAACGCCGCCGCCGTCGAATCCGGCCGCATCGCCTACACCCTCGGCCTCGAAGGCCCCGCCCTCACCGTCGACACGGCCTGCTCGTCGTCCCTCGTCGCCCTGCACCTCGCTGTGCAGGCGCTGCGCCAGGGCGAGTGCGGCATGGCCCTCGTCGCGGGCGTCACCGTCATCTCGACGCCCGGCGTATTCACCGAGTTCAGTCGCCAGCAGGGCCTCGCGGCCGACGGCCGCTGCAAGGCCTTCGCCGCCGGTGCGGACGGCACCAGCTGGGGCGAGGGCGTCGGCATGCTCCTCGTCGAGCGCCTCTCGGACGCGCGGCGCGCCGGACGCACCGTCCTCGCGGTCGTACGCGGCTCCGCGATCAACCAGGACGGCGCGAGCAACGGCCTGACCGCGCCCAACGGTCCCTCCCAGCAGCGTGTCATCATGCAGGCACTTGCCAACGTGACCCGATCGAGGCGCAGGCCCTGCTCGCCACGTACGGGCAGGAGCGGCCGGAGAGCGGCGAGCCCCTGTGGCTCGGCTCCATCAAGTCCAACATCGGCCACACCCAGGCCGCGGCCGGTGTCGCGGGCCTGATGAAGATGGTCCTCGCCATGCGGCACGGCGTACTGCCGCAGACGCTGCACGTGGACGAGCCCTCGCCGGAGGTGAACTGGTCGGCGGGCGCTGTCGAGCTCCTGACCGAGGCCCGTGAGTGGGCCGAGCGGGACGGCGGCGGGCCTCGTCGCGCCGGTATCTCCTCCTTCGGCGTCAGCGGTACGAACGCCCACGTCATCGTGGAGCAGGGGCCGTTGGCCGAGGAGCCTGTCGCCGCCTCCGAAGGGGAGGCCGAGGGGCCTGCGGCGGTCGTCGCGGGCGTGGTCCCGCTGGCTCTGTCCGGCAAGACGCCGGAGGCGCTGCGGGCGCAGGCGGCGCGGCTGCGGGAGCGGCTGTCGGACGACGCGTCGTGGGGCGTCGGGGATGTGGCTTGGTCGCTGGCGGTTTCGCGGGCGCGGTTCGAGCACCGGGGTGTTGTCCTCGGGCGGGATCGCGAGGAACTGCTCGCTGGGCTCGAGCGGCTGGCTGAGGACGACGGCGCGGCCGGCGGAGTGGTCACCGGCCGCGCGCAGACTGGCGTGGTCCGTCCGGTGTTCGTGTTTCCGGGGCAGGGGTCGCAGTGGGCGGGGATGGCGCGTGAGCTGCTCGCGGAGTCCCCGGTGTTCGCGGAGCGGATGCG
>NZ_LGDW01000163.1 GCF_001280005.1 Streptomyces sp. NRRL WC-3618 | reverse complement strand
CCTTCACCTTTCGGATCCAGGTAAGCCATCAGACCCAGAAACCTCCCTTCAGTTCCTCCCGGTTGAACCGGGGATACAACAGAGCGCCTCATGGCGCACCCGCGTTGGCGGCCAGCTCGGCGACGACGTGGGCGACCGTGTCGGATACATCGCTTCCGTACGGGATTCCCCATGCGTCGAGTTGATGGAGTGCCAGCTGTCGGGCGAGGCGGGCACCGCGCCGGGTAGCCGAGAGTCGCTGCGTGAAGTCACTTACGAGGGTGGAGATTTCGGCGTTCATGTAACAGAGCGTGTCTGAGCGACTCTAGGCTGACCAGTAGTGACGTCGGTACGCAGTGTGATCTGTCCGGGCGCGGTGACCGCGTGTCCGGGTGGCCGGGCGTGACGTCGGGATGCGGATGTCGTTGGGTGCGGACGGTTGGACGTCGGAGGTGGCGGACATGATGGTCGGGGCGGGTCAGTCGGGCAGTGGAACCGAGGACCAGGACTGGGACGGCGACGAGAGCACGGCGGACCTCCTCAAGACGGTCGGCAAGCAGGTCAAGCTGTGGCGTGAGCGGGCGGGCCTGACGCAGGCCGAGCTGGGCGCGGCGATCGGGTACAGCGAGGAGCAGGTGTCGTCGGTGGAGCGGGGGCGGCGGGTTCCGAAGCCGGGGTTTCTGGATGCGGCGGATGAAGTGCTGGGCGCGGGTGGGTTGTTGGCGGCGTTCAAGGAAGATGTGGAGCGGGCTCGGTATCCGAAGAAGGTTCGGGACTTGGCGAAACTGGAGGCGGAGGCGTCGCAGTTGGGCGCGTACGCGAGCACAGTCATCCATGGGCTATTGCAAACCCCGGATTATGCGCGTGCGCTGTACCAGTTGCACCGACCCACCCTCGACGAGGAGACAATCGAGCGTAATGTGGCCGCACGCGTGGCCCGCCAGGAGATCTTCAACCGATGCCCCGCACCCTTTCTGAGCTTCGTCCAGGAAGAGGCAACGCTGCGCCGCCCGGTCGGTGGCAAGATGGTGCTACGCCAACAGCTCGAACGACTGTTGGAGGTAGGGAGATTGCGAAACGTCGAGATCCAGGTGATGCCTACCGATCGCGAGGATCATGCCGGACTGAACGGCTCCTTCTTCCTCCTTGATCCGAAAACGGGCCAGAAGGTCTCCCACTCCGAGTCCGCACTGCATAGCCGCGTGAGCATGGACCGCAAGGAGGTCCGGATCCTTGAAGCACGGTATGGAATCATCCGTGCGCAGGCGCTCACACCACGGGACTCTCTGGCGTTCATCAAGACAGTGCTGGGAGATACATGAACGGCAACACCACTACCAGCGGCGCCGACGGGCTGGCCTGGTTCAAAAGCAGCTACAGCACCAGCGACGGCCCCGAATGTGTTGAGGTCGCAGCAACCCCTGACACAGTCCATGTCAGGGACTCGAAGGGCCAGTTGGGCCCGCAGCTTGCCTTCGGCCAGACCGAGTGGTCGGTCTTCATCACGTACGCGGCCGACCGAGTCTGATGTAGCAGAGGTGGCCCCGAACAAGCCGCGGCCACCTCTCCGCTGAACTCCTACTCGCCGAGGGCGGGCTGCTCAGCAGGGACCGTCTCCTTGGGGGCGGCCTTCTTCTTGGCCCGGGTCTTCTCCGGTCGCCAGGCCCGCAGGTCCGCCTCGCTCACCTGGTGCTTGGCACACAGCTCCTCAAAGTACGCCTGGTACTCGTCGGCGGGTACACCCTCCCACTCCTCGTCGTACTCACCGTGCCACTGCCGCACCCAGGGCATGACTTCGAGGAGCCCGGCGAGCAACGGCTTGATGCGGTCGGTGTCCCAACCCGCTTGCTTCGTACGGTCGTCGACGAGGTTGAACAGTGCCTGCGCCTGATCCTTGTGGTCCCAGCCGGCCCAGCCGAGCAGGACGGTCGGATCGGCGTCCGGACTCGCCCCCAGGTACGAGATGAAGCGCTCCTTGGGCACGTCGAGCTTGCCGCGATTGGACCAGTACGACTGCCTCAGGAAGTCGGCGCCCTTGTACTTCGGCGGCACGGGGATGTCGAGCCGCTCCCCCATACGATCCTCCTCACGCTGCAACTCCCAGACCTTCTCCCACTGCTCGCGGTTTCGGAGCCCGGAGTCCTTGTAGCGGAGAGCTGCGAGGTACGGGACGTGTTCGGCGTCGACGACGTCCGCGAGCGCGTTCGCGAGGGGCAGGTCCGGCTTGCCCATGTGGTCGGCAGCGTAAAGCTGGGCAACAGAGTTGAAGTCAGTGTCGTCTCGCAGAGCATCGGCGAGCTGACTGACGGTCAGCGTGCGCGGCTGCTTGATTCCGTCACGAAGGGCGTACCAGAGACTCGGCTCCTCAATCCGATCCAGAAGCCACGTCCGCAGGGCCGACTTCTCCTTCTTCTCCCATGAGTCGCCAGCCCAACGCCGCTTACACTCGGGCCGCTCAATGAGGGCGATGTCCTTGCGGGAGTTGATGATGTCGATGCGGGTTTGAACGATGTCGCGGTACCAGTCGGGCCAGTGGTTCGGGATCTCGGTGATGGGGGTCGAGCCGTGCCGCTCGAACCAAACTGTCTCGACCTCACTTCCCGCTACCTGCCGCGCGAGCACGATTTCGAATGCCCGCTCGCCGAGACGTACTTCGGGGATGGTGCTCGGTTCGGGCGAATGGGCGACTGTCCGTGCAACATCAGCATCGGACAGCAATCCGTACAACCCGTACACCTGCCAATCGAGCTCCTCCTGAAGGGCGATCATGCGGTGGCGCGCACCAGAAATGTCGGCACGGGCGGCTTCTAGTGCGGAGCGGGTGGGCGAGCCACTTTCCGGCAGGGCATCCAACTCCAGCTTGACCGCCGGAGCGAAGGAGTCGAGCAGCCGCGCTACGGCCAGGGGAGATCGCGCAGGCAGGGGGAAATCTTGCAGCTTAGCACCGGTGAATTCATAGAATCTCTCCCATTCATCGTGCATGAATCCACCAGTTCCAGACTGGCTCCCCTTATCGTGGCAAACCTGTTTCAGCCAGAAACATCCTGCTGACGAGTTCAACAATCCCAGAAGCCCAAGAAAATCGTCCTCAGTCGACCCGACCGGCAGCTTGATCACTGGAGCATGCGCGTCGAACACTTTCCTCCCACGATCAAGCGTGAAGTGAAGGTGCGTCGCAACATTGGCAAATGTGATCGAGAGAGGGGTCTCATAGGCCGATTTCGTGTGCTGCATGTACTCCCACCATGCACGTCCGGCATCCTCCATCACCCCTTGAAACGTTCGCCGTGCAGCAAGGAGTGTCCTCAGCGGCCAGAGTTCCGCTTGCAGCCCGTCGCGTACAGTCCCATCTTTGGCGTATGGGTACCAAGTGAAATCGAGGTTACTCAGCCCCCAGTCCCTCACATTCTCCCCACGCACGATGGGACGCATCATTTCAACGTCAGAACTCTTATGCAAGGCGTGGCGCCGGGGTCGCGAAAAAGCATCGTCGGATCCAGCTCTAATAGCGCGACCGATAGGCAATTCAATCTTCTCTCTCAGCCTCCTCGGTACCGCCTCAATCATTCCTTTCACTTGCGCTTTTCCGCCCCCACCGAGACTCCAGGGATGGGAGGAAAATCGCAACCTTTCCACATCGTCGACTGAGATCCAGTCCGAATCGCTACCAGGGGTGTCAAATTGTCGAGAGATCGCCTTCCAGACAAGTCCTTCCGCAGGAATAGGCGGCTCTCCAGGTTCACCGCGATTACTCAGCACGGCGCGAACCTTAGAGCTGGAGGACGGGAGCCTGTTTCTCCCCACAAGCACTACAGTTGGCGTCCCATGTCCAGGGATGTACGCCGCCGAGGTGTCGATGACGCGCAGGAGATCGATTCCAGTTCGCCCTCCTGTGAAGAACTCCTCGATCAGCTTCTTACCAAATTCACGCTTCATAAATGAGTTAGCCGTGATCTGACCGACAAAGCCACCACCTCCTGAAGCGCCGCCGGCTCCACGTAGTGCCAACTCGAACAACCGCTGCGCAAACGGAACCGACAGAGCATACGTACCCGCACAAGCATCAAACGCAGCCCGATAATTCTCGTTCTCCTGCTTGTCCTTCACCGTGATGTACGGCGGATTCCCCACCACCACGTGATACGAAGCGCGGCCCAGCAAATCCACCCGCCCCGCAAACTCTCCAACATCCTCAGTCGCGTACTGGAACGCCGAGCCGTCACCCTCCCCCTCCTCAGCGAAGAGCATATCCAGATCAGTCTGGATACCCG
>NZ_LGDW01000162.1 GCF_001280005.1 Streptomyces sp. NRRL WC-3618 | reverse complement strand
GTCCTTGAGCGGGCGTGCCAGGAGGCCGTCCAAGTGGGCGCACACCTCGTCCAGCGCGGTGGCGAAGACGGGAAAGGCCTCGTACAACTCCCTTCCCATACCGATACGTTGACTGCCCTGGCCGGTGAAGACGACCCCGAGGCGGCCCTCGACCGTCGATCCGGAGACCAGGGCCGGACCGTCGCCGCCGTCGGCCACGGCCGCGAGGCCGGACAGGAACTCCGGCCGCTCGCGCCCGAAGAGGACCGCCCGGTGTTCGAGCTGGGAACGCCCCGAGAGGAGTGTCCAGCCCACGTCGACGGGGTCGAGGCCGGCGTCGGCCGTGACGTGGTCGCGCAGCCGGCCGGCCTGTGCCCGGAGGGCGTCCGCGCTACGGCCGGACACCAACCAGGGAAGTGCGGTGGATGGAACGCTCGTTTTTTTGGTGGAAGCAGTCGGTTCCTCCGTCGGAGCCTGCTCCACGATCACGTGTGCGTTCGTGCCGCTGACGCCGAACGACGAGACGCCCGCGCGGCGCGGTCGTGCGGTCTCCGGCCAGGCGCGGGCCTCGGTCAGGAGCTCGACGGCCCCCGCCGACCAGTCGACGTGCGTGCTGGGGCGGTCGGTGTGGAGGTTCTCGGGCAGGATGCCGTGCCGCATCGCCATGACCATCTTGATGACGCCCGCGACGCCCGAAGCGGCCTGGGTGTGGCCGATGTTGGACTTCACCGAGCCGAGCAGCAGCGGCCGGTCGGCGGGCCGGTCCTGGCCGTAGGTGGCGAGGAGGGCTTGGGCCTCGATGGGGTCGCCGAGGACCGTGCCGGTGCCGTGGCCCTCGACGGCGTCGACGTCGTCGGTGGCGAGGCGGGCGGCGGCGAGGGCCTGGCGGATGACACGCTGCTGGGACGGGCCGTTGGGGGCGGTCAGGCCGTTGCTGGCGCCGTCCTGGTTGACGGCCGAGCCGCGTACGACCGCGAGGACCTGGTGGCCGTTGCGGCGCGCGTCGGAGAGGCGTTCCAGGGCGAGGACGCCGACGCCCTCGCCCCAGCCGGTGCCGTCGGCGGCCTCGGCGAAGGGCTTGCAGCGGCCGTCGGAGGCCAGGCCGCCCTGGCGGCTGAACTCCGCGAACGCGCCGGACGTGACCATCACGGCGACACCGCCGGCCACGGCGAGGTCGCACTCGCCCTGGCGCAGCGCCTGCGCGGCCAGGTGCAGGGCGACCAGCGAGGACGAGCAGGCCGTGTCGACCGTGACCGCCGGGCCTTCGAGGCCGAAGACGTACGACACGCGACCGGAGATGACGCTGGAGACGTCGCCGGTGAGGAGGTAGCCGTCGACGTTGTCCGGCGACGCCATGAGGGCCGGGCCGTAGCCCTGGGCGGTGGCGCCGACGAACACTCCGGTGCGGCTGCCACGCAGCGAGGCCGGGGGGATCCCGGCACGCTCGAAGGTCTCCCACACGGACTCCAGGAGGAGCCGCTGCTGCGGGTCCATGGCCAGGGCCTCGCGCGGTGAGATGCCGAAGAACGCGGCGTCGAAGTCGCCCGCGTCGTAGACGAAGCCACCGCCGCGCTCGGGACCGTCCTGGCCGCCCGCTTCCGTGCGGCCGCCGAGCGCCTCGACGTCCCAGCCACGGTCGGCGGGGAAGGCGGAGAGCGCGTCGCGCCCGTCGGCGACGAGGCGCCACAGGTCCTCGGGGCCGCATACGGCGCCGGGGTAGCGGCAGCTCATTCCGACGATGGCGACGGGCTCGGGCTCCTCCGCCTCGGCTTCGCGCAGCCGCTGGCGCGTCTCGTGGAGGTCGGCGGTCACCCGCTTGAGGTAGTCGAGGAGCTTTTGCTGGTCCGCCATCGGAATCTCACCTGTTCGCTTAGTCACAAGAAAAACCGCACCGGTCGGGCCGACCTGGCCGCGCGTCGTCGGCCCGGTCGGACTGATTCAGGACATGCCGAGTTCGTTGTCGATGAAGTCGAAGACCTCATCGGCCGAAGCCGACTCGAGCCGCGAGGAGACCGCCTCGCCCTCGGCGGGCTCCTCCACCTCCGCGCCCTTCCACTTCGACATCAGCGCCTCCAGGCGCATCGTGATGCGCATGCGGGAGCTGTCGTCGGGCGCGATGGAACGGAGGCCCGCCTCCAGGCGGTCCAGTTCCCGCAAGGTGGAGTCCACTCCGTCGGCGTCGTCCTGGAGGAGCTCGGTACGCAGGTACTGGGCCAGGGCGACGGACGTCGGGTGATCGAACACGAGGGTGGCGGGCAGCCGCAGCCCCGTGGCCTTGTTCAGGCGGTTGCGGACCTCCACGGCCGTCAGGGAGTCGAAGCCGAGCTCCCTGAAGGCCAGGTGGGCGTCGATGGACTCCGCGCCGGTGTAGCCGAGCACGGCGGCCGCGTGCGAGCGCACGATGTCGAGCAGGATCACCTCGCGCTCGGGCTCGGTGAGCGGCACCAGACGGCCGCGCAGCTCGTCGGCCGCGTCGTCGCCGGTGCCCGCGTCGGCCGCCGGTTCGACGGCCACGGACTCCACGTACCGGCGCACTTCGGGGAGGTCCCCGATGAACGGGCTCGTGCGGGCCGAGGTGAACGCGGCCGCGAACCGCTCCCAGTCGAGGTCGGCGACGGCGAGGAACGTCTCGTCGTACGCCACCGCCTGGGCGAGCGCGGCGACCGCGAGGTTGGGTGCCATCGGCCGCAGACCGCGGCGGCGGAACTGCTCCTCGCCGTCTTCCCCGGCCATGCCGCTCCCGGCCCACAGGCCCCAGGCAACAGAGGTGGCGGTGAGACCGCGCGCCCGGCGCTGCTCGGCGAGCGCGTCGAGGTGGGCGTTGGCGGCGGCGTACGCGCCCTGGCTGCCGCTGCCCCACACGCCCGCGTTGGACGAGAACAGCACGAACGCGTCGAGGCCCGCCCCGGAGTCGAGGAGCGCGTCGAGGTGCGCGGCGCCCGCGACCTTCGCCTCCAGGACCTCGGCGACGTCTGCGGCCGTCATGGCGTCCAGGGGCTGGCCCTGGCCGACGCCCGCCGCGTGGAAGACGGAGCGCAGGATGTGCCCGTCCTCGGTGAGGCGGCCGAGCAGTCCCGCGACGGCGTCGCGGTCGGCGACGTCGCAGGCCGCGATGGTCACCTTGGCGCCCAACTCCTCCAGTTCCGCCTGGAGTTCGACGGCACCGGGCGCGTCGAGTCCGCGGCGGCTGGTGAGGACCAGGTGCTCGGCGCCCTCGCGGGCCAGCCAGCGCGCCACATGCCCGCCGATCGCGCCCGTACCGCCGGTGATCAGCGCGGTGCCGCGCGGCGCCCACTCCCGTGTCTCGCCCGCGCCGACGGGAGCCCGTACGAACCGCCGCACGAGCACGCCCGCCTGCCGCACGGCGAGCTGGTCTTCGTCTCCGACGGCTCCGGCGTCCCCGGCTCCCGCGAGGATCCCGGGGAGCTGGGACGCCGCCCGGCCGTCGGGGTTCTCAGGCAGGTCGACGAGGCCGCCCCACCGGTCCGGGAATTCCAGGGCCACAACCCGGCCGAGGCCCCAGACCTGCGCCTGGGCGGGCCGGGCCGGCTGGTCGACGCGGTCGGTGGCGACAGCGCCACGCGTGACGGCCCACAGACGGGCGCTGGTCCCGGCATCACCGAGGGCCTGCACGAGGGCGACGGTGCCGACGAGCCCGGCCGAAACGACCCCGTGGGTGTCGGGGGCGTTGTGTACGTTGTGCGCGTCGTGGGCCTCTTGCTCGGATTCGTCGAGGCTGAGCAGTGAGACGACTCCGGCGAGTCCCGCCTCGGCCGCCTCCCGCAGCCGTTCGGTCAGTGCTTCTCGGGTCAACTCCCCTGTTGTGACGGAAAGTTCGACAACATCCGCACCGGCCGCTGCCAGCGCTTCACGCACGCCCGTCGCCCACGGGTTCTTCGCCGCGTTCTCCGGGCGTACGACGAGCCAGCGCCCGGTCAGGCGGGTGGCAGGCAGAGCACCCGCGAGGGGCTGCCAGGCCACCTGGTAGCGCCAGCTGTCGAGGGTCGACCGCTCGCGCCGCTGCTTGCGCCACGACGACAGGACCGGAAGGACGGCGCCCAGCTCGGCGGCGGAACCGTCCGCCACGGCGAGCTCGGTGGCCAGCTGCTCCAGGTCCTCGCGCTCCACGGCGTCCCAGAACCGCGACTCGACCTCGTCCGGGGCGAGCGGCGAGCCCTCGCCCTGCTCCTCCTGCGGGGCGGCGAGCAGCCAGTAGTGCTGGCGCTGGAAGGGATAGGTGGGGAGGTCGACGGTGGTGCGGGAGCCGGGGAAGAGGGCCTTCCAGTCGAGTTCGGCGCCGTGCGTGTGGGCTTCGGCGAGCGAGGCGGCCAGGCGGTCGGCGCCGCCCTCGTCACGCCGGAGGGAACCGAGCGTGACGGCCGGGCTGTCCGTGGCGTCGATCGTCGCCTGCACCGGCACGGTCAGGACCGGATGCGGGCTC
>NZ_LGDW01000161.1 GCF_001280005.1 Streptomyces sp. NRRL WC-3618 | reverse complement strand
GCCTGGGCCTGGGCTGTAGGTGCGGTGGGGGCGGGTGGGTGGGAGAGAAGCCAGGGCTGGACGGGCCTTGTCCTCAAGCGCCGGACGGGCTGGGATGTCCGGGCCTGGGCTGTAGACGCGGTGGGGGCGGGTAGGTGGGAGAGAAGATGGCGCTGGACCTTGTCCTTACGCGTCCGTCGGGCTGAGTTGTCAGATGTCGGCCGGGGCGTAGGGGGCCGAAGAGGGGAGGCCCAGGTCTGAGGGGAGTAGGGAGGCTACCCAGCAGTCTCGGCGTACTCCCTTGTTGTTGATTGCCGAGCGCAGGGTGCCCTCCATGGTGAAGCCGGCTCGTTCCGCCGCTGTTCGGGACGCCGTGTTGCCTACTTCCGCCCTCCACTCCACGCGGTCCACCGACAGGTGGGTGAAGGCCCAGCGGGCGGCGGTGATCGTGGCTTCCGTGATGTAGCCGTTGCCCCGGTGGGCCTTGTCGGCCCAGAAGCCGACTTCGCTCACGCTCAGGGAGCGCATGGTCAGGGCGAGCATGCCCACCAGTTCCTCCCCTTCGGGGAGGAAGACACCGAACGTGAACATCGAGCCGTCCGCCCAGCCGTCGGGCACCAGCTGGGAGGTGAAGCCACGGGCGTGCTCGGGCAGGTAGGGCGACGGGATCGTCGTCCAGCGCTGGATGTCGGGGTCCTGCACCGCGGCGTACACGGCGTCGGTGTCGTGGGGGCCGACCGTGCGCAGGAGCAGGCGGGCCGTGGTGAGCGTGACGGGGTCCATCGGCCGATTCTGCTCGGGGTGTGAGGAGGGCGCCATCCCTTTTGCCGTGCGTGAGTTCGTGATCACAATTCGTGCAATTCGTGGGTGCGGTGCGGCACCATCCGTGACTCCCGGCCGTTCTCCTTATGGCTGTCCCCCTGGCAGACCTCCCGGCTTGGCGGGGGCTCGCATACGATGGCCGTTGCTCAGTTAAGACAATGGAAACCGACCGTCCCAGGCCCGACCGGCAAGGAGACCAACCCCCGTGTCCGTCCTCTCAAAGATCATGCGTGCAGGCGAAGGCAAAATCCTGCGCAAGCTGCACCGCATCGCGGACCAGGTCAACTCCATCGAAGAGGACTTCGTCGACCTCTCCGACGCCGAGCTGCGGGCCCTCACCGATGAGTACAAGCAGCGGTACGCCGACGGTGAGAGCTTGGACGACCTGCTGCCCGAGGCTTTCGCCACCGTGCGCGAGGCCGCCAAGCGCGCCCTCGGTCAGCGTCATTACGACGTGCAGATCATGGGTGGCGCAGCCCTCCACCTCGGCTATGTCGCCGAGATGAAGACCGGCGAGGGCAAGACCCTGGTCGGTACCCTGCCGACGTATTTGAACGCCCTCTCCGGGGACGGTGTTCACCTCATCACGGTCAACGACTACCTGGCTGAGCGCGACTCCGAGATGATGGGTCGCGTCCACAAGTTCCTGGGGCTGACCGTCGGCTGCATCCTCGCCAACATGACGCCGGCCCAGCGGCGCGAGCAGTACAGCTGTGACATCACGTACGGCACGAACAACGAGTTCGGCTTCGACTACCTGCGCGACAACATGGCCTGGTCGCAGGACGAACTCGTCCAGCGCGGCCACAACTTCGCCGTGGTCGACGAGGTCGACTCGATCCTCATCGACGAGGCCCGTACGCCGCTGATCATCTCCGGCCCGGCCGACCAGGCCACCAAGTGGTACGGCGACTTCGCGAAGCTGGTCACCCGCCTCAAGCGCGGCGAGACGGGCAACCCCCTCAAGGGCATCGAGGAGACCGGCGACTACGACGTCGACGAGAAGAAGCGCACCGTCGCCATCCACGAGTCGGGTGTCGCCAAGGTCGAGGACTGGCTGGGCATCGACAACCTGTACGAGTCGGTGAACACGCCGCTGGTGGGCTACCTGAACAACGCCATCAAGGCCAAGGAGCTCTTCAAGAACGACAAGGACTACGTCGTCATCGACGGCGAAGTCATGATCGTCGACGAGCACACCGGCCGTATCCTCGCCGGCCGCCGCTACAACGAGGGCATGCACCAGGCGATCGAGGCGAAGGAAGGGGTGGACATCAAGGACGAGAACCAGACCCTGGCGACCATCACCCTCCAGAACTTCTTCCGCCTCTACTCCAAGCTCTCAGGCATGACCGGTACGGCCATGACCGAGGCCGCCGAGTTCCACCAGATCTACAAGCTCGGTGTCGTCCCGATCCCGACCAACCGTGACATGGTCCGCAAGGACCAGTCCGACCTGATCTACCGCACCGAGGTCGCGAAGTTCGAGGCGGTTGTCGACGACATCGCGGAGAAGCACGAGAAGGGTCAGCCGATCCTCGTCGGCACGACCTCGGTGGAGAAGTCCGAGTACCTGTCGCAGCAGCTCTCCAAGCGCGGCATCCAGCACGAAGTGCTGAACGCCAAGCAGCACGACCGGGAGGCGACCATCGTCGCCCAGGCCGGCCGCAAGGGCGCCGTCACGGTCGCGACCAACATGGCCGGTCGCGGTACGGACATCAAGCTCGGCGGCAACCCCGACGACCTCGCCGAGGCGGAGCTGCGGCAGCGCGGCCTCGACCCCGAGGAGCACATCGAGGAGTGGGCCGCGGCCCTGCCGGCCGCCCTGGAGCGGGCCGAGAAGGCGGTGAAGGCCGAGTTCGAGGAGGTCAAGGACCTCGGCGGGCTGTACGTCCTCGGTACCGAGCGGCACGAGTCCCGGCGGATCGACAACCAGCTGCGCGGTCGTTCCGGACGTCAGGGCGACCCCGGCGAGTCACGGTTCTACCTCTCCCTCGGCGACGATCTCATGCGGCTGTTCAAGGCCCAGATGGTCGAGCGCGTCATGTCGATGGCGAACGTTCCGGACGACGTGCCGATCGAGAACAAGATGGTCACCCGTGCCATCGCCTCCGCCCAGTCGCAGGTCGAGACGCAGAACTTCGAGACCCGCAAGAACGTCCTCAAGTACGACGAGGTCCTCAACCGGCAGCGCGAGGTCATCTACGGCGAGCGGCGCCGCGTCCTGGAGGGCGAGGATCTGCACGAGCAGGTCCAGCACTTCATGGACGACACCATCGACGCGTACATCAGCGCGGAGACGTCCGAAGGCTTCGCCGAGGAATGGGACGTGGACCGGCTGTGGGGCGCCTTCAAGCAGCTCTACCCGGTCAAGGTCACCGTCGACGAGCTGGAGGAGGCGGCCGGCGACCGTGCGGGGCTGACCGCCGAGTTCATCTCCGAGTCGATCAAGGACGACATCCACGCCCAGTACGCGGCGCGTGAGGAGCAGCTCGGCTCCGAGATCATGCGTGAGCTGGAGCGCCGGGTCGTGCTGTCGGTCCTCGACCGCAAGTGGCGCGAGCACCTCTACGAGATGGACTACCTCCAGGAGGGCATCGGTCTGCGCGCCATGGCGCAGAAGGACCCGCTGGTCGAGTACCAGCGTGAGGGCTTCGACATGTTCACCGCCATGATGGAGGGCATCAAGGAGGAGTCCGTCGGCTACCTGTTCAACCTGGAGGTCCAGGTCGAGCAGCAGGTCGAGGAGGTCCCGGTCGCGGACGCCACGCCGTCGCTGGACAAGGGCACCGAGGACGCGGTGCCCGCGCGGGCGAGTGCCGGTTCCCGGCCCGAGATCCGCGCCAAGGGGCTCGACGCTCCGCAGCGGCCGGACCGGCTGCACTTCTCCGCGCCGACCGTGGACGGCGAGGGCGGCGTCATCGAGGGCGACCTCGTCGGGGACGACGACGAGGTGCGGTCCGAGGCGGACGGGCTCACGCGCGCGGAGCGGCGCAAGCAGCAGCGCAGCGGGCGTCGGCGTAAGAAGTAAGCAGCAGCAGGAGTAAGCAGCAGCAGGAGTAAGCGTGACGCAGGCGGTCGGCGGTGAGTTCGTCGTAGGCGCTGTGTGACGTTCTGCGTGAAGGGCCGGGCATCCCACGAGGGTGGCCGGCCCTTCCGCGTGCCGGGTGTCTAGTCGTCCGCCGTGTGGGGCCTGCGGGGGCCGCCCAGTTCGACGGCCGTGCAGCGCCAGCGGAAGTCCCGGCCCAGTTCCAGGCGGAAGGCCATCGCACGCAGCTGGTCGCCGGCGCCGATGCGGGCGAAGGCCTCCAGGGCGCCTCGGCTGGGTTCGAAGTAGCCGACGTCGCGGACGACCGGGCGGGCGCCGCGGGTACGCAGGGGGCCGCGTGCGGCGAGCCAGGCCAGTTCGTCGTAGGCGCGGCCCACGGTGTGGCGGAGCATGCTGTGGACGGGGCGTTCGCCGCTCAGGACGGCCAGGAGGCGGTCGGCGAAGAGGTCGGTGGGGCGAGGCTGCGGGAGAGCGCGAGGGGTGGTGGCCTCGGGGAGGGGCGTGCGGGAGGTGCCGCCGGCCGGGGGTGTGCGGTGCGGGGTGCGGCCGGGGCGGCGGGTTTCCCTGCGTACCGGTGGGCGGGAGGGGGTGTCGCGGGCTCTCCTGGTCATCACCTTG
>NZ_LGDW01000160.1 GCF_001280005.1 Streptomyces sp. NRRL WC-3618 | reverse complement strand
GCATCCGCTCCGCGAACACCGGACTGGAATCCAGCAGCTCACGCGCCATCCCCGCCCACTGCGACCCCTGCCCCGGAAACACGAACACCGGACGGACCGTCCCACCCAGAACCCGCCCCGTGACCACGTTCTGCGCGGCCGCGTCATCCCGCGCCAGCGATTCGAGCCCGGCAAGCAGCTCGTCGCGGTCGCGGCCGAGGACGACGCCCCGGTGCTCGAAACGAGACCGTGAGACCGCCAACGACCAGCCCACATCCGCCAGTTCGAGGTCCGCGCACGCCGCGAGGTGGTCCCGCAGCCGCGCCGCCTGCCCGCGCAGCGCCTCCGGAGTCTTCGCCGACAGAGCCAGCGGCACCACACCCGCCACGACCGACGACGACGGGGCCTCGCCTCCCTCGGTCTCACCGAGAACGGGTGCCTGCTCCACGATCACGTGCGCGTTCGTCCCGCTCACACCGAACGACGACACACCCGCGCGACGCGGCGCACCGCCGTCCCGCGCGGCCCACTCCCGAGCCTCGGTGAGCAGTTCAACGGCCCCAACCGACCAGTCCACCTGAGGCGTCGGCTCATCGACATGCAGGGTCTTGGGCAGGACACCGGCCCGCATCGCCATGACCATCTTGATCACACCGGCGACGCCGGCCGCGGCCTGCGTGTGCCCGATGTTCGACTTCAACGAACCCAGCCACAACGGCCGGTCGGCCATCCGCTCCTTGCCGTACGTGGCAAGGACGGCCTGCGCCTCGATCGGGTCGCCGAGGGTCGTGCCCGTGCCGTGCGCCTCCACGGCGTCCACGTCAGCGGCGGACAGCCCGGCGCTCGCCAAGGCCGCCCGGATGACGCGCTGCTGGGAGGGACCGTTCGGGGCGGTGAGGCCGTTGCTGGCGCCGTCCTGGTTGACGGCGGAACCGCGTACGACGGCCAGGACCTGGTGGCCCTTGCGGCGCGCGTCCGACAGGCGCTCAAGGAGGAGCAGGCCGACGCCCTCGCCCCAGCCGGTGCCGTCCGCGGCGGCCGCGAAGGACTTGCAGCGGCCGTCCGCCGCAAGGCCTCGCTGGCGGCTGAACTCGATGAACGTGCCGGGCGTCGACATGACGGCGACGCCGCCCGCGAGGGCCATGTCGCACTCGCCCTGGCGCAGCGCCTGCGCCGCCAGGTGCAGGGCGACGAGCGACGACGAGCAGGCCGTGTCGACGGTCACCGCCGGGCCTTCGAGGCCGAAGGAGTACGAGATGCGGCCGGAGGCGACGCTCGCGGCGCTGCCGTTGCCGACGTACCCCTCCAGGTCGTCGAGGCCCCCGGGGGCGCTCAGGAGGTGGGTGGCGTAGTCGTTGTACATGACACCGACGAAGACACCGGTGGAGCTGCCGCGTGCGGCGGCCGGGTCGATGCCCGCGCGTTCGAAGGCCTCCCAGGTGGTCTCCAGGAGGAGGCGCTGCTGGGGGTCGATGGACAGGCCCTCGCGTGGGGAGATGCCGAAGAAGGCCGGGTCGAAGTCGGCGGCGTCGTAGAGGAAGCCGCCTTCGCGCGTGTAGAAGGAGCCGGGGCTGTCCGGGTCGGGGTCGTAGAGGGAGTCGATGTCCCAGCCCCGGTCGCCGGGCAGGTCGCCGATGGCGTCGACGCCGTCGGCGGCGAGCCGCCACAGGTCTTCGGGGTTGCTGACGCCGCCGGGGTAGCGGCAGCTCATCGACACGATGACGATCGGGTCGTCGTCCACGGCCACGGTGGCCGCCCGACCGGCACCCTGGGGTTGTGTCGCCGCGTCCGTGCCCAGGACCTCTTCGAGGATGTGGCGGGCCAGGACGGTGGCGGCCGGATAGTCGAAGGCGAGGGTGGCGGGCAGGCGCAGGCCGGTGGCCGAGGTGAGCCTGTTGCGCAGTTCGACGGCGGTGAGCGAGTCGAAGCCGATTTCACGGAAGGCGCGGTCGGGTGCGATCGCGTCGGCCGACGGGTAGCCGAGGACGGCGGCTGCGTGGCCGCGTACCAGGGTGAGGACTTCCTCTTCACGGTCCGTCTCGGGCAGCGCGGCGAGGCGCTGAGCGAGGGCGGAGCCCTCCTGCCGGTCGGCGGCAGCCGCGGTGCGGCGCTGGGGTGCTCGGACCAGGGTGCGCAGGAGCGGCGGGACGCCGTCGGAGGCGGCGCGGGCGCGCAGGCCCGCGAGGTCGAGGCGGACCGGCACCATCAGCGGGTGGCCGGCGGTGTGGGCGGCGTCGAAGAGGTCCAGGCCCTCGTCGGTGGTGAGCGCGGCGGCTCCGGCGCGTGCCCGGCGGTCCAGTTCGCCGGTGCCAAGGTGGGCGGTCAGTTCGCTGGCCTCGGCCCACAGGCCCCAGGCGAGCGAGGTCGCGGGGAGGCCCTGGGCGCGGCGGTGCTGGGCGAGCGCGTCGAGGAAGGCGTTGGCGGCCGCGTAGTTGGCCTGGCCGGGGGTGCCGAAGACGCCGGCCGCGGAGGAGAAGAGGACGAAGGCGGAAAGGTTCAGGCCCGCCGTCAGCTCGTGCAGGTGGAGTGCCGCGTCGGCCTTAGGGCGCAGGACGGTGTCCAGGCGCTCGGGGGTCAGTGCGGTGACGACTCCGTCGTCCAGGGCGCCGGCGACGTGCACGACGGCCGACAGTTCGGCGCCGACCTCGTCCAGGAGGGCGGCGAGCGCGGCGCGGTCGGCGGTGTCGCAGGCGGCGAGGCGCACGCGGGCGCCCGAGGCCTCCAGGTCCATGCGGAGTGCGGCCGCACCGGGGGCGTCGTCGCCCCGGCGGGATACGAGGAGCAGGTCCCTTACGCCATGCCGGGCCGCGAGGTGGCGGGCCACCAGGCCGCCCAGGGTGCCGCTTCCTCCGGTGATGAGGACGGTGCCTTCGCCCCAGGAGGCGGCGTCATCCGTGGTGTCCGGCGTCTGGGGGCTCGGTACACGGGTCAGGCGCGGGGCCCGCAGCGCGCCGTCGCGGACCGCGAGCTCGGGCTCGTCCGTGGCGAGTGCGGCGGCGACCAGGTCCTCGGTCACGCCGGTGGAGGGGTCGAGGTCAAGGAGGACGAAGCGGCCCGGGTGCTCGGACTGCGCCGAGCGCACCAGGCCCCACACGACGGCGGCCACGGGGTCCGGGGCGGTATCGGCTGCGACGGCGCCGCGGGTCACCACGACCAGGCGGGACGACTCGAACCGCTCGTCGGCGAGCCAGCCCTGCACGGCCTTAAGCGCGCGCTCCAACAGCGGCCGCACCGCGTCGAGTTCGACCGGACGCGCCGTCCCTGCGGGCACATCGGCGGGGGGGGGCGTCAGCAGCGGCAGAAGCAGCGTCGCGGGCGGCTCGGCGCCGTCGTCGAGCGCGGCGGTCAGGGACGCCAGGTCCGCGAAGGTCTCTCGTACGAGTGGGAGGGCGTCGGACACGTACGGGGCGTCGTCGGCGAGGAGGGCCGCCGGCGCGGGCTGGTCGGCACCGGACGCCGGGGTGTCGACGGGTGTCCACTCCACTTGGAAGAGCGCGTCGCGCCTCGGCGCGCCGGTCAGCTGCTCCTCTGACAGGGCGCGCAGCGCCAGCGAGCCCACGGAGACGACGGGCTGCCCGGTGGCGTCGGCGGCGAGCAGGCCGACGGTGTCCGTCCCGGCGGACGTGACGCGTACCCGGAGCGTGGTGGCGCCGGTGGCGTGCAGCGTGACCTCGGACCAGACGAAGGGCAGGTGCGCGCGGTCGGTGCGGGCGATGAAGTCACCGAGTCCGATGGCGTGCAGGGCGGCGTCGAAGAGCGCCGGGTGCAGCCCGAACGACTCCGTGTCGGCGTGCGCCTCCTGCGGCAGGTCGATCTCCGCGTACACGTCGCCGCCGTGGCGCCAGGCGGCGCTCAGGCCCTGAAAGAGGGGGCCGTAGCCGTGCCCGTTGGCCGTCAGGCGCTCGTACAGGTCGGAGACGTCGACGTGCTCGGCGCCGGCGGGCGGCCACACGGACAGGTCGGCGTCGGTGGTCTGCTCCGAGGGCGCGGCGGGCAGCAGGCTCCCGGTGAAGTGCCGTGTCCAGGGGGTGTCGTCGGCGTCGTCCTGCGGGCGCGCGAACAGGCCGAGTTCGCGGCGCCCGGCGTCGTCCGGTCCGCCCACCGAGATCTGGAGCTGGACGGCACCCTGCTCGGGGATGACGAGGGGGGCTTCCAGGGTCAGCTCTTCGAGGTGGCCGCAGCCGACCTCGTCGCCCGCGCGCAGGGCGAGTTCGACGTACGCCGTGCCGGGCAGCAGGATCACGCCGTCGACCGCGTGGTCCGCGAGCCAGGGGTGCGTCTGCGTCGAAAGGCGTCCCGTGAAGAGGTACCCGTCGGCGTCCGCGAGGGCCACGACGGCCCCCAGGAGCGGATGACCGGCGGCACGCAGACCCGCGAACACCACGTCACCGGCGCCGGCCGGCACGGCCTTCGGCCAGTGGCGCTCACGCTGGAAGGCGTACGTGGGGAGGTCGACGGTGGTGCGGGAGCCGGGGAAGAGGGCCTTCCAGTCGAGTTCGGCGCCGTGTACGTGGGCTTCGGCGAGCGAGGCGGCCAGGCGG
>NZ_LGDW01000159.1 GCF_001280005.1 Streptomyces sp. NRRL WC-3618 | reverse complement strand
CCCGGCGTCCGCACCGAACATCACGTCCTTCAGCGGCCGGTCAAGCAGACCGTCCAGGTGCGCACACACCTCGTCCAGCGCATCCGCGAACACCGCGAACGCCTCGTACAACTCACGGCCCATACCCAGCCGCTGGCTGCCCTGACCCGTGAACAGAACTCCGAGACGGCCCTCGACCACCGACCCCGACACCACACCCGAACCACTACCGGAAGCCAAAGCCTCCAACCCGGACAGGAACTGTCCCGATTCCCGCCCCAGAACAACAGCACGATGCTCGAGCGGCGACCGGCCCGTGTCCAGCGACCAACCCAGGTCGGTGAGTCCGGTGCGGTCCGCCGCGAGGGCGGGGTCGGCGAGGAGTCGTGCCCGCAGGCGGCCGGCCTGGGCGCGGAGGGCGTCCGCGTCGCGGGCCGACACCGGCCACGGCACGGCGACGTCGGCCGTCGCTGCCGCGTCGGGCCGCTGGGGCTCGGCTTCGGCGGGCTTGCCGCGTCGCCGGGGTGCCTGTTCCACGACGACGTGGGCGTTCGTTCCGCTGACTCCGAACGACGAGACGCCGGCGCGGCGCGGCGCGCCGTCACGGTCGGGCCAGTCGCGGGCCCGGTCGAGCAGTTCGACGGTTCCGGCCGACCAGTCCACGTGGGAGCTGGGCCGGTCCACGTGCAGGGTCTGCGGCAGGACGCCGTGGCGCATCGCCATGACCATCTTGATGACGCCCGCGACACCGGCGGCGGCCTGGGTGTGTCCGATGTTGGACTTCACCGAGCCGAGGAGCAGCGGCCGGTCGGCCGGGCGGTCCTGTCCGTACGTGGCGATGAGGGCCTGGGCCTCGATGGGGTCGCCCAGGCTGGTGCCGGTTCCGTGGCCTTCCACGGCGTCGATCTGCTCGGGCGCGAGACGGGCGTTGGCGAGGGCCTGGCTGATCACGCGCTGCTGGGAGGGGCCGTTCGGGGCGGTCAGCCCGTTGCTGGCGCCGTCCTGGTTGACGGCGGAGCCGCGTACGACCGACAGGCGCTCCAGGAGCAGCAGGCCCGCGCCCTCGCCCCAGCCGGTGCCGTCGGCCGCCTCCGCGTACGGCTTGCAGCGGCCGTCGGAGGCCAGGCCGCCCTGGCGGCTGAACTCGTCGAAGGCACCGGCCGTCGCCATGACGGTGACGCCACCGGCGAGGGCGAGGTCGCACTCGCCGTTGCGCAGGGCCTGCGCGGCGAGGTGCAGGGCGACCAGCGACGAGGAGCAGGCCGTGTCGACGGTCACCGCGGGGCCTTCGAGGCCGAAGGAGTAGGCGAGGCGGCCGGAGATGACACTGCCGGACGTACCCGTCATCAGGTGTCCCTCGACGCCCTCGGGGACGCTGTCGAGCCCGGTCGCGTACCCCTGGAAGCCGGATCCGACGAAGACGCCGGTCGGCGTACCGCGCAGGGACTTGGGGGCTACGCCGATGCGTTCGAACAGTTCCCAGGTGGTCTCCAGGAGCAGTCGCTGCTGCGGGTCCATGGCCAGGGCCTCGCGCGGCGAGATGCCGAAGAGGCCGGCGTCGAACTCCGAGGCGTCGTAGACGAAACCGCCCTCGGGCTTGTAGCGCGCGGCGCCGTCGAGCTGCCAGCCGCGGTCGGCGGGGAAGACCGAGATGGCGTCCGTGCCGTCAACGAGCAGCTGCCACAGCCTCTCGGGGGTGCTGGCGCCGCCGGGGAAGCGGCAGCTCATCGACACGATGGCGATGGTGTCGTCGGCCACGCCGGCGGGCTCCGCCACGCGGGCGGGTGCCGCCGTCGCGGCGGTGGCGCCGCCGGACAGCTCCGCAAGGAGGTGCCGGGCGAGGACCTCGGGCGAGGGATGGTCGAAGACCACCGTCGCGGACAGGGAGACCTCGGTTGCGGCGGTGAGACGGTTGCGGAGTTCGACGGCGGTGAGGGAGTCGAAGCCCAACTCGCGGAAGGCGCGGGTGGGTTCGACTGCGTCGGCTCCGGCGTAGCCCAGGGCGGCTGCCGCCTCGGTCCGTACGAGGTCGAGGACCAGGCGCTGCCGCTCGCCCTCCGGGAGCCCGGTGAGCCGGGAGGCCCACTCGGAGACCGGCTCGCCGCCGCCCGCAGGGGCGGATGTCGACTGCCGCCGCTGGGGCCGCAGTTCGGGCAGACCGCCGAGGAAGGCGCTGGGCCGCGCGGCCGTGAAGGTGGGGGCGAACCGCTCCCAGTCCACGTCGGCGACCGTCAGGCACGTCTCGTCGTACGTGAGTGCCTGCGCGAGCGCGCCAATGGCCAGGTCGGGGCCGAGCAGCGCGACGCCACGGCGGCGCAGGTGCTCCTCGGCCTCGGCGGTGGCGGCCATGCCGCTGCCGCCCCAGGCACCCCAGGCGACCGAGGTGGCCGCCTGGCCGCGCGCGCGGCGGCGCTCGGCGATCGCGTCGAGAAAGGCGTTGGCCGCGGCGTATCCGGACTGGCCGCCGCTGCCCCAGACGGCCGCGATGGAGGAGAAGAGGACAAAGGCGTCGAGTTCGGTGTCGCCCAGGAGCGCGTCGAGATGGGCGGCGCCCGCCGCCTTGGCGTCCAGGGCGTCGGCGAGGTCCGCAGGTGCCGTGTCGGCGAGCGGGAGCGCGGGGCTCACACCGGCGGCGTGGAAGACGGAGCGGAGCGTGTGCCCGCCGGCGGCCAGTTCGTCGAGGAGTCCGGCGACCGCGTCCCGGTCGGCGATGTTGCAGGCCGTGATCGTGACCTCGGCTCCCAACTCCTCTAGTTCCGCCTTTAGTTCACCGGCACCCGGAGCATCGAGACCGCGACGGCTCGTCAGTACGAGGTGCTCGACGCCCTCGCGCACCAGCCAGCGGGCGACGTGCGCGCCGAGGGCGCCCGTGCCGCCTGTGATCAGCGCGGTGCCGCGTGGCGTCCAGGTGCGCGACGGGTGGGTGACCAGCGGTGCGTGGGTGAGACGGCGTACGAAGAGGCCGGAGCCGCGTACGGCGACCTGGTCCTCGAAGCCGGTGCCGGTTCCGGCGCCTGTGCCGGTGCCGCCGTTCGCCTCGTCGTCGGCTTCTGAGTCGGCGTTGGCCGGGATGCCCGCCAGGGCTGTGGCGAGTCGGGTCGCCGTACGGCTGTCGGGGGTCTGCGGCAGGTCGATGAGACCGCCCCAGCGCTCGGGGTGCTCCAAGGCCACGACCCGTCCCAGGCCCCACAGTTGGGCTTGGGCGGCGCTTACGAGGCGGTCGCTGCGGCCGGTGGAGACGGCTCCCATGGAGACGGCCCACAGGCGGGCGCCGATCTCGGCGTCGTCGAGGGCCTGCACGAGGGCGACGGTGGCCGCGAGGCCGGTGGGGAGCACGGGATGTGCGGGGTGCGGGTGCTCGGCGAGGGCGAGCAGGGAGACAACGCCTGCGGGTTCAGCCGCGCCGACCGCGCTCTGCGCATGTTCACGCAGCCGCCCGACCAAGCCCTTGCGGTCCAACTCGGCTTCGGCGAAGCCGAGTTGAACCACGCTTGCCCCGGCCTGCGTCAGCGCCTCGCTGACGCCGACCACCCACGGGTGCGCCGCCGCCTCCTCGGGCACGACAACCAGCCAAGTCCCCGACAGCGCCCCGGCACGCCGTAGCGCGCCGTTTGCGAGCGGCTTCCAGGTGACCCGGTAGCGCCACCCGTCGAGGGTCGACCGCTCACGCCGCTGCCGCCGCCACGACGACAGCGCGGGCAGCACGGCACCAAGCCCGGCGGAGACGGAACCGTCCGCCACCTCCAGCTCGGCCGCCAGCTCCTCCAGGTCCTCGCGCTCCACGGCCTCCCAGAACCGCGCCTCCACCTCGTCCTGCGCGGGCGCCGGGGCGCTGCCCGGCGTGCGCCCGTCCACGAGCCAGAAGTGCTCGCGCTGGAAGGCGTACGTCGGCAGGTCGACGGTCGCGCGGGGGCCGGGGAAGAGGGCCTTCCAGTCGAGTTCGACGCCGTACACATGGGCTTCGGCGATGGCTTCCATGAGGCGGTGCGCACCGCCTTCGGCCCGGCGCAGGGAGCCGAGCGCGACCGCCGGAGCACCCGTGGCGTCGATGGCGGCCCGGACCACTGGCGTCAGCACGGGGTGCGGGCTCATCTCCACGAACAGCCCGTGACCCTCGGAGATCAGCCCGCCGACAGCCTGCCCGAAGAGGACAGGGTGGCGCAGGTTCCGGTACCAGTACCCCGCGTCCATGGGAGTGCCTGCCTGCAGCCACTCCCCCGTCACCGTGGAGAACACCGGCACATTGGCAGGGCGCGGCACCACGGGGGCGAGCACCTGGGTCAAGTGGTCCTCGGCGGACTCCACTTGGGCGGAGTGCGCGGCGTGGTCCACGGCGAGCGCGTCGGCCTGGACGTCCTGGGCGGCGCACGCGGCGACCAGTTCCTCCAGGGCCTCGGCCTCGCCGGACACCACGACCCGGGCGGGGCCGTCGACGGCCGCGACCTCGATCCGGTCGCCCCACGCGGCGATCAGCTCCCGCACCTCCTGCTCCGGCAGCGGTACGGACGCCATGGCGCCCTTGCCCGACAGTTCCCGGACGGCCTGGCTCCGCAGAGCCACCACGCGTACCGCGTCCGCGAGCGACAGCGCGCCCGCCACGTACGCGGCCGCGATCTCGCCCGGACCGTGGCCCACCACGGCGGCGGGCTCGACACCCGCCGCCCGCCACACCGCGGCCAGCGACACCAGCACCGCGAAGAGGACGGGCTCGACCACGTCCACCTCGCCGAACCGCTCCCCGCTCAGCTCCTCGAGGAGGTCCCAGTCCACGAACTCGGACAACGCGTCCGCGCACTCCCGCATCCGCTCGGCGAACACCGGTGAATCGTCGAGGAGTTCGCGCGCCATTCCGGCCCACTGCGCTCCCTGTCCCCCGGGGAAGACGAACACCGGGCGGACCGTGCCTCCGCCGCCCCGCGCCGCCTGTCCCGTGACGACGTTCCGCGTGGGTGAGCCGTCCCGCGCGAGGTGCTCAAGCCCGGCGAGCAGTTCATCGCGGTCCCGGCCGAGGACGACGCCCCGGTGTTCGAACCGCGAGCGAGCCACCGCCAACGACCAGCCGACGTCCCCCATGCCCAACTCGGCGTGTGCCACGAGGTGTTCGCGGAGCCAGGCGGCCTGCTCCCGCAGGGCTTCCGGGGTCTTCGCCGACAGGGCCAGCGGCGCCACCCGCGTCGGCGACTCGCCATCGACGAAGGCCTCGTTGGACGCCTCCTCGGACGCCTGCTCCACAGCCATGTGCGGCGGCTGCTCCACGATCACATGCGCATTCGTACCACTCACACCGAACGCCGAGACGCCCGCGCGCCGCGGCATGCCGCCGCGCTCCGGCCAGTCCCGCGCCCCGGTGAGCAGCTCGACCGCGCCCGCCGACCAGTCCACCTCGGAGGACGGGGCGTCCACGTGCAGTGTCTTGGGCAGCACGCCGTGCCGTATCGCCATGACCATCTTGATGACACCGGCGACACCGGCGGCCGCCTGCGTGTGTCCGATGTTGGACTTCAACGAGCCCAGCCACAGAGGCTGTTCCTCCGAGTGCTCCTTGCCGTACGTGGCGATCAGGGCCTGGGCCTCGATGGGG
>NZ_LGDW01000158.1 GCF_001280005.1 Streptomyces sp. NRRL WC-3618 | reverse complement strand
TCCCACTGACACCGAACGACGACACACCCGCACGACGCGGCACGCCCTCACGCCCCGTCCACTCCCGGGCCTCGGTCAGCAGCTCAACAGCCCCCGCCGTCCAGTCCACATGCGAGTTCGGCCGGTCCACGTGCAGCGTGCGGGGCAGCACGCCGTGGCGCATCGCCATCACCATCTTGATGACGCCCGCGACGCCGGCGGCCGCCTGGGTGTGCCCGATGTTGGACTTGACCGAGCCGAGCCACAGGGGTTCGCGGTCGCCGGACGGGCCGGCCGGCCGCTCCTGTCCGTACGTGGCGAGCAGCGCCTGGGCTTCGATGGGGTCGCCGAGCGTGGTGCCCGTGCCGTGGGCCTCCACGGCGTCGACGTCGCCCGCCGCAAGGCCCGCGCTCGCCAACGCCGCGCGGATGACGCGCTGCTGGGCGGGCCCGTTGGGGGCGGTCAGGCCGCTGCTTGCACCGTCCTGGTTGACGGCGGTGCCGCGTACGACGGCGAGGACCTGGTGGCCGTTACGGCGGGCGTCCGAGAGTCGCTCGAGGACAAGGAGTCCGACGCCCTCTCCCCAGCCGGTGCCGTCGGCGGCCTCCGCGAACGCCTTGCAGCGGCCGTCGGCCGCGAGGCCGCGCTGGCGGCTGAACTCCACGAAGGTGTCCGGTGTGGACATGACGGTCACGCCGCCCGCGAGCGCGAGGGTGCACTCGCCGTTGCGCAGGGACTGCGCGGCCAGGTGCAGGGCGACGAGCGAGGACGAGCACGCGGTGTCGATGGTGACGGCGGGGCCTTCGAGGCCGAAGGTGTAGGAGACGCGCCCGGAGGCGATGCTGCCCGCGCTGCCGTTGCCGAGGTAGCCCTCGAATTCCTCCAGGCCCTCGGGGTTGCTGAGGATGCGGTTGCCGTAGTCGCCGTACATGACGCCGACGAAGACGCCCGTCCGGGAGCCGCGAACGGACAGCGGATCCACGCCCGCCCGCTCGAACGCCTCCCAGGTGGCTTCGAGGAGCAGACGCTGCTGCGGGTCGATGGCGAGGGCCTCGCGCGGCGAGATCCCGAAGAAGGCCGGGTCGAACTGTGCCGCGTCGTGCAGGAAACCGCCCTCGCGCGCATAGCTCTTGCCGGGGCTCGTCGGGTCGGGGTCGTGGAGGTCCGCGTCCCAGCCCCGGTCGTCCGGGAAGGGAGAGATCGCGTCCCCGCCGTCGGCGACGAGCCGCCACAGGTCTTCCGGTCCGGCGACCCCGCCGGGGTAGCGGCAGCTCATCGCGACGATAGCGATGGGCTCCCGGCTCACGGACTCGGCGTCCTGTAGACGCTGCCGGGTCTGGTGCAGATCCGCGGTAACTCGCTTGAGGTACTCGCGGAGTTTCTGCTCGTTCGCCATTTCGGTGCGACTCCTTCAACGCAGAGGGCCGACACCATCACATCGGCGGGAGGGCAGGCGCAACAACCCCTACCCTCCCCCTATGGACCCTTTATGAATTTCTACGAACTGCCCGCGGATTGCCGTGGCGGTGTCGGGCGGCAGTTCCGTGGGATTGCTTCAGGAGACGCCGAGTTCGTTGTCGATGAAGTCAAACATGTCATCGTCGTCGGCGTCTTCCAGCTTGTCCGCGACGGCCTCGGCGGCCAGTCCGCCAGCTCCGCCCGGCTCCGCTGCGTCCAGCCTGCCGAGCAGCGCCCGCAGCCTGCCGCGCACGGCAGCACGTTCGTCGTCGGACGGCGGGCCCGCGGCCAGTGCCGCTTCCAGACCCGCGAGTTCGGCGACCACGCCTCCGGGGCGTGCCCCCTCGGAACTCTCCGCCGCCGCGCCGCCGGCTTGCGGCAGGCTCTCGTCCAGATAGGAGGCGAGCGCCGTGGGCGACGGATAGTCGAAGATGAGGGTAGCGGGAAGACGCAACCCGAAAAGGGAGTTGAGCCGATTTCGGAGTTCCACCGCGGTGAGCGAATCGACGCCCAATTCCAGGAATCCCCGGGTGGCGCCGACCGCCTCCGGCCCGGAATGGCCGAGCACCGTCGCCACATTTCCGCGCACCGCATCGAGCAGTGCACGCTCGCGGTCCGCTCCCGAAAGTTCCGCCAATTCCTTGACGAGGGCCGGGGTACCGGGGTCCGCGCCGTTGGCCGCCGCCGCGTTTCCGGAGCGTGCTTGCGCCCTGTCGACGCGGCGGGCCGGGGTGCGGACCAGTTCCGAGAAGACGGGCTGTACGCCGTCGGGGCCCGCGGCGGCCCGCAGGGAGGCGGTGTCCAGGCGGAGCGGGACGAGAGTCGCCGGCGCTTCGGGCGCGGTCAGGGTCCGGTCGGTCACCGCGATGTCCAGAAGGGCGAGGCCCTCGTCCGTGGACAGTGCCGCCACACCGCCCCGCGCCATGCGGCCGAGGTCCGTACCGTCCAGCTTGCCGGTCATGTCGCTGTCCTGCGCCCAGAGTCCCCAGGCCAGGGAGGTCGCCGGGAGGCCCTGAGCTCGGCGGATGCCGGCGAGGGCGTCCAGGAGGCCGTTGGCGGCCGCGTAGTTGGCCTGCCCCGCGCTGCCGAGCACCCCGGCGGCGGAGGAGAACAGGACGAAGGCGGACAGGTCCAGGCCGGCCGTCAGCTCGTGCAGGTGGAGTGCCGCGGCCGCCTTCGGACGCAGGACCGTGTCCAGGCGCTCGGGCGTCAGGGACGTGACGATGCCGTCGTCCAGGACTCCCGCCGCGTGCACCACCGCCGACAGTTCGCCGCCGGCCTCGTCCAGGAGCGCGGCCAGCGCGTCACGGTCGGCGACGTCGCACGCGGCCACGGTGACCTTGGCGCCCACCGCTTCCAGTTCCGCGCGCAGTTCGTCCGCGCCCGCGGCGGCGTCGCCCCTGCGGGAGACCAGGAGGAGGTCCCGTACACGATGGTGTTCGGCGAGATGCCGCGCCACCACGCGCCCGAGGCCGCCGAAGGCGCCGGTGACGAGGACGGTGCCCTCGCCGTACGGGGATGCCGCGGTTTCGTCGACCGGTGTGGCGGACACCCTCGTCGTCGGTCGCGTCAGTCGGGGGACCCATACCGCGCCCGCCCGCACCACCACCTCGGGCTCACCCGCGGCCAGGGCGGCGGCGAGCGCCGGGGCATCGATCGGGTTCGCGCCCGTGCCCAAGTCGGCGCCTGGAGCCATCTCCGTGTCCACGAGGAGGAAGCGTCCCGGATTCTCCACCTGAGCGGAGCGCACGAGGCCCCACAGTGCCGCGCCCGCGGGGTCGAGGTCCGCGCCTGTGCCCTCGACGGGGGCAGCGCCCCGCGTCACGACCACGAGCCGCGCGCCCTCGAACCGCTCGTCGGCCAGCCATGCCTGCACCACGCCCAGCGCCTCGGCAAGGAATGCGGAGACATCTTCCGGCCGTACGAGGGGATGTACGAGCCCTTGGGAATCTGCGGCCGACGGCCTGTCCACTGGCGACGGCCGGTCCACCGGCCACACCACCGTCGCCGGAAGCTCCTCCCCCGCTTCGAGAGCCGCGCCCAACGCCGCCAGATCCGCGAACGACCGCGCCCCTGGCACCAGCCCGTCGCCGCCGAGCACCGCCAGCGGCACCGGCTCGGCGGGAGCGGCGGGCTGCCGCTTCCACTCGATGTGGAACATCGAGTCACGGAACGTCCCACCACCGAGTCGATCGTCCGAGACCGAGCGCGACACGAGCGAGTCGACGGTGGCGACCACCTGGCCGGTCTCGTCCGCCAAGGTCAGGGTCACGGTGTCCGCTCCGGCACTGCTGAGCCGTACGCGGACGGTCGCGGCGCCTGCCCGGCGCAGCCGGACTCCGCTCCAGGCGAAGGGCAGCCCCAGGCCCTGGCGTTCGTCGTCGCCGTCCTGCCGCCGGGGCAGGAGCAGGGTGGAGTGCAGCGCGGCGTCCAGCAGCGCCGGGTGCAGGGTGAAGGCCGCGGCGTCCGCTGCCTCTTCCTCCGGCAGGGCGACTTCGGCGAAGACCTCGTCGCCGCGCCGCCAGGCCGCACGCAGGCCCTGGAAGACCGGCCCGTAGCCGTATCCCGTCTCGGCGAGACGGTCGTAGAGGGAGTCCGCGTCATCGATGGGCTCGGCGTCCGTCGGCGGCCACTGGGCCAGCCCGCCCTCGGGCTCCTCCTCATCGGCTTCATCAGGCGCGGAGGACAGGAATCCGGCGGCGTGGCGGATCCACGGCTCCTCGGGATCGCCCTCGTCCCGGGAGTGCACACTCACTGCGGAGCGCCCGTTCTCGTCCGCCGCTCCGACATTGATCTGGAGCTGTACGGCGCCACGCTCGGGCAGCACGAGGGGAGCGGCCAGCGTCAGCTCCTCGAGGACCCCGCAGCCGACCTCGTCACCGGCGCGTACAGCGAGTTCCACGAACGCCGTACCCGGAAGCAGCACCCGCCCCGCCACCGTGTGATCGGCCAGCCACGGATGCGTGGCCACTGACAGGCGACCGGTCAGCAGGTGACCGCCCGTGTCCACCAGTGGTACCGCCGCCCCGAGTAGCGGGTGCCCGGCCGGCACAAGCCCGGTCGCCGACACATCACCCACGGCACCGGCGCCCGCACGCGGCCAATAGCGCCGCCCTTGGAAGACGTACGTGGGCAGGTCCACGCGGCGTCGGGAGTCGGCCGGTGCGTACAGCGAGGCGAAGTCGACCTCGGCCCCGCGCACGTGGAGCCGGGCGAGGGCGG
>NZ_LGDW01000157.1 GCF_001280005.1 Streptomyces sp. NRRL WC-3618 | reverse complement strand
GCCGTGGGGGGTGCGGTCGGCTCCGGTGGCGTGGGGGCGGGTGGCTCCGTGGGTGGTGCGGGGGCTGGACCGGCGGCGCCTGTCGCCTTGAACACGGCCACCGTGGAACAGCTCGACACCTTGCCGGGCGTCGGGCCGGTGCTCGCGCAGCACATCGTCGACTACCGCACCCAGCACGGCGGATACCGGTCCGTGGACGAACTGCGCGAGGTGAACGGCATCGGTGACCGGCGCTTCGCCGACCTGCGAAATCTCGTGCAGCCATGAGCCGGGAACCGAACACACCGCAATCGGGGAGTCCGCCTCGGCGTGCCATGGCGGGAGCCGTACACGAGGAGCCTGGCCCGCTCGACGACCAGGCCACCCCCGCCCGGGCAGCTCGCGTCCGCCGGTCCGTGCACGCCACCTCGGGGAAACGGCTGGGGGCGGCCAACCCCCGGCAGGAAGGGCCGACAGACCTGCGCCTGGTGCCGCCCGCGCTGGCGGCCTGGGCGACGGCGGCACTGACGCTGGATGTCCCGCCCGACTGGGTCACCGGCATCGCGGTCGTCTGTTCGGTCATCGCCGGAGTGCTCCTGCTGGCCCGCCGTCCCTCGGAGGCACCCGGTCCGACGCCGGTGCGACAACCCCGGTGGGCCAACTGGTCGCGGGTCTCCGTGGCCGCCGTACTGCTCTGTGTCGCCGCGGCCGCCGCCTCCGCCGGACTGCACGGGGCCGATCTGCGGCGGGGGCCCGTACCGGATCTGGCGCGACAGTACGCCGGTGTGACGGCCGAGTTGGAGGTCACCTCCGATCCACGCCTCACCCGGCCCCGGATCCAGGGCGCTCACGCCGCGCCGAGCGCCGTACTGCTCGACGCCGAGGTCCGGCGGATCGAGTCGACGGACGGGAGCACGACGGCGACGCGGACGCCCGTGCTCGTGACCGTCGACCTGAGCGCGAAGCCGACCAGGACGGGACCCTTACGCCGGTCGGCCGCCAAGTCGGCGGGCGGGCCGGAGCATTCACCCTGGCTCCGGTTGTTGCCGTCCACGCGGCTGCGGGTGACCGGACGGCTCGTGCCCCCGTTGACGGGCGGTGACCGGATCGCGGCCGTGCTGCGGGTACGGGGCCAGGCGGCGCCGATGGTGGTGGGGGAACCGTCGGCTCCACAGCGGTTCGCGGGGCGGCTGCGCGCGGGGCTGCGGGACGCCACCGAGGACCTACCGGAGGATGCGCGGGCGCTGCTGCCCGGGCTGGTCGTCGGGGACACCTCACGCGTCACACCCGAGCTGGACGAGGCGTTCCAGGAGACCGACCTTACGCATCTGATGGCCGTCAGTGGTGCGAACTTCACGATCCTCCTCGCCCTGCTCATCGGCCCGCCCGCCCTCGCCCAGCAGGTCGAACGGCGTGGCCTCGCACCCCGCCTCGGCCTCTCCCTCCGGACGACCGCGTTGTTCGGAGGTGTGCTCACCCTGGGATTCGTCATCGTGTGCAGACCCGATCCGAGTGTGCTGCGGGCCGCGGCCTGTGGATCCGTCGCGCTGCTCGCCCTCGCGACCGGACGCCGACGCTCGCTGATCCCGGCGCTGGCGACAGCGGTTCTGCTGCTGGTGCTGTACGACCCGTGGTTGGCGCGGAGTTACGGCTTCCTGCTCTCCGTCCTCGCCACCGGCGCGCTTCTCACCCTCGCGCCCCGCTGGAGCCCGGCGCTGTGCAGGCGTGGGGTGCCGCCGCGACTGGCCGAGGCGCTGGCAGCGGCCGGTGCGGCGCAGGCCGTGTGCGCGCCGGTCGTGGCTGTGCTGTCGGCGCGGGTGAGCCTGGTGGCGGTGCCGTGCAACCTGCTCGCCGAGTTCGCCGTCGCCCCGGCCACCGTCCTGGGCTTCGCCGCGCTGGCCACCGCGCCGGTCGCCATGCCGGTGGCCGGGGCGCTGGCCTGGGGCGCGAGTTGGCCCGCGGGGTGGATCGTCGACATCGCCCGTACGGGGGCGGCGCTGCCCGGCGGGGGAATCGACTGGCCGGGCAGCTGGACCGGTGCGCTGCTGCTGGGGCTGTGCATGGTGCTCGTCGTGTTCGTCGGCGCGAGGCTGTTGAAGCATCCCTGGTGGTGCGCCGCGTGCGGGGTGCTGTTGCTCCTGGTGGTGGTCCGGCCGGCGCCGCTGACCAGGGTGATCACCGGGTGGCCGCCACCGGGGTGGCGGTACGCGATGTGCGACGTGGGGCAGGGGGACGCGACCGTGCTCGCGGCGGGCGAAGGCACCGGTGTCGTCGTTGACGCCGGACCCGACCCGGTACTGGTCGACCACTGTCTGCGCGACCTCGGGATCACCAAGGTGCCCCTCGTGATCCTCACGCACTTCCACGCGGACCACGTCGCCGGGCTGCCCGGCGTACTGCGTGGGCGATCGGTGGGCGCGATCGAGACGACGGGGTTCGAAGAGCCCGAGGACCAGGCCGAGTTCGTGCTGAGGGAGGCGGCGGCCCGACGCATCCCGGTGACGCGTGCCGTCGCCGGTGAGCGGCGGCGGACGGGTGACCTCGACTGGGAGGTGCTGTGGCCCCGGCCGGCCCCCGCACCCGAGCCGGAGGGCGCCAACGACGCCAGTGTCACGCTGCTCGTACGCTCGGCGGGGCTGCGCCTGCTGCTTCTCGGGGACCTGGAACCCCCGGCCCAGCGCGCGCTGTTGAGTTCGCCGGCCGCCGAGAGCGTGCGCGCCGTGGACGTCCTGAAGGTCGCCCACCACGGCTCGGCCTATCAGGACCCCGACCTCATACGGGCGGCGGCCCCGAGACTGGCGCTCATCTCGTGCGGCGCGGACAACACGTACGGCCACCCCGCTCCCAGCACGGTGGCCGCACTCAGGGACGGGGGTGCCGTGGTGCTGAGGACGGACGAGGACGGGGCGTTGGCGGTCGTCGGCGAGGGCCGGGAGCTGCGGGTGGCGCGGGACTGAGGCGGTGAACTCCGCGTAGGTTGCGGTGCCTACCTCCGTAGGCGAACTCCGCACCGGCTGAGACGCCTAACTCCGTCGGCCAGGTGTCGAATGCAGGTGTCGCCTACCTCCGACGCAGGTGTACGGCGGCGAGGAGCGGCTCGGAATCGCGCACGACCGTCTCGCGCGGCGGGTGCGTACGGTGGACGGCGGTGACTGGCTGGTCGACGTGGGCTTCGGGGCGCACAGTCACTGTCCGCCGGCGATCGGGCGGCGGCGCGAGCGGGAGGATCTGGGCGGTACGTTCCTGATCATTGAGGCGGGACAGGACTCAGCGCGGGGCGCGGGGCGGACCCGGGAGCGGGCGACGTGGACGTGGTTCGGGACGGTGGCCGCGTGTATCGGCTGGAGCTGCGGTCCCGAGCTCCGGGGGACGTTGTGGCCGGGGCGCGGTGAAACAGCACCTCACCGGAGTCGCACTTCGGTGTCGGCGGTGCTGAGCGTGCGGAAGTCTGGTGGGGGTGCCTGAGGCGGTGCGATCGGGGTGCTTGTCCCGGCGTTGGCTGCGTGGGCTTGCGTGATCGCACAGCGTGTTCGGCGTAGCGGAAAATGTCTTCGTGAGCGATGTGAGACATGTGCTGGTGCTGCCCGACCGTGATGCCGCCGAGGACGTGGTGGAGGCGCTGCGTGACCGGTTCGGTATCGGGGAGGAGCCGCAGCTCGTACGGGAAGCGCTGGCCGGTGAGGACGATGCCGAGGACGCGCAGTGGCTCGTCGTGCTGACGGACTCGGCCGGGCGGCTGGACGCGAGCGAGTTGGACGAGTTCGTGGGGGAGTGGGAGGGGTGGCGGGAGGAGCCCTAGCCCGGGAGCGGGAGCGGGAACGGGAGTAGGGCGGTGGGGGGTGTGGGCGGGCGGGGTTGTCAGTGGCTCGTGGGATGCTTTTGAGGATGGCCAAGAAGACCGCACAAGACGACCCTCTCGCCCCCGTCACGCTTGCCGTGGGCCAGGAGGACCTCCTGCTCGACCGTGCCGTGCAGGAGGTGGTGACCGCCGCCCGGGCCGCCGACGCCGACACGGACGTACGAGATCTGACCTCGGACCAGTTGCAGCCGGGGACGCTGGCCGAGCTGACCAGTCCGTCGCTCTTCGCGGAGCGGAAGGTCGTGGTCGTACGCAACGCGCAGGATCTGTCGGCCGACACGGTCAAGGATGTGAAGGCGTACTTCGGGGCGCCCGCCGAGGAGATCACCCTCGTGCTGTTGCACGCGGGCGGAGTCAAGGGCAAGGGGCTGCTCGACGCGGCCCGCAAGGTGGGGGCACGTGAGGTGGCGTGTCCCAAGATGACGAAGCCGGCGGACCGGCTGGCGTTCGTGCGGTCCGAGTTCCGGGCGACGGGAAGATCCGCCACGCCCGAGGCGTGTCAGGCGCTCGTCGACTCGATCGGGAGTGATCTGCGGGAGCTGGCGTCCGCGGTGACTCAGCTCGTCGCGGATGTCGAGGGGACGATCGACGGGGCCGTGGTCGGGCGGTACTACACGGGGCGGGCGGAGGCGTCGAGCTTCGAGGTCGCCGACCGGGCTGTCGAGGGGCGGGCGGCGGAGGCGCTGGAGGCGCTGCGGTGGTCGTTGTCGACCGGGGTGGCGCCGGTGATGATCACCAGTGCGTTGGCGCAGGGCGTGCGGGCGATCGGGAAGCTGTCGTCCGCGCGGGGTGGGCGGCCGGCGGATCTCGCGCGGGAGCTGGGGATGCCGCCGTGGAAGATCGACCGGGTGCGGCAGCAGATGCGGGGGTGGACTCCGGATGGGGTTGCTGAGGCGTTGCGGGCGGTGGCTGAGGCTGATGCGGGGGTGAAGGGGGGCGGGGATGATGCTGCGTACGCG
>NZ_LGDW01000156.1 GCF_001280005.1 Streptomyces sp. NRRL WC-3618 | reverse complement strand
CCCCCGAGCCCCGCGCCCGCTTCCAGCCCACAGGACGGGTACGGGTTCCCGCACCCCGGGCAGCCTGCCGGCCCCGGGGCTGACGGCGCGTACGGGTTCCCCTTCCCGCAGGCGTCCGCGCAGCAGGCGCCGCCGCAGCCTCAGATGCCGCAGCCCGACGCGCCCCATCCGCAGGCCGGCCCTCAGTCACCTCCGCAGCCGTACGGCCCGCCCGGGTACCCCGCCGGGCCGCAGGCGCCCGTGGACCCGCGTACCGGGGCCGCCTGGCCGCAGCCCATGCAGCACGACCAGCGGCAGATGACCAACCCCGGTGCCGCGCCGCTCGGTTACACCGCGGCCGTCGAGCTGTCCTCGGACCGGCTGCTCAACAACAAGAAGCAGAAGGCGAAGAGCGGCCGGCCCGCGGCCGCACCCTCCCGGTTCAAGATCGGCGGGAAGAAGGAGGAGGCCGAGCGGCAGCGCAAGCTCGAGCTGATCCGTACGCCGGTGCTGTCCTGCTACCGCATCGCCGTCATCAGCCTCAAGGGCGGTGTCGGCAAGACGACCACGACCACCGCGCTCGGCTCGACCCTCGCCACCGAGCGGCAGGACAAGATCCTCGCCATCGATGCCAACCCGGACGCCGGTACGCTCGGCCGCCGCGTGCGGCGCGAGACCGGGGCCACCATCCGTGACCTCGTCCAGGCGATCCCGTACCTCAACTCGTACATGGACATCCGGCGGTTCACCTCCCAGGCGCCGTCCGGTCTGGAAATCATCGCCAACGACGTCGACCCGGCCGTCTCCACGGCGTTCAACGACGAGGACTACCGGCGCGCGATCGACGTCCTGGGCAAGCAGTACCCGGTCATCCTGACCGACTCCGGTACCGGCCTGCTCTACAGCGCCATGCGGGGCGTGCTCGACCTCGCCGATCAGCTGATCATCATCTCGACGCCGTCCGTGGACGGCGCCAGCAGCGCCAGTACGACACTGGACTGGCTGTCCGCGCACGGGTACGCGGATCTGGTCTCACGGTCCCTCACCGTCATCTCGGGTGTGCGCGAGACCGGCAAGATGATCAAGGTGGAGGACATCGTCTCCCACTTCGAGACGCGCTGCCGTGGCGTCATCACCGTGCCCTTCGACGAGCACCTCGCCGCCGGTGCCGAGGTCGATCTCGACATGATGCGGCCGAAGGTGCGCGAGGCGTACTTCAACCTCGCGGCCCTGGTCGCCGAGGACTTCGTACGGCACCAGCAGATGCACGGCCTGTGGACGTCGGACGGCAACCCGCCTCCGGTCGCGGCCCCGCCGATGCCGGGACACCAGCAGCAGATTCCGGGTCAGCCGGTGCAGGGGCAGCCGTACCCGGCGGCCCCGCCGGCTCCGGGGCATGGTCAGCAGTACCCGCCGCCCCCCGGCCCGCCCGGGCATTACCCGCCGCCGCCCCAGCCCGGCCAGCCGTACCCGCCACAGCAGCCGCAGTACGGCTATGCGCCGCAGCCGGGGCAGCCATTTCAGCCGCCTCAGCAGCAGTAAGCGGGAGTAGCTGAGAGAGACAAGGGAAGGCGGCCGGTGCCCGAGGGCACCGGCCGCCTTCCCTTGTTCACCTGCTACCTGATCGGCGCTATTCCGCCGCCGCGATCAGCTCGCGGCACTTCTTCACGTCCTCGGACATCTGTACAAGCAGCGCGTCCAGTGAGTCGAACTTGGCCTGGCCGCGCACGAACGCCAAGAAGTCGACGGCGACATGCAGGCCGTACAGATCGAGGCCCACGCGGTCGATGGCGTACGCCTCCACCGTCCGTTCCGTGCCGTCGAACTGGGGGTTCGTGCCGACGGAGATCGCGGCGGGCATCGCCTCGCCCTCCACGTGCAGCCAGCCCGCGTAGACACCGTCGGCCGGAATCGCGGTGTGCGGCAGTGTCTCGACGTTGGCCGTGGGGAAGCCGAGTTCGCGGCCTCGCTGGGCGCCCCGGACCACGACGCCCTCCACGCGGTGCGGGCGGCCGAGGATCTCGCGGGCGCCGCCGAGGTCGCCCTCGCCGACGAGGCGCCGGGTGAGCGTGGACGAGAACGGCTCGCCGCCCCCCGCCTCGCCCGTCACGAACAGGTCGACGACCTCGACCTCGAAGTCGTAGGTACGGCCGAGTTCGGCCAGGAACTGCACGTTTCCGGCCGCCTTGTGGCCGAAACGGAAGTTCGGGCCCTCGACGACCGCCCGGGCGTGCAGCTTGTCGACCAGGACCTTGACCACGAAGTCGGCCGGGGAGAGCTTCGAGAACTCCTTGGTGAAGGGGAGGATGAGGACGGCGTCCACACCCAGTTCGGCCATCAGTTCGGCGCGACGGTGGTGCGGGGCCAGCAGCGGCGGGTGGCTGCCGGGGCGCAGGACCTCGCTGGGGTGCGGGTCGAAGGTGACGACGACCGTGGGAACACCCAGCTCACGCGCGCGGTCCACCGCGTGCCGGACGATCAGCTGGTGTCCGCGGTGGACTCCGTCGTAGGAGCCGATGGTGACGACGCTGCGTCCCCAGTCCTCGGGGATGTCCTCCAAGCCACGCCAGCGCTGCACTGTGACCGCTCCTCGTCGAACCCGTGTCCGTGTCTGCCTCTTACGCAGGCCTTCTTACGCAGGTCTAAGGGTGCCATGCCGAACGCGCCCCGCTCGCATCGGCATGGAGGCTGTGACAGGGCGCACGTGACCGATTACCGACGGCACGCCTCGAATGTCACTTCGCATGTCACTTCGAGACGGGCCTCGGAACGTGATCTGGGCGTATCTACGAAGGTGAACTAGGCGGGGACCCGGACCCCCGCCAGGTTCTCGATCATGCGGCGGGTGCTGGGGCCGACCACCGCCGCCCATTCGCCCGGCGTTTCGGTCAGCCAGCCCGCCACCAGCACCGCGAACCCGGGCACTCGCCTGCTCAACTCGACCAGGCAGCAGTCGAAACGCGTGGCACCGTCCGGGGTGCGTACGAGCAGCAGCCCGCACCGGTGCACCAGTCCCCGGGTGCGCGGCTCGTCGTGGCGGGTCGCGCCCTCCACGGTCGCCCGCAGCAGCGCGTCCAGGACGCCGGGGTCGTGCTCCCTGGCGAGGAGGGCTTCGAGGAGTTCGTGGCGCAAGGAGTGGGAGGCGGGGATCCCGGGCGCGGCGAGCACGGTCGCGAGGGCCCTGCGCACCGGTGCCGGGCCGCCGTCGAGGAGGCCGGTGACCAGGGGGAGGAGTACGGGCCGGACGGTGGGGCCGTGGTCCAGGCGCCGGTCGACGTACTCGGCAAGGTGACCGGCGGTCTGCGGGTACCGCTCCGCCGCCTCCCGTACGAGGGCGGCGACCCGGCCGGCCAGGGCCGGGGTCGTGACGTCGGCGAGGGTGCGCAGGGCGTCGCCGGCCTCCGGCCCGAGCAGCCTGGTCCGGAAGGCGTCGAGGACCGGTTCCGGGTGGGTGGCGAGGGCCGCGATCAGAGAGCTCGGCGGAAGGTGCGGGTCACCGGCCGTGAAGTGCCGCAACGCCTGCGGGAGATGGCGGTCGCGGGTGTGCGGATCGCGGACGAGGAGCGCGAGTGCGCCTCCGTGCAGCGTGCGGTCGGCCGGGCGGGCGAGCAGCGCGAGGGCCGCGTAGCGCAGCAGCTCACGGTCGGACTCGGTGCGCACGTGGGGTGCGACGCGCGGACCGTACGCCACCGCCGCGACCCGCCGGGCCGGCCGCTCGTCGCGCGCCCACCGGTCCACGGCCCGGCAGAGGGCGGAGGTCTCCTCCTCGGCGAGCACGGCGAGGAGTTCGTCCCCACGCCGGTGCCCACTGTCGACGAGCACCTCGGTCAGGTTGTCCAGGGCCCGGTGGCGGTGGGTGTGGAGCAGCGCCTGGGCGGCGGTCGCCACGGTCGCGTCCGGCATCGCGGGCAGCGGACGGTCGTCGTCGAACCAGCCGGCCAGGAGCGGCTGTACGGCGGTGGGGTCGGCGGCGAGCAGTCCGGCCACGGCGTCCAGGTAGCGGGGCCGGTCGGACCGGTCCGGAGGGTCATCGCCGACGACCAGGCGGCGCAGGAGGTCGACGCGGGTGATGTCGGGGAGATGGAGGGCGGTCCAGAAGGAGGGGCCCCACTCCTGGGGGACCGTCCGGTTCTGTCGGCGCCGGGCCACGATGTGGTCGGCGAGGAGGCGCAGGACGTGGGTGTACGGCGTCGCGTCGGGGACGTTGCGCAGGACGTCGGTGAGGAGGTGGATCGCCCACCAGGTGGAGGCCGGGTCGCGGGGCGCGGACCCGGGGTTCAGGGCCTGCACCAACTCCCGGAGCCGGTGCGCCAGTTCGGGGGCACCGTGCTGGCGGGCGAGGAGCAGCAGTGCCTGGACGACCGGTCCGATGCGGTGGTGCGGTACGGGGACGGGGGCCGTGTCCTTGCCGTTCTCCGGGCGGCGCCGGTGGACCAGGGCGTGGAGTGCCTCGTCCAGGTCCAGGTGCGTGCCCTGGATCCAGTCGGCGAGTTCCTCGTGGGCGAAGCGGTAGCCGGTGCCGGCGGGGACGAGGAGGCCCTCGGTGAGGACGGCGGAGGCCCAGCCCGTGCCGCCGCCCAGGTGGGCCGGTGCGGGGCCCCAGGGGAACACGGACTCGAAGGACGCGCGGTCCAACTCGCCCTGTCCGGGGCCCAGGCTGCGCCGGGCGGCCTCGTGGACCTGGCCGGAGACCTTGGCGGCGAGACGGCGTACGGCGGTGCCGCGCAGGCCGTTCTCGGCGGCGAGGCGGACGGCGATGCGCAGGCACATCAGGTCGAGGTAGGCGGTGAAGACGGTGTCGCGGTCGAGGCGGGGGGTGGGGGTGTCG
>NZ_LGDW01000155.1 GCF_001280005.1 Streptomyces sp. NRRL WC-3618 | reverse complement strand
CCGCCCTGCCCGACCCCGACGCCCACGCCCACTCCCTCGGCAACCGCCACGGCGCTGCCCGCGGGGTTCCGGGTGTACAACGCCCCGGAGGGGTTCTCCGTCGCCCTCCCCCAGGGGTGGAAGCGGCTGAGCGAGGACATCAGACCCGGCAACAGTGCCTACCGCATCCTGTTCGGGGCCGACGGCGACCCGCGTACCCTGACCATCACGTTCAGCCAGCAGCTCCGGTCGTCGGACCCGGTGGCCGTGTGGCGCGACGACGTCGAGCCGGCCCTGAGCCAGGCCGACATCGGCTTCCAGCGGATCGGCGTGATCCGGGCGGCGACCTATCGCGGGCGGAGCTCGGCCGACATGGAGTGGCTGTCCGACTTCGAGGGCACCCGGATCCGCACGCTCGGCCGTGGTTTCCTCGTCGGCGAGAACACGGGCTACTCGCTGCGCTGGACGACGCCCGCCGCCGACTGGAACGACACCGCCAACCGGCAGGCGCTGGACGCCTTTTTCCGGACCTTCAGAGAGTGACCGGCCCACAGGCATGGGCGGGTACACGTGTCGACCACCGGGCGTACGGGTACGGTGACAGGCCGGGATCCGGGGAGCCCAGCCTGTCGAAGCGGTCTGTCAAAGCGTCGTCAATGCGCGCATATAGGCTGCCTGTCTGCACCTTCGCATTCCGTCCAGCCACGCCCGGGAGTCACCTGTGACCGTAGCGATCGCCCTGTCCGAAACGTCCCAGACCCCTGAGTCCTCGGAGCAGTCACAGGCGCCCGAAGTGTCCCCGCTGTCCGAGGAGTTCGACGGGGCCGAGTGGTCCGAGCCGGTCGCGGAGCCCGCCGTCGAGTCCGCCACCGAACCTGCGACCGAGCCCGGCGAGGCCGCCGTCGACGTGTCCCCGCTCGTGGCGCGTGACGCGCGGGAGTTCGGAGTGTACGCGCGGACGGGAGGCTGGGCCTTCGGGCTGCGGGTGGCGCGGAGCGTGCGGCCCGGCGGTCAGCCCGCGGGTGAGACGCCGAAGGTCTCCGCCAAGGAGTTCGCCGCTCTCGCCGACTGCTCGCCCGAGCGCGTCATGCGGTACTACAAGGCCTGGGACAAGGCCGCCGACGACGGTGTCGTCCCGCACTTCGAGGCGCTGGCCCCCGGCGAGGAGGTCGAACTCCCGGGCGCCGACCTGTGGCTCACCTACTACAGCTCCCGTTCCAGCGCCGGTTCGGAGCGCGGCACCGCCATCACCGAGGCCGCCGAGGCGGAGGGCATCCGGCCGACCAAGGCGCTGGAGGTCGCGGAGAACCCCACCGCTCTGCGGGCCGCGATCATGGCCGACCCCTCGACCGCCCGCGCCGCCCGCCACGCGCTGCTGGACCGGATCAAGGAGGACCCGGATCTCCAGGCCGAGCTGGCGCGTGACATCGTCCGCACCGACGACCTGAAGAAGGCCGTGGCCTCCGAGTCCCGGTCGGCCGACCGCGTCGGATACGTCCGCCAGATCGCCGAGTCCGGCCAGGTCAAGACGCCCGCCGGGCAGACCATCGAAGCGCCCGTGGACCTGCGCCAGGAAGCCGAACGGCACCTGTCCCTGCTCGACGAGCTGGACGAGGACGAGGACACCGGCGAGTGGGCGAGCGAGGCCTACGACACCCTCAAGAACCTCGTCGTCGAGGCCGTCGAGGCGGACCCCGAACTGCGCGTCCAGGAACGGCGGACGAAGTTCTACAGCAGCCTCACGAAGGCGACGAAGGCGTTCGAGGAGCTGACCTTCGACGACGTCCAGGAGTTCGCCGAGGACGACATGGTCCAGCAGCTGGAGGAGCTCCAGGAGGCCATCGCCTCGTGCATCACGGCACTGCGCGGGGCACGCACCCCCTCCGCGTGACGTCTGAGGACACGGGCGCCCCGGCTTGAGTACGGGTACTCATGCCCAGGGCCGGGACGCTCCTTGACGATGGTGCTCCACCACAAGGAGCGTCCCGATGCCCGCAGTTGACACTGACTCCCTCTCCCTTCCGGCCGCCACCGGCGCCCCGCGCCGGCGCCTTCCCGTGCTGCTCGCCGGGCTGGTGACCGTCGCGCTGGCGGTCTCCGTGTGGCAGCCGCACGACCTGATGACCTGGTTCCTGGAGACGGTCTGGATCCTGATCGGGCTGCCCGTGATCGTCTTGACCTGGCGTCGTTTCCCGCTCACGAACCTGCTGTGCTGTCTGCTCGCGCTGCACGCCCTCGTCCTGATGGTGGGCGGCCACTACACCTACGCGCAGGTCCCGCTGGGCGACTGGGCGCGCGACACGTTCGGCCTCGACCGCAATCCGTACGACCGGCTCGGCCACCTCACGCAGGGCTTCGTGCCGGCCGTGCTCGTACGGGAGCTGCTGAGCCGTACCTCACCGCTGCGCGGCAGCCGCTGGCTCGCGCCGCTGACGGTGTGCGCCTGTCTGGCGTTCAGCGCGCTGTTCGAGATGTTCGAGTGGGCCGCGGCCGTGATCGGCGGCTCGGCGGCCGACGACTTCCTGGCCACGCAGGGCGATGTGTGGGACACCCAGTGGGACATGTTCTGCGCGCTGATCGGGGCGACCGTCTCGGTGCTCGTGCTGAGCCGGTTCCACGACCGGCAGCTCGCGACGGTGCGCGCCGCTCAGTCGGTGTAGCGGTAGCGGGTCCACAGCGGTACCAGGAACCAGCAGGCCAGGTACCAGGCGACGACGCCCGCGACCAGCCAGGGCACGTACGCGTCGTGGGTGGCCACCCGCAGGACCAGGAGCAGCGCGGACGTCATCGTGGCGAGCAGCAGCACCAGGCCCGCGAAGGTCAGGCGCGAGGCCCAGCGCACGGCCTGGGGTTTCACCCGGCGGCCGGAGACGATCCGGTGCAGGGAGACCGGACCGATCAGGGCACCGGTCGAGGCGGCACCCAGGACGACGGTGACGATGTAGATCGTGTGTTCCGTCTGGCCCAGCTGCGGGTACCTCGGAGTGAAGACCACGGTCAGCAGGAAACCGAACAGGATCTGCACCCCCGTCTGGGCGACCCGCACCTCCTGGATGAGCTCGCTCCACATCCGGTCGGCCCGCTCGTCCTCGGTCTCCGTGCGCCCGCGCTCGCGCAGGCCGGCCTCACTGTCCCTGTCCACCGTGTCCGCCTCCCGGCCCACTCGCCCGCATGTCCTGGTCGGACTACGGGTTCCCCGTGGCGACGAAACCGATCACGTTCCGGCCGGACGGTTTGTTTGAGTGATCGCGGGGAGGGCTACCCGGAAGGCACCACGGCGGCCATGGCGAAACGGAGGCCCGGCGATGTCCGGTACACAGCTCACCCTCACGGTCAGCGGCGGCAACGCCGCCGACGCGCAGACGGTCGTACGGGCCCTGGAGTCGGTCTTCGGGCCGGCGGACGAGTTCCCCGGGGACGACGACGGTCACTCGACCGTGCATTCGGCCGCGTTCACCGTCGGTACGCAGACACTCGCGCCCGGTCACCCGAAGAGGGAGAACCTGTCGGCGCCCGTCATGGTCACCGTGCAGGGCACGCCCGCGGCCGTCCGCTGCGCGGACGCGACCCTCACCGGTACGTTCACCGCGCACGACCGGGGCAGTGCCTCCGGCGACCAGGAGCAGGAACGGCAGCTGCTCCTGGAGCCGTGACACACCTGCGTCCGCGCACTACCAGCGGCTCTCCACCTGCGCCCTGATCCGGCGGTCGTAGAGGTCCTGGATCGCGGTGAGCGTTTCCTGCGACAGCGGCGGCAGGGCGGCAGCCGCCGCGTTGGCGTGGGCCTGCTCGGCCGAGCGGGCGCCCGGGATGACCGTGGTCACGCCCGGCTGCTGGAGGATCCAGCGCAGGGCCAGCTGGGCCGGGGTGTACCCCTCCGGGGCCAGCGCGGAGAACTCCGCCGCCGCCTCCACGCCGGTCGCGTAGTCGACACCGGAGAAGGTCTCGCCCTGGTCGAAGGCCTCGCCGTGGCGGTTGTAGGTGCGGTGGTCGTTCTCGGGGAACACCGTGTCCTTGGTGTACTTGCCCGACAGCAGGCCCGAGGCGAGCGGGACGCGGGCGATGATGCCGACGCCCGCCTTCTCGGCGGCGGGGAGCACCTCGGCCAGGGGCTTCATGCGGAACGCGTTGAGGATGATCTGCACACTGGTCACGCCCGGGCGGGCGATCGCGGTGAGCGCCTCCTCGCAGGTCTCGACGCTGACGCCGTACCGCGCGATGCGCCCCTCCTCGACCAGGGTGTCCAGGGCGTCGAAGACCTCGTCGGAGGAGTAGACCGGGGTCGGCGGGCAGTGCAGCTGGACCAGCTCGATACGGTCGACGCCGAGATTGCGCCGCGAACGGTCGTTCCACGCGCGGAAGTTGTCGAGGACGTAGTTCTCCGGGATCTGGTCGAGCCGGCGGCCCATCTTGGTCGCGACCAGGACGTCCAGCTCGGGCCTGCCCCGCAGGAAGGTGGCGATGGTCTGTTCACTGCGCCCGTCGCCGTACACGTCGGCGGTGTCGAAGAAGGTCACTCCCGCTTCGACCGCCGCGTCCAGCACCGCGAGGGCGTCCTTCTCCTCCACGTCGCCCCAGTCGGCGCCCAACTGCCACGTTCCGAGGCCGATGACCGACATCCGCTGACCCGACCTACCGATTGCACGCTCGTCCATGGCGGCAGTCTTTCATCCGTCCGGCAGGCCCGCCGACCAGGGCCCTCTGTCACCCACACGGGTGAATCAATGAAAGCGGCAACCAGTTCGCGTCGATCACCCTTTAGCGTGACCGGATGACTGATCATCTGGCGCGTCGCGGATTCCTGCTCGGCGCGGCCTCCCTCGCCCTCGTGGCGATCGCGGTCGACCCGGCCGTCGCCGCCGCCGAGCTTCCCGACTTCCCGGCGGACGTCACGCCCTACCGCTCCGGCTACCGCAACTGGGTCGGCGAGATCACCGCCGACGGATTGTGGGCCTGCGCGCCGAGCGCCCCCGGCCAGGTGGTCGACGTCGTCAACTGGGCCTGGCGGCACGGCTGGACGGTCCGCGCCCGGGGTTCCGCGCACGGCTGGTCGCCGCTGACGATCACCGCCGGTACGGAGTCCGACGCACCCGTGCTGATCGTCGACACCGCTCCCCATCTCAACGGCCTGAGCCTCACGTCCACCGGCCCGGCCGCCGTACGGGCGGGCACCGGGGTCACCCTGGAGGCGCTGCTCACCTATCTGGAGCAGCGGGGCCTCGGGGTCACCGCCGCGCCCGCGCCCGGTGACCTCACGCTGGGCGGGGCACTGGCCGTCGACGCCCACGGCACCGCCGTACCGGCCACCGGAGAGACCCTGCGGCCCGGACACACGTACGGCTCGCTCAGCAACCTGGTGCTGTCGTTGACGGCGGTCGTGTGGGACGGGGGCTCCGGCGCCTATGTCCTGCGGAGGTTCGAGCGCGGCGAGGCGGACTGCGCGGCGCTCCTCACCCACCTCGGCCGGTCCCTGGTCGTCGAGGTCGTGCTGCGGGTGGGGGCGAACACGAACCTGCGCTGTGTCAGCCGTACGGACATTCCGGCGGCCGAACTGTTCGCGGCGCCCGGCGGCGGCGGGCGGACCTTCGCGAGTTTCCTGGACGAGGCGGGGCGGGTCGAGACGATCTGGTTCCCCTTCACCGAGTTCCCCTGGCTGAAGGTGTGGAGCGTCGCGCCGAACAAGCCGCTGACCTCACGGCGCGTGACGTCGCCGTACAACTACCCGTTCTCCGACAACGTCCCGACCCCGGTGGCGGACCTCGTCGGGCGGATCCTGGCCGAGGGGGCCTGGTATCTCGCGCCGGTACTCGGCAACGCGCAGTTGGACACGGCCGCGGTCGGCCTCGTCGCGACGCTGTCGGCGGACATCTGGGGGCCGTCGAAGAACACGCTGCTGTACGTCCGGCCGACGACTCTGAGGGTCACCGCCAACGGGTACGCGGTGCTGACCAGCCGGGCCCAAGTGCAGCGTGTCATCGCCGAGTTCACCGCGTTCTACCGGGAACGCCTGGCCGCTTACGCCGCGTCGGGCCGCTTCCCGGTCAACGGCACCGTCGAGATCCGCGCCACCGGCCTCGACCACCCGGCCGACTCCGGCTCGGCCGGCGCCCACGCCCCGCTGCTGTCCGCGCTGCGACCGGTCGAGGGGCACCCCGAGTGGGACACCGCCGTCTGGCTGGACGTACTGACGCTGCCCGGGACGCCGCACGCCGAGGCCTTCTTCCGGGAACTCGAACAGTTCCTGCTCGGGACGTACGACGGCGGGCACGCGCTGACCAGGGTCGAGTGGTCCAAGGGGTGGGCGTACACGGACACCGCCGGGTGGAGCGACGAGGAGGTCATCGGCACGGCGGTACCGGCTTCCTACGGCGCCGCCGTGTGGCAGGAGGCCGTCGGGACCCTGGACCGGCTCGATCCGCGCGGCGTGTTCGAGAACGCGTTCCTCGACCGGCTGCTGCGCTGACGCCCGTTCACCCCGCAGCACCGGCCATGACCGGGCTATTTTCCGGAGACCTCGGCCTTTTCCCGGGTACGGGAGGCCAGTGCCCGGGTCTGCGCGGTGCGCGCCAGCTTCGGCCCGAGCCATCGTTTGAAGCGGCGCAGCGCTTCGAGGCGCCCCGCCGCCCGGTCGATGCCGTAGTACAGCTGGGGCGGGACATAGGGCAGCAGGGGTGAGTGGCGCTGGCCGAGCAGGGCGAACATCCGGGCCGGGGGCAGCCGGATGTAGCGCGGCAGGTTCTCGTACCACTGGGCGCTGTAGCGGGCCGCGCTCTGGATGGAGAGCAGTTCGGAGGTGCGCCGCTGCTCGTAGGCGGTGAGTGCCTCGGGGAGTTCGGCGTGCGCGTGCAGGGCTTCCGCCAGGGCGATGGCGTCCTCGAGGGCGAGGGTGGTGCCGGCGCCGATGGAGTAGTGGGTGGTGTGGGCGGCGTCGCCGAGCAGGACGAGGTTGCCGTGGTGCCAGGTGCGGTTGGTGAGGGTGCGGAAGTTGAGCCACTGGGCGGCGCCGTCCGCCGAGGAGCGGCCGATCAGGGGGTGGCCGTCCAGCAGGTCGCCGAAGATCTTCTCCAGCAGGGCCAGGCCGTCGGCCTCGTTCGCCCGGTCGAGGCCGAGTCCGCTCCAGGTCTCGGGGGAGCACTCGACGACGCAGGTGCTGTGGTCCTGGCTGTAGCCGTAGCCGTAGCACCAGATCCAGCCGTGCTCCGTCTCCTTGAAGCCGAAGGTGAAGGCGTCGAAGACCTTGGTGGTGCCGAGCCAGATGTACCGGTTGCGTCCGGCCCTCAGCCCCGCGCCGAAGTGTTCGGCGTGCTGTTCGCGCAGCGCGCTGTTGACGCCGTCGGCGGCCACGACCAGATCGGCGCCCTCCAGCGCGTCCGTGCCGGTGATCCCGTGCTCGAACTCCAGCCGTACGCCCAGCTGCCGGGCCCGGTCGGCGAGGATGTCGAGGAGCTTGTGGCGGCCGATGCCGAAGCCCTCGTCGCCGGGGTGCCGGGTCGCGCTGTCGCCCACGTGGGCGACTCCGTGGTCCCAGGACACCGAGGCGTCCCGGATGGCCCGCGCGGAGTCGGGGTCGTGCTCGTGGAGCTTGTCGAGCAGTCCGCGCCAGTAGGTGACGCCCCAGCCGTAGGTCGAGCCCGCCGGGTCGCGCTCGTACACGGTGATGTCGTGGGACGGGTCCCGCAGCTTCATGAGGATCGAGAGATACAGGCCGGCGGGCCCGCCTCCGACACAGGCGACCTTCACGCACACCCCTAGCGATTACAGAAAGTGGTCATTTCGCGTCGGAGAGTAGCAGGATGTGGGGTCGCCGAGCGGCCCCCACCTCATGGGGGCCGCTGTCTCATGGGGTCGCTCGGGCCGGGTGGGCTCAGACCTCGGCCGTACGGCACTCCGGGTGGCCCCAGCCCTGGGCGTTCTTGGCGATGGTCTCGCCTGCCGCGTAGGCGCGTCCGCAGACGCAGCGTCCGGCGAACTTCGCCTTCAGGGTGCGGCCCGAGTTGCCGCCGCGCGGCCGGGACGTCTTCGCGCCGGACGTCTTCGCGGACGTCGTGCGCGGGGTGTCGGGCGAGGCCGGGGGCTCGGGGGAGCCGAGGTCGCTGCCCGCCGACTGCTGCACGATCGCGGCCTGGCTGGCGGCGCGGTCGGCGAAGTCGTTGAGCTTGTCGCCGTCGACCTGGTGGGCGGGCACGTAGCGGAACTCGACCGAGCGGCCGGCGAGGAGCTCGTCGATACGGACGACGAGCTCCTGGTTGGCGACGGGCTTGCCGGCGGCCGTTTTCCAGCCCTTGCGCTTCCAGCCGGGCAGCCAGGTGGTGACGGCCTTCATCGCGTACTGGGAGTCCATCCGGATCTCCAGCGGGACGTCCGGCGCGACGGCCGTCAACAGCCTTTCCAGCGCGGTGAGTTCGGCGACGTTGTTGGTGGCTCTGCCGAGCGGGCCGGCCTCCCAGCGACTGGGGCTCTCCGAGCCGTCGGCGACCACCCAGGCCCAGCCCGCCGGTCCCGGATTTCCCTTCGAGGCCCCGTCGCACGCGGCCACCACTCGTTCACGCATGCGCTCGATCATGCCATGCGCGGACCGGGCCCCCGGCCGCCCTCGACGGGTGCCTCGGGGGCCTTCCTCACTCCACGTCCACCGACTTGGGCAGGTCGCCGGCCGTCGTCGTGACGTCGATGACCGAGAAGTTCGCGCCCTGCGGATCGCTCAGCGCCGCGAACCGGCCGAACGGGGTGTCCATGGGCCCGAAGCGCAGCACGGCGCCGAGCTTGGTGGCCGTGGCCACGGTGTCGTCGCAGTTGGCGACGCTGAAGTACACGTTGATGTACGGCGGCATCTCGGGCGGGAAGTCCTCGGTCATGCGCATCCGGCCGAGAACGGTCCTCTCGCCCAGGTTGTACATACGGAAGTCGACGGCGTCGTCCTGCATCTGCTTCGCCGAGTAGCCGAAGACGGCCGGGAAGAAGGCGTCCGTCTTGTCGGTGTCGCGGGTGAAGACCTCGGCCCAGCAGTAGGCGCCGTGCTGTTCGGGTCCCGCTTCGAAGCCTTCGTGGGTACCGGCCTGCCACACACCGAAGACGGCGCCGCTGGGGTCGCGGGCCAGGCACATGGTGCCGAACTCGCCCACCTGCATCGGCTCCATCAGCAGTTCGCCGCCGTTGTCGCGGATCCTGGTGGCGGTGGCGGCGGCGTCCGGCGAGGCGAGGTACAGGCACCATGCGGACTGTCCCTCCTGGCCGGGCATGGGCGGGACGACGGCGGCGACCGCCTTGCCGTCGGCGTAGGCCTGCGTGTAGTTGCCGTACTCCGACGACGACTCGCCGAAGGTCCAGCCCAGCACCTCGCCGTAGAAGCTCTTGGCTCCCTCGACGTCACTGAACATCGCGTCGGCCCAACAGGGGGTTCCCTCAGGTTGCACGGCCATGGCTTCGGCCTCTCCGGTCTCGTCGACCTCGTCGGGGGTCCGGATCCTCACGCTAGCCAGGCTTCGTCCAGGACGCGCGCCGAGCGCGCCGCATCCCCAGGGGCGCGGCGATAACAGGCCCCGGCGGTCTGATAATTTCATCGGCGCTCGTCTCTCCTCGACCTCTCCCCTACCTCCAGGTGTCCAGATGTCCGCTGCACGGGTGCGTCGCCTCGCGACGCGGCATGCCCGCGGCGGTCTCCCGCACCTGCTGGGCGTCCTGCTCCTCGTCCTCGCGACGTTCGCCTTCTCCTGCGCCGGCGCCCTGCCTTCGCCGGACACCGGGCCGTCGCGGTCGACGTCGGCGCACGCCGTGCACATCTCCGACCGGGACCCCTGCCAGGAGAGCCCGCACCACAGCTGTCATGTCCCCGGGCACCTCGGCGTCCTCAACCACGCGCCCGTGATCGGCGCGGACCGGGCCGCCGCACTGGACCAGCCGAGCACCGCCCCCGCCCGGCTGCCGCACGGCCCGTCGCGGATCCCGGGCACCGCCCGCCCTCCCGATCTCCACGAGTTGCAGCTGCTCCGGGTCTAGGCCGTGGCCGGGCCCGCCTTCGGTGCCCGATCCGCCGGCCGGTTCCGCCCGGCCACGACCACGACCGTCACCCCAGCTTGCAGTGCCGTGCCCCACGACAGGCACGGCCCGGAGAAGGACATCCCATGGGTACATCCAACGCCAAGGCGAAGACCGCGGCCCGCCGCGCCCACATGGAAGAACTGCGCAAGGTCGAGCAGGCCCGGGAGCGCCGTATGCGGCTGCTCACGCTCGGCGCGACCGCCGTCATACTCGTCGGCCTGGCCGGCGGCGGCTGGTATCTCTTCGACTCCGCGCAGGAGAAGGAAGAGGCGAAGGCGGCGCCGATATCCGGCGTGAAGAGCTGGTCCAAGCTCACTCAGAACCATGTCACCACGCCCGTCACCTACAAGATGAGCCCGCCCGTGGGCGGCGACCACAACCAGGTGTGGGTGAACTGCGACCGGCAGGTCTACACCAAGGCGGTCCCCAACGAGAACGCGGTGCACGGCCTCGAACACGGCGCGGTCTGGATCACGTACAACGACAAGGCGGCCAAGGCGGACGTCAAGACGCTCGCCGAGAAGGTGACCAACACGTCGTACACCTTCATGAGTCCGTACGAGGACCAGTCGTCGCCGATCGTGCTGAGTGCCTGGGAGCACCAGCTCAAGGTGGACAGGGCGTCGGACCCGAGGGTCGCCAAGTTCCTCGACAAGTACGTCCAGGGTGCGCAGACGCCCGAGCCCGGTGCCGCGTGCACCAACGGAATGACGCCGTGAACTGAGCGCCGGCCGCGGGGCGTTCGCATGGGACGACCCCGCGCCGTGCCGTCGAAATTCGCTGGACCGCGGGCCCTTGGGCGGCTGGGATGGTCCCATGTGCGCCCTGAAGATGCATGCGGACGAGGTGGAGATCGACGCCCCGCTGGTCCGGAACCTGATCGCCCGGCAGTTTCCCGAGTGGGCCCGGCTGCCGGTGGAGCGGCTGGCGTCCGCCGGGACCGAGAACGCCATGTTCCGGCTCGGCGGTGACCTGGTGGTCCGACTGCCCCGGCATCCCCGTGCGGTGGGGAGCATCGAGCACGAGCGGCGCTGGCTGTCCCTGCTGGAGCCGCGGCTACCGGTCGCGGTGCCCGAGCCTCTCGGGCGGGGCGGCGCCGACGAGGAGTTTCCGTGGCCCTGGTCCGTGTACGGCTGGCTGGACGGGCGCAATCCGGCGGTCGACGCCCTCGAAGCGCCCGAGACGCTGGCCAGGGAACTCGCCGGTTTCATCCGTGCGCTGCGCCGGGTCGACGCCGGGAACGGGCCGGCCCACGCCCGGGCCGTTCCGCTCTCGGCACGGGACACGGAGACGCGCACGGCCCTCGCCCAGTTGACCGGGGCGGTGGACACGCAGGCGGTGACGGCCCGGTGGGAGGAGGCTCTGCGGGCGCCGGAGCACAGCGGCCCGCCGGTCTGGGCGCACGCGGATCTGTCACCGGGCAACGTGCTGGTCAGCGAGGGGCGGCTGAGTGCCGTGATCGACTTCGGCTGTGTCGGCGTCGGCGATCCGGCCGTCGATCTGATCGTGGCCTGGAATCTGCTGCCCGCCGGGGTTCGGGGCACCTTCCGGGAGGCTGTGGGCGCCGACGACGCGGAGTGGGCGCGTGGGCGAGGCTGGGCGCTGTCGATCTCGTTGATCCAGCTGCCGTACTACTGGGAGACGAATCCGGTGCTCGCGGCGAACTCCCGGCATGTGATCAGGGAGATCCTGGCCGAGTGACCAACCGGCCTGAGCCGCCCGGGACGGGGCGGCTCGGCACGGACCGGGTTCGTCCCTACTCCCCCGCGTACGCCTTCTTCAGGGCGGCGATGTCCAGCTTGCCCATCGCGAACATGGCCTTGCTGGTACGGACGGCCTTCTCCGGGTCGGGGTCGCTGATCATCTCGATCAGGCCGTCCGGGATGACCTGCCAGGACAGTCCGTACTTGTCCTTGAGCCAACCGCAGGGGCCGCCCTCGCCGCCGTCCTCGGTGAGCTTGGTCCAGTAGTGGTCGACCTCTTCCTGGTCCGCGCAGTAGATCTGGAAGGAGACGGCCTCGGTGAACTTGAACTGCGGGCCGCCGTTCAGGGCGACGAACTTCTGGCCGTTGGCCACGAAGTCGACGGCCATCACACCGCCGGCGGGGGCGGGGCCGGCCTCGTTGTAGTAGCCGATTTTGCCGAGCTTGGAGTTCTTGAAGAGCGAGACGTAGAAATGGGCGGCTTCCTCGGCCTGGCCGTCGAACCAGAGACACGTGGTGAATCCGTCGGTGGTCATGGAGTACCTCCTGGGGCGGGAACGCTGTCACCTCTTTCGACCGCTCCTCGGGCGAAAACTCATCGGTGGCGCGACAGGTTGTTGTCCCGATCCCCTGATCCCCCCGATCGCCGGTCAGCCGGTCAGCCGGTCAGCCGGTCAGCCAGTAAGCCAGTCACTGGCCTACTCGGCCGTCGACGCACTCGCGCAGGAGGTCGGCGTGGCCGCAGTGCCGCGCGTACTCGTTGACATGCGCCGCCAGGAGATCGCGGAGCTGGATCTCCCCGCCGTGCTCGGCGCCGAAGTCGGAGAAGCCCGCGTTCGTGGTGCCGAAGTCGGCGACGCCCGCGATGAATTGGTCGGTGAGCCGGCATTCTTCCCGCCAGTGCCGCCAGGCGTCCTCCACGACCTGCGGATCGGCGACCGCGCCGTTCCAGTCGCCGTCACGGTCGTCGTCGGTGCGGTACAGCTTGGGTGCGTCCTCGCCGGCCATGACCCGGCGAAAGTGCCGTTCGTCCTCGGTCAGGTGCCGTACCAGCCCGAGCAGGGACATCGTGGACGGCGGCACGGAGCGCCGGGCCAGTTGTTCGGCGTCCAGACCGGCGCACTTCATCTCCACGGTGAGGCGGTAGTGGCGCAGGCCTTCGACCAGCGTGCCGCGTTCGTCGACGATCTCCGTGTCGGTCTCGCGCGGGTCGTCGTCCGGGTCGACCCACATGTCGGAGTAGACGGTCGCGACCGTCCAGCGAGTCGCCGTTGTTTCGTTGTCGTGCGCGCGCGATTCCATGGGGGGCATGGTCGCGCGCGTCGACACCCACCGCCACCGGTTTATTGGGCCGGTGCCGGGAATCCGCGCTTCGTGCGCCAGTGCACGAAGCGCGGAGCGGGCGTGAAGTCGATTTTGTACGAGGCGTGTTCGTTCGCGAGGAGCCTGCGCAGGAACTCGGCCATGCCGCACGGGACGACCTCGCAGGTCACCGAGCCATGCCGGGCGAAGAGCAGAACAGGCCAATTCTCGGGGTCCGGATCGCTGGTCAGCCAGCAGAAGATGTCGGCGCTGTCGCTGCCGCCCCAGGCGAGGATGTGCTCCGGGTCGAGGTCGAGGTCGTCCTGATCGGGGCCCTCCTCCTCCCAGGTCAGACGGGCGTTACCCGTCTCGTCCTCGAAGTCCTGGGGGGAGAACTCGTAGCCCCCGGTGGGAAACGGCGAGAGGACACCGACCTGATCGGGGTCCTCCTCCGTGCCGAGGTCGCCGACGCCGTACACAGCCATGAAGGCCATGTAGTCCCGGGGAAACGCGGTGCCCCACCGAGCCTCCGCCGCCTGCCAGTCGATTTTCTCGCCCGCGCCCGAAGGCGGCGGCAGCAGCTGCCGCAACGCCTCGATCCCCGTCAGGTCTTCCATGGTGGTCCCGCCTTTCGATCAGTCAGCAGGAGCCTAGGGGGCACCACTGACAACGGCCCCGGAAAAGCCTCCGCCCCACCCCCTGAACGGGCCTCCCCCACCCCCTGCCGAGGCTGTAGATCAACGTGAGGCCGAGGTCACATTTCAGCCGAGGTCAAGGTCACAGGCTGGAGCTCTGCTGTCGCCGGACATCTCTGCCCTAGCATCCGGACATGACAGTCCTGCCCCACGACGGGCTCTCACTGGCCGCCGAGTTCTCTTCCACGACCCATGAGCAGTGGCAGCGCCTGGTGGAAGGCGTCCTGCGCAAAGCGCGCAAGGAGGTCTCCGCCGCGACGGCGGAGGACGCGCTGTCCACCGCGCTGGAGGACGGGCTCACCACCCGCCCCCTGTACACGGCGCACGACGACGCTCCCGACCCAGGATTCCCCGGTTTCGCCCCCTTCGTGCGCGGCGGTCGGCCCGAGGGGAACACCGCCGGAGGCTGGGACGTACGGCAGCGGCACGCGACGCTCGTCGGCGACGCGGTGCTCGCGGACCTGGAGAACGGTGTCTCCTCGCTCTGGCTGACCGTCGGCCCGGACGCGATCCCGGTGTCGTCGCTCGCCCAGGCCCTCGACGGTGTGTATCTCGACCTGGCACCCGTCGTCCTGGACGCCGGACAGGAAGTCGAGTCGGCGGCACGGGAGTTGCTGCGGCTGTGCGAGGAGCGGGGCGTCGCCAGGGAGGCGGCGCGCGGCAACCTCGGCGGCGATCCGCTGGGCCACGAGGCCCGTACGGGTAAGGAGTTGGACTTCGCGCCGGTCGTCGCGCTGGCGCGGCTGTGCGCGGAGGAGTACCCGGGGCTGCGCGCGCTGACCGTGGACGCGCTGCCGTACCACGAGGCCGGCGGGTCGGCCGCGCAGGAGCTGGGGGCGTCCCTGGCGACCGGGGTCGCCTACCTGCGGGAGCTGACCGAAGCGGGGCTGTCCGTCGAACAGGCTTGTGCGCAGCTGGAGTTCCGGTACGCGGCCACCGCCGATCAGTTCCTCACGATCGCCAAGCTGCGCGCGGCGCGGCGGCTGTGGGCGCGGGTCGCCGAGGTGTGCGGGGCGCCGGCGGCCGGGGCACAGGTGCAGCACGCGGTGACCTCGCCGGTGATGATGTCGCGCCGCGACCCGTGGGTGAACATGCTGCGTACGACGGTCGCCACGCTGGCCGCCGGGGTCGGCGGCGCCGACTCGGTCACCGTCCTCCCCTTCGACCACGCGCTGGGCCTGCCGGACGCGTTCGCGCGCCGGATCGCCCGCAACACCTCGACGATCCTGGTCGAGGAGTCGCATCTCGCGCGGGTGATCGACCCGGCGGGCGGCTCCTGGTACGTGGAGCGGCTCACCGACGAACTCGCCCACGCGGGCTGGGAGTTCTTCCAGTGGATCGAGGAGCTGGGTGGCCAGGCCGCCGCCCTTCGTGCCGGGAGCGTGGGGGAGGCGCTGGCCGCCACCTGGGCGGCCCGCTCCGCCAGGCTGGCCAAGCGGCGCGAACCCGTCACCGGTGTCAGCGAGTTCCCGAATCTCGCCGAGCGCCCCGTGGAACGCGAGCCCGCGCCCGAGCCGCCGCCCGGAGGGCTCCCCCGAGTGCGGCGCGACGAGGCGTACGAGGCGCTGCGCGCCCGCTCCGACGCCCACCTCGCCGCCACCGGAACCCGACCGCGCGTCTATCTGGCGGCCATCGGCCCGGCCGCCGCGCACAGTGCGCGGACCACCTTCGTCTCGAACCTCTTCCAGGCGGGCGGCATCGAGCCCGTCACGGCGGGCACCTTCGAGGAGAGCGGCGCCACCGAGGTCTGCCTCTGCTCCAGTGACACGCTGTACGAGGAGCGGGCGGCGACCGTGGCGGCGGAACTGAAGGCCGCCGGCGCCTCGCACGTGTTCCTCGCCGGCCGTCCCGGGCAGTACACGGACGTCGACGCGTACGTCTTCGCGGGCTGCGACGCCGTAGCCGTGCTCTCCGCCACCCTCGACCGTATGGGAGCGTCCTGATGGGAATCCCCGACTTCTCCGGAATCGACCTGGGGACCCCGACCGCCAACGCCGGTGCCGACGACTGGCGTACGGCCGTCAAGGCGGCCACCGGATCGGACGGGACCTTCTGGGAGACCCCGGAGGGCATCGCGGTCAAGCCGCTCTACACGGGCCGTGACCTGGAGGGCCTGGACTTCCTGGAGACGTACCCGGGCGCTGCGCCCTATCTGCGCGGCCCGTACCCGACGATGTACGTCAACCAGCCCTGGACGATCCGCCAGTACGCGGGTTTCTCCACCGCCGAGGAGTCCAACGCCTTCTACCGGCGCAATCTCGCGGCCGGTCAGAAGGGCCTGTCGGTCGCCTTCGACCTGCCCACGCACCGGGGTTACGACAGCGATCATCCGCGGGTGACCGGTGACGTCGGCATGGCGGGCGTCGCGATCGACTCGATCTACGACATGCGGCAGCTCTTCGATGGCATCCCCCTCGACAAAATGACCGTGTCCATGACGATGAACGGCGCGGTACTGCCCGTTCTCGCGCTGTACATCGTGGCGGCGGAGGAACAGGGCGTCGCGCCCGAGAAGTTGGCGGGAACCATCCAGAACGACATCCTCAAGGAGTTCATGGTCCGCAACACCTACATCTATCCACCGAAGCCGTCGATGCGGATCATCTCCGACATCTTCGCGTACACCTCGCAGCGGATGCCCCGCTACAACTCCATCTCGATCTCCGGCTATCACATCCAGGAGGCGGGTGCGACAGCCGATCTGGAGCTGGCGTACACGCTCGCGGACGGCGTCGAGTACATCCGGGCGGGCCGTGAAGCGGGCCTGGACGTCGACGCGTTCGCGCCCCGGCTCTCCTTCTTCTGGGCGATCGGCATGAACTTCTTCATGGAGATCGCCAAGTTGCGCGCGGCACGTCTGCTGTGGGCCAAGCTGGTCCGGCAGTTCGACCCGCAGAACGCCAAGTCCCTTTCCCTGCGCACCCATTCGCAGACCTCCGGGTGGTCGCTGACGGCGCAGGACGTGTTCAACAACGTGACGCGTACGGCCGTGGAGGCGATGGCGGCGACGCAGGGCCACACCCAGTCGCTGCACACCAACGCCCTCGACGAGGCGCTCGCGCTGCCCACCGACTTCTCGGCGCGCATCGCCCGCAACACCCAGCTGCTGATCCAGCAGGAGTCGGGCACGACCCGGGTCATCGACCCGTGGGGCGGCAGCGCGTACGTGGAGAAGCTGACGTACGACCTCGCGCGCCGTGCCTGGCAGCACATCGAGGAGGTCGAGGCGGCGGGCGGCATGGCCAAGGCCATCGACGCGGGCATTCCGAAGCTGCGCATCGAGGAGGCCGCGGCGCGCACCCAGGCGCGCATCGACTCCGGACGCCAGCCCGTCATCGGCGTCAACAAGTACCGTGTGGAGACCGACGAGCAGATCGACGTCCTCAAGGTCGACAACTCCTCCGTACGCACCCAGCAGATCGAGAAGCTGCGGCGGCTGCGCGCGGAGCGCGACGAACGGGCCTGCCAGGACTCGCTGGACGCGCTGACCCGGGCGGCGGGCGGTGAGGGCAACCTGCTGGAGCTGGCGGTGAACGCCGCCCGCGCGAAGGCCACGGTCGGGGAGATCTCGGACGCGCTGGAGAAGGTGTACGGGCGCCACGCGGGCCAGATCCGTACGATCGCCGGGGTGTACCGCAACGAAGCAGGCGAGTCCCCGTCCGTCGACCGCACCCGGGCGCTGGTGGACGCCTTCGAGGAGGCCGAGGGGCGCCGGCCGCGCATCCTGGTCGCCAAGATGGGCCAGGACGGCCACGACCGCGGCCAGAAGGTGATCGCCACCGCCTTCGCTGATCTCGGTTTCGACGTCGACGTCGGCCCGCTGTTCCAGACCCCCGGCGAGGTCGCCCGGCAGGCGGTGGAGGCGGACGTCCACATCGTCGGGGTGTCCTCGCTGGCCGCCGGGCACCTCACCCTCGTACCGGCGCTGCGCGAGGAGCTGGCCGCCGAGGGACGGGAGGACATCATGATCGTCGTCGGTGGGGTCATCCCGCCGCAGGACGTGCCGACCCTGCTGGAGATGGGTGCGGCGGCCGTGTTCCCGCCGGGGACGGTGATCCCGGACGCGGCGCACGACCTCGTCCAGCGGCTCTCGGCCGACCTCGGGCACGACCTGTGATCGATCTCGACACGTACGTCAAGGGCGTACTCGGCGGGAAACGGGCGATCGTGGCGCGGGCCATCACCCTCGTCGAGTCGACCCGGCCCCAGCACCGGGCGCTGGCGCAGGAGTTGCTGACCGAGCTGCTCCCGCACAGCGGCCGGGCCCGGCGGATCGGGGTCAGCGGGGTGCCGGGGGTCGGGAAGTCGACGTTCATCGACGCGTTCGGCACGATGCTGACCGGGCTCGGGCACCGGGTGGCGGTCCTCGCCGTCGACCCGTCGTCCAGCCGTACCGGCGGCTCGATCCTGGGCGACAAGACCCGGATGGAGCGCCTGGCGGTGGACCCGGCGGCCTTCATCCGGCCCTCCCCCACGGCCGGCACCCTCGGCGGGGTCGCCAAGGCGACCCGCGAGTCGATCGTCGTCATGGAGGCGGCGGGCTACGACGTGGTGCTGGTGGAGACGGTCGGCGTCGGCCAGTCCGAGACCGCCGTCGCCAACATGGTCGACTCGTTCCTGCTGCTGACGCTGGCCCGCACCGGCGACCAGTTGCAGGGCATCAAGAAGGGCGTCCTGGAGCTGGCCGACGTACTCGCCGTCAACAAGGCGGACGGCCCGCACGAGCGCGACGCCCAGTCCGCCGCACGGGAGTTGGCGGGCGCCCTGCGGCTGATGCACGGCAAGGACATGGCCTGGACACCGCCCGTACTGACGTGCAGCGCCCGCGAGTCGACCGGCCTGGACACCGTCTGGGACCGTCTCGAACAGCATCGCACCCTGCTCGACTCGACCGGCCGCCTCACCGCCAAACGCCGGGACCAGCAGGTCGACTGGACGTGGACGATGGTCCGCGACGAACTCCTGGGCCGCCTGCACGCCGACGAAGCGGTACGCGCTGTCACACCCGACCTCGAACAGCAGGTACGGGAGGGCGAGTTGACGGCCACGCTGGCGGCCGAGCGCATCCTTAAGGCATTCGGCAGCGGCTGAGAAACGGTGCTGAGCCGCTCGGCGCCGGCCGCACGGCGCGGGTGCCGGGCCGAGCAGGGCCGCCACCCGGTGCGGGGTTCCGGCCCTCGTGGCCACGGGTGCGCCCCGGGACGCGAGGGCCGCCTTGCCGATGGCGTACGCGACGGTCCAGCGGCTGCCGCAGCGCCGGGCTCGAGAACGGGTTGGCGCCGGCAGGACCAGCGCCTCCAGCTCGCCCTGCCCGGCACGCCGTTGGGGATCCGTACCCGCCGTCTCGGCCCCGGCGTGCACAATCCCGTCTGCCCATGGGGTACTTATCCTGGGCCCCGGTCCCTCCTCGGCCGCCGCATGGTTGATGATGGGCGGGTCATGACCATGCTCCGTACGCCGACGACGCGCTCCGCGCCGCTGCCCGTGTTCCGGGCCGCGGTCTTCGCCGTCGTCGGTACGGTGCTCGGGGTCAGCGCGCATCACCTGGTCGCCGAGGGCCCGGCTCCGTGGCGGTCGAGCGGCGCGGCGGCGGTGCTGCTGTTCGCCGTGGGGCTGGGCGGAACCAGGCGCCCGCGTTCGCTTGCCGCCGTGGTGCTGACGAGCGCGGCGGCGCAGACGGGTCTGCATGTGTGGCTGTCGGCCACGCACTCGCGACGCCAACTGACGGCCACGGCCGTGGACATGGGCACGCACGCACGTCATGCGATGCCCGCCCACGGGACCTGGCCGCCCGAGCGGCTGCACGACTCGGCTGCCATGACCGTCCTCCACGCCGTGGCCGCCGTACTCGTCGCCGTGCTGCTGCACCGCGCGGACGCGGCCTGCTGGTCGCTGGCGCGCGGTCTGACCGGCGCCGTCGACGCGGTACGGACGCGGATCGCGACCGTACGGGCCCTGCTCGACGGCCTGCCGGTGCCCACGGGACGCGGATCGCGGGTGCGCCGCCCGCGCCGGACGGAGCCGCCACCGCTCAGGGGGGCGCTCCTCGCAGACGTGCTGGTACGGCGAGGTCCCCCCTCAGCTGGGCCCGCTCTCGCCAACTGACCCCGCCGGCACGGCCCGTCACAGACGGCCGTTCCGTGCCACCGCACGCCCGGAAAGACCCGGAGACACCCATGTTCACTGCCCCCACCCAGTACGTCACCGCACGGCGCCTGGCCCTCGCGGCCGCCGCTTCCGGCGCCGTTCTCCTTCTCACCGCCGGTCCGGCTTCCGCCCACGTGGAGGTCGAGTCCGCCAAGGCCCAGGCTCTCGCCGAGAACGTCGAGATCTCCTTCGACGCGGAGGCGGAGTCGGACACCGCCGGGATAGCCGCGGTCCGGGTGATCCTGCCCAAGGGCATCGCGCCCGGCGACGTGACCTACGGCGAGGGCCCCAAGGGCTGGAAGTTCACGGCCGCCGACGACGGCTACACGATCAAGGGCCCGGCTCTGAAGGCCGGCGTGAACGCCGAGTACTCGGTCGTCGTACGGCAGCTCCCCGATGTGAAGGAGCTCGCCTTCAAGTCGCTGCAGACCTACAGCGACGGCAAGATCGACCGCTGGATCGAGCTGGACGAGAGCAGTGAGCAGCCGGCTCCGGTGCTCAAGCTGAAGGCGGCCGCGCCGGGCGCGAAGCCGGTCAGCCCGTCCCCGAGCGAGACGGCGTCGGAGTCGCCGTCGCCGTCGCCGTCCGTGTCGCCGACGCCCACCGCCGAGGCCACGGAGCCGTCGGCTTCCGCGTCGGCCGAGGCGGCGAGCGACGACGGGGGGATGTCCGCCGGGGTCTGGATCGGCGTCGTGGCCGCCGTGGTCGTGGTGGCGGGTGCGGCTGTCTATCTCGTACGACGACGCTCTTCCAGCCCGTCCAGCGTCTGAGGACAAGGCCCGTTCAGGGCCGGTAAGGGGGGCCTGGGGGCGGCAGCCCTCAGGCCCCCGCCGCTCCTCAGTCGTGGGGCGCCTTGCCGCTGACCCTGTGGTCGGCATGGCTCAGCGCCTCCATCACCAGCCGCCGCAAGTGCCCGTCCCGCAGGCTGTAGTGGACGTACCGACCCTCGCGCCGGGTCTCCACCAGTCCCGCGAGCCGCAGTTTCGCGAGGTGCTGGCTGACGGCCGTCCGCGACGCCTCGCACCGCTCGGTCAGCGAACCGACGTCCGACTCGCCCTGCGCGAGCAGCCACAGCAGATGCAGCCGCGTCGCGTCGGAGAGCAGCGCGAACACTTCGGTCGCCTCCGCGAGTCGCGCGCTGTCCGGGGCGCGCAGATGCGCATCGGCCGCAGGTGGCAGGGTCTCGCGAGCAGGCATGCCCTCAGCGTAGAGGCAGGGCACCGGTGTGGGTGTCGGCGTACCGATTTCCGCATCTACATGTGCACGGATGCGCACATGTGACTACAGTGGACGCAGTCGCGCCCGCCTTCCCGACCGGCCGAGGACAGCCTCATGCTCGCCGTACTGCGCAACCGCGCCTACCGCCGCCTCTTCACCGCCCAGGTCGTCGCCCTGATCGGCACCGGCCTGGCGACGGTCGCCCTCGGACTGCTCGCGTACGACCTCGCGGGCGCCGACGCCGGATCGGTGCTCGGCACCGCGCTCGCGGTCAAGATGGTGGCGTATGTGGCGATCGCCCCGGCCGTCGGCGCGGTCGCCGACCGCCTGCCTCGTCGCACGCTGATGGTCGCGGCGGACCTCACCCGGGCCTCGGTCGCGCTGCTGCTGCCGTTCGTGGACCAGGTGTGGCAGGTGTACGTCCTGATCTTCCTGCTCCAGGCCGCCTCGGCCACGTTCACGCCCACCTTCCAGGCCGTCATACCGGACGTGCTGCCCGCCGAACGCGACTACACCCGGGCCCTGTCGCTGTCCCGGCTCGCCTACGACCTGGAGAGCCTGTTCAGCCCGGCCCTGGCCGCCGCGCTGCTGTCGCTCATCACCTACAACTGGCTGTTCCTGGGCACGGTGTTCGGCTTCGCCGCCTCGGCCGCCCTGGTCGTCTCCGCCGCACTGCCGACGCCCGGCGCCGCCGCCACTCCACGAACCGGCGGTGTGTACGCCAGAACGGCCGCGGACACCCGCCTCTTCTTCGCGGTCCCCCAGTTGCGCGCGCTGCTCGCCCTCGATCTGGCGGTGGCCGCCGCGGGCGCCGTGGTCACCGTCAACAGTGTGGTGTACGTCCGCGATCAGCTCGGCCGCAGCGCCGCCGACGTCCCCCTGGCGCTCGGCTCGTACGGCGCGGGCTCGATGGTCGTCGCGCTGCTGCTGCCCCGGATGCTCGACCGGGTCCCGGACCGTACGGTGATGCTGCGCGGGGCGCTGCTGCTCGCCTGGGTCTTCGTCGCGCTCGGCGTCATCACCGGTGCCGGCGGCGGCGGTTGGCGCTGGCCGGCGCTGCTCGTCTGCTGGGCCGCGTTCGGCGCCGCCTGCTCGATGGTGCTCACCCCGACCGGACGGCTGATCCGCCGCGCGGTGCCGCCCGAGCGGCGTACGTCCGCGTTCGCCGCGCAGTTCTCTCTCTCGCACGGCTGCTGGCTGCTCACGTACCCGCTGGCCGGCCGGCTCGGCGCGGCGGCCGGGCTCCAGCCGGCGGTACTCGTGCTGGGTGCGTTGGCCCTGGCCGGCGGGCTGCTCGCCGTACACCTGTGGCCGCCGTCGGCAGCCGCCGCGCCCGTCGAGCACGAGCACGCCGGTCTTCCCGCCGGACACCCGCACCTGTCCGACGCGACGCGGGTCCGGGGCGGCTGGCGGCACAGCCACCACCCGCTGCTCGACAGACTGCACGCCCACAGCTGACGTCGACGGTGCGGACCTGGGGCAGGAGGTTCACGAGGTTAGAGGGCCGTCACAGGGCATTGATGTGACTGACGACCGTCTACCGACCCGGTGTCCCCGGGAGTGGGAGTGCGCGATGACAGACGCCAGGAAGGGCGAGGCCCCCGAGGTCTCCTACGCGTCCGAGGCCGACCGGACGGATCCTCTCGTCCAGTTGTCCCTGGAGCAGTTGCGCCGGCGCACCAGCCTGAAGTGGCGTACCCACCCGGCGGACGTGCTTCCGCTCTGGGTGGCGGAGATGGATGTGCCGCTGGCTCCGCCTGTCGCCGAGGCGCTGCGCACGGCGATCGACCTCGGTGACACCGGATATCCGTACGGGAGCGCCTACGCCGAGGCCCTCGCCGGGTTCGCCGCCGAGCGGTGGCGGTGGGACGGGCTGCGCGTCGAGCACACGGCGATCGTGCCCGACGTGATGCTGGGCGTCGTCGAAGTGCTCCGGCTGGTGACCGGTCCGGGGGACGCGGTCGTCGTGTGTTCCCCGGTGTACCCGCCCTTCTACGCGTTCGTCGCCCATGACGCCCGTGAGGTCGTCGAGGCCGGCCTCGGTCCCGACCTGCGCGTCGACCTGGCCGCCCTGGAGGACGCCTTCGTACGGGCACGACGTGACGGCCGCCGTGCCGCGTTCCTGATGAGCAACCCGCACAATCCGACCGGTGTCGTCCACACCCGCCAGGAACTGGAAGCCGTCGCGGCCCTCGCCCGCGAACACGGAGTGCGCGTGGTGTCCGACGAGATCCACGCCCCTCTGGTGCTGCCGGGGGCCGTCTTCACCCCGTTCCTCAGCGTTCCCGGTGCCGAGAACGCGTTCGCGCTTGTCTCCGCGTCCAAGGCGTGGAACCTCGCCGGGCTGAAGGCCGCCCTGGCCGTCGCGGGCTCCGAAGCCGCCGCCGAGCTTCGGATGCTTCCGGAGGAAGTCGGCCACGGCCCCAGCCACCTCGGGGTCATCGCCCACACGGCGGCGTTTCGCGCGGGCGGGGGCTGGCTCGACGAGCTGCTTCTCGGGCTCGACGCCAACCGGCGCCTGCTGGGGCAGTTGCTCGACGAGCACCTCCCTGACGTGCGCTACCAGCGGCCCGAGGGCACCTATCTGGCCTGGCTGGACTGCACCTGGCTGGGACTGCACGACGAGCGGCAGGGCACCGAGGGTCCCGGCGTCGTGAGCGATCTGGCCGGACCCGCGAGAATGTTCCTCGACGAAGCCAGGGTCGCCCTCAGCTCCGGCCATGTCTTCGGCTCCGGCGGCGAGGGACACGTACGCCTCAACTTCGCGACGTCACCGGCCGTTCTGCGCCAGGCGGTGACCGGAATGGGACGGGCGGTCCGCGCTCTTCGGCAATGAGCCCTGTCCGGTCTCGGCCGATACGGCCGACGGGAGTCCCGGGGCAGCCCGAGGTCAGGCGTCGGCCAGTCCGGGGAGGTGTTCGGCGAGATGCATGGCGTGCAGACGTGCGAACTCGTCGTGCGAGCAGCGTCCGTAGGCGGGGTGGGGGGCGTGCGGTCCCGGGTGGCCGGTGAACAGGGCCACCGCGTCCGCGAGGCCGGACGCCGCCTCTGCCGACGGCAGGCTCGGGTCCAGTGGCGGAGCTCCGTCGATCTCCGCGCCGAGTGAGTGCTTCGTCGCTCCGCGGCTCAGGAAGAGGCGTTTGGCCAGGGCGCCGGCCGTGGCCCGGAACAGGGCGGGCTTGAGTCTGGGGTATCCGGTCACGGAGTAGCGGACTGTCTGGGCGCAGTGCTGCAGCGTCTGGGACAGGTTCCAGGGACCGCCCGGCGCCAGCAGGTCGCCTTCGGGGCGGCCGAGGTGCTTGGGCAGTCGCTCGGTGAGCTCGGTAAGGGTGTGCGAGGAGGCCATTTCGATAGCATACATTGCTACTAACGGTCAATATTTCGTGTTTCGTGTGCTGCTGACCGGACATCAGTGTCGGGCGCCCCCCTCAGCAACAGTCCGCGTCCGTGCCGCCCGTACCGACGTCCAGACGGCAGAAGCAGGACGCCTCGATCGGGACGTCCGCCAGGGCGACAGCGATCTTCAGCTGCTGGGCCACGATCCGCGCTTCCCCTTCCCTGCCCAGACGGGCGAGGCACTCGTGGAACCCGTGCAGGGCCCAGACGTTGCCGGGATGCCGCACCGCGCGCGGAAGGGTCTCGTCGAGGCCGAGGTCGGCGCGGTAGACGGCTTCCGCCTCGGCGACGCGGCCCTGTTCGAGGAGGAGGGCGCCGTAGGCGTGCCGGGTGGGCTGCATCCACCCCCACGGCTCGTCGTAGGGGAGGTTGTCGGACAGTTCGACGGAACGCTCCAGCGCGGCGAAGGCGGCCTCGAAGTCGCCCTTGCGGTAGTCCAGTTCGCCGTCGAGCAGCGCCGACGCGACGGCGAGGATGTCGGAGCAGGTGTTGTTGAACAGCATCCGGGTCTTCGGGACCCGGGTGAGCGCCGCGCGGAACAGTTCGCGCTCGGCCTCGGCCTCCGCGATCCGGCCGGTGGCGGACAGGGCGACCCCTCGGGCGTACCGGAGCATGGCCGTCGTCACGCTGTACAGCGACGGGTCGGCGGGCAGCGGCAGTTCGAGGATGTCCGGCCAGCGGCCGAACCGGATCAGCACATGGACGCGCATGGCGAGGAAGCCCTCCAGCCAGTCGGCCATGGGCGGGCTCTGCACGCGCAGGAGTTCCTCCGGGACGGCGGCCTCCAGTTGCGCGGCGGCCTCGAGCGCCGTCCGGGACTGGCCCAGGAACATCGCGCCGTAGATCTTGAAGTGGTGGTTGTGCGCCCGGTAGAGGGTGTAGAAGTTCATCGCGCCGGACCGCTCGCGGAACTTCTCGTCGGCGGCGATCGCCGTGCTGTTGTCCGCCACCACGCGCCGGTAGTCGCCGCAGAGGACGTCCAGATGGGTGGGCATGTGCAGCAGGTGGCCGGCGTCCGGGACGAGGCCGCGCAGCCGGTCCGCGGCGGGCAGGGCGGTCTCCGGGGCGCAGGACATCTCCATCAGGTGGAGGTAGAGGTGCAGGAGGCCCGGGTGGCGTGATCCGGCGTCGGTCGCGATCGCCCGCTCCAGGACGGTTTTCGCGGCGAGGGTGCGGGCGCCCTCGGCCGGTTCGCCCGAGCGTACGTCCCACAGTTGCCAGGGCGTCAGGTTCATCAGCGCGTCGGCGTACAGGGCGGCGATGTCCAGGTCGTCGGGGGCCAGTTCGTACACCGTGCGCATGCTGTCCGCGTAGGGCTCGTTCCAGACCGAGCAGTCCTCGACGGCCTCCCCCTGCGGGTACCGGGCCCGCAGGGCGGCGATCAGGGCCTGTTCGACGGGAGTGGCACCGGCCGCCTTCCGCCGGGCGAGTTCGACGGCGGCGTGGGTGCGGGCGACAGTCCGTGTGAGGTCCTCGCCGGCGAAGAACGCCCAGGGTTTGTTGTAGTTCGGGCCGAGTGCGTAGGCGATGCCCCAGTGGGCCATGGCGCAGTCGGGGTCGGCCGCGGCGGCGGCCTCGAAACAGGCGACGGCCTCCTCGTGGTGGAAGCCGTACGTCCACACCAGGCCCCGGTCGAACCACCTCTGGGCCTCGGCGGACGACGTCGTCACGGGCCGACTGTGGGTGCCGAGGTCGTAGGGGTAGGTGTCATCGTGGTGATCGTGGCCATCGTGGCCGGAGTCGTGATCCATTGGTCTCTCCCGCTCCCTGGGGCCTGTCCGCCGAGACTAGGGGCCGCCTTCGCCCCCCCGGCAGTACGCGTTACCGCCGCCTCCGGCGCTGACCCCGGGGGGCCCGGTCATAAGATCACCCTCGTAGGCGCGAACGATGTTGACGGCCTGAGCGGGCGTCAACAGCCGTTCGGGGTGCGGGAAGTGACGAGAGGAAGCGGCGTGAGCGAGCAGGACGGCACGGCAGAGGGACGCGGTCGGCTGGACACCTCGGTGGCCCACAACGCGCGGGTGTGGAACTACTGGATCGGCGGCAAGGACAACTACGTCGTCGACCAGGCGGTCGGCGACCACATCGACGCCATGTTCCCGCTGATCCGCAGCGTGGCCCGCGCGGACCGCGCCTTCCTCGGGCGGGCCGTGCGCTTCCTGGTCGCCGAGCGGGGCGTGCGGCAGTTCCTGGACATCGGGACGGGGCTGCCGACGGTGGACAACACCCATGAGATCGCCCAGCGCATCGCGCCCGAGTCACGGATCGTCTACGTCGACAACGATCCGATCGTGCTCGCGCACGCCCGTACGCTGCTGACCGGCACGCAGGAAGGGGCCACCGACTACATCGACGCGGACGTGCACCGCCCCGAAACCATCGTCGGCCGCGCCTCGGACACCCTCGACTTCGACCGGCCCGTCGCCGTCATGATGCTGGGCATCCTGAATTTCGTGCTCGACACGGAACAGGCGCGGGACATCGTGCGCCGGATCATGGCGTCGGTGCCGTCGGGCAGCCACCTGGTCCTGACCCATCCGACGACCGACTCGGACCTCGGCGGTGAGGGAAACATCGAGGCGATGAAGTTCTGGAACGAGAACGCCACCCCGCCGATCACCGCCCGCCCCCGTGCCGAGGTCGCCGCCTTCTTCGACGGTCTGGAACTTCTCGACCCGGGGCTCGTCTCCTGTGCGCAGTGGCACCCGGAGGACGACTCCGCCGGCGCCCTGCCGCAATTCGGCGCCGTCGCCGTGAAGCCCTGACCGGAAGCCCTGATCGGAACCTCCGTCCCTTCAGCCCTTTAAACAAGAAAAGGCACAGCGATTCCACCGGCTGTTTTCGGACGCGCATTCATAGGGCGTCGGCGATAATCGGTATATGGGTACGACAACGTCTGAGCTACTGGCCGCGTCGAGCGATCTACTCAACGTAACGGCCGCATTTGTCGCGGGCCTGTTCATCGCTGGTGCACTGATCTGGGCCTTCTGGTTCGGCATGCGGGTCCGGGACCGGGAATCCGCCCGCCCCCGTCCCGACGAACAGCCCACCCTCCCGCCTTCCGGTCCGGTCCGCGAGATCCGCGAGATGCGAGAGCCCGACGAAATGCCGCACGCGGACCAGGACCGGGAGCGGCTCCTGCCGCACGAACTCCACCCCGCGTCGACGAAACGACGGGAGGACCAGCAGCGCGGACGTTGGGATCCCGGTTCCAGTGGCTCCTTCGGCAGTGGCGGCCTGGGGCGCCACTGACCTGTCGGCGACCTGCCCCCGGTGGGCCGGGGGCCCGGTGGATCATGGGCCGAGAGCTGTGAAGGGCTGCCCGGATACGGTTGCCCACAACCCGACGCAACCATTCACGCGTTCGATTCGTATAACTCCTTGAAGGCGGGGCACCGGAGACCGGACAGTTGTTATTTCCGGACCTCCACCGTCCACTTGACCGACGTCGTCGCCGATCGAGGAGAAGCGATGCAGCTGTTCGTCCTGAACTACGCGCGCCCGGCTGAGCAGTTGGAGGCGAGCACTCCGTACAGCTACGACAGCGGACTGCAGTTGAATGTGTTGCCGGGTGGGCACATCGCCGCTCATGACCATGCCGTGATGCGGGAATTCGGGGCCACCACGTCAACTGCCGGTTCCAAGACGCACTTCGACGACTGAGCGTGGACCTGACACGATGACGGTCCTGGTTCTGACGTCCGACCACGATGTGACGGCGGATCTCGTGGTGGCCCGACTCAATGGCACCGGTGTTCCCGTGGTCCGGCTCGATCCCGCCGATCTGCCCGGCACTGTCGCCCTCTCCGGCGAGTACGCGCACGGCGCTTTTCGCGGGCATCTGTCCGTCGGGGGCAGGCTGGTGGGCATGGACGGGCTGCGGTCCGTCTGGGTGCGCAGGCCGGGGGTTCCGGGCACGCGGGCCGGCGAGCCGTCCGGCTGGCTCACCGAGGAGGCCTCGCAGGCCTTCTACGGCATGCTCCGGGGCACCGGCGCGCGCTGGATGAACCACCCCGACGCCGCCGCCCGGGCCCGCCACAAGCCCTGGCAGCTGCACCTCGCCCAACGCAGCCGACTCCCCGTACCGGCCACGCTGATCACCACGTTCCCGCAGGCGGCCCGGGACTTCGCGGGGCGGTTTCCCGATCTGGTCGTCAAACCCGTCTCCGGGTCGCATCCACAGGAGCCGCCCAGGGTGGTGCCGACGAGCCGGGTGGCACCCGACGTCGACTTCGCCGCCGTCGCCTTCGGGCCCACCCTGTTGCAGCGCCGGGTCGACAAGCGGGCCGACGTCCGCCTGACAGCGGTCGGCGACCGCGTCCTCGCCGCCCGCAAGGCCGTCGCACCCGACGCGCATCCCGACGACATCGATGTCCGGTTCGCACCCTCGGACGAGCCGTGGCGACCGGTCGACGTGCCGACGCGGCTCGCCGAGGCCGTGCACCGGTATCTGCGGGAGGCCGAACTCGCCTATGGGGCCTTCGACTTCGCGGAGGATCGCGACGGGGTCTGGTGGTTCCTCGAATGCAACCAGTCGGGCCAGTTCGGCTTCGTCGAGATGGACACCGGGCAGCCGATCGCCCAGTCCGTCGCCGACTGGCTGTCCGGGGAGGGGTCGCCCGAAGCACAGCCGCATCCGTAGACCCCCAGGGAGTCATGACACAGACAGCGTCACCCGCCCCACACGTTCACCACTGTTAATGGGATCCATTTTCATGTAGCGTCCTGTCTCGCTTGCCAACCGAGGAGGATTCCCATGGCCGTTCCCAAGCGGAAGATGTCCCGCAGCAACACCCGTCACCGCCGCGCCCAGTGGAAGGCGACCACCACCCAGCTGGTGGCGGTCACTGTCGACGGGGTCGCGCACATGGTGCCGCAGCGGCTGGTCAAGGCGTACGAGCGCGGGCTGCTCCGGCCCTGACCCGCCGCCCCGCCAAAGTGCCCGGCCCCGGCCTCAGTTGTTCCAGCTCTCGTCGTACGGGTCACGCGGCGTCACCACCGGTTTGGCCCCGGTGATGTCGAAGAACGGAATGACGCCGTGGTTCACCGGGTCCTTGGTCCGCCGGTCCGTGTAGGTGCCGGTGAGTTCGAGCCAGGTGTCTGGCTGGAGCACCGGGGGGATCCGGCCGGTCAGCCCGACCTTGACCGGCTGGGCGTCCGCCGCACAGCAGTTGAGGGCCATCCGGACGAGGTACGGGGTGCCCTTGCCGTCGAGCGCGACGAACCCGGTGATGACGATCCGCCGGTGACCCAGTGAGCGTCCGTGACCGTAGGCCGCGCGGCCCGCGTAGTCGACGAGGCTGAGGCGTACGGGGTCACCGGAGGGCAGGGGCGCGTAGGCCAACGGCGCCTGGAGGGCCGTACCCGTGCGCAGGGCGCTGTAGGAGCCCAGGGCGGGCGGGGCCACCAGGATCAGCGCGAACAGGGGCAGGACCAGGAGCCAGGAGACCCGGGGTTCGCGGTGGATGTGACCCCCGTTGTCGTGGGCGTCCATGTCCTTGTCGTGGGCGTCGGCCTTGTCGTCGGGGCCGGTCTTCGCGAGTTTCCGCTCGTACCAGACCGTCGCCAGCGCGGCCACCATCAGCACCGCGCCGGCGCCGACGACCATCGGCTGGAGCCCCGCCTTGACGTAGCGCAGATACAGGTCGGTGGTGCCGGCGTGCACCATCGCCCCGCCGACCAGGAACAGGACGACCGCCTGTGCCTGCCGGTTCACAGGAGCACCGTCCCGACGAGGACCGCCGACGCCACGGCCATGACGAAGGTGGCCGGCGCGAAGCGGAGGGCGAAACCGCGGCCGAAGGTGCCCGTCTGCATGGCGAAGAGCTTCAGGTCGATCATCGGGCCGACCACGAGGAACGCCAGTCTGGCCGTGAGCGAGAACTGGGTCAGGGACGCGGCGACGAACGCGTCCGCCTCCGAGCAGATCGACAGCAGCACCGCGAGGACGGCGAGCGCGAGGACCGCCACCACGGGGTTGTCCGCCGCGAGGCTCAGCCAGCTCGCCGGGACCACTGCCTTCAGGGTGGCGGCGGCCATGGCGCCGACGACCAGGAAGCCGCCCGCGTGCATCACGTCGTGCCGTACGGAGTTCCAGAACGCGGCAGCCTTGCCGAGGCCCTCGTCCGAGGGGTGGGCCGGCGGGCGCAGCCAGTTCGTGCGGCCGAGCCGCTGCCAGAGCCAGCCCATCGCGCACGCCGCGAGCAGGCTCGCGACGAACCGGGCGACGACCATCTCCGGCTTGCCGGGGAACGCGATGGCGGTCGCGGTCAGCACGATCGGGTTGATCGCCGGGGCGGAGAGCAGGAACGCCAGCGCCGCCGCCGGGGCGACCCCCCGCCGCACCAGCGCGCCGGCCACCGGCACCGACGCGCACTCGCAGCCGGGCAGGATCGCTCCGGCCATCCCCGCGACCGGTACCGCGAGGGCGGGCCGGCTGGGCAGGGCCCGGACGAAGAACGACGGGGGTACGAACACCGCGAGCAGCGCCGACAGCAGCACGCCGAGGACGAGGAAGGGCAGGGCCTGTACGACGACGGCGACGAACACCGTCATCCAGCTCTGCATCACCGGCGCGGACACCGCCCGGCGGATCGCCCCCTGTGAGGCGACGACGAGTATCAGCAGCATGGTCAGGACCAGCGGCGAGCTGAACTGCCAGCCCTGCTGCTCGCCGCTCGCCCGGTCCGGCGGAGCCTCCGCGTCGCGGTGGCCGGCCCCTGGCGGGGCCGCTTTGGTGGTGCTCACGGGCGAGGTACCTCCGGGCGTGGCTGTGCTGCGTGCGTTCCCTGCCACTCCAGTACGCCGGGACGGGCAAGGTTGCTCATTTTGCGAGATCGGGGAACGAGCTAGGTTGGCGCGTATGCAGTCCTACACCATTGGTCAGGCCGCCCGTCTGCTGGGCGTGAGCCCCGACACCGCGAGGCGGTGGGCGGACGCGGGCCGGGTGAAGACCCACCGCGACGAGGGCGGACGACGCCTGATCGACGGCCGGGATCTGGCCGCCTTCTCGATCGAGCTGGCGGGCTCCGGCGCGGGCACGGGCTCCGGCGAGGAGGAGCCGTCGTACACCTCCGCCCGGAACGCCTTCGCCGGCATCGTCACGGCCGTGAAACTCGGTGATGTGGCGGCCCAGGTCGAGATCCAGGCGGGCCCGCACCGGCTGGTGTCGCTGCTGACCCGGGAGGCCGTGGAGGAACTGGGCCTGGAGGTCGGGGTGGAGGCCACGGCCCGCGTGAAGTCGACGAACGTGCACATCGACCGGACATGAGCGGGACATGAGCCGGGCATCAGCCGGGTGCGGGGCCGGAGAATAAGCGGTGGCCCGCGTCCACGGGGCCTGGCTACGATCGCGCCATGGTGGAGACACTCGGCACGTGCACCGACCAGTTCGCGCCCGTGCGCGAGGCGTTGACGGCATCGCTCAACGACAAGGACGTGGGCGCGTCCGTCGCGGTGTACCTGGACGGCGAGCCGGTGGTCGACCTGTGGGGCGGCCACACGGACGAGGCGCGTACCGACCTGTGGCAGCGCGACACGATCACCAACACGTGGTCCACGACGAAGACGATGACGGCGCTGTGCGCGCTGGTCCTCGCCGACCGGGGTGAACTCGACCTGGACGCGCCGGTCGCCCGCTACTGGCCGGAGTTCGCGGCGAACGGCAAGGACGACGTCCGGGTACGGCATCTGCTGGGCCACACGGCGGGCCTGCCCACCTGGGACGCTCCCATGACGATCGAGGACCTCTACGACTGGCCGACCGCCACCGCCCGCCTCGCCGCCCAGGCTCCGGCCTGGAAGCCCGGCACCGAGGCCGGCTACCACGCCTCCACCTACGGCCACCTCCTCGGCGAGGTGGTCCGCCGGATCACCGGCCGCAGCCTGGGTGCCTTCTTCGCCGAGGAGATCGCCGGGCCGCTCGGCGCCGACTTCCACATCGGGCTGTCCGCCGAGCACGACCACCGCGTCACGCCCGTGATTCCCCCGGCCGAGCGTCCGCGCGACCCGGACGCGGAACCCGACCGCCCCGGCAACCCGCCCATCGTGGCCGGCACCGCCAACACCGAGGCCTGGCGGCGCGCCGAGATCCCCGCCGCGAACGGCCACGGCAACGCCCGCTCGGTCGCCGCCGTCCAGTCGGTACTGGCCTGCGGGGGCACCGCACGAGGCGTACGGCTGCTGTCGGAGGCGGGCTGTGCACGCGTCCTGGAGGAACAGTTCAACGGGACGGACTCGGTCCTGGGCGGGCCCATACGCTGGGGCATGGGGTACAGCCTGTCCGACCAGCTCCCCAACCCCCGCACCTGTTCCTGGGGTGGCTGGGGCGGCTCGATGGTCCTGGTCGACATGGACGCGCGCCTGACGGTGGCGTACGTCATGAACCGCATGATCAACTCGGGTGACCCCGGTGACGACCGGGCCTTCCTGATGGTCGCGGCCGCCTACGAAGGTCTGTCCGGGTGAGAGACTCGGCCGCGTGGAACGCCCTCTCTCCTCCCCCGCACCCACCTTCGACGAACTCCTGGGCCGGGCCAGGGCGCTGGTCCACGGTGACCGGCGTGCCGTGCTCGGTATCGCCGGGAGTCCCGGCTCGGGCAAGACGACGCTCGCGGAACGGCTCGTCCGGGCGCTGAACGGCGACGGCTCGCCCTGGGTCGCCCATGTGCCGATGGACGGTTTCCATCTCGCCGACGTCGAGTTGGAGCGGCTGGGCCTGCGCGACCGCAAGGGCGCGCCCGACACGTTCGACGCGGCGGGGTACGCGGCGCTGCTGCGGCGACTGCGGGAGAACGGCGACCGGGAGATCGTCTACGCGCCGGGGTTCGAGCGGGTGCTGGAGCAGCCGGTCGCGGGGGCGATCCCGGTGTTTCCGTCGGCGCGGCTCGTCATCACCGAGGGCAACTACCTTCTCCTGACGGAGGGTTCGTGGTCGCGGGTGCGGGCCCAGCTCGACGAGGTGTGGTTCTGCGCGCTGGACGAGGACGAGCGGGTCCGTCGGCTGGTCGCCCGGCACGAGGAGTTCGGCAAGGACCACGCCACCGCCCTCGCGTGGGTGCTGGGCACCGACCAGCGCAACGCCGATCTGGTGGCGGCGACCCGGGACCGGGCGGATCTGGTCGTGGAGACGCGGATCTGAGCGACGCGCGGAGGCCGAGCAGCGGGCGGGTGGGCTGCTCGGCCTCGTACGTTTCGGGTCGTCCGCCTTCTCAGTCGAGAAGCGTCAGCTCCGGTTCGCCGTGGGCGTCGCCCGCCGCGTCGCCGATCACGGCCGTGAAGGCCTCCGTGCGCACCCGCAGACCTTCCGGCGTGGTCTCGAAGACCGGCGTGAACTCGGCGTCGTCGGCGCCGCCGTACCGTACGGCGAAGACGCTCAGCCCCTCCGGCGCGCCGGGGGCGGGGTCTGCCTCCAGTGCCGTGGAGCTGACCAGGTGGCGCCAGCCCTCGTCGGGGTTGCCGTAGCCGCGTGGGTCCGCCGCGAGGGCGAAGGCCGCCCGCTCCTGGGACATGTCCGAGCGGGCGTCGAAGTGCTCCACCCCGGCGGACTGCGGGTGGGTCAGACGCAAGGGGCCCGCCGAGACGACGTCCCCGGGTTGCGCCGTCCGGCGGATCCGGTCGCCGTCGTCGGTGGCGTACGGCAGGCCGGCGAGCAGGTACGGGGTGCCGTCGAAGTGTTCGACGGCGACGGTGACCCACAGGGTCGTGCCGTCCGTGACGTACAGGGACCGGAGGTGGCGCAGGACGTGGTCGCGGCCGACGACCGGCTTGGTGACCAGCTTGGCGGCGAGGGCGGCGGTGCGTACGTCCCGTACGCGGACCTCGCCCATGGGGCGGCACAGCAGGAAGCCCTCGGTGACGGGGCCGTGGCCGTGCTGACGGTTGACGGCGGCGGGCAGGTAGTACGTTCCGGCGGCCTCCACGACCGTCGGGGTCACGTGACTGTCGAAGGCGACCGAGACCGTGCCCGCGCGCAGTTGGTGGCGGACGGGGGCCTCGGAGGGTTCCCGGTGCCAGCGGGTGGTGTCCTGGATCTGCCAGATCAGCATCCACGCGAAGTGGCCGTCGACCCCGCCGCCGGCGTTGACCGCGTGCCGGGCCCAACGGCTGTCGCACCGGTAGCGGCCGAGGTCGGAGCCGATACGGGCGCCGAAGTAGCGCAGGCCGAGGACGGACTCGAAGGCGGAGTGCTGCTCGCTGTAGCGGGGGCCGCCGTTGTCGAACCCGCCGCCGGTGAGGCGGGCGTCGATGTAGCGAGCCAGGGCGTCGCCGTCCTCGGCGAAGATCTCCTCACCGCTGATCCGGTGGGCCTGGGCGAGGAAGGACAGGGAGATCGGGCCGTAGTTGTTGTCGTAGGCGCCGCCGTGCTCGGGCGGCAGCAGTGCGCCGCGGTCGCGGACCCGGTGTGCGTGGATCTTGTCGGTGTACAGCTCCAGGGCGCGGGCACGGACCGGCTCCCCCTCCGGCGGGGGCAGTTGGCGTGCCAGCATCAGGCCGCCGACCACACAGCCGATCGCCTGGTTGCCCGCCTCCTGGGGATTGAAGAAGGTCGCCTCGGTCAGCCAGCGCCAGTAGCCGCGCGCCACCTCCAGCAGCCGTGCGCGCTGCGTGTCGTCGACGAGGCCGTCGGCCAGGTCGAGCACGTTGACGGCCTGGAGCAGCGCCCAGACGGTACTGGGCCAGTCGCCGATGGGGTGTGCGCCCGTCGCGAGGGTGTAACGGGCGTACGGCAGACCGGAGTTGCGGACCCTCAGGTTGGGGTAGCCGGGGTTGTCCTCGGTGTAGACGCGCTCTCGCAGGTGGAAGGCGAGGCTGCGGTGCACCGCTTCCGGCAGCCGGGGGTCCTTGCCGCGCTGCCAGGCGAGTGCGAGGAGCGAGGTGATGCCGAGCGAGGTGTCGCCGATGTCGTCGACACTGTCGGGGTGTTCGAGGTTGCCCTCGGGCGTGAGGCGCGCGAGGGCCTGCTCGACGACGTCGGCGAGGACCGCGTCGTACGCCTCCGGGCTGTCGGGCAGGTCGTGGAGGGGGCCGCGCTGGTGCGTGAGGTGCACGGGGATCAATCCTTCATGCCTGGGGTGGCCATGGCGTGGTTGGGCGGGGTCACACAACGGGGGTGGGCCGGTGGGCGCGCAGTGCGACGGCCACTGTGTGCGGGCCGAGTCCACCGATGTGGACGCGGTTCCCGGTCGTCGCGTCGGTGCCGCGCACCACCGTGTGATCCTGCCCCGGGTCGTACCGCAGTACGTCACTCCGGTCCGGCCCGGCGAGCGGTTCGCCCGCCTCGACGTCTACCTCGACCCGGATCTCGTCGTCGCCGGCCCGGTAGGTCATCAGGCCGGTCGTCAGGCACCAGCGTTCGTCGCCGATCGGGACTGCGCCCTCGGGCACTCCGCCCGGCCGGAAGGTCAGTTCCAGGGCCCAGGGCACCGGGGGGCCGCTGATGTCGATCCGCAGGTCGGCACCGTCCTCCCGCAGGTCCACCTCGACGAGGGTCGTGTGGGAGACCTCGTCCCGAGGACGGTCCGGGAAGGCCATCGCGGCCGAGAAGCGTCCGTCGTCCACCAGTCGGTAGTCGCCGTCGTCCCGCCTCCGGTCCTTCGGGAGCGGCTGGTAGTAGGCGGCCGTGAGGGTTTCGGTGAGCCGGTACCGGTTGTCGGCGAGCCGTCGCATGTCGGCGGCGCGGAACGGACCCAGATCGAAGAAGCCGCGGGAGAGACGGACCGCGTCAAGGACGGCGGCACCGGCGAACAGGCGCAGGAAGGTGGGGTTGCAGGCGAGGCCCGAGCGGATGCGCCGGTGCACGGGCACGTCGGAGCCGCCGTACACCACGGTGTGCGCGGTGGCCGAAGCGTGGTGCGCGAGGCGTGCGGTGCTGAGGTACCGGGCGCGCGGGAGCTTCTCCGCGTGCGGGGACGGCAGTTCGCGGCTCAGGTCCGGGGTGAGGAGGGTCTGGGCGAGGAGGTCGGGGTCGTCGATGCCGCCGGCGGCCGCCAATCGCGCCGGCCTGGCGAAGTCGCCCCGGCCGGTGCGGATCGCGAGCAGCCGGTAGTGCGGCAGGTAGGGCGCCAGCGGGAACGGGTGGTTCTGGTCCTGCCGACGTGAGTGGACGGTCTCCACAGTGCCGTCCGGCCTGATGAGGTCCAGGGTCGTGGCGAGGTTGCGTTCGACGGCGTCGAGCAGGTCGGTGCGGTCGAGGACTTCGGCCAGCAACAGCAGCGCAGGGTTGGTCACATGGGACGCGTAGCCGGCGCTGCGTTCCGAATACAGGCCCTGCGCGTCGATGTCGACGCCCTCGGAGAGCCACTCCTCGACGCGGGCGAGCAGCCGGTCGTCGGGGAACGACCGGTGCAGGCGGGCCAGCGCCGCGCACAGCTCCCAGCGGTGGTTCGGGGTGTGCACCCCACCGGTCAGGAGACTCCCCGTGGCGGCGCCGGCGATCTCGGCGAGCGCCGCCGTGACGTCGTGCAGTTCCGGTCCCGCGCCGACGGCGAGGACGTGCGCGTCACACACGTCGTTGACGCTGAAGGCGGAGTCCGGCGGTGACTGCACATTGTCGCCGCCGGCGAAGAGGCCGGTGGTGGTCTGCGTGGCCCGCAGCGCCCGGACGTGGGTCATCGCGGCGGCGACGGCCCGGCTGCTGCCGTGCAGTGCCGAATCCGGGGAACGGTACGCCGCGACCAGCGTCTTCACCCTGCGCGCCAGACCACGGTGCGGCACACCGACGGGTTCCTCGTCGGGCGCGGTCGCCATCGGGACGGCCGACCGGTCGGCGGCCGCGGCCACCGCGCTGACGAACTCGTGGTCGAGCGGGCTCGGCAAGGTCAGTCCTTCAGGCCGGCGTTGATGTCGGCGCCCATGACGTAACGCTGGAAGACCAGGAAGATGACGATCAGCGGGATCATGGAGATGACCGATGCGCCGAGCAGTACCGACCAGTTGATGTTCTGCGCGCCGACGATGCTCTGGATGCCGATCTGCACGGTGAACTTGTCGGGGTCGTTGAGCATCAGCAGCGGCCAGATGTAGTCGTTCCAGCGCCACTGGAAGGACAGGATGGCGAGGGTCAGCATGATGGGCCGGGAGATCGGCACCATGATCCGCAGGAAGATCGACAGCTCACGCGCGCCGTCGATGCGTGCGGCTTCCACGAGTTCGTCGGGGACCGTCAGGAAGAACTGGCGGAACATGAAGCATCCGGTCGCGGTGAGCACGGCCGGGAGGATGATGCCGGTGAACGAGTTGTAGAGGCCGAGGTTGCGGACCACGAGGAAGGACGGGGCGAGCATGACCTCGCCGGGCAGCATCGTGGTGGCCAGGATGCAGATGAAGAAGGCCTTCAGCCACCTGTTGTCGTACTTGGCCAGCGCGTACCCGGTGCAGCAGCTGACTCCCACCGTGAGGATCGTGGTGATCACGCACACGAGGGCCGTGTTGAGGAAGTACTGGGAGAAGTTGGCGCTGCGCCACGCGGTCAGGTAGCCCGACAGGGTGGGGTTGTGCGGAACCAGCGACAGCGGATAGGAGAACAGGTCGCTGGCCGGCTTGAGGGAGCTGAGGATGAACCACAGCACCGGCAGCCCGTACAGGCACGCCAGGATCCACAGCAGGGTCGTCGCGGGCACCGCTCGCCGGAGCCCGCCACGGTCCCTGGGGGGCCGCTTCTTGGAGACGGCCCGTGCGGGACCGGCGTCGGCCGGGCGTGGGATGTCTGTGGTTGTCATCGGTTCTCCACCCGCCGGTTGACGATCAGCTGGACGATCGCGACGGCCATCAGGATGAGCATGAGCACGAACGACGCGGCGCTCGCGTAGCCGATCTGGCCCCGTTTGAAGCCGGTCTCGTAGATGTACTGGACCAGCAGGTTGTTCGACGTACCGGGTCCGCCGTTGTTGAGGGCGACGAACACCGGGTATTCCTTCATCGCGTTGATCGTGTTGAGCAGGATGACGATGAACGAGGTGGGCGCGATGCTCGGCAGCGTGATGCTGATGAACTGGCGCCATGGGCCGGCGCCGTCGAGCGAGGCCGCCTCGTAGTACGACACCGGTACGTTCTTGATCGCCGCGATGAACAGCAGCATCGAGAAACCGGTCCAGGTCCAGGATGCCGCCATCACCACCACGAGCAACGACAGGTCCGCGTTCGACTGCCACGGGACGGCGCTTCCGCCGAGCTGCTCGATGACGTAGTTGACCAGTCCGAAGTTCTCACCGAACAGCCACCGCCACAGGACACCCACGACGATGGGCGACAGCAGCCAGGGGATGAAGAAGATGACGCGGGCGACCGTCCCCCCCTTGGCGTGCTTGCTCACCAGCAGGTTGGCGATGAGCAGCGAGGCCCCGAAGTTCAGCGGGACGAAGAGCACGGCGTACAACAGGGTCCGGGTCAGCGCGCCGTAGAAGGCGGAGTCCCCGATCAGGTTGTTGTAGTTGTCCAGTCCGATGAACTGGAACGCCCCCACACCCGTGTAGTTCGTGAAGGAGTAGAGGAGCCCGATCACCGCCGGCCAGACAAAGAACAGCGAGAACAGCACGACATTGGCCGCGATGAGCACGAGCGGCGCAAGGGTGTACTTGCTGCGTCTCCTGGGCGGGCTCACGGACACGTCCGAGGCGCGTTTGGTCATCTTCCTGACTCCGTGCTGGTCGAATGGATTCCGGTGAGCTCACACCATGAGCCCGGCATTGCGTGGGCGCGGGGGCCGGGCGGCGACGCCGGGACACCGCCGCCCGGCCCTCGCGCCGACGATCAGCCGCCGACCTGCTGGTTGTAGCCGGCCACGATGTTCTCCAGGGCCTTGTCGGCCGACTGCTGGCCGTTGATCGCCTTGCCGAGCTCCGTCTTGGTCGGGTCCTCGGTGAGGGTCTTGCCCTTCAGCACCCAGTCGTTCTGCGCGCCGCTGAAGTAGCCGGAGATCGGGGCGTAGAGCGGGATCGACTCGTTGTACAGCTTGTACGCCGCCTGCGCCGCCTCGGACTTGAAGGGGTACTTCGGGTTCAGTCCGCTCTCGACCGGCAGGAACCCGGACGTCTCGCACAGCACCTGGTAGTGGGCCGGCTCGTACAGCCAGGACAGGAACTTGGTCGTGGCGGAGGCCGCGTCGGCGTTGTTGTTGAAGCCCACCGTCAGGCCGCCGCTGTTGACGTCGCTGGCCTGCACCGGCTGGGCGGGGGTCGGGACGCTCGCCCACTCGAACTTCTTGACGCTGTCCGCGAAGGCGGGGACCTGCCACACGCCGGACCAGTAGGCGACCACGTCACCGCTCTGGAACATGGCCGACGGGTCGGCGCCGCTGGTCCACACCGACTTCGGCATGGTCTTGTCGTCGTTCAGTTTGACGAAGTAGTTCACGGCCTTCTTGGTCGCCGCGTCCGCCGAGAACTTGCCGGAGTCGTCCGCGTGGACGTACTGCCCGCCCATCTCGTACACCATGGCGCGGAGCCTGGACGGCGACTGGTCGAAGGTCAGGGAGTACTTGACCTTGGTCTTGTCCCGGACGGTGTTGGCCGCCTTGATGAACTCGTCCCAGGTCCAGGTCTTCTGGGGCGAGGTCGGGAAGGGGACCCCGGCCTTCTCGAAGAGCGACTTGTTGATGAACATGCCGGACGCGGTGACGTCCGAGGGGATGGCCAGCACCTTCCCGGACTTGTCCTTGGCCAGGAAGTTGGCGTTGATGTTGTTGCTCTTGTTGTTGGCGATGGTACTGAGGTCGAGCAGCTTGTTCGACCAGATCGGGTCCAGCGCCGGCACGGCCGCCACGTCGGGCAGGGAGTTCGCCTGCGCGGCGTTGTGCAGCTTCGTCGTGTAGCCCTCGTAGGGGATGTTGACGAGCTTGACGTCGACGCCGGTGTCCTTCTTGTACTGCGCGATCAGCTTCTTCCAGCCCGCGTCCTGCCCCGGAACCGTGGAGATCCAGAACGTCAGCGACTTGGAGGTGCCCCCCGAGTCGGATCCACCCCCGCAGGCGGAGAGCAGCAGGGCACCCGCCGACGCGACGGCAGCGAGGGGAACCAGGCGGCGCATACCGCCGCGGCCGAGTCGGCTGGAGCGCCGCACACCCACAGTGGTCATCTTCGATCCCTTTTTTTCGTGGTTAGGGGACGGAGCACGGCGCCGACCGAGGCGGCACTGGTGCAGTTTGCAGGAGCAGTCGCCTTCCGGGGGCGCGGCCTCGCCCGGCCGCGTCGTCCACGCGGGGCGGGATCCCCGGCCAAATGGGCCGTCACCGCACGGGCACGCCCTCGTGCGGTTGCCGTACGTCGAGTACGGGCGGGAGGCTCACCCCAAGCCGGCGTTCCCGGCCGACTTAGAAAGCGCTTGTCCGGACATTGGCAGACCGAGTCCGAAACCGTCAATCCTTCGCCCGCGCTGCCTGGGTCACGGTTTGGACTCCTCTGGCGACCGCGAGCCGTGCCGCACCCACCACGGTACCGAGATCACCGATCTGGCTGCTGACCACTTCGGTGGGCCAGCTCAGCCGCGCCAACTCGGCCCGCACGCCGGGCAGAAGCTGCGGAAACGCGCCGGTGCTGCCGCTCAGGACGAGCAGCCCGGGGTCCAGTACGGCGGTCACCGCGGCGGCCAGCCGGCCGACGTCCACCGCGTGCCGGTCGACGATCGCGCGGGCCGTGGCACCGCCCTGACCAGCCAGCGCGAACAATTGTTCGGCGGTACGGGGGCACGAACCGTCGGATTCCGGCCAAACCTCGGCGGCCCGGCGCAGCAGGGAGCGGGCGCCGATGTACTCCTCCAGGGCCTCGCGGCGGGGCTCCAGGTCGTCGTCCCACGGGTAGGGCAGCCGGGCGAGCTCTCCGGCCGCCCCGTTGGCCCCGGCCAGCACCTGGCCCCCCACGACGATGCCGAGACCGACACCGACACCGATCCGCAGATAGCCGAAGGTGTGCCGGCCGCGCGCCGCGCCCTCGTGCAGCTCGGCGAGCGCGGCGCAGTTGACGTTGTTCTCGAGGTGGACGGGCACCCCGGGCGGCAGCGCCACGGCCACCGCGTCGAAGACTGGCCTCGCCTTGGCGGTCGCCGGACGCACGGTGCCCTCCTCGGCGCGCGCGGCGACGTCACCGACGGCCACCACGATGGTGCGCAGCGGAGCGTCGGCGGGGAGCGCGGCCAGCGCCTCGCGCACCACGCCGGCGGCCTGGTCGCGGGAGCCGGTGGCCTCGGCGAGCAGGGTGCCGTCGAGGGCGCAGCCGCGCACCCGGGTCAGGGCGGGGCCGAGGTCGACAGCGAGTACGGCGCCGGCCGCGGGACCGAGTGCGTACACGGCGGCGGAACGGCCCGTACCGCCGGAGGCGATGCCCGAGTGGGCGGCGAGCCCGGCGGTCTCCAGCTCCGCCACGGCGGAGGACACGGTCGGCTTCGACAGGCCCGCCAGACTCGCGAGCTGCGGCCGGGTGGCCGTGCCCGCCCCGGCCAGCACGGCGAACACCGCGCTGGCGCTCTCGGTCAGGCGCGGGGCCTTCGCCACATCGTGTTCCACAGTCTCCCCAAGGTCGAGGGCCGCGCTCCCCCAACGGTTCGATGGCGTGGGGTGCGGCGACGGGATGCCCTGGCAGCGCGGTTTCCCGTCGCGTTCCGGCCTGGTCGGGCGGCCGTCGCGGTCGGGTGCGCGATACCTCTTGACACGCACTGTACTTCGTTAGTTAACTTCCTAACGAATGTCACGGTACTCGCCTGCCGTGTCCGCTCAGAGGCCCGTCCCGGGGCTTCCCAAGCTCCTCCGTACGCCAGGTTCTCCGCCCGGTTTTCGCCGGGTTCGCGCCAGGTTTTCGCTGGTCAAAGCACGGTTCGCCCGCCGTCACAGCCACAGCGGTACGACGAAAGAGGATCCGTGCAGGACTCCCCCTTCCCGCGCCCGCTCGTCGTGGGCATCGACGTGGGCGGCACCAAGACGCACCTGCGCGCCCGCGCCGGGGACGAGCTGGTCGCCGATCACATCCGCCCGAGCAGCGGCTGGCGGCCGCACGACCCGGTGGCCGCCGCCGACTGGCTGGCGGCGCTGGTCGCCGGTGCCCTGCCCGCGGGCGCGCGCCCGGCCGCCGTCGCCGTGGGCGCGCACGCCTGCGAGACGCCCCGTCAGTGCGCCGAGATCCGCGCCGCCCTGCGTCTCCACTTCGACGCGCCCGCGTCGGTCGTCGGCGACGCCGAACTGCTCGTTCCCGCGGCCGGTCTGGACCGGGGCGCCGGGCTGGTCGCCGGCACCGGTTCCGTCGCGGTCGGCCGCCGCGAGGACAACACTCCCGTGCAGGTCGGCGGCTGGGGCGCGCTCCTCGGCGACGAGGGCGGCGCCGCCGGTCTCGTCCGCGAGGCCGTCCGCGTGGTGTGGGCGGCACACGACCTCGGCGAGGAGCCCGACGAACTCGCCAAGCGACTTCTCGCCGCGTTCGAGGTGCCCGACGTGCCCGCGCTCGGCGGGGCGCTGGAGGGCGCCACCTCTCCCTCCGCCGACTGGGGCCGGCACGCGCCGGCCGTGTTCGCCGCCGCCGAGGCGGGCTCCTCTCTCGCGGGCGCGGTGCTCACCGAGGGCGGCCGGTCGCTCGCGGCGCTCGTCGTCCGGCTCGCCGCGCGCGGTGTCCCGGTCGACGACGTCGTGGTCGCGGGCAGCACGGTCCTCGCCCAACCCGTCCTGTACGACGCCTTCGTGGCGTCCCTGGCCGAACGCGTGCCGCATGCCCGACCGAGGCATCTCGACGTGCCGCCGGTAGAAGGGGCACTGGCGATGGCCCGTTCACTCCTGTGACAGGTGCTGGTCGACGGGCCAACGCCGACCGGACACAACCCGCCCGTAGATCTTCGCTCGTGCGCTCGGGAAGGCGCCTTCGGCGCTCGCGTCACGAGCGCGCCACCAGTCGCAGTCACCCCCACCCCTCTATGGCCGTGCGGCCGTAGAGCTCCCTAGAACTCCAGAGAGGCAGCCGCATGCCGTCATCAGTCGGGCACGACTCCCCCGCGTCGGTCCGTGAACACGCCCTGAACCGCCGAGGGTTCCTCAGGACGTCCCTGGGCGCGTCGGCCGGAGTGCTGGCCGCGCCGACCGCCGTCGGCTGGCTGGCCGCGGCCGACGCGAAGGCGGCCACCGCGCCTCTCGCGTTCGTCGACGACTACAGCACCAACGTCGTCACCAACTCGACGCCCGAGACCAACGCGGTGATCCGCGCGCTCGGCGGCTTCGCCAAGGTGTGGAAGACCGGCGCCGCCTGGAACACGGGCACGCCGCTGCGGCCCGAGATACTGCGCGCCAACATGCGTTACTGCGTCCGCCTCACCCACGGCCGCACGGAGGAACAGGCGAGGGATGCCTTCGTCTACGACCGCCAGCACCAGAGCTACGCCATCATCGGCGGGCTCGGCCCGCTGGCCGATCTGTACCGTTCGGGCGCCAAGGCGGTCACCTCGATCACCTCCGCCCCCGACGGCATCCCGGCAGCCAAGATCAACGACGCCGTGCCGGCCGGCGCGCCCGCCGGGTCCGCGCTGGGCGCCGGGTCGTACGACTCGGACCTCGGCCAGGTGGCCAGGCTCGTCGACACCGTGCGCGGCGACTTCACCTCCAGCAACCCCGCCAAGCTCAGCTTCCAGTACCCGCGCCCGTGGCGGATGAACGAGAACAGCCAGGTCGTCGACACCGGAAAGACCGACGCGCTCGGGTACCCGGTCTACGAATCCGACGTCGTCGTCGTGCCGCAGCTGCTGCGCCAGCGCAGCGACACCCCGGCCGAGGACGGCGGTTTCCCCAGCGGTCACACCAACGCCTTCCATCTGGCGGCCCTGGCGTACGCGTACGCGGTCCCGGAGCGCTTCCAGGAGATCGTGACGCGCGCCTTCGAGCTGAGCCACACCCGGATCATGTCCGGTATGCACTCCACGGTCGACGTCATGGGTGGCCGGATCATGGCCACCGCGCTGGCGGCCGCCGTGCTGTTCAAGCCGGAGAACACCGCGCTCAAGGCCGCCGCGCGCAAGCAGGCCGCCGAGTACTTCCAGGCCAAAACGGGCACGACGGCCGACACCCTGTTCGCCTACGCGCACTCCGACGCCGGCGACAAGTACGCCGACCGGGACGCGAACCTCGCCCTGGTCACGCCCAAGCTGACGTACGTCCTGACCCGGCAGGGCTGCTCGACTCCGCTGACCGTGCCGAAGGGCGCCGAGGTGCTGCTGGAGACGCGGCTGCCCTACCTGACGGCCGCACAGCGCCGGGACGTGCTGCGCACCACCGCGCTGCCCTCCGGATACGTCCTGCTCGACGGCTTCGAGCAGTGGGGGCGGCTCAACCTGTTCGCCGCGGCGGACGGTTACGGCTCCTTCGAGTCCGACGTGACCGTTTCGCTCGACGCGGCGGCCGGTGGCTTCGGCGCCGCCGACGCGTGGCGCAACGACATCGACGGCCGGGGCGGACTGACCAAGACCGGCACCGGCACGCTCACGCTGACCGGGCACAACAGCTACAGGGGCGGGACGGACCTCACGGCGGGCACGCTGGTCTCGGCCTCGGCGCACGCGCTGGGCCGCGGCGACGTCCGGGTGCTGGGTGGGACGCTGCGGGTGACCGAGCCGGTGCGGGTGCACGGCACGTACGCCCAGCGGTCGGGAACGCTGGCGGTCACGCTGCGCAAGGGCTGCCACACCGAGGTCGTGACGGTGACCCGGCGCGCGCTCCTGGAGAAGGGCAGCGTCCTGTCGCTGACCCTCGACGCCGAGAACCCGCCGGCCGTGGGCAGCGTCGTCCGCGTCATCGGCGCCGCCGCGCTGCGCGGGCAGTTCGACCGTATCGAGGTGGACTCGGACCACGTCCGTGCCGTACCCGTCTACACGGCGGCAGGTCTGTCGGTACGACTCCTGAAGCGGTAACAGGTGCGGGGCGGGAGCTGATGCGAGAGTGGGGCCATGGCCCGGCTCCGGATCACTCCCGCCACCGCGGGGCGGACGATCACGCGCGATCAGCACACGGTTCTCGCCCCCGTGACTCCCCCCGACGCGGTGACCCCGCCCGGCTGTGCGCCTCCGGAGGAGGTCCTCCCCGGCGCCGCGCCCCCGATCCCGACCCGACGTGCGCGACTTCTCGCCCGTCTCGGACGCCGTCGACGCCTGCTGGTCCCGCTCGTCGTGGCCGTCCTGCTCCTCCAGATGGCCGTCGCGATGATCACGACGGCGGTGGAGCAGACGCCCACCATCGACGAGCCCGTGTACGTCGCCGCGGCAGCCGTCTATCTCCACGAGCACAGCCTGCGGCTCAACCCGGAGCACCCGCCGCTGGGCAAGCTGGTCATCGCCGCCGGAGTCGCCGCGGCCGGCCCCCACTTCGACCGGGGCTACGACGGCGACCAGAGCCACGTGGGCCGCCATCTGCTCTACGAGTCCGGCAACGACCCCTGGCGTCTGATGCTGTGGGCGCGGCTGCCGGTGATCGCGCTGACGCTGCTCTTCGGGCTGGTGGTGTTCGTCTTCGCTCGTGAACTCGCCGGTGTGGTGGGCGGGTTGGGGGCGCTCACCCTGTACGCCTTCTCGCCGGACGTCGTCGCGCACGGTTCGCTGGCCACGCTCGACGTACCGGCGGCCGGGTTCGTGCTGACGTCGGTGTGGCTGCTGTGGCGGGCGCGGCGGCGGCCCCTTCTGGGTCTTCCGCTCGCCGGAGCGGCCCTCGGGGCGGCCGTGGCCACGAAGATGAACACCCTCGCCGCCGTCCCCGTGCTGCTTCTGCTGGCCGGCCTGTCGGTGTGGCGTGCCCGGCGCGGCACGGCGGCTTCGGGAGCGCGTCTCAGCCTGTTCGCGCGCGCCGCGGCGGGCGCGGCAGTGGCGGCGCTGGTCGCGATCGCGGTCGTATGGGCCGCGTATCTCGCCGTCGATCCCCGGCTGCGCTGGACGCCGGCCTCCGGGGAGGTCCCGGCCGTGCACGGGCTGCGGGGGCTGCTGACCGGCCTGCTGCCCTTCCCGGAGGCCTACCGCGACGGAATGCGGCTGCAGTTCGGCCTGGACAACGCGCACTGGGAGGGCTTCCTCTTCGGGCGGCACTACGCGGGTTCCCTCTGGTACTACCTGCCGGCCGCACTCCTGGTGAAGACCCCGATCGGCGCGCTGGTGCTGTGGACGGCGGGCACGGCAGCGTTTTTGACGAACCGTCAACTTCGGTGCGGCGCGCCCTACTTGCTGCTTCCAGCGGCTGTGCTGCTGGTCGCGGCCATGGACAGCCGGCGGGACTTCGGGGTGCGGTACGCCGTCTTCGTGCCGATGTTCGGGGCGGTGGCGGCGGTCGGTGTGCTCGCGCTGCGGCGGCGGTGGGTGCCGGTCGTGGCGGCGGGGCTGCTGGCGTTCGTGGCGGTCAGTTCGCTGCGCACCTTCCCGTTCTATCTCCCTTACGCCAACGAGGCGTTCGGCGGACCGGCCAAGACGCACGAGCGGCTGCACGACTCCAACGTCGACTGGGGCCAGGACCTGGGGCGGCTCGCGGACCGGCTGCGCCATCGGTACGCGGGCCGGCACGTCTGGCTGGTCTACAAGGGCAGCGGTGTGCCGTCGTACTACGGGATCCACGCGTCCGATCCGCGCCGTCAGGCCGAACGGAAGGTGCGCGGACTGCTGGTGGTGTCGGACTCGTCGGTCGCCAAGGCGCGGGGGCGGCTGGCGCGGCTGATCCACAGCAGCCACGAGGTTGACGAGGTCGGCCACTCGATCACGATCTTCCGCCGGTGAACGGTGAGCTATGTTGAGTCGCTGTGGGAGACGAACGAGGCACATCGGTGCCATCGCCGCAGCAGGCTCGCGCCCAGGCGTCCGCCATCACCTCGGGGAAGACGGCCCCGGAGGTGGAAGCGGCGCCGGCCTCCCGGCTGCGGGAGCTGTTCGACGGGCCTCGGCTCTCCCCCGGGCAGCGGCGCATCGCGCAGTATCTGATCGAGCACATCACCGAGGCCGCGTTCCTGTCGATCACCGACCTGGCGGACCGGGTGGGAGTGAGCCAGCCGTCCGTGACGCGGTTCGCGGCGGCCGTCGGCTTCAGCGGCTACCCGGCACTGCGCGAGAGGCTCCAGGCCATCGCGCTCAGCACCCTCGCGAGCGCGCCGGGCACGGCGGAGGAGAACCGGAGCAACGAACTCCAGGCGGCGGTGGACGCCGAGATCGCCAACCTGGAGAACCTGCGCCGGGACTTCGCCGACCCGGACCGGGTGATCGAGGTCGGCCGTAATCTGTCGCGCTCGACTCCGCTGACCGTGCTCGGCCTGCGTATCTCCGGGTCGTTGGCCGAGTACTTCGCCTATGCCGCCCGCCGTATCCACCCCGACGTCCGGCTGGTGACCCGGGGCGGCAGTGTCGCCTACGACGCGCTTCTCCAGTCCCGGGGCGCCGGGGGCACCTGGGTGCTGGCGTTCTCCATGCCCCGGCACGCGCAGGAGACGCTCACCGCGGTGCAGGTCGCCCGGCGGGCCGGGTTGCGGGTGGCCCTGATCACCGACCTCGCCCTCGGGCCGCTGGCCGACGAGGCCGACATCGCCTTCGCCACCGGCACGGGGTCCCGGCTGGTGTTCGACTCGTACGCCGGGCCCGCGGTGCTGTCGGCGGCGCTGCTCCAGGCCATGACGGACGCAGATCCGGAGCGGACACAGGGGCGCCTGGAGGAATACGAGCAGAGCGCCGACCTCCATCAGTTCTTCCTCCGGGAGTAAGTCGGCCGTCCGCGTCCTCGTCCGGGCGTATGGGGTTTCATCCGGATTCATCCCGTTCCGTTCATGAATTTTTTTATACTTCTTGCAAACCGGACGGCATATATAAATACTGCTCACGGATCGCGTCCAGGTGGGACCCGGGACTCGTTCCAACGCCCCGCACACTCGCTGCCGCCGTCTCCTACCCGCGTCGGCGCTCGGGTGTCCGGACGGGTGTCGCCCGTGCGAACGCCCGTTGCGGCCCCGGCCATCCCCTGGGCCGGGGCCGCTGCATCCCGTCGCACCACCTTTCGGCGCCGTACACCCGGAGCGATCCATGCCCACGATGACCATGACGACCACGCGGACCAGCCCGGACTGGCCCTGCCAGGTCAAGATCCCCGGCAGCTACGACTGGGAGCGCTCGGCGGTCAAATGGCTGCGCGAGCTGGTGCCGACGCGCTACGCCGGCTACCCGACGCTGATCCGCCACCCCGTCCTGTTGGCCCGCCACGCGCACATCCAGGTCCAGCACGAGATCCGGGTCGCCCGCACCGCCCTCCAGACGGCCCGCGCCGACCTCCCCGGCCTCGGCCTGAGCGAGTCGGTCATCGAGCACACGATCAAGATGTACGCCGCCGAGGTGCTCCAGCTCCAGCACATCGCCCGCAGCATCCGCGCGGTCACCCAGGCCCTGGTCGACACCCACGCCGCCCGCTGAGCCCACCGCCCGCCTGACCGGTGCGCCCGTTCAGGACCCCGTACGGGACTCCAGGTCCTTACGCGTGTCGTCGCCGTAGACGCCGGACTCGTCGCCGCGGATGCCGTACCAGAGCTGGAAGCGGGCCACCGCCTCGGTGAGGGCGGTGTCGTAACTGCCGCTCGTGGCGCCGCCGGTGTAGACGTCCGGGATACGCAGCAGACGTTGCTGCAACTCGGCCACCTCGGCGCCGCTGTCCCCTTCCCGCAGGGTGCCGGCGCCGTCCGGGTCGGCCGGTGCCGGTGGCGACGGGGTGGGGACCGTGGCGGGGACGACGGCCTGGGGCGCCGGCCGGACCTCCTCACCCTCGGCTCTGTCCGGGACCAGCAGGGCCGCAGCGAAGCCGACCAGGGCCGCCGCACCGACGGCGACCCCGATGGCGGCGCGGCGCAGGTTCGGGCCGAACCCGAAGCCGCTGCGCGTCCGTTGAGTCGGCTCGGCACGTCGGCGGCGGCTGACGGGCGGCAGTTCCTGCGTCGCGTCCTCGGCGCCGGGCGCGGGCCGGGGCAGGTCCACGAACTCGTAGCCCTCCGGGATTCCGGCCATCGCCTCCTCGTGCTCCCGCATGAGCTGCGCCAGTGCCTCGGTTCGGCGACGGCGCACCACGCGCGTCGGCTCCAGGGGTCGGCGGCCTTGCGGCCGGCCCGGAGCGGGCGGTGTCGACACTCTGCTCCCCTTCCCTGCGGGTTCCCGGATGTTCCCCGCGTACCAACTGCGACGGCCCGCGCACGGTGACGCGACGGCTCCTTGCAGTGATACGCGGGCGGGGGCCCCTGGGTTCAGTGCATAGGGCACGGCTTACGGGGAGCACGGTGTCCGTCGGCGGGAGGCGGCGCCGGTCGGGCTCACCGCCACGGCTGATCCCGCGCCTCGCGTGAACCGTCGGCGGGATCGGAAGTGCACTCAGTTCCCCATACCGAGCGCACTGAGTGCCATCGGTCTCGGTCTGATGCTAGTTTCCCGTTCATGACCAAACCGCCCATGCGGGACGCCCTGGTCGCGGCGGCCTTCCAGTTGTTCCTGGAGCGGGGCTACGAGCAGACGACCGTGGACGACATTGTGGCGCTGGCCGGGGTGGGGCGCCGCTCCTTCTTCCGCTACTTCCCCGCCAAGGAGGACGTGGTCTTCCCCGACCACGAGCGGTGCCTGGCCGACATGACCTCCTACCTCGCCGACAGCACCGAGGACGCGGAACCGGTCGGGCGGGTCTGCGCCGCCGCCCGCAGGGTACTGCTCATGTACGCCGAGAACCCGGCCTTCTCCGTTCAGCGCTACCGCCTCACCAAGAAGGTCCCCGGGCTGCGCGCGTCCGAACTGTCGGTGGTCTGGCGGTACGAGCGCGCCCTGGCCGCGTATCTGCGCGGGCGTTTCGCCGGCCGGCCCGACGGGACGCTCCAGGCCGACGTGATCGCGGCGGCCGTCGTCGCGGCCCACAACAACGCGCTGCGTTCGTGGCTGCGCTCGGACGGACACGGCGACGTGACCACGGCCGTCGATCACGCCCTGGACTACGTGAAGGCCACCTTCGGCACTCCGTCCGCGACTCCCGGCCGGGACACGCCCGAACCCGGGTCCGAGGACGTGGTGGTCGTCATCTCGCGGCGTGGGGCACCGATGTGGCGGGTCGTGCAGGAGATCGAGTCGACGCTCGCCACTCCACGGGAGGATTGAGGGTACGCAGTACCTTTACGCGTGACACTGAGTGCCATACCCTGAGGCCGTGCACGGTGGCACGGCGCACCGCGCACGCACTTCGGATCAGCCCGAGCGCAGGGAGACGACACCGTGTACCACTCACCAGGCGCCACGCGTCCGCCGGTCGGCGGCTCCGCCACGGGGTTGCTCGACGCCCCGGCCTCCACGAACACTCTTGTCTTCCAGCGCTGCGGCTGGTGTGCCACCGCGATGTACCACCGGCTGCTGTGCCCGGTCTGCGGGGGCAGTGACCTGCGTACGGAGCGCAGCGAGGGCGCGGGCACCGTCCGGCACGCCACGGTGGTCAACCGGAACACGCCGGCCGCGCGCAATGTGTCGCTGGTCGAGATGGCCGAGGGCTTCGTCGTACGCGGCCGGGTGATGGGCCCGGCCGTCGGCATCCACAGCGGGGACCGGGTCCGGCTGTCCACCGCGAAGGACCCCGTGCGCGGTGAACCGGTGTTCCAGCTCCTGGACGAGCCGTACCGGGCCTGGATCTGACATATCGCCACCTTCTGCCGCCCTGACGGCGTGCCTGTTCCGCGCCTCGCCAACCACCTTGATACGCACCGCCATTGATCGTCCTCCACAGGCAACCCACAGGTCCTTGATCCCGTCCTCCGGGGCAAGAGGGGCTGTCGGGAATCCGCGGCTCCTGAGCAAGGGGCATGAGGAGGAGACCGTTGCTACGTGCGCGGCGAATATGGGTCACCGCTGCGGCGGTACTCGCGGTGGTGGCGGGATCACCCGTCGGGGCGCAGGCGCAGCAGCCGACCCGGTCCGGGGTGGCGGCCGACGAACAGCTGCCCTCGGGCTGGCAGTTCACCGGTGACGGTGCGCAGCGGCAGCTCGAGTGGCGTTCCGGCAGACCGGTACCGATGGGTGACGCGCGTGTCGAGTTCTACGCGGGCGACCAGTTGCTCGGCCGGCCCGTCGCCGCGAAGGACGGCCGGACGTACCGGCTCCCGCTGGAAGAGGCCCTGAAGGCCACCGGGCTCAAGGGAGCCAAGGCGTTCTCGGACCTCCAAGTACTCGCCGGTGGACGCCGGTTGGACGCGGCCGGACAGGCGGCGGCGCCGAGCGGACGACGCGCGCCGGTCACGCTGCCCGCCCCGGAGCCGGCGAACCCCGTCGACCCCGGCAAGCCGGGCTCGTACCGTACGGTCTCGGGCGAGTACACGCTCGACTCGGTGAAGCTGCCCGGGATGGCCGTGCCGGTGGAGATGAAGGCCGTGGTGGTCGCGCCGACCGGGACCACCGGCCGCAGGCCGCTCGCGTTGTTCCTGCACGGACGCCACTCCACCTGCTACAAGCCCGGCGGCAACGATGTCAGCGGCGCGTGGCCCTGCCCGGCCGGCGAGAAGCAGATCCCGAGCTACCGGGGTTATCTGCGCGACCAGAAGCTCCTGGCGTCGCAGGGATACGTGACGGTGTCGATCTCCGCCAACGGCATCAACGCCCAGGACGCCCCGCTCGAGGACGCCGGGGCCCAGGCCCGCTCCTCCCTCGTACGGCAGCATCTCGCCCACTGGGCCGACTGGATGGCACACCGGCCCTCGGCGCCCGCGATCGTCCGCAGCGCACCGCCCGCCGACCTCTCCCGGGTGCTGCTGGTCGGTCACTCGCGCGGCGGCGAAGGCGTGAACCGCGCCGCGATGGACAGCCTGTACCGGCCGCCCGCCGACCAGGACGGATACCACGGCGCGGTGCGCTGGAACATCCGGGGCACCGTCCTCATCGGCCCGACGATCTTCGGGCAGAACCCGGTCGCCGATGTGCCGTCGATGACGATTCTGCCGGGCTGTGACGGCGATGTGTCCGATCTCCAGGGCGAGTTGGCCGTGGACGGCACCCGTGGGATCAGCAGCGGCACCGCCCTGCACAGCGCGGTGTATGTGATCGGCGCCAACCACAACTACTTCAACAGCGAGTGGACGCCCAGGCAGGCGCAGGCACCGGCGGAAGACGACTTCTGGCCGGACCCGGACCAGCGTGACCCGCTGTGCGACATGGGCACCAGGACCCGGCTGACCCCCGACCAGCAGCACAAGGCGGGCGCCTCCTACATCGCGGCGGCGGCCCGGCTGTTCGTCGCGGGCGATGACCGGGTACGTCCGCTGCTCGACGGCTCCGGCCGGCGGGCGCCGTCGGCCGACCCGGCGCGTGTCCTGACGCACGCGGTGGGCGCGAACCGTTCGGCCGGCATCCTGCCGGACGGCGCGGTGACCGTGCAGGGCGCCGGCGGACGGCTCTGCTCGGCCATCGACGACCGTCTCTCGGTCAGCTGCCTGGCCCCGGACGCCGGTCAGTCCCCGCACTTCGCGAGCTGGATGACGCAGCGGGAGGTGGGCCGCCGGGCGGTCGCCGTCAAGTGGTCGCAGCCGGGTACCCCGGTGCGAGTCACCCCCGCGCGACCGGTCTCCCTCAAGGGCGCCAAGGCCCTCGCACTGCGGGTCGTCGTGCCGCCCAACACCACCGGTACCCAGCTGGACGTGTCCGTCACCGACACCGCCGGCAAGCGCGCCACACTCGGCCGGGTCCGCGTCGACGGACTGCCCGGAAGCAAGCGGACGGCCTCGTACTGGGCGCGGGAGGTCCGCGTACCGCTGTCCGCCGCCGCCCCGGCCGGAGTCGACCTGCGCAAGGTGCGCAGCGTGGAGCTGACTCCCCGCAGCCGCGCCGGACAGGCCTGGCTCATCGACACCTGGGGCTGGCGACCGGGTACCCCGGCGGTACGCGCCGCCGCGCTGCCGCGCGTCGACCTCGGACGGCTCACCGTCAAGGAGGGCGACTCGGGCTCCCGTGTCTACCGGATGCCGGTCCGGATCGCCGGTCAGGGCGCCGGCACGGTCCGGGTGTACGTCCAGCCCGCCGGGTCGGAAACGGTGACGAGCCGACTGGTGACGGTGCGTCCGGGCCAGCAGAGCATCGACGTGCCGGTGACGGTCAAGGGCGACACCCTGTTCGACTACGACGCCTGGAACTACGTGTTCGTGAAGGCGGTGCGCGGCACGGTCATCGGCTCGTACCTCGGCGGGGTGACCGTCGCGAACGACGATCCCCGGCCGACGGTCACCGTCAGCCCGGTCGCGGACCGGGTCACCGAGGGGAAGCCGCTCACCTGGCGCGCGACCCTCTCGGCGCCCGCCCGCCCCGACATGAACGCGGTCTTGGAGGTACTCCCGGTCACCGGTGGCACGGAACTGTCCACCACGGACGTCGACCCGACGTGGCTGACGAACGTCTCCGGTCAGTCACCGCTGCCGGCGCGGCCGTTGTCCTCGATCGAGGAGCTCAACCTGTGGGTGAACATCCCGTCGGGCTCGCTGAGCGCGGAGCTGAGTGTGCCGACGGTCGCCGACAGCGTGGCTGAGCCGGCGGAGTCGCTGCGGTTGCGGCAGGTGACCTTCGACGACGAGACCGGGGACCCGACCCCGGGTCCGGAGTTCACCGGGACGGTGCTGGACGCCTCGTAGGGCGTAGGACGCGAACAGGACGCGAAGTCCCTTGCGCGTCACTGAAGGTGGGGCCGCTTCCCCTGCGGGGCGGTCCCACCTTCAGCTGTTTCTAGACGAGAGTGATCCGGATGCCGACCGTGCCCGTCCTTCCGCGCCGCAGCCGGCTGCCGAACAGGGTGAGCCGGCCCAGGACGCCGTACTTGCGGGCGAGGAGCTGCCGGTAGACGTCGGTCGCGCTCTGGCCGAGGATCTCGGCGGTGGCGGGGACCGAGTCGCCGGTCGGGTTGCCACGGACGTCGCAGGGGCCGACGAGGACGTCGGCGCGGTTGCGGATCCGCTTCACCTTCCACGCGTCCGCCGCCGACCAGGCGCCGAGCGCGTCCCCGTCCCGCACCACCCAGACCGGGGTGGCGACGGACGTGCCGTTCTTGCGGTAGCTGGTGATCAGCAGGTACTTGCCCGCGCCGAGCCGGTCCAGGGTGCTGGTGTCGTCCATGGGCGGGAGTCTAGGTCCTGGACGCCGCCTGCCACCCGACGCCTTCTTCTCCTCGCCCGCTCTCACCAGCGCGGCAGGCGCCGCTCGTACTCCGGCCGGATCCGCCGCATGTACCCGGTGTCGTCCCGGTCCCGTATCCCGGAGTCGAGGTAGCGGCGGTGGGCCCGGTCGAGGGCGGCGGGGTCGAGCTCGACGCCCAGACCGGGGCCGGTCGGCACCTTCACCGCGCCGTCGCGGACCTCGATGACGCCGGGGACGATCACGTCGTCGGCCGAGTTCCACGGGTAGTGCGTGTCGCAGGAGTGCGCGAGGTTGGGGACGGCGGCGCCGACGTGGGTCATCGCGGCGAGGCTGATGCCCAGGTGCGAGTTGGAGTGCATGGATTCCAGGCGGTGTTGGGGTCGAGACGCAGCGGGTGTCCGGGGAAGGCCTCGGCGAGCGCCCGCATCGCGGCGATCTCCTCGTCGGGCGGGAAGACACCGCCCTTGAGCTTGAACGAGGTGAATCCGTACCGCTGTCGCATCAGCCTGGCCTGTTCGACGACCCCGGCCGGATCGAGGGCCTCGCCCCATTCGTCACCGATGGCCTCACGGCCGTCGAGGGCGGGGTGTTCGGCCCACTTGTAGAAGAGGTACGCGGCGAACGGCACGGCGTCCCGGACCCGGCCGCCGAGCAGGTCGCTGACCGGGCGGCCGAGCAGCTTGCCCTGGGCGTCTAGACAGGCGACCTCGACGGCCGACGTGGCCCAGCCGCGGTCGTGGGACCGGGGCACCGTCGGCGCCAGGACGGCGTCGATCGCGGCGGCGACGGCGGTCGTGTCGAAGACGTCCATGCCGACGACCGCCTTGGCGGCCGACTGGAGCCGCTCGAGGCGGGCACTGCCGCCGGGCGACTCACCGAGGCCCACCGTGCCGTCCTCCAGGACGAGTTGGAGGACGCAGCGCAGGGCGAGCGGCTCGTGCACACCGTCGGCGTTGAGCAGCAGCGGCGGGTCGCCGAACGCGATGGGGGTGACGACGAGTTCGCGGATACGGGTGCCGGTGCCGGTGCCGGTGCCACTCATGGTCGTACTCCTGTCGTCGTTGGGGCCGCCGCTCATGCGCGGACCGCCTCCAGACCGTGGTCGATGAGTTTCGCCAGCCGGGCCACGTGTTCCGGCGTCGGGTCGAGCAGAGGCGCCCGGACGCCGCCGACGTCCAGGCCCCGGAGGGTCACGCCGGCCTTGATCAGCGACACCGAGTAACCCGGTACCTCGTCGCGGAGTTCGACGAGCGGCCCGTAGAACTCGTCGAGGAGCCTGGTGACCAGGGCCTCGTCGCCCTCTCCCAGCGCCCGGTGGAACGCGGTGGCGATCTCCGGGGCGAAGGCGAACACGGCGGACGAGTACAGGTCGACGCCGACGCCCTGGTAGGCGGCGGCCGTCATCTCGGCGGTCGGCAGGCCGTTGAAGAAGGCGAAGTCCTCGCCACCGGGCAGCGCCCGTACCGTACGGACGATGCGGTGCATACGTTCGAGGTCGCCGATGCCGTCCTTGAGGCCGACGACGCCGGGCAGGCTCGCGATCTCGGCGGCCGTGGCCTCGGTGAGGCGGGCGGTGCCGCGCTGGTAGAAGATCAACGGAAGCCCGGCGGCCGACGTCACCTCACGCGCGTACCGCACCAGCCCCTGCTGCGGTGCGGTCACCAGGTACGGCGGCAGCAGCAGGATGCCGTCGGCGCCGGCCTCCCTGATGCGGGCGGCCTGGTCGAGGGCGACGGGCACCGGACCGCCGGCGGCGGCCAGCACGGGGACGCGTCCGGCGGTCGGGGCGACCGCGATCCTGGTCGCCTCCTCGATCTCGGCCGGCGTCAGCGCGTGGAACTCGCCGGTGCCGCAGGCGACGAACACCCCGCCGGCGCCGGCCGCGCCCCCGGCCTCGATGTGCCGGGCGAGGCGTTCCCCGTCCAGCGTTCCGTCCGGCCGGAAGGGGGTGACCGGGAAGAACAGCACTCCTTGGAACTTCATGTCTCTCTCAGACGTGGGAGGTTGGGGAATGTCAGCCCTTGGTGGCGCCGGCGGCGATACCGGTGACCAGCGAGCGCTGGAGCAGCAGATAGACGATCAGGCTGGGGACGAGCGCGATGACCGCGCCCGCCAGCACCACCCCGGAGCCGACCTGGGGGTCGGTGCGCAGGACGGACAGGGCGACGGTCACCGTGTAGTCGGTGGGGTCCTTCGCGGCGATCAGCGGCAGCAGGTACTGGTCCCAGATCATGATGAAACCGAGGACACCGGCCACACCGAGCGCCGGCTTGCACAGCGGCAGCACGATCTGCCACAGCATGCGCAGCTCGCCGACACCGTCGAGGCGGGCGGCCTCCTCGATCTCGTCGGGGATGTCCTTCATGAACTCGGTCAGCATCATCACCGAGAAGCCCCAGGCACCCAACGGCAGGATGACGCCCCAGACGGTCCCCTTGAGGTCGAGGTGGACCACCGGGACGTCACCGAGGACCAGGGAACTGGCGACGGCCGCCCACTGGAGCAGCGGCGGGCGGGCTGTCGTGCTGGTGCACGACCGGCAGAACATGCTGACGGAGGAGCGCATCAAGTGGCTCAAGGGCGCCGCGCGGATCGGCGGCCTGAGGCTCGTCGTCGCACGGGACGACGCCCGGGTCCAGCTGGCCGACTTCCTCGCCGGAATCGCCCGCAGCGTCGCGTCCCACGAGCTGAACGGGCGCGGGGACGCGACCCTCACGGCGCTGCTGCGGCCGTATGTGGACGCCCGGTCCGTATGGGGCCACGAGCGCAGCCAGGGACAGCTTTTCGGGGCTGTGCACAACGAATCCGTCAGATCGCTCGCCAACATCAACAACCTTGTCTAGATTGCCTGTTGACACTTTCTCGTAGTGCAGGAGCTGCCCCCGTGCCCGAGAACTCACCGGCCCCGTCGCTGCACTCGCGCATCAACTCGCGACAGCCGCACACGGCCCGGATCTGGAACTACTGGCTCGGTGGCCGGGACCACTACGAGGTCGACCGCGCGGCCGGTGACCACATCCGTGAACTGCACCCGGGCATCAGCGAGTACGCCCGCGCGGACCGACTCTTTCTGGGACGGGCCGTACGCCATCTGGTCACCGAGTGCGGGATACGGCAGTTTCTCGACATCGGGACCGGCCTGCCGACCGCCGACAACACGCACGAGGTGGCCCAGCGGCTCGCCCCGGACACCCGGGTCGTGTACGTGGACAACGATCCGCTCGTCATGGTCCACGCACGCGCCCTGCTCACCAGCGCGCCCGAGGGGTGCACGGACCACGTCGACGAGGATCTGCGCAACGTCGACGCGATCATCGAACAGGCCGGGCGCACCCTGGACTTCACCCGGCCCGTCGCCCTGATGCTGCTCGGGGTGGTCATCTTCCTCGGCGACGACGAGGACCCGCACGGTGTCGTACGACGGCTGGTCGACGCACTTCCCCCGGGCAGCCATCTCGCGCTCTCGCACACCATCACCGGCCCGGCGCTCAGCGATGTGGACGCGGCGGTCCGGTACTGGAACGCGCACGGCACCCCCCGGCTGACCCAGCGCCGCATCGAGGAGGTGGCGCGCTTCTTCGACGGTCTGGACCTCCTGGAGCCGGGCGTCGTGTCCTGCTCGCACTGGCGCCCGGAGGGCTCGCCCGCCGGGCAGGACGAGCCGGCGGAGGTCGCCATGTACTGCGGAGTGGCCCGCAAGCCCTGACGTGATGCGCGGGATCTTGGATGGGGTGAACACGAACCCCCGTCGCCACGTATGGAAGTGAGGGTCACTCAACGACCGGAGGGCCCCGCGGTGTCGCCACCGCGCGTTGAGGGTTCGGGAGCCATTTGATGAGGCACGCACGACGACGGATCGTCCGGCGAGCGACACGGCTGGCGGCCGTCGGCGGAGTCATCCTCGGCGGAGTGATGGTCACCCAGGCCGTGGCGAGCGAACCGCCGCCGACCAACCTGACCTTCAGCTCCGCCCGGGCGGCCGGCACGACCGGCAGCGATCTCGTCACCGAACTCGGCACCGACCGCACGGCGGGCAGCTGGATCGCGGCCGACGGGAAACCGGTCGTCGCGGTGACCGACGCCCAGGCCGCGGCGGAGGTGGAGAAGGCGGGCGCCCGCGCCAAGGTGGTCGACCACAGCATGAACGACCTGAAGTCGGCGACGCAGACGCTGCGTTCGGCGCCTCGCGTGGCGGGCACGGCGTGGGCGGTCGACTACACGAAGAACGAGGTGGTCGTCCAGGCCGACAGCACCGTGTCGGCCGCCGACTGGGCCAAGCTGTCCGAGGTCGCCAAGAGCATCGGCGGTTCCGTACGCATGGAGCGCAGCCAGGGCACGTTCACCACCCGTATCAACGCGGCGCAGCCGATCCTGTCGACCGGCGGGCGCTGCTCCGCCGGCTTCAACGTGACCAACGGCTCGGCCGACTTCATCCTCACGGCCGGTCACTGCGGGCCCAACGGTTCGGTGTGGTTCGCGGACGCCGGTGCCTCGCAGGAGATCGGCAAGACGATCACCGACAGCTTCCCGATCAACGACTACTCGCTGGTCCAGTACAACGGCGGCTCAGCCGGTGACGGCGCCGACGTCGTCGCCATCGGCAACGGGCGGGGCGTGCGGATCACGGGTGTGGCCGATGCGACCGTCGGGCAGAAGGTGTTCCGCAGCGGCAGTACGACGGGTCTGCGCGACGGCAAGGTGACCGGGCTCAACGCCACGGTCAACTACCCGGAGGGCACGGTGTCGGGCCTGATCGAGACCACCGTGTGCGCGGAGGCGGGCGACAGCGGCGGCCCGCTGTTCTCCGAGGGCATCGCGCTCGGGATCACCTCGGGCGGCAACGGCGACTGCAAGACCGGCGGTACGACGTTCTTCCAGCCGGTGACCAAGGCGCTGGCCGCGCTGAACGTGCGGCTGATCGGCCAGGCGGGGCAGGCGGCCGCTCCGGCGCCGTCCGCGACGGCCCCGCAGAGCGCTGTCGCCCCTGGGGAAGCCCAGCCGGGCTCGGTGGCGCCGGTGACGGGTGGCTCCGCCGGGGAGGCGCTGCTGGAAAGGCTGACGGACCCGAAGAACGTGGGCCCGGGGCTGCTGATCGTGGGCGGCAGCCTGATCGCTCTGGTCGCCACACGGTGGTTCCGGGTGGAACAGGACCGGAGGAACTACCGCAGGTCGTACTCGGCGACCTGGAGCTAGGCGCTCCGCTGGTTCGGCGGTTCTTTGGCCGCCGGGCCGGTGGGGGCTGGTCGCGCAGTTCCCCGCGCCCCTTACGGGGCGTGGGGCGAACCGTCCGCGGAACAGGGATTCCGGGGGAAACACTGAAGGCCGGGGCTTTCGCGCTCTGTGCGCGGCCCCGGCCTTGTCGGCCAGACGTCGTACGAAAAAGTGGTCAGGCGTCGCATCCGGGGTGCGGGGAGACCGCGGCCCATTCGGCGACGAGCTGCTGATAGGTCAGCCGCTGCTCGCTGTTGAGGATCCCGCCCGACCGGAGCCAGAGGGCCCGGATCTCTTCGTTGACGTCGGCTGCCGAGCGATCGGGGGCGGATTGAAGAGTCGTGGACATGCTGTGAAGCATATGTCGCCCCGGGCGAAAGCTAAATCAATTAATTCGGACTATTCCGGCATTACTGACCGTGTTGCTGATCACGTCGCTCACGTCACTCTCCCGCTCCCCGCCTCGGAGTTCACCGGTCGGCCGCCCCCAGCACCAGCACCTGAATGGCGAGTACGGCGGCTCCGCGCGCCCAGTCGTGGAAGTCGGAAACCTTGGTCTCCAGGTTGACCGGGTCCGCCAGCGGATGCCGGTTGGCGCGGATGCTCTCCTCGACCGCCCCGCCGGCCGCCTCGACGAGCCCTACGCCCTCTCCGGCGAGCAGGATCTTCTGGGGCATCGCGAAGTTGGCGATCTGCGCGACCAGCGTGCCCAGCGCGCGGGCCGCCTCGTCGACGACGCGGGCGGCCATGGGCTCACCGGCGGCGGCCCGGGCGAGGATCTCGTCGTACGTCAGATCGTGGCCGGTGGCGGCGCGGATCTGGTAGCGGATGCTGGGGATCGCGAGCAAGGAGACGGCGCTGCCGCGCTCCCCGTCCGGGGTGAGCGGGCCGTTCGGGTTGACGATCCAGTGGCGCCCTCTGCCCAGGCCGTCCTCCGACGACAGCACACGCCGGCCACCGCTGACCAGGCCGTAGCCGAGGCCCGCTCCAATGGTGAGGACCGCGAAACGGCCGAGGCCGCGGCCCGCGCCGAACCAGCTCTCGGCCTCGACGAGTGCGGTGACGTCGTTCTCGACGACCACCCGCAGCCCGGTGCGCTCCTCGACGAGTGCGGCGAGCGGGACGTCGTACCAGTCGAGGAAGACGGAGTCGGCGACCACCGAACGGTTCTCGACGCGCCCGCCGACGCCGATCCCGATACCGGCCACGGCGGGGTGGGCGGCGGTCAGTTCGGCGGTCATCTCGCCGACCAGGTCGGCCACGTAGGCCGGTTCATGGGTGGCGAGGGGCCGGTCCAGGCGGGCGACGACCTCGCCGCGCAGCGTGGTGACGACGCAGTGGACCATGTCGTCGGTGATCTTGAAGCCGAGGAAGGCGCGGGACTCGGCGACGACATCGAGGGGCTGCGAGGGGCGCCCCTGACGCACCTCGGCCGGAGAACCGGCGTCGGGCACCTCGACGAGGAGTCCCGATTCGAGCAGCGGTTTGGTCAGCCGGGTGAGGCTGCCGGCGGACAGGTCGAGCCGCCGGGCGAGTTCGGCGCGGGACAGCGGGCCGTGGACGAGCACCTCGATCGCCACCGAGCGCTCGCCGGCGCTGAGCGGCGGCCACCCGTCGGTCGGTGCGGTCAGTGCGGTCATGGCGATTAAACCCCACCTTTTCTTTCGTGATGGAACTAACAGCACCACCATACGACGGGACCGCCCGCCCGAAATGCCACTGACCCACACCTTGACGGGTGAATTCTTCCACCGCAAAAGTAAATACGGGGATCGCCTTCCCGGTCACCCCCGAGCTCAACCTGTTCCTCGACCAGTGAGACCACTGGTCGAACAACGCCAGAAGGGCACGCACACCATGACGTTCTCCCTCGGCATCGTGGGCGCCGGGCAGTTCTCCGGCCAGTTCGCCAGGCTCTTCCGCGCCCACCCGGGCGTCGGCGAGGTGTACGTGACCGACCTCCTGCCGGAGCGCGCGCAGCAACAGGCCGCGGCGGAAGGGCTGTCGGGCACGTTCCCCTCGTACGAGGCGATGCTGGAGTCACCGGCGGTCGACGCGGTCGCGATCTTCACCCAGCGCTGGACGCACGGCCCCCTGGTCCTCCAGGGACTCGGCGCGGGCAAGCACGTGTACTCGGCGGTGCCGATGGCGGTCACCGCCGAGGAGATCGGCGCGATCATCGACGCCGTACGGGCCACCGGGCTCACCTACATGATGGGAGAGACGAGTCACTACAACCCGGCGACCGTCCACGCCCGCAACCAGATCACCGAGGGCGCCTTCGGCAGGCTCTTCTACGCCGAGGGCGACTACGTCCACGACATGGACCTCGGGTTCTACGAGGCCTACCGGTACAGCGGCGGCGAGAACTGGAAGGCGACCGCCAGCTATCCCCCGCTCCTGTACCCGACGCACTCGGTGGGCGGGGTGCTCGGCGCCTGGCAGACACACGCCGTGAGCGTGTCGGCGATCGGGGTACGGGACGAGCGCGGCGACGGCGTGTTCGACAAGGAGGTCAGCCAGTTCGACAACGACTACTCCAACGCGAGCGCGCTGTTCGAGGTCGCGGGTGGCGGTTCGTTCCGTACGAACGAGTTCCGGCGCGTCGGCTACCCCTCGCAGATCCGGGAGTCGCGGTTCCGGTTCTTCGGTACGGACGCGAGCATGGAGCAGCTCGCCACGGTCGCCCTGTGGCAGGACAAGAAGGGGGTCACGGACATCAGCGAGCTGCTGGAGCCCAAGCCCACCATGTCTCCTGACGATCCGTCACTTCAGCACATCGCGCCGGACCTGCGGGCCGCGTTCACGTCCGGCTCGGCTCCGGTGCACGACCGCTCGCGCCTGCCGAGGGAGTTCGACGAACTGCACAACGGCCACGAGGGCAGCCACCACTTCCTGGTGGACGACTTCGTGACCGCGGTCAACACCCGCACCCTGCCGTCGGTGAACGCATGGGTGGCCGCGCGCTACACCCTGCCGGGCGTCGTGGCGCACGACTCGGCGCGGCAGGGTGGGGTGCGGCTGACGATCGAGGACTTCGGGGACGCGCCCGAGGCCTGAGGCCTGCGGCCCGGAGCGAGGGACGGCCGGGTGCCTCAGGTGCCCGGCTTGCGGCCGTAGATGAAGACGTCGTCGCCGTTCCTCAGCAGCGACCAGTACTTCTTGGCGTCCTTCTTCGTCATGTTGGTGCAGCCGTGCGAACCCGGCGGGTTCCACATGCTGAGGCCCACCGAGTGGAAGGCCTGCCCGCCGTCGAAGAACTGGCTGTAGGGCATCGGCACGTTGTAGATGTCCGAGACGTGGTGGAGGTCCCGCCAGTAGATCTTCTTGAGGCCGGTGCGGGTCTCGTAGCCGTCGCGGCCGGTGCGTACCGGTACCGGGCCGTAGACGAGACGGCTGCCGTCCTGGATCCAGCTCAGCTGGAGCGTGAGGTTGACGCAGGCGATACGGCCCTTGTTCGTCGGGCACTTGCCTTCCTTGTTGGGCCTGTTGCCGACGGCCCTCTGCTTCAGCATCAGGTCCATCACACCCCAGGTCACGGAACCCGCGTAGCCCTGGTTGGGGGTGATGCCGTGCTTGGTCTGGAAGGCCCGGATGGCCTTGCAGTCAGCGCTCGACTGCACGCCGTCGACGGGCCGGCCGAGGAACTTCTCCACCTTCTTCTGGTACGGACCCGACTGCGTCGTGCAGCTCGCGGCCTGCGCCGGGGCCGTGCCGAGCACGAGCGTCAGCGGGGCCACGAGCCCCGTGACGCCGAGCGCCACCACGCCTCGTCTGCGTATGTCCCCCATGGTGGGAACCTCTCTCCTGTGTGATGTGCGCGGACCGGCAACAACTTTCTCTGCCTGCAATGACCTGCGTGTCGGCTGATCGGTTGTAGAGCGGCCCGAGGTGGGACGAAACAGTGACATTCGTGACCCGCCCATCTCGTCGGCCGCTGGAGGCGCCGTGTCGGTGTCACGGGCCGACCGTACTGTCCCGGAGATCAACTGCCCAGATACCGTTCGGACATGTCCGCGTTCATTCAGCAACTTCCCGCTCTCATAGGTGTCGTCATCGGCGCCCTCGGTTCCTACTGGGCCGTCGTCCGAGGGGAACGGGTCCGCTTCCTCCGCGAGCGGGAGGCGCGTTGGGAGGAGCGGCGGCTGTCGGTGTACACGGACTACGCGCGGGCGCTCAAGAAGTCGGTCACCCTGACCTACCGGGTCGCGGCGAGCCTCGGGAACGACCCGCATCCGCATCCGCTGACGCCCGAGGAGGCCGCGCCGCTGATCGAGGAGGCCACCGGCGCCCGGGACCCCTACGGGGAAGCCCTGTTGATGCTGGGCGACCCCGAGGTGGTGGCGAAGGCCCGGGAGTGGGTGGTCACGCTGCTGGAGATGGAGGCGTTCCTGCGGGAGCGGACCGAGAATCCGGGGGCCTGGCAGGCACTGCTGGAACGCCAGCGGGCCGGACGTGAGGGCTACTACACGGCCGTACGCAACGACCTGGCGCTGCCGCCGGGTCACTCGGCCCGCTGGCCGGTGCTGCCGGTTCCCGGGGGCACCGGAAGCACCGGAAGCACCGGGGACTCCGGAGGCAGGACCGGCGGCGGCTGACCTACTCCTCCCTCCTACCGGTATCCGCTCGCGTCCGCGGGCTTCCCCGCGTCCTGGACCTCGACCAGGTAGCGCCAGGCGTCCGGACGGCTGCCGTCGAGGTCGGTGAAGCCGTAGACCTGTGCGAGTCCGCCACTGGAGAGGGACTCGCCGTTCCAGCGGGCCACATCGGGGTCGGCCGCCAAGGCCGTCACGGCGCGGCCGACGAAGCGCGGGGTCTCCGAGATGGCGAAGTGCGGAACGGTCTCCAGGGCGTCCCGCCAGTTCTCCTCGCGGACGCCGTAGTGCTCCAGCATCATCTCGGAGCGCAGCCAGCCCGGGGTCAGGGCCACGGCGGTGGCGCCGCGCGGGCCGAGTTCATGGGCGAGGGCGAAGCCCATGCGCAGGACGGACGACTTGGCGAGGTCGTAGAAGAAGGAACTCCGGTAGTTGGCGCGGTTGTAGTCGGCGGTGCCGTCGGTCATCTCGACGACCAGGCCACCGGGGTTGCGGAGCAGCAGGGGCAGCGCGAAGTGACTGGTGATCGCGTGGGTCTCCACGGCCAGGCGCAGCAGCCGCAGCCCCTTGTCGAGGTCGTGCTCCCACACGGGGCTCTCCCACGCGAAGAGGTTCTCGCCGCCCCAGACGTCGTTGACCAGGACGTCGAGCCGGCCCTGCTCCTGGGCGACGCGGTCCACCAGCGCCCGGACCCGCTCCGGCTCGAGGTGGTCGGTGGGTACGGCGATGCCGTGGCCGCCGGCCTCGGTGACCAGGTCGGCGGTGTCCTCGATGGTCTCCGGCCGGTCGTACTCGGAGCGCCGCTGCCGGGTGCTGCGGCCGGTCACGTAGACGGTGGCTCCGGCGGCCCCGAGTTCCACGGCGATGCCGCGTCCGGCGCCACGGGTCGCCCCGGCTACCAGGGCGACCCTGCCTGTCAGTTGCCCGGCCCGAGCCCCTTCGTCCCGCTGCCCGTCCAGGGGGCTCTCCGTCGTCCTCGGCATGGCTGTGTCTCCTCCGTACGTGCGCGCGAGCGCGACCGACCCGGTCGGCGACCGGCGTCACGTCCAGGGTGTCGCTGATACCGGACGTCCTTTGTCGGGTATTCCGCTCACGGCATGCCGAAGCGCGGGCAGTTGTTCCGCCAGCGGATCCAGGCCCACGTCCTGACGGCGTTCCTCGACCGTCTCGGGCTGGCGGATGGGGTACGGGCAGAGGGTGCCGGCGTCGATGCGCGTGCCGTAGTACTGCGGCTGGCCCAGCTCGACCGCGCAGTGGTCGGCGATGTAGGCGTGGTGCACGGCCGGGCAGCCGCCGTCCGCCACGGCTTCCGCGATCAGATCGCGGCAGGTGAGCTGGAAGCCGAGGTCGGCGGTGTGCAGCAGGATCATCAGGGCGGCCGTCGAGGCGGACTCGCCGACCTGACCGGCCTCCGGCCAGCCGCGCCGGGCCACCACCGCTCTCAGTGCGTCGGCGTTGGCACCGCGGCACCGGGTGACGAAGTGCCGGTTGAGCGCCGTGGGCGTCTCCCGGGCCAGCCGGGTCAGCCGCTGGTCCTCCGCGGCCCGGCGCACCAGTTCGGCGGCCAGGGCGGTCTGTCCCGGCTCGGCGGCCGCGCCGCGCGCGCTCTTTGTGGGTGGTGCGCTCCTCATACCGTTCTCCTGACCCCGAGGCCCTTCATGTCTTCTCTCCGACGAGCAGGGAGAACCACACCTTCTTGCCCAAGCTGCCCGGCTCGGGCGGCGCTGTGCCCCAGTCGTCCGCGAGCGCCGCGACGATGGCCAGTCCGCGCCCCGACTCGGCCGCCGAGCCGGACGTGCGCGGCCGGGGCAGCAAGGGGGAGTTGTCCGAGACGGTGACGCGCAGCTCGTGCTCGGTGTGCTGGAGCACGATGGCGACCGAGTCGCCCGGACCGGCGCCCGCGTGTGAGACGGCGTTCGCGAACAGCTCGTCTGTCGCGAGGACGGCGTCGTCGAGCAGATGGGTCAGGTGCCAGAAGGTGAGGTGCGCGGCGACCGTGCGCCGCACCCGGGCAGCGCACGACGGGTGCGCGGGCACCACGACCTGGAACAGGCTGGGCCTGCTGAGGGAGATCAAGGGAGCCTCACCGTGTAGTCCATGTGCGGCGGTGTAAGTGTGTTGGGGACGCCGTGGATGCCGTGGGTGCCCGGGGTGTCGAGGATGTGGGGGGTGGCAAGGATGTGGGGGGTGTCGTCATCGGGGTTCCTTCCGGAGCGCCGGTGCTGTTGTCGAAGACAACAGCACCGGGGGCCTGCCGGGCCAGGGGGTGCGGGGGTTGTCCGGTTGCATATGCGTAGTGGCGCGGCTGCCGGCTAGGCCACGGCTCCCAGGACGGGGCGTGACCTGCGTTCGAACTCCTGGACAGCCGGCTCCGCGCGGTGCGGGGCGAGCCGGCCGCGGAAGTCCCGCAGGGCCTGGATCGAGCGTTCGCTGTGGACGCCGCTCAGCGCGTCGAGTGCCTCCGTCGCCGTGCTCAGCGCCTCGTCGAGCCGGTGCTGCTGCAGATGGGCCGTCGCCAGCACCGAGCGGCTGATCGCCTGACGCCGGCGGCGGTCGGCGTGGGCGCGTACGGACTGCGCCGCGGTGTCCTCGGCCTGCGCCGCCCAGCCGAGGTCCCGGAAGCACAGCGCCGATTCCGCCTCCAGGTAGTGGTGGTCCAGGAAACGCACCCAGGGGGACTCCTCGGCGCTTCCCCGGCTCGCGGCCAGTTGCCGCTCGGCCGCACGCAGGGCTTCGGAGGTCTCGCGGGCGCGGCCGAGTGCCGCGTGTCCTCGGGCGGTCATGGCGTACAGGCGCATCAGGCCGAGCGGGCTGCCCGCGCCCTTCGCCGTGGCGAGGCCGGCCCGGGCCAGACACACGCCCTCGTCGGGACGGCCCAGGCTGGTCGCCAGGTGGGACAGGCCGGCCATGATCTGACCGCCGAGCACCCGGTCGCGTCCTTCGGCACACAGCCGCAGCCCCTGGGTCATATAGCGCTGCGCGAGCCCGTACTCCCCCGCGTCGTACGAGCTCCAGCCGGCCATCGCCGCGAGGCGGGCCGCGGCGGCGAACAGCTCGCGCAGCGGGGCCGGGGCGACCCCGCGCTGCTGGAGCATGGGGATGAGCTCGGTGGTCAGGTAGTGCACGATGCTGGTGCGGACCCCGCCGCCGCCGTACTGGTTGTCCATCTCGTCGAACATGCCGATCATCGCGTGGACCTGCTCCACGGGACCGGCGGCGCCGGGAGGGGGCGCGAGGGCCGGCAGGGGATGGGCACCGCCCGCTTCGTCAGCTCCGTCGGTGGGGCTCGTGTTCTCCAACAGCCAGAGCAGCCACTCTCGCTGAGGGCTCGTCAGGGCGCCCGCGACGAAGGGCACCGTGCCGAGGAGGGTGCGCCGGGCGATGTCGGTGGAGCCGAGTTCCGCCAGGGTGTGCAGGGTTTCCGCCACATCGTCGCCGTACACGAGCGCCCTGCCCACGACGGGGCGTTGCTGGTCGGGCACGAACCCGAGGTCGGCCGGGGAGAGCGGGCGGGCCAGGCGTTCGCACAGGACGGCGGCGATCAACTCCGGTGTGCCGCCCCGAGGCTGCTGGCCCTGGAGCCAGCGGGTGACCGACGCCTTGTCGTAGTTGGTGTCCACGCCCTGACGGCGGCCCAGTTCGTTGACGCGGTGCGCGAGTGAGGCGTACGAGCAGCCCGCGTCCTTTAGCGCCGTCGCCAGCGCCCTGTTGGCTCCACCCGCGCCCTTGCCGGGGCTTCTCGGTTGTCCGTTCGTCACGGCGGCCATCCAGCTCTCGCATCACGTTGGTGTGGGGCTTCGTCCGCGCCCTGATCTGTCGAAGCGTCAACTTCCTGGCACACGGACGACATTGGGTGAAACCACCCGCGACGCGCGGGAGGTCACCCGATCACTATGGTGACCGACGGACACAGCTCGCAACCGTCGTTCTGATAATTTCAGAACGAAGCGCAAAAGCCTGTCGGGGGGAAGCGAAGACATGACACACTGCCCGCTGTGACGGCGGTCCCCGGAGGTCCCAGGTGAGCGAGAACCGCTCAGGCGGAAGTGCCCCCACCGTCCTTCGGATGGTCCTCGGAAAACGTCTGAGGCATCTGCGGGAACAGGCGGGTGTGTCGTTCGATGACGCCGCACGGGCGATCGAAGTCACGCCGTTGACGGTCCGCCGGATGGAGAAGGCCGAGGTCGGCCTCCGCATCCCCTACGTGAAGGAGTTACTGCGCACCTACGGGGTCCTGGCCAAGGAGATCGAGGACTTCCTCCGCCTCGCCAGGGAGGCCAACCAGCCGGGCTGGTGGTACAAGTACCGCGATGTGCTGCCGGACTGGTTCAGCGCCTATGTGAGCCTGGAGAGCGAAGCCACCGTCATCCGGCTCTATGAACCCCACTACGTCCCCGGCCTGTTGCAGACCGACGACTACGCCGCCGCGCTGCTGCGCATCGGCTTCCCCAACGCGAGTCCCGAGGACATCCGGCGCCGGGTCGACCTGCGGCTGAAGCGCCAGGATCTGCTCGACAAGCCCGAGGCGCCCGCCATCTGGGCCGTACTCGACGAGACCGTGCTGCGTCGGCCCGTGGGCGGGGCCGAGATGATGCGGGCTCAGATCGATCATATGGGTGAGATGTTGGAGTACCCGAAGGTCCGGATCCAGATCATGCGCTTCGCCGCCGGTCCGCACCCGGGAGCCTTCGGTCCCTTCCACTACTTCCGCTTCGGTTTCTCCGAACTGCCCGACGTCGTCTACACGGAGAGCCTCGCCGGCGCGCAGTACTTCGACCAGCCCGCCGACGTTGTGACGTACCTGGAGGTACTGGACCGGATGTCCGTTCAGGCGGAGCCGGTCGCTCGGACCAGGGAGATCCTGGCAGCACTGCGTAAGGAGTTGTGAACCATGGCAACCGACAACCCCGTCCACAGCGGCATGCCCGCGTCCGAACTCGGCGCCGAGGGCTGGCACAAGCCCTGGAGCGGCACCAACGGCGGAAGCTGCGTCGAGGCCAAGCGACTGCCCGACGGCAGTGTCGCGTTCCGGCAGTCCAAGGACCTCGAGGGGCCCGCTCTGATCTACTCCCGGGACGAGATGGTGGCGTTCCTGGAGGGCGCGAAGGCCGGTCAGGCCGACTTCCTGATCGCCTGACACCCCCCGCCGTACGCCTGCGGCGCGAACCCTCCGCGTACGGCGCACCACCACTCCCGCACAACCGGACAACCCGCACGGGCCCTGCCGCCGTGCGGAGGCCGCGTACACACTGAGGGAGTCGACGCACGACCGCGCGCATCACGGTGCGCGCACCACTCCGAAGGGAGCGGCATGCCTACGCCGCATCGCGCTCCGGGTCCAGCCATGCCGCCCGGACGTGCCGGCACTCCCCTGCCGGGTCGCTCCCCCAGGGGGAAGACGCCCCCGCGATGACCCTTCCGCAGCCTCTCGCGGAGACCGTCGCGTCGTACCGGACCCTGGTCGTCGAGGGTCACGAAGGCATCCGCCGCACTCAATTTTTCACCCAACTGGCCCTGCTCGGCTTCCCGCTACGGCGGCCCGCCGGGGGTCTGCACCACCTCGATCCCACCCGTCCGTACCGCGAACTGCTGGCCGCGCCCGGCCGGTTCGTCATCGACGGCGGCATCATCGGTGAACTCGTGTACGGGCCGCTGCGTCACGGACGGTCCCGGGTGACCTGGATCCAGGCGCTCGACCTCGCGGAGGCGGTCGCGGAACGCGAGGGCGCCCTGCTCCACCTCACCGGGACCGAGCACGGCGGAGTGAGCGGCGACGACGGGTCGGAGAGCGCGGCCGCCGCCCTCGCCTACACCCGGGCGGTCCGCACGATCGCCCAGCACGTTCCCGTGGTGAGCGTGAACATCACCCCCGCCGTGCCGGACGTGGTCGCCGAGCGGACTCGCCCCATCCGAGCACCCGCACCCCGGCAGTCCCAACTCCGGCAACCGACCAGTCAGTTGACGGTAGGTTAGCGATGTCCGCGCGAGGCAAGTCAGGAGACTCCGATGACAGACGGCCGGCCCACCCCCGACCAGGAAGCACTGTCCAAGATCGACACCACGGTGCCGCACTCCGCCCGTATCTGGAACTACTGGATGGGGGGCAAGGACAACTACGAAATCGACCGTGAGGCGGGCGACGCGTACCGCGAGATCGCCCCCAACATCGAGACGATGGCCCGCGCCTCGCGCGTCTATCTGATCCGCACGGTCACCTTCGTGGCCCGCGAACGCGGTATCCGCCAGTTCCTCGACATCGGCACCGGCCTGCCGACGTACGACAACACGCACCAGGTCGCCCAGAAGGCGGCCCCCGAGTCGCGCATCGTCTACGTCGACAACGATCCCCTCGTCCTGCGGCACGCCCAGGCCCTGCTCACCAGCACCCCCGAGGGCACGACGGACTACGTGGACGCCGATCTGCGTCAGCCCGAGAAGATCATCGAGACGGCGCGGAGGTTCCTGGACTTCGACAAGCCGGTGGCGCTGATGCTGATGGGCATCCTCGGCCACATCCAGGACTGGGAGGAGGCAAAGTCGATCACACACCACCTCCAGGCGGCCCTGCCCCCGGGCAGCTATTTCGTGCACTACGACAGCACGGACACCGACGAGGAGCTCAAGCGGGCGCAGCAGGGCTACGACGACACGGGCGCGGTCCCGTACGTGCTGCGCAGCCCCGACAAGCTCTCCGCCCTGTACGAGGGCCTGGAGCTGCTGGAGCCGGGCATCGTCTCGTGCCCCCTGTGGCGCCCGGAGCCCGGCACCTCGCCGGAGCCGACGGATGTGTACGGGGGGATCGCCTACAAGGCGTAGCCACCCTCGCCGCACCGGGCGGTCGTGGGGGATGCCATCCTGTCCATCGACAGGATTCCTGGCAATGACTCGACCGAACGGAACTGTATGTCCCTCCTGGCCCAGCCTGCGGTGGCCTCGCTCATCGCCAAGACCATGCAGCGCCTCGTCATGCGGGCGGACCGTCGTTCCGGCGGGCGCGGTTCCGCCGCCGCGTCCCACGCCCGCCTTCCCGAGTTCCCGCGTGCGACGAGCGAGCTGACGATCCCGACCTCCGTCGCCCCGGCGCGGGTGGTGGTCTACCGGCCCCCGGCCGGGGATCCGGCCCCGCCGGTCCACGTCAACTTCCACGGCGGCGGATTCATCCTGCCGGTGACGGAGACGGACGACGCCTTCTGCCGTGCCGTCGCCGCGCTGGCCGGCGTGGTGGTCGTCAACGTCGACTACGTCGTCGCCCCGCAGTACCCGTTCCCGGCGCCGCCCCGGCAGTCGTACGACGTGGTCCGGTGGGTCGCCGAGAACGGCGCCGCACACGGCTGGGACGGCACCCGGCTCACGGTGGGCGGGCAGAGCGCCGGCGGCGGTCTCGCGGCGGCCGTCGCCCGCCAGGCCCTGGAGGAGCAAGGCCCCCCGATCGCACTCCAGGTCCTGCACTACCCGCCGCTCGACCTGGCGACCGCCGCGAAGGACAAGCGGGCGGCGATCGCAAAGCCGATGCTGCGCCCGTGGATGGGCGAGGTGTTCGACAGCGCGTACGTCCCGGACCCGCGCCGGCGCGCCGACCGGCTCGTCTCCCCCGCCCACCCGGGGGAGACCGCGGACCTCAAGGGCATCGCCCCGGCCCTGATCATCACGGCCGCCCACGACCGGCTCCGGGCTGAGGGCGTGCGGTACGCCGAGCGGCTTCGGCAGGCCAGTTCACTGGTCGAGCACCATGACGTCGCGGGGGTCGATCACGCGTACGACCTCAACGACGACGCGAAGAGCCGGGAGATCTACGCCTTCGTCGCCCGGCACATCCGGCAGGCCACGGCGGACGACTGACGTTCATCGCAGGGTGAGTGGGGTCTCCGTTTCGGCCCGGGTCAGTTTCTCGGGGTTGCGGACGTAGTAGAGGCCGGTGACGCGCGCGTCCTCGACACGCATCGCCATGATCCCGTCGAGCTCACCGCCCAGGTGCACGACGAGTGCGAGGCCGCCGTTGACCACGGTGGGGGCGATGGTGATCGGGCTCGTGTTCTTGCCGAGGACACCGACCAGGAATCGGGCCACCTTCTGGGCGCCGTTGATCGGCCGCAGCGCGGCCTGCTTGATGCCGCCGCCGTCGTTCACCATGACGACATCCGGGGCCAGCACGTCGAGGAGGGACTGCGGGTCCCCGGTCTCCAGTACGCGCTGGAACGACTCCAGGACGGCCCGGCTCTCATCCGGGGTGACCGTCTGCCTGGGGCGCCTGGCGTCGACGTGCCGACGTGCGCGGTGGGCGATCTGGCGGACGGCCGCGGGGCTCTTGTCGACGGCGGCGGCGATCTCGTCGTAGCCGGTGTCGAAGACCTCGCGCAGCACGAACACGGCGCGTTCGGTCGGCGAGAGCGTTTCGAGGACGAGCATCAGCGCCATCGAGACGCTCTCGGCGAGTTCGACGTCCTCGGCCACATCGGGCGCGGTGAGGAGCGGTTCGGGCAGCCACTGGCCGACGTAGGCCTCCTTGCGGCGGCTCATCGTGCGCAGCCGGTTGAGGGACTGCCGGGTCGTGATGCGAACCAGGTAGGCGCGCTGGTCGCGGACCTGTTCCAGATCGACCTCGGCCCAGCGCAGCCAGGTCTCCTGAAGGACGTCCTCGGCGTCGGCGGCCGAGCCGAGCATCTCGTAGGCGACCGTGAAGAGCAGATTGCGGTGGGCGACGAAGGTGTCGGTCGCCGGGTCGGTGGAGGGGGTGGTGGGTTGGAGGGTGGTGGGCTCGGGAGTGGTGGGCTGGGGGGTGATGGGCTCGGGAGTGGTGGGATCGCTCATGTTCCGGCCCCCGGTCGGCGCCGGTGGGTGCCCCGTGTGCCGACGGTTCTGGTTCTCGGGTGTGCTTCCACAGCGGGGTCCTCTTCGTTTCGTTTTCTTTCGACAGCCGGGCGGTGTCTCAGGCCGCTCGCTTGGCGGTGGCCCGTTCCTGGTCGATCCTGGCCTCGAGACGCTGCCGTCGCTTGGCGTCCTTGGACCACCAGGTGCGCGCACCTGGCTTGCGTGCCTCGTACGACAGTTGCCAGGGGATGCCCCGGCAGATGAACTCCTTGATCTTCGCGGCCGCCCGGCCACCGATGTAGTACTTCTTGGCGGTGTCGTCCCGGCCGGTGAGCTGGAAGACGCCCCCGTGTCGCCCCAGGCTGAGGCACTGGGCGACGAACCCCACGTCGATGGACGCGGGTCGCTCACCCGCGATCCGGCTCAGTACGGTCTCCGCGGCCTGCGGGCCCAGCTGAACCGCGGCCTGGCAGCTCATCCGGAACGGCAGGTCCGACGGGGCGGCCGAGTCCCCGGCCGCGACGATGCGCGCGTCGTCGACGCTCGTCAGTGTCTCGTCGGTGAGCAGACGGCCCAGGGCGTCGGTGCGCAGGCCGCTGCGTACGGCCAGGTCGGGGACGCCAAACCCGGCGGTCCAGATCGTCACAGCGCTCGGCACTTCGCGCCCGTCCGCCAGCCGCACGGCATCGCGGGTCACCGTCGTCACCTTCGTGTCGGGGCCGTCGAGCACCCTCACCCCGAGGGCGGTGAGCCGCCTGGCCACCGAGCGGCGCCCTCGCGGATGCAGGGACGGGCCGAGCGGTCCGCCGCACACCAGGGTGACCCTGCGGCCCTGCTCCGCGAGCTCGGCCGCGGTCTCGATACCGGTCGCCCCTGCCCCTACCACCGTCACCGGGGCCTCGGCGGGTGCGGCATCGAGGGCCGACCGCAGGCGCCGCGCCTCCTCCAGGCCGGCGATCGGGTGGGCGAAGTCGGCGGCGCCGGGCACGCCCTGGTCGGCGCTGCCGCTGCCCACCGCGTAGACCAGGTAGTCGTAGCCGACCGTGTCGCCGCCGGCGAGCGTCACGCCGCGTCCTGCCGCGTCGATCTCCGTCACGGTGTCCACCACCAGCCGGACACCCTCGGCGAGGACCTTCCGGTAGTCGGCGACCGCGTCGTGGGTGCCGCCCACGAACTGGTGCAGGCGGATACGGTCGACGAAGGTGGGGCGGGGGTTGATCAGCGTGACGGTGACGTCGGTGCACTGTGTCAGGCGGTCGGCCGCCATGACGCCGGCGTAGCCGCCGCCGACCACGACCACATCGATGTTCCCGCTCATGGTGTCTCCTCCGTTTGGACGGCGCCCGTCTGGGGCGTTCGACAACAAGACACCGGGCGGCCGGTTGTTGTGACAGGTGCGGGGGTCGGCCCAAAAATTTCCCTCGCCCCCGCCGCCCCTACCCATCCCATCCCTGGGGCTGCGCCCCCGGCCCCCGCTGTCGGCCCTGAAGGGGCCTCGTCCTCAAACGCCGGACGGGCTGGGGGTGCCTGGGCCTGGACTGTAGAAACAGCGGTGGCCGGTGGGCGGCAAAGAAGCTGGGGCCGAAGGGGGCTTGTCCTCAGACGCCGGACGGGCCGAGAGACCCGGGCCCGGACTGGACAGAAGCGGCAAACGGGTGGGTGGGCAGGAAACACGACCCGGGCTGGAGGAGCCTTGCCCACCATCCCTTTACAGCCACCCCGCTATCAGGTCAAGCGTCCCGGACTATTGACTCCCTCACCCCGCCATAGCGATCCTCAACACAGATTTTGTGCGAGCCATGACAATCTTCGTGCGAGGACGTGAGTATGACCGAGCCCGCTTTCCCGCCTCGCCCGCGTCGCCGACGCAGACCCCTCAGCGTGGTGTCCCTGCTGCTCGCCGTGCTGGCGCTGACGCTCGGTACCGGGCCCAGTTCCGCCGCCGGCGCGGACTGGTGGACGCCGACCGCGCGACCGGCGCCCGACTCCCAGATCAACGTCACGGGCGAGCCCTTCAAGGGCACCAACTCCCAGGGGGAGGTACAGGGGTTCGTCGACGCGCACAACCACCTGTTCGCCAACGAGGCCTTCGGCGGCCGGCTCATCTGCGGGAAGGTGTTCTCCACCAGCGGAATCGCCGACGCCCTCAAGGACTGTCCCGAGCACTACCCCGACGGCACCTTCGCCGTGTTCGACTACATCACCCACGGCGGCGACGGCAAGCACGACCCGGTCGGCTACCCGACGTTCAAGGACTGGCCCGCGTACGACTCGATGACCCATCAGGCGAACTACTACGCCTGGCTCGAGCGCGCCTGGCGCGGCGGTCAGCGTGTGCTGGTCAACGACCTCGTCACCAACGGCATGATCTGCTCGGTCTACTTCTTCAAGGACCGCAGCTGCGACGAGATGACGTCGATCCGACTCCAGGCCCAACTGACGTACCAGCTCCAGGACTTCGTCGACGCGCAGTACGGCGGCGCCGGCAAGGGCTGGTTCCGGATCGTCACCGACAGCGCGCAGGCCCGCGAGGTGATCAAGCAGGGCAAGCTGGCGGTCGTCCTGGGCGTCGAGACGTCCGAGCCCTTCGGCTGCAAGCAGGTCCTGGACATCGGCCAGTGCAGCAAGGCCGACATCGACAAGGGCCTCGACGAGTTGTACGGCCTGGGCGTGCGCAGCATGTTCCTGTGCCACAAGTTCGACAACGCGCTGTGCGGGGTGCGATTCGACGAGGGCGGACTCGGTACGGCGATCAACATCGGCCAGTTCCTGTCGACGGGCACCTTCTGGCAGACGGAGAAGTGCACGACCGCGATGCACGACAACCCCATCGGCGGCGCCACGGCGACCAACGCGATCCAGAAACTGCCGGAGGGCACCGAGCTGCCGACGTATTCCTCGGACGCGCAGTGCAACAAGCGCGGGCTCACCGATCTCGGCGAGTACGCGGTGCGCGGCATGATGAAGCGCAAGATGATGCTCGAGATCGACCACATGAGCGTCAAGGCCGCCGGTCAGGCGATGGACATCTTCGAGGCGGAGTCCTACCCGGGCGTGCTCTCCTCGCACAGTTGGATGGACCTCAACTGGACCGACCGGGTCTACGGTCTCGGCGGCTTCGTCGCCCAGTACATGCACTCCTCCAAGGAGTTCGTCGAGGAGGCCGCGCGCACCGACGCCCTGCGCACCAAGTACCACAAGGGCTACGGCTTCGGCACCGACTTCAACGGCATCGGCGACCACCCCGCCCCGCGCGGCACGGACACGGGTACGGCGGTGACGTACCCCTTCACCAGTGTCGACGGCGGTTCGGTGATCGACCGGCAGACCACGGGTTCGCGCACCTGGGACATCAACACGGACGGCGCCGCGCACGTCGGGCTGATCCCGGACTGGATCCAGGACATCCGGCAGGTCGGCGGCGCGGACGCGGTCGGTGACCTGTTCCGGGGCGCCGAGTCCTACCTCGACACCTGGGGTGCCTCGGAGACGCACAAGGCCGGGGTGAACCTCGCCCAGGGCGCGTCCGCGACGGCCAGTGCGTCCGAGTCGAACCCGTTCACCAGCTACCAGCCCGGCCGCTCCGTGGACGGCGACCCGGGCAGCCGCTGGGCGAGCGACTGGAGCGACGACCAGTGGCTCCAGCTCGACCTCGGGTCGACGAACCTGGTCAAGCGGGTCACCCTCGACTGGGAGAAGGCGTTCGGCAAGTCGTACCGCGTCGAGCTCTCGACCGACGGCACGACCTGGCAGACCGCCTGGTCCACGACCGTCGGTGACGGCGGCCTGGACACGGCGCGGTTCGCGGGGGTCCCGGCCCGTTATGTGCGGGTCCACGGACTGGAGCGGGGCACGAAATGGGGATACTCACTCTACGAAGTGGGTGTCTACGGCACCTGAGTTCCGTACCTAGGGGGAGTTCATGGCACGCAAGCCGTCGGCCGAGAGACGCCGGCAGCTGACCGAGGCGGCCATCCGCGCGATGACCCGGGACGGCGTCCCCAGGACGACGACCCGGTCCATCGCGGCCGAGGCAGGCGTGTCACTGAGCGTCTTCCACTACTGCTTCGACTCCAAGCAGGCCCTGATCGAGTCGGTCATCACCACGATCATGGACCACTTCGTCGACGTGGTGCGCGCGGCGATCCAGCCGCAGTCCACCCTCCAGGAGACGATCAGGGCGGGCTTCAGGGCGTACTGGGATCATGTGGCGGCCCATCCGGGCGAGCACATGCTGACGTATGAACTCACCCAGTACGCCCTGCGCGAGCCGGAGTTCACGCATCTGGCCCGCCGGCAGTACGAGCTGTACACCGCCACGTACGCCGAACTGCTGGAGCAGCTGCGCGAGACCATGGGCTTCGAACTGAGCGTGCCCGTCCCGGTGTTGGCCGGATATCTGGCCGCGATGACGGACGGGCTGACGCTCAACTTCCTGGCCCTGGGCGACGAGAAGACCTGCGTGGACATCATCGACACCGTCACCGGCCATGTGGCCGCCCTCGTACGGGAGTAGACCGTGCGGGAGTTCCCCGCGCCCTCTACGGGGCCACCGCCAGCAGCCGTTCGGCGTACTCCGTGAGGTATTCCTCCCGCTGCTTCGCCGTCGCCTCTCCCGGGGCCCGTACGACGAACGGCGGGAGGACGTCGAAGCCCAGGCAGCTCAGGATGCCGTGCTGGATGGGCCAGAGGGCGCGGTCCAGGTCGCAGTCGATGCTGTCGGGGTCGTACAGGCCCGACGGGGTGCCCGTGGTCGTGCACACCAGGGCGCGTCTGCCCTTCAGGGGGCCGGTGTCGTAGGCGCGTCCCTCTCCGTAGGCGAAGCCGCGGGCCATCGTGCGGTCGACCCAGCCCTTGAGGATGGCCGGCATGCCGGACCACCACAGGGGGAACTGGAGGATCATCAGATCGCACCGGGAGACCTTCTCCTGTTCCGCGAGGACGTCGGGCGGGGTCTCCCGCTCCGCCGACACGCGTTCCTGCTCGGCGGCGACATCCAGGAAGTCGGGGTCGGTCCAGACTCCGGGGAAGTCCTCGGCGTCGACCGCCGCCTTCCAGCCGAGCCGGTACAGGTCGCTGACCACGACCTCGTGCCCGGCGTGCTTCAGTGCGTCCACGGCTCTGACCTTCAACGCGCCGTTGAATGAGCAGAGTTCGGGGTGGGCGAAAACGATCAGTACGTTCACAGTGGGGGGTCTCCTCAGATCGTCCGTGCTGAGCCGTTCGGACTGAGTCGTTCTGTTCAGTTCGTCGTTCTGTTCGGTCGGGGCGTCTGTTCTTGTTCCTGTTCAGCTCTTCAGTTGCCGGTCCGTCCGTCCTTCCGTCCTGTCGAGCGGGATACGCAGGGTGAAGACGGTCGAGCCGGGGTCGCTGGTCACGTCGAGGGTGCCGCCGTGTGCCCGGGCCAGGGAGAGCGCGACGGCCAGTCCGAGGCCGCTGCCGCCCCGGTCCCGGCTGCGGGCCTTGTCGACTCGGTAGAAACGGTCGAAGACCCGGTCCCTGTCGGCCGCCGGGATGCCGGGGCCGGCATCGGCGACCCGGACCACCGCCTCGCCGTCGCTTTCCCTGTCGCCATCGCTGTCGTCCACGGTCACTTCCACGGACACCGCCGTCCCGGCCGGGGTGTGCACGGCCGCGTTGGTCAGCAGGTTGTCCAGGACCTGGCGGATACGCAGCGGGTCGAGACGCAGCCGCAGTTCCTTCCGCGTGGCCGTCACCGTCAGCGGATGGTCCGGATGGCCCGCGCGGAAGGCGTCCGCCGCCTGGCCGGCCAGTTCCACCAGGTCGGCGCTCTCCGGGCGCAGCGGCGCCTCGACCTGGGCGGCGTCCAGCCGGGCGAGGAGCAGGAGGTCGTCGAGGAGCACGCCCATCCGGGCCGCCTCGGCGCGCAGCCGGGCCAGGTGTCTGTCCCGTTCGCCGGGCTCGTTCGCGGCGGCGTACTGGAAGAGGTCCGCGTAGCCCCGTACCGACATCAACGGGGTGCGCAGCTCGTGCGAGGCGTCGGCGACGAAGCGGCGCAGGCGCTGTTCGGCCTCCGTGCGCACGGCGAGGGAGTCGTCGATGTGTTCGAGCATGGTGTTGAACGCGGTGCGCAGCTCCTCGACCTCGGGGCCGCCGTCGCCCCGGTCGGCGCGTACGGGGAGCCGGGCGGAGTCGGTGAAGTCGTGCGAGGTGATGCCGCGGGCGGTGTGGGCCATGTCGCTGAGGGGTCTGAGGCCGCGCCGCAGCACCGCCCGGCCGAAGATCACCAGGCCGAGCAGGGCGAGCAGGAAGGCGACGACCTGGACCGCGACCAGCCGGTCCATGGTGTTCTCCATGTCCTCCAGGGGCGCCGCGGTGACCAGCACGACCCCGTCGTCGACCTCACAGCCGCGCAGCCGGTAGGGCTCCCCGCCGATACGCGCGGTGCGCAGCACGTCGGCGCCAGAGGTCCGTACGGCCTCGGCGGTGGCGCGGAGTTCACTGGCGTCCGGCGGCACGTCGGCGGGCTTGCGGAGGACAGGTGCGGGGCCCGAGATCTTGTACAAGCCGCTGTACCAGCCCCAGTAGGGCTTGTCCTGGACGCGGCCGTACACCACCACGTCCTTGGCCTGGGTGGTCTGGACGTGCGTCATCTGGTCGCTCAGCTGGCGCACCAGATACTCCCGCATGTACATGGAGAGCGACGCGCCGACTACGGCGAACACGACCAGCGCGAGCACGCCCATGCCCAGTGCCAGCCGCGTGCCCAGCCGCAGCCTGCGATAGATCTCCCGGCGGCGGATCACTCGCCGACCTGCCGGACCACGTAGCCGACCCCCCGCACGGTGTGGATCAGCGGTTCGTCGTGCTGGTCGGGATCGTCGAGCTTGCGGCGCAGCCGGCTGACCACCAGTTCCACGACGTTGGAGCGGCCGCCGAAGCCGTACTCCCAGACGTGGTCGAGGATCTGCGCCTTGGTGAGCACGGTCGGTGACTTGCGCATCAGGTAGCGCAGCACCTCGTACTCGGTGGGGGTGAGCGTGAGCCGTTTGTCGCCGCGGCGGACCTCGCGGGTGTCCTCGTCCATCGTCAGGTCGGCGACCCGGAGCACGGACCGCTGGAAGCCCGGGCCCGCGCTGCGGCGCAGCACGGTCCGCAGGCGCGCCATCAACTCCTCCACGGCGAACGGTTTGACCAGGTAGTCGTCGCCGCCCCGGGTGAGTCCGGCGACCCGGTCGGCGACTCCGTCGCGGGCCGTGAGGAAGACCACGGGCACCATCGTGCCCGACAGCCGCAGCCGGTCGAGCACGGCGAAGCCGTCGAGGCCCGGCAGCATCAGGTCGAGCACCACGATGTCGGGACGGAACTCGACGGCTCTGACCAGCGCGTCCTCACCCGAGTACGCCGTGACCGCCTCCCAGCCCTCGTAGCGGGCGACCGTCGCGACCAGGTCGGCGATGGGCGGATCGTCGTCCACAACGAGAAGTCGTACTTTTTCCACGTGCTCATAGTGCTGCACGCCGCCCGCGTCACCACACCTTCCTCCCGTCGTACGCGCGATCGATAACAACTTGAAAGTCGAACGACAGCGCAATGACAGCTACCGTCGGTCAAGCTCGGTCTCCCAGGATCCGATCAAGGAGCACTGTCCGTGACGACCGTCCAATCGCCTCCCGCCCCCACCACGGCGATACGACCCAAAGTGGTGGCCCGCACCGGCCTGTACGCCGTGCTGGCCGCCAACGTGGCCGTGGTGACCGTCTTCTTCACCCAGGCCGGGTTCGCCTCGAACGCGCTGATCGTGATGGGCCGGCTCGCCGGGCTGTACGGCGCTCTGTTCATGGCCTTCCAGCTGGTACTGGTCGCACGGCTGCCGTGGCTCGACCACCGCATCGGCATGGACCGGCTGACCTCCTGGCACCGCTGGGTCGGCTTCGGGCTGCTGTGGACGCTGATGTCCCACGCGGTGTTCATCACCTTCGGCTACGCCCAGGGCGCCTCCGTGGGCCCCATCGACGAGCTGGTGGAGCTGGCCGAGACCACCGAGGGCGTGCTGCGCGCGATCGTCGCCCTCTTCCTGATCATGATCATCGGCGCGGTCTCCGCACGCTACGCCCGCCGCCGCCTCGCCTACGAGACCTGGCACTTCATCCACCTCTACACCTACGTGGCGGTGGTCCTGGCGTTCACGCACCAGGTCGGTGTCGGTACGACGTTCACCTCGTCGCCCGCCGCCACCACGTACTGGTGGGCTCTGTGGGGCGTGGCGCTCGGTTCGGTGTTCCTGGGCAGAGTGGTGCTGCCGCTGCGCAAGAACCTCCGTCACCAGCTGCGTGTCTCGGCGGTCGTTCCCGAGGCCGACAACGTCGTGTCGATCTACATGACGGGCCGTGACCTCGACAAGCTGCCCGCCCGCGCCGGCCAGTTCTTCCTGTGGCGGTTCCTCACCAAGGACCGCTGGTGGCAGGCGAACCCGTTCTCGCTGTCGGCGGCGCCCGACGGCAAGTCGCTGCGGCTGACCGCGAAGGTGGCCGGCGACGGCACCGCCGCCCTGCGGCACATCCCGGTCGGCACCCGTGTCTTCGCCGAGGGCCCGTACGGCGCGTTCACCACGATGCACCGCACCCGGCCGGAGTCCGTCCTCATCGCGGGCGGGGTGGGTGTCACGCCCATCCGCGCGCTCCTGGAGGAGATCAAGGGCCACGCCGTGGTCATCTACCGGGTGGGCCGGGAACAGGACGCCGTCCTCTACGAGGAGCTGCGGGACATCGCCCACGCCAAGGGCGCCGAACTGCATCTGGTGAGCGGTCCGGCCGTCCCCGACATGCTGGCCCCGGCCGAACTGACCGCGCTGGTGCCGGACATCGCGGAGCGGGACGTCTTCCTGTGCGGGCCGCCGCCCATGATGAACGCGGTGCTGCGCAACCTGCGAGAACTGGGCGTGCCCAGGTCGCAGACCCATTTCGAGCGCTTCAGCCTGGCCGGATAAGAGGAACGTCGTGAAACGAGCACTGCCTGTACTGGTCCTGAGCATCGCGGGCCTGGTCCCCGTCTGGCTCTACGAGCCGTCGCCGGCCACCACGTCCTCATCGACGGCGTCCACCACCACGACCTCGTCGTCCGGCTCCTCCGGTTCGTCGTCCACGGTCGTCATCGGCCCCTCCCTGACCACCGAGAAGGGCGACGTCCAGGTCGAGGTGACGTTCGCGGGCTCGAAGATCTCCTCGGTACGGATGCTGAAGCAGCCGAACCACCCCCAGACCACCGCCGCCGTACCGGTCCTGATCAAGGAGACGCTGGCCGCACAGAGCGCCGACATCGACACCGTCTCCGGCGCCACCATCACCAGCGGCGCCTACAAGAAGTCCCTCCAGGCCGCCATCGACGCGAGGGGCTGACGGGATGCGGCGCGTCGAACACATCATGGGGTTCCCGATCTCGCTGCGGATCGACGACGGACACGCTCCGGCGGAGGCGGCGGACGCCTTGTTCGCCTGGCTCCACGAGGTCGACGCGCGCTTCAGCCCCTTCAAGCCCGACAGCGAGGTGTCCCGCCTCGACCGGGGCGAGCTGGAGCCCGGCGAGCTGAGCGCGGACCTCACCGAGGTGCTCGGCCTGTGCGAGGACTACCGGGTCGCGACGAAGGGCGCGTTCGACGTACGGCTGCCCGGCCGGGGCCTCGATCCGTGCGCCATGGTGAAGGGCTGGGCGGTACAGCGGGCGGCGGATCTGCTGGAGGCGGCGGGCGTGCGGACGTACTGCCTGAACGCCGGCGGTGACGTGGTCGCCGCCGGGCGCCCCTGGCGGGTGGGGGTACGGCATCCCGAGCACGCCGACCAGTTGTGCACCGTCCTGGAGCTCACCGAGGGAGGTGTCGCGACCTCCGCCCGCTACGAGCGGGGCGACCACATCCTCGACGGCCGCACCGGCCGACCGGCGACCGGGCTGCTGAGCCTGACCGTCGTCGCCCCCACGCTCACCGAGGCGGACGCCACGGCGACGGCGGCGTTCGCTATGGGCACGGCGGGAATCGAGTGGGCCGCCGCCCGCACGGGCTGCGAGGTCTTCGCGGTGGACGCCGACCGCCAGGTCTTCCGGACCCCGGGACTACCGGTCGCCGCCTGAACGAACATCATCGCTGTGTACGTCCGTGTGGGCGCCCCCCGTCGCTGCGGTGGGCGCCCACCGGTGTGTCCGGGTCCCTGGCCGTCAGTGGCCGCGGGCGATCCACTCCTCCAGGTGCGGTGCCTCGGCCCCGATGCTGGTGGCGTCGCCGTGTCCGGTGAGGACCTTCGTCTCGTGCGGGAGGGCGAGCAGCCGGTCCCGGATCGAGTCGATGATCGTCGGGAAGTGGGAGTAGGAGCGGCCGGTGGCGCCGGGGCCGCCGTTGAAGAGGGTGTCGCCCGTGAAGAGGGCGCCCAGGGCGGGTGCGTACAGGCAGACCGCGCCCGGGGCGTGGCCGGGCGTGTGCAGCACGGTCAGTTCCACCCCGGCGACGGTCAGCAC
>NZ_LGDW01000154.1 GCF_001280005.1 Streptomyces sp. NRRL WC-3618 | reverse complement strand
AGGCCACGCGCGGTCTGCTCGCTGAGGGGCACGGGCTGTTCCTGGAGATGAGCCCGCATCCGGTCCTGACCGTGCCGGTGCAGGCGACGATCGACGCCATGGACAGCCCGGCTGTCACGCTCGGTTCCCTCCGGCGTGACGAGGGCGGTGCCGACCGCCTGGCCGCCTCGCTCGCCGAAGCCCACGTACATGGCGCCGAACTCGACTGGAAGGCCCTCTTCCCCGGCTCCCGCACCACCGTCGACCTCCCCACCTACCCCTTCCAGCACCAGCACTACTGGCTCCACGCGACCCCCGGCGCCGGTGACGTCACCGCCGCCGGGCTCGGGGACACGGGACACCCCCTGCTGGGCGCCGCCGTGCCGCTGGCCGACGGCGACGGGCACCTGCTCACCGGGCGCCTCTCGCTGCGTACGCATCCGTGGCTGGCCGACCACGCCGTCGCGGGTGCCGTGCTGCTGCCCGCCACCGCCTTCGTGGAGCTGGCCACGCGCGCGGGCGACCAAGTCGACTGCGACCTGGTCGAAGAGCTCACCATGGAGATGCCGCTGGTCGTCCCCGAGACGGGCGGCGTGCAGCTCCAGTTGACCGTGGGGTCCGCCGACGCCTCCGGGCGGCGGACGCTCACCTTCCACTCCCGCCCCGAAACCGGGCCCGACACGGGCGGCGCGGAGGCGGAGCCGTGGACCAGGCACGCCACAGGCGTGCTCGCCCCGGCATCGGCGCCCACCGAGGCTCCGGCTGCGGAATTCGACCTCGCCCAGTGGCCGCCCCGCGACGCGCAGGCGGTCGGCATCGACGGTCTGTACGAGGAGTTCGCCGCGGCGGACGTCCAGTACGGGCCCGCGTTCCAGGGGCTGCAGCGCGTCTGGCGGCGCGGCGACGAGGTGTTCGCCGAAGTCGCCATCCCCGAGGACCGGCGTGACGAGGCCGGCCGGTTCGGCCTGCACCCCGTGCTCCTCGACGCCGCGCTCCAGGCGGCACACCTGGCCCAGGGCCCCTCGGACGGCGACGATGAGGCGGGGGGCGTGCCACGGCTGCCGTTCTCCTGGAGCGACGTGTCCCTGTACGCCACCGGCGCGAAGTCCCTGCGCGTACGCCTGACCCGCTCCGGGAGCGGCGGAGACACCGTCTCCGTGCTGCTCGCCGACGACGCCGGGGCGCCGGTCGCCCGGATCGGCTCGCTGGTGTCCCGCACCGTCGACGTGCGCCAGAGCCTCGCCGCCCGCAGCAACCGCGTACCGAACCTGTACCGCGTCAACTGGGTCGAGCCGCCGGCCGTCGACCCCGCGCGGGCGGAGCGCGCCGACTCGTGGGCCGTGCTCGGCGCCGACGGCACCGACGCGCGTGAGCTGTGCCGCCTCCTCGGCGAGGACGGCGACGGTGTCGGCTTTGACGTAGCTTCGTACCCGACCCTCGCGGACCTCACCGCGGCCGTCGCCGAGGGCACCGCGCCCGTTCCCGGCGTCGTGGTCGCCGCCGACGCCACCCGAGCCGACAACGGCCCCGCCGGTACGGCGAACACCGTCGTCTCCGCCGACGACGTCCACACCGCCGCAGGCGCCGCCCTCACCCTCGTACAGACCTGGCTCGCCGCAGGCGACCGCTTCGCCGACGCGCGCCTGATCGTCCTGACCCGCGGCGCAGCCGCCGTCACCGCCGACGAGCCGCTGCCCGGCATCGGGCACGCCGCCGTGCTCGGCCTGCTGCGCTCGGCGCAGTCCGAGGAGCCCGGCCGGTTCGTCCTCGCCGACGTGGACGGCGACCCCGAGTCGTTGCGGGCGCTGCCCGCCGCGTACGCGCAGGGCGAGCCCGAGTGCGCGATCCGCGCCGGAGCCGTACGCGTCCCCCGGCTCGGCCGCGACCTCGGCGAGCCCGTACAGGCGCCCGCCGCCCTGAACCCGCACGGCACGGCCCTGGTCACCGGCGCCCCCGGCGGTCTCGGCGGCCTCGTCGCCCGGCACCTTGTCGCCCAACACGGCATCCGCCACCTGCTGTTCCTCGGCCGCCGTGGCCCCGAGGCCCCGGGAGCGACCGAACTCATCGACCAGATCGAGGAGTTGGGTGCAGCCGTCGACGTCGTCGCGTGCGACGCGGCGGACCGGGACGCTCTCGCCGACGCCCTGGCCCGCGTCCCCGGCGAGCACCCGCTCACCTCCGTCGTGCACACCGCGGGCGTCTTCGACGACGGCATCACCGCCTCCCTCACCACCGGGCAGCTTGACCGCGTCCTGCGCCCCAAAGTCGACGCCGCCGTCAACCTGCACGACCTCACCCAAGGTGCCGACCTGGCCGCCTTCGTCCTCTTCTCCTCCGTCGCCGGCGTCCTCGGCGGCGCCGGACAGGGCAACTACGCCGCGGGCAACACCTTCCTCGACGCCTACGCGCAGCACCTGCGCGGCCAGGGCGTGCCCGCCACCTCCCTCGCCTGGGGCCTGTGGGCCGAACGCGGCGGCATGGCCGGCCAGATCTCCGCCGACGACCTCGACCGGATGACCCGCTCCGGCATCGCCCCCCTCGCCACCGAACAGGGCCTCGGCCTCCTCGACGCCGCCCTCGGCCTGGGCGCCGCCGCCCTGGTCCCCGTACGCCTCGACACCGCCGCGCTGCGCACCGCCCACGGCCGGAACCTGCCGCCGCTGCTCAGCGGTCTCGTGCACGGCCCCGCCCGGCGCGCCGTCGCCGACCGCGACGGGTCGGACGGCGAGGCGTCGGCTCTCGTACGCCGCCTGCGCGCACTGCCGGACGACGAGCGGGAGCGGGCGCTCCTCGACCATGTGCGCGGCCAGGCCGCCGCCGTCCTCGGCTATGCCTCCGGCGACCAGGTGGACACCGAACGAGCCTTCCGCGACATCGGGTTCGACTCGCTGACCGCCGTCGAACTCCGCAACCGCCTGAACGAGGCGACCGGCCTGCGGCTGCCCGCCACCCTCGTCTTCGACTACGCGAGCCCCCTCGCCCTGGCCCGCCACCTTAAGTCCGAACTGGCCGGTGGTGACTCGGACTTGGCGGCCGACAGGGTCACGGCCGGTGAGTCCGGCCGCGGCCTCGGGGGTGACGCCGACGACCCCATCGCCATCGTCGCCATGAGCTGCCGCTTCCCCGGTGGCGTGGAGAGCCCCGAAGACCTGTGGCGACTGGTCGGCGAGGGCGCCGACGCCACCTCCGGGCTGCCCGAGGGCCGCGGCTGGGACACCGCGTCCCTCTACGACCCCGACCCCGACCACCAGGGCACCACCTACTCGCGCGGCGGCGGATTCCTGCACGAGGCAGGCGAATTCGACGCCTCGTTCTTCGGCATCTCCCCGCGCGAGGCCCTGGCCATGGACCCGCAGCAGCGCCTCCTCCTGGAGACGTCCTGGGAGGCGTTCGAGCGCGCCGGGATCGACCCGGCGACGCTGCGCGGCAGCGCGGGCGGCGTGTTCGTCGGCGCTTCGTCGCAGGGTTACGGCGAAAGCGTGCGGGTCATCCCCGACGGTCTCGAAGGCCACCTGATGACCGGCAACTCCACCAGCGTCATCTCCGGCCGCATCTCGTACTCCTTCGGTCTCGAAGGCCCGGCTGTGACAGTCGACACGGCCTGCTCGTCGTCGCTCGTCGCCATGCACCTGGCCGCACAGGCCCTGCGCAACGGCGAGTGCTCGCTGGCCCTCGCGGGCGGCGCCACGGTCATGGCCACCTCCGACACCCTCGTCGCCTTCAGCCGTCAGCGGGGCCTTGCCGCCGACGGCCGCTGCAAGCCGTTCGCCGAGGGCGCCGACGGCTTCGGCATCGGCGAGGGCGTGGGCATGCTGGTCCTGGAGCGGCTGTCCGACGCGCGCCGCAACGGCCACGAGGTCCTCGCGGTCGTACGCGGCTCCGCCGTCAACCAGGACGGCGCCAGCAATGGTCTGACCGCGCCCAACGGTCCCTCCCAGCAGCGTGTCATCCGCGCCGCCCTCGCCGGCGCCGGGCTCACCGGCGCCGACGTGGACGCGGTCGAGGCACACGGCACGGGTACCTCTCTGGGTGACCCGATCGAGGCCCAGGCCCTCATCGCCACCTATGGCAAGGACCGGCCCGAGGACCAGGAGCCGCTGTGGCTCGGCTCCATCAAGTCCAACATCGGGCACGCCCAGGCGGCCGCGGGCGTCGCGGGCGTCATGAAGATGGTCCTCGCCATGCGGCACGGCGTGCTGCCCAGGACCCTGCACGCACAGGAACCGACGACCGAGGCCGACTGGTCCGAAGGGGCCGTCGAGCTGTTGACCGAGGCGCGCGAGTGGACCGCGCGGGAGGCGGGTCGGCCGCGCCGCGCAGGTGTCTCCTCCTTCGGGATGAGCGGTACCAACGCGCACGTGATCCTGGAGCAGGCACCGATGGAAGGACGACTGCCCGCCGACACCGACACCCGAGCCGGCGACCGGACGGACGCCGCCCCCGCGCCGTCGGTGGTCCCGGGCATGGTCCCGCTCGCCCTGTCGGCGAAGAGCGAGAACGCCCTGCGGGCGCAGGCGGCACGGCTGCGGGAGCGGCTGCTCGCCGATGACAGCATCGGAGGCGGAGGCGCGGCCGACAGCATCGGCCTCGCCGACGTCGGCTGGTCCCTGACCGTGGCGCGGTCGCGGTTCGAGCACCGGGGCGTCGTCCTCGGGCGGGATCGGGACGAACTCCTCGCTGGGCTCGATCAGTTGGCGCAGGGCGACCTGGCCGCCGCGCGTGTCGTGGCGGGACGGGCGGTGAGCGGTGCGGGTCGTCCGGTGTTCGTGTTTCCGGGGCAGGGGTCGCAGTGGGCGGGGATGGCGCGTGAGCTGCTGGATTCCAGTCCGGTGTTCGCGGAGCGGATGCGGGAG
>NZ_LGDW01000153.1 GCF_001280005.1 Streptomyces sp. NRRL WC-3618 | reverse complement strand
CACACGCAGTGGGAGATCACCTCGACCGGGTACCGGTGCCCCTTGTACGACAGCGACACGGCCTCCACGGACAGCCCCCTCCAGCACGATCAACCAGAAATCATCCCACCCGGCTAACCAACGTGACAGCGCCGCCCGATGTCCTCGGCGGAGAAGACCTCCGCGAACTCATCCCGCAGCCGCATCGCCAGCGTGCCCTTCGGGCACACCGTCCACGCCACCCTCCGCCGGAATCTCTCCCAGCCCCACTGCCGCAGCGACACCGACACCCTCCCCGAACAGAACATCGGCCTTCACCGCCACAACCAGGCGGTGAAGGCCGACGTCACGCTCAGCCCTCGACTTTCCCAGTAGTGTCTGTACGCCTGGGGGCTTCTGTCTGTCCGCGGGCTACCCCTGCTGGATCTCTCGCACTCGTCTCACAGACCCCACGGAAGAGCGCAGGTCGGAGTGCATCCGACCTGCGCTCTACAGACTCCATAGACGGGGCAGACCCCCTCTGGCCGCCGGGTAAACTCCGTACACGTGACCGCCGCACCCGCAAAGCCCCGCATCCCGAACGTCCTCGCCGGACGTTACGCCTCCGCCGAGCTCGCCACGCTCTGGTCGCCCGAGCAGAAGGTGAGGCTGGAGCGTCAGCTCTGGCTCGCCGTGCTGCGGGCTCAGAAGGACCTCGGCATCGAGGTCCCCGACGCCGCCCTCGCCGACTACGAGCGGGTCCTCGACACCGTCGACCTGGCGTCCATCGCAGAGCGGGAGAAGGTCACCCGGCACGATGTGAAGGCGCGGATCGAGGAGTTCAACGACCTCGCCGGCCACGAGCACGTCCACAAGGGCATGACCTCCCGCGACCTCACCGAGAACGTGGAGCAGCTGCAGATCCGGCTCTCGCTGGAGCTGGTGCGCGACCGTACGGTGGCCGTGCTGACGCGGCTCGGGAAGCTCGCGGGTGAGTACGGCGAGCTGGTCATGGCCGGCCGCTCGCACAACGTGGCCGCGCAGGCCACCACCCTCGGCAAGCGCTTCGCGACCGCCGCCGACGAGTTGCTCGTCGCGTACGCCCGGGTGGAGGAACTGCTGGGCCGCTACCCACTGCGCGGCATCAAGGGCCCCGTGGGCACCGCCCAGGACATGCTGGACCTGCTAGGCGGTGACGCGGCCAAGCTCGCGGAACTGGAGCAGCGGATCGCCGGGCACCTGGGCTTCTCGACCGCCTTCACGTCCGTCGGCCAGGTCTACCCGCGCTCGCTCGACTACGAGGTCGTGACGGCTCTCGTCCAGCTGGCGGCGGCGCCCTCCTCGATCGCCAAGACGATCCGGCTGATGGCCGGGCACGAGCTGGTGACCGAGGGCTTCAAGCCCGGCCAGGTCGGTTCGTCCGCGATGCCGCACAAGATGAACACGCGGTCCTGTGAGCGCGTCAACGGACTCATGGTGATCCTGCGCGGCTACGCCTCGATGACGGGCGAGCTGGCGGGCGACCAGTGGAACGAGGGCGACGTGTCGTGCTCGGTGGTGCGCCGGGTGGCCCTCCCCGACGCGTTCTTCGCCCTGGACGGTCTGCTGGAGACCTTCCTGACGGTGCTCGACGAGTTCGGCGCGTTCCCGGCCGTCGTCGCGCGCGAACTCGACCGCTATCTCCCGTTCCTCGCTACCACCAAGGTGCTGATGGGCGCGGTGCGCGCGGGCGTGGGCCGCGAGGTCGCGCACGAGGCCATCAAGGAGAACGCCGTCGCCTCCGCGCTCGCCATGCGTGAGCAGGGCGCCGAACGCAACGAACTCCTCGACAAGCTCGCCGCCGACGAGCGCATCCCCCTGGACCGCACGCAGCTCGACACGCTGATGGCGGACAAGCTGTCCTTCACGGGCGCCGCCGCCGACCAGGTCGCCGTGGTCGTAGCCCGTATCGAGGAGATCGCCAAGCAGCACCCGCAGGCCGCGGCCTACACCCCCGGGGCGATCCTCTGACCCGTTTCACCCAGGCCGAACTGGAGGCCGCCCGCGACCGTCTCGTACCGGACGTCGTCGCGGACGGCCTCCATGTCCTGTTCTGCGGCATCAACCCAGGCCTGATGACGGCGGCGACGGGCCATCACTTCGCCCGCCCCGGCAACCGCTTCTGGCCTGTCCTGCACCTCTCCGGGTTCACCCCGAGGCTGCTGAAGCCCGCCGAACAGGGCGAGTTGCTCTTGTACGGCCTCGGCATCACGAACGTCGTCGCCCGAGCGACCGCACGGGCCGACGAGCTGTCCCCGGAGGAGTACCGCGAGGGCGGGCGCTTGCTTGCCGCGAAGGTGACCCGCCTGCGGCCACGCTGGCTGGCAGTCGTGGGCGTGACGGCGTACCGGGCCGCCTTCGACGACCGCAAGGCCCAAGTGGGCCCGCAGGAGCGGCAGTTCGGCGACACGCGCGTGTGGGTGCTGCCCAACCCGAGCGGCCTGAACGCCCATTGGACTGCGGCGACCATGGCCGAGGAGTACGGGCGACTGCGGGAGGCGGCCTCCTAGGCCGCGCATGCCAGGAAGCGGGCAGGAGCCGGGAGGGCCGACCTCACCGGCTCACCGACCCCTGCCGCTCCCACTGCGACCCGACGCGAGGCGCCAGAACGCGGGTTCAGGGGGTCTGTTGCGTCGGCACGAGGCGCCAGTACGCCTGACTGACGGTGCGGAAATTGTCGTGATGCGGGTTCACGCGCTGGTGCTCGCCAGCCCACTTCTGCACGCTGCTCTCGTCCTTACTGGACTCCAGGCAGGAGGCCCATTCCACCCACTGACGGATGGGTATGTCCCGGGGCTTCAGCGTCATGGGCACGGTGGGTGAGTCGGTCTTCATCGCGCATCCTGCTTCCAGTCATGCGGATGACGACCGTTCTCGACGGCGAGATCCGTCGCATGCGACATGTCGCACGCCGGACTTCCCACCTCTGTCGCCTGCCGCCACTGCTTCAACAGGGCGCCGCACACGTCGCATCCGGGCGCCGGATCAGGCGCCCTGTAGTCAAGGGGATCCAGTAACTGAACGGGCGCGCTCATTGTCCTCTCACGGGCCATACCTGCCACCTCCGCCATAGGCTTTTGTACGTCGAACCTAAGAAGTTGTCTTTCCGGACTTGCGGGCGGCGTTTTCGCTGGTCAGCAGTAGGGGCGGTGATTCCGTGGGAGTCGTGACCTGTCATGTCGTCGCTCCCGGGGAGGTTGCGGATGCCGTCGGTTGTCGGACTGCTGGAAGAGCAGGAGCTTGCAGCTCGCTGTCGGGTCGACGGGCTGCGTGAGGAGGCCGACCGTATCCAGGCCGAACTGGCCGTGGCCGAGCTGGAATGGCAGGAGTGGGTGATCGCCCGCAGGCGGGTCGATGCGGTGCTGGCTCCGGACTGCGCCCTGCCAGCACCACCTCGTGCCCGCGAGCCTTCAGCTCAACGCCGAGCACCGCGAACGGCTGCACGTCACCGCGCGAACCAATGGTCGGCAGGACGATCCGCATCGTTCTCCTCGAGTCCGTCACTCCGCCGGACGGGCGTCAGGCCGGGGTCAGCGTCAGGTACCGCTGCTGCCAGTGGTCCTCGCCCGTCGATGAGCTGACAGCCCGCCCGCCATCGAGCAGTCCTGGCCAGGCCGAGCGTAGGCGGGGCGGATAGCGTCCGAATATCGCCGGACAGCGGAACCCGGCAACCACGACACACCAGGCATCTCGTGTTCGCCGCGAAGTGCTCACTCGTCTCGCCTTACTCGTTCCGTGTGGTCGTGCCCGCCAGTGGAATCCAGCACGCTGCCGTACTCCCGCACCCAGGGCCATTGCGTGATCGAGATCTGTCCGGGTTCGTCAGGTGAGTCCGAGGGCTCGTAGGGGCCGGGTGTAGTCGCGGATGGTGTGGCGGAAGGCGGCGGCGACGTTGGTTTTGCCGTTCTGGCGGAAGACGCTGATGGCGAGGTTGCGCAGGCTCGCCATGGTGCGGGGCAGGGCGCCGGTGCGGATCTTGGAGTCGTCTTCGCGGAAGGTGCGGTCCCGCACGTGGTGTAGGAGGTTTTCGGTGCCCCAGTGGCCTCTGATCCAGGCGGCGAGCTCGGCCGGGGTGGCGTCGAAGACGTCCAGACTGGTGCTCAGGTAGACGCGCTCGATGGTCAGTTTCCCGGTGCTCAGGTCGCGGCGCCGGAGTCGGCGGTGCCGGTCCCTGGGTGCCCTGCGCTGGCACCATCGCGGCCCCCAAACCCGCGCCCGCCACAGCCACTACCAGCGGCAACGCGACAAACATCCCAGACTGCGGCTGCCGTAGTAGGCAGGTCAGGCGGTGACAGGAGTGTGCTTGTCCAGCTCCTTGACGGCCAGGTCTGCGGCCTGCGCCGCAGCCCAACCGGCAGCAGTCTTGGCGTCCTCGCGCCGTTGGGCGATCTCACCGACTCTCAGGGACCGTGAAGGGCTGGCCGAGCGTGGTGGGGCGGGTGGTGGCGGTCTGGATGACGAAGTCCTCGTCGTCATCGCTGAGCAGGCGGGGACGGCCTCCCGCCCATCGAGGGTCCAGGCAGGCCAGGCCGATCTCGTCGAACCGGTCGATCACATCCCGCACCGTGTCCTAGTCGGCCTGGACCAGCTGGGCAATCACCGGGACGCGGTTTCCGCCAGCGGAGGCCAGCAGCATCATCGCCCGGCGATAGCGCACCGAGCTGGTACTGCCTCGGCGCACGATCTGCTGCAGCTTCTGCCCTTCCTGATCGGTCAGTCTGCGCACCCGCACAGGCTCGGCCACCACACCTCCAGCAGTCGGAACGGACGTCACCACCCACCCAACCGCCAATGCCGTTGCTTGAGCTACTGAAGTATTGCGGGCGTAAGGGTGATGACCTTTTCCGGAACCTGCCGTGTGCCTCGCCTGACGTGGTCTTTCTTGC
>NZ_LGDW01000152.1 GCF_001280005.1 Streptomyces sp. NRRL WC-3618 | reverse complement strand
AGGGGGGAGGGGGCGGCGGGGGTGTGGTTTTTCGCCCCCGCCGCCCTTACCCGTCCCATCCCGTTCCTGGGGGCTGCGCCCCCAGACCCCGCTGTCGGCCCTGAAGGGGCCTTGTCCTCAAACGCCGGACGGGCTGAGGGGGCGGTCACGGGGCCTGGGGTGCAGGCGCACCCCTTCTCACCTGCTCGCGCGGGGCAGCATCGGGTAGCTGCCCGTGTTGGTCGGGGCGTGTTCCGGGAGCCACAGGACTGCTACCGCGCCCTCTGCGGGGACGCCTTCCGGGGCGCCCGGTGGGCGTATGTTGCGGAAGGTGAGGCGGGCGCCCAGGACTCGGGCCTGGCCGGCGGCGATGGTGAGACCGAGTCCGTGGCCGTGTCCTGAACGGTCACTGCTCCCCGTACGGAAACGGCTCGGACCCTCCGCCAGCAGGTCCTCGGGGAAGCCGGTGCCGTGGTCGCGTACGCGGATGACCCGGCCCTCGACGGAGACCTCTATGGGCGCCTTGCCGTGCCGTGCCGCGTTGGCCAGCAGATTGATCAGCACGCGCTCCAGCCGGCGCGGATCGGTCGTGACCTCCGACTCGTGCACCACGTGTACGGCGATCTCCGGGTCCTTCACGAGCACCCGCCGGGCCACGAACTCGCCCAGCATGATGTCCTGCAACTCCGCCCGCTCCGACGCGCCGTCGAGACGGGCCACCTCCAGGACGTCCTCGACCAGCGTGCGCATGGCCTTCGCCCGGTCCAGGACCAGCTCCGTCGGGCGCCCGGGAGGGAGCAGTTCGGCCGCTGTCAGCAGCCCCGTCACCGGCGTACGCAACTCGTGCGCGATGTCGGCCGTGACCCGCCGTTCCGCCTCCAGCCGCTGCCGCAGGGTGTCCGCCATCGCGTCCACCGCCCGCGCGAGGTCGTCGGTCTCGTCCCGTACGACACCGCCGATGGCGTCCCGCACCCGTACGTCCGTCTCACCCCTGGCGACCTGGTTCGCGGCGGCCGCCGCCTTGCGCAGCCGGCGCGACAGCTGGGCGCCGATGAGCACACCGAGCGCGCTGCCCCCGAGGACGACAGCGATCGAGCCGATGACCAGCGCCTGGTCGAGGTCGACCATGATGTCGGTACTGCGGTCGGTGAACCCGGTGTGCAGCGACATGACGCGCCCGTCCTTGAGCGGTACGGCCGCCCAGATGTCCGACACCCCGTCCGGCCGGTCGGTCACATAGGTCGCCCGGCGGCCCTGCGCCGCCTTCTGCCGCAGCTCCTCCGGAAGGTCCGGGTCGTCGACCTTGATGCCCGGGAAGTTGGGCCGCCCCGACAGGTTGTAGTTGCTCTGCCCGATCCGGACGCGTTCGTCCGCGAGGTCACGCGCGCCGTCCAGCATCGAGACCCGGGCGGCGTTGTGCACGACCAGGCTGAGCGTGACCGCCACGAGCGCGCCGACCAGCGCGATGGCGGCGCTCAGCTTCCACCTGAGCCCGCTGTGGATGCCCGCGAACCCGCTGAACCCGCCGAACCGGCCGAACCTCCCGAACGGGCCGGACGCGCTGGTCGAGCTTGTCGGGCTGGTCGGGCTGGTCGGGCTGATCCGCGTATCTGTGGTGCGCATGGGGGCCCGCTCAGGCCTTCAGCTTGTAGCCGAAGCCGCGGACCGTCTCGATCCGGTCCTGGCCGATCTTCGTACGCAGTCGCTGCACATGGACGTCGACGACGCGGGTGTCGCCGCCCCAGCCGTAGTCCCACACGCGTTCGAGGAGTTTGTCGCGGGAGAGGACCGTGCCCGGCGCCGACGAGAACTCCAGCAGCAGCCGCATCTCGGTGGGAGTCAGGCCCACCGTCCGGCCCTCCTTGCGGACCTCCATGCCCTCGGTGTCGATCTCCAGGTCGCCGAAGACGAGCACCCCGCCGGTCACGGGCGCGCTGTCCTCGGGGCCTGCCGCGTTCGGGCCGCTCGCGTGGCCGAAGCGGCGCAGGACCGCGCGGATCCGGGCGACCAGGACGGCGCCGTCGAACGGCTTCGTGACGTAGTCGTCGGCGCCCGCCTCCAGACCGAGGACCACGTCGATCGAGTCGGCGCGCGCCGACAGCATGATCACCGGCACGGTGGACTCGTCGCGGATACGGCGGCAGAGGCTGACCCCGTCGAGGCCGGGGACCATGACGTCCAGGAGGGCGATGTCGGGTCGGTCCGCGCGGAACGCCTCCAGGCCCGACAGCCCGTCGGGCATGGCCGTGACCGCGAAGCCGTCACGCTCCAGGGCGAGTTGGGTGGCCTCGCGGATGACGTCGTCGTCCTCGACGAAGAGGACGTGGGTCTGGTCTGCCATCCCGGATGCTCTCAGTTCTCGTCTGTGGTCTCGTCTGTGTCAGTTCGGAGCCGTTGTCGGTGCGTCACCGTCGACCGCGCTGCTGTAGTCGTTGTGGATGCGGTACTCCAGGATGAAGCGGCCCGCGGTCCACTGATAGGTGATCACATTCTCGCCGGACGGGCTCGTCACCGGGTCGTCCTTCTTGTACACCTGTTTGGTGACCACCAGATCACCGCGGTCGATCTCCGCGTACACCGGCGACTCCTCGGCCCGGAAGACGTTCCGGTACGCGTCACCCGCCTCGCGGTACACATAGGAACCGACGCCGACGGCATCGCTGCACGTCATGACGTTGACCACGACGTCGTCGTCGGCCCCGCCCGTCAGATCCCCGTACGACACGTCGACCGGGTACTCGTCCCCGACGCACGGCTTCAGCGCGCGTTTGACCGAGGGCGCGACGCCCGGATCGTCCAGCACGAGCCTGACCGCGTCCACGTCGTGGGGAGTGGCGTACGCGGAGGCCATCGAGGAGGGGTTCGGCCTCAGCTTGCCCGCGACGGCGTCGGTGCCCGCCGGGCCCTCGTCACGGGCGCCGGTGCCGCCGGTGGCGCAGGCGGCGACAAACAGGGCGAGGGCGGCGAGCACGGCCGTCGCCGTGATCACCGCCTGAAAGGCCCGCCGGGCAGGGGCGGACAGCGCCGGTCTCATGAGCAGCCCCGGGGCGCGCCCCGACCACTCCCGAGCACCCGGATCCGGACCTGAACCGGTCACCGCACCCGGCGGTCCCTGGCCCGGAGGCGAATCCGCGCCCGCGCCCGTGCCGGTGTCCGTCCGTGGCGGTGTCCGAGGGACCCCGGGATCGGTCGCCCCTGTGCCTAGGCCGCGCAACGCTCCCGCTCCTCATGCTCCAGCGCGCGGGCGTCCAGATCGCGGGCCTCCAGCTCCTCCCGGAGCCGGGCGAGCGCCCGGTGCAGCGTGCTCTTGACCGTTCCGGCCGACATGCCGAGGGCGGCGGCCGTCTCCTCCGTGGACATCTGCTCCCAGTGTCGCAGCACGACGACACTCCGCTGCTTGGGTGCGAGCACCTTCATGACATCCATCAGGAGTGCGCGGTCCGCGTGCTGCTCGGTGGAGTCGTCGACACACGCGTCCGGGAGCTGCTCGGTGGGCACCTCGTCCAGCTTCCGCGCCCGCCACCACTCGGTCCGGGTGTTGATCATCACCCGGCGGAGGTAGGCGTCCGCGAGCCGCTTGTCCGCTATGCCTTCCCAGCGGCCGTACGTACGCACGAGCGCCGTCTGCAGCAGGTCCTGCGCGTCGACGGGGTCCGGGACCAGTCGACGGGCGCTGCGCAACAGCGCGTCCTGCCGTGTGCGGACGTACTCCTCGAACTCGAGCACCTCGCCCTGCTGCGCCATGTAGACCGCCTCCTGCTCCCCGTTTCCGACCCGTCTTCCGGTCGGCCTGACTGCCTTGTGGTCCGTACAGGGATGAACCTACGGAGGGGTTGTCACGGGGTTGTCCGAGCCAGCCTGCGGAGAGCGCGCGGCTGTCCGTCGGTTGTGTAACGGAAATAGGGAAGGGGTAAGGGGAGAGGGGGAATTGGGGCGGTATAAGGTGATTTACGAGCGCGCTGGGGGTGTGTTGGGGGTGCGTTGGAGCGTTACAGGACGCCGAGTATGTGATGCGGCTGTGCGCGTCCGTTGTCCGGCCGACTGTCTGATCAGCTGTGCGGCAGGCGGTACAGCCTGCCCGGCAGGGGCTCGACCAGGCCGTCGGCGACCAGACCGTCGAGGGCTCGGGCGCGCTGCATCGGCTCGTGCCACACGCCGTCGAGCGTGGCCTGCGGTACGGGGGTGAGGGCTTCCCGGAGTACGGCGAGCAGCTTGCCGCGTACCTGACGGTCTGTGCCGGCGTACGTCTGGCCGCGGCGGGCCGGTCCCTCGTGCTCGGGCTTCCCGGCGAGCCGCCAGGCGCACTGGGCGGCGATCGGACAGCGGTGGCAGGTCTCGTTCCTGGCTGTGCAGACGAGCGCGCCGAGTTCCATGGAGGCCGCTGCCCAGCGGGCGGCCGTGTGCTCGTCGTCGGGCAACAGGGCGCGGGCGAGCTTGCGTTCGGCGGCGGTGGTGGCGTTCGGGGGGTACTGGACGCCGGTGACGGCGCGGGCGAAGACACGGCGGACGTTCGTGTCCAGTACGGCGTGCCGCTGGCCGTAGGCGAAGGAGGCGACGGCCGCGGCGGTGTACTCGCCGATGCCGGGCAGCGCGAGCAGCTGGGTGTGGTCGGTGGGTACGTCGCCACCGTGGCGTTCCGTTATGGCGAGGGCGGCGCCGTGCAGGCGCAGGGCGCGGCGCGGGTAGCCGAGCCGGCCCCAGGCGCGGACGGCTTCGCCGGAGGGAGCGGCGGCGAGGTCGGCGGGGCGGGGCCAGCGGGTGAGCCACTGCTCGTAGACGGGGAGTACGCGGCTGACGGGGGTCTGCTGGAGCATGAACTCGCTGACCATCACGCCCCAGGGGCCGGCGTCGGGGTGACGCCAGGGGAGGTCGCGGGCGTGGTCGTCGAACCAGTTGATGACGGGGGAGTGGAGGGGGGTGCCGTCGGTGGGGGTGTCGTCGCGGTGCGG
>NZ_LGDW01000151.1 GCF_001280005.1 Streptomyces sp. NRRL WC-3618 | reverse complement strand
GTACCCACCCTCCCCGCACACACCGCCTCCACCACCTCCACCGCCTCCACCTCCTCCCCCGCCGCCCCCGCCGCCTGTCCGGCCGGGCATCCTTGGGGAGTGACCCACGACGACTTCCGCGCCGCCATGTCCCGCCTCGCCTCGGGCGTGGTCCTGGTGACCGCACAGGAGCCGTCGCTCGACCCGGACGACCCGCACGCCCCCGGCGGTGAGGACGTCGGCATGACGGCGACCGCCTTCCTGTCGGTGTCCCTGGACCCGCCCCTGGTCATGGTCAGCGTGCGCGAGGGCTCCCGGATGGACGACCTGCTCGACGAACAGCCCCTGTGGGCGGTCTCCGTCCTCTCCGAGAGCCAGCGGCACGTCGCGGGCCGCTTCGCGATGAAGGGCCGCATCAGCGACCGCCTCCTCTTCGCGGACCTCCCCCACACCAGGGGAGAGGCGTCCGGCGCCCCCCTGATGGGCGGCGCCCTGGCGACCCTGGAGTGCCGTACGGAACAGCGGGTCCCGGCGGGCGACCACACCCTGGTGATCGGCCGCGTCCTGACGGCGACCGTGCCGAACGCCGACGGGGGCCCGCTGGCGTACTTCCGGGGCCGCTACCGGCAGTTGGGCTGACGGGAAACCCGCTGGTCACGCCGGTACCGGGCGCCATAGATTGCCCGTATGACGAACGACACGCTCCGACTGGAGCGGATCAGCTCCGACAACTTCGACGCGGCCGTCGCCGTCCGGGTCCGTCCGGATCAGGAACACGCGGTCGACCCCGTCGTGAAGTCGCTGGCCGAGGCGTACGTCCATCCGCGCACCGCCTGGCCCCGGCTGATCCTCGACGGCGAGCGGCCCGTCGGCTTCCTCATGGCCTTCTTCGACATCGCCTGGGGCGACACCGGCACCGACCTGCGCTCCGGCCTCTGGCGCCTGAACATCGCGGCCGACGAACAGGGCAAGGGTTACGGCCGCTTCGCCGTCGAGTCCGTCGCCGCCGAGATCCGCCGCCGCGGCGGAACCACCCTCTACGTCACCTGGCACCCCGGCCCGACCGGCCCCGAGCCCTTCTACCTGTCCCTGGGCTTCCACCCCACGGGCGAGACCAGCGGGGGCCAGACGGTCGGGGTGCTGAAACTGGCCTGATGCCGGGGGACTTGATGCCGGGGCAGTCAGTACCGGGGCACTGGTTTCCCGGCCGGGTGACGTCCGCGGTCACTCGCAGCCGAGCGAGCCGTTCCGGGGCCGTCACGATGTCGATCACGGCCACCTTTTCGTGTACGAACGTAAATGTCAGGACTCGCTCCAGGCTGCCGCGGCCCTCACCCCCGGCCCCCGAGTACACGGCGAGACCCACCTCTCCGCCGACCAGCACCGGCCGCGCGACGACCGCGAGACGCGCGAAACTCCTCGCGCCGGACGCCACCGCCGCGGCGCCGGTGGTGACGCCGGCCTCCGAACGCGCGACCACATCCGGGTCCAGTACGGCGACCAGCGCATCGAAGTCACCGTCCCGCGCGGCGGCCAGAAAGGCACCGACCACCTCCCGCCGCCGGTCGGCACCGGCGCCCCGGGCAGGCGCGCCCCGGACCCGGCGCCGGGCGCGGCTGGCGAGTTGCCGCGCCGAGGCCGGCGTACGGTCCACGATCCGCGCGACCTCCTCGAACGGCACCCCGAAGAGGTCGTGCAGCACGAAGGCGAGCCGCTCGGCGGGCGTCAGGGCGTCCAGTACGACGATCAGGGCGGCGCCCACCGAGTCGGCGAGCAGCGCGTCCCGCTCGGGGTCGGCGGTGCCCGAGGACGACGGCGGCTGTGCCCGGCTGTCCGCCGGGGTCCAGGTGTCGAGGGGCTGCTCGGCACGGGACTTGCGGGCCCGGAGCATGTCGAGGCAGACCCGGCCGACGACAGTGGTCAGCCAGCCGGCGAGATTCCCGACGTCTGTGGTGTCGGTGCGGCTGAGCCGGAACCAGGTTTCCTGAACGGCGTCATCCGCTTCGGTGCCCGAACCGAGCATTCGGTAGGCGACGGCACGGAGTTGACTTCGGTGGGATTCGAATCGCGCGGCGAGAAATTCACTCGCGGGGCCCTCCGAGGGCTCTTTCTCGCGGCCGTCCGGAAATTCACGATCGTTCATCCGCTACCACTCCTCCGTCGCAATCCGACCCGTCAGTTCCCTGACGAACACGGACCGACGAATGTGACAGCGGCAGCTGAGCCTGATCTGTTAACCCAGGTCCGGTTAACCCCATGCCCCGTCAACCCCAGGTCCCCCTCGACCCCAGGTTCCGTTAACCCCAGTCCCGTCCCGTACGGCCCCGCTTCACGTCCGCGCGTGCCTTCTTCTGGCGCAGCCGGCGTTCATTGATTCCGCGCGGGATGCGGGTGGGGGTGCGGGGCTTCGGCGGAGGCGCGGTCGCCTCGGCGAGGAGGGCGGTCAGACGTACGGCCGCCGCCTCGCGGTTGCGCCACTGCGAGCGGTGCTCGGAGGAGCGGACGGTGACGACTCCGTCGACGAGCCGGTCGGCGAGGCGCTCCAGCGCGCGCTGCTTCCAGACCTCGGGCAGCGCCTCGGTCCTCGCGAGGTCGAGGCTCAGCTCCACTCTGGTGTCACTGGTGTTGACGTGCTGCCCGCCCGGACCACCGGACCGCGAGAAACGCCACATGAGCTCGGCCTCGGGGAGCGAGACGGAGCCGCGGATGAGGTAAGGACCGGCCATACCCACCATGGTCGCGCGCCTGTCCGGTCCACGTCACCCCGTTTTCGCCACGACAGCACGACGGACCGGCAAGGCAGGTAAAGAAAGTAAAGGCGCGCGGAACCTTATGGGCCCCCGTCGGCGTTCATAGGGGTGACGGTAGCTTCGTCCCGTACGGGGCTCCGCACCGCACGCACGCCGCACGTATGTCAACGAGGGAAGGACTCCCAACAATGGCTGTAAGCCTGTCCAAGGGTGGCAACGTCTCGCTCACCAAGGAGGCTCCGGGCCTGACCGCCGTCACCGTGGGCCTCGGCTGGGACGTCCGCAGCACCACCGGTACGGACTTCGACCTCGACGCCTCGGCGATCGCGGTCAACGCACAGGGCAAGGTCTACTCCGAAGCCCACTTCATCTTCTTCAACAACAAGCAGACCCCGGACAGCACGATCGTCCACACCGGCGACAACCGCACGGGCGAGGGCGCGGGCGACGACGAGGCGATCAAGGTCAACCTCGCCGGCCTCCCCGCCGACATCGACAAGATCGTCTTCCCGGTCTCGATCTACGACGCGGAGAACCGCTCGCAGAACTTCGGCCAGGTCCGCAACGCGTACATCCGCATCCTGAACGAGGCCGGCGGCGCCGAGATCGCCCGCTACGACCTCTCGGAGGACGCGGCGACGGAGACGGCGATGGTCTTCGGCGAGCTGTACCGCAACGGCGCGGAGTGGAAGTTCCGCGCGGTCGGCCAGGGCTACGCCTCGGGCCTCGTCGGCATCGCCCAGGACTTCGGCGTCAACGTCTGAGTCGCGGACGGCAGCTGAAAAGCCCCCGGCCGAGCGCGAGTTGGCGCTTGGTACGGGGGCTTTCGCATGCCGGGGCAGATAGCCGAAAGGAGGGACGCCCACGTCGTGACACCATCTCCTCCGTGCTCGATATCGGCTACGCCCTCTCCAACCGCTTCCCGGACCCCCCGCAGACCGACTACCGGCGCGCGGACGTCCACGCCCTGCGCCACGACCTGTTCTGCGGAGACGTCTACCTCGCCGACACCAAGGCGGACCGGGAACTGTCCACAGCCTGGGGATGGGTGCCGGTGCTCGACTTCGCGTGGGCGCTGTGCGACATCGTGGAGCAACTGGACCAGGACCCCCGGGGGTCCCGCGCCGCCCGCCCCCAGTACGCGGAACTGGACTTCACCGAGTCCACCGACCGCATGCTCTTCGAGCGCCGCTTCGGATGGGTGGACATCGAGTCCGACTGGATGCCGGCGGAGGAGCCGCCGCTCACCTTCTCCCACGCGGAGCTACGCAAGGAGGCGAGGGATTTCCTGCACGATGTCCTGGCCGACCTGATCGACCTCCACGAGGAGCTCGCCGAAAACCCAGCAATCTGGACCCTCCAGGCCCGCTTCCCAAGGCTCCCCTGACCGAGGCTCCCCCTGGTCTCTCAGGGGCACCCAGCTAACGAACCGAGACGGGCGGCCGGGCGGGAAAGCCCTTCGACGGCACCCCCCGAACGAACCGAGTCGGGCGGGCGGGCGGCCGGGTGGGAAACAAACCCCCACCTACTCCACCCGCACCCCCAACTCCGCCGCAAACACCCCCGCCAGATCAAGCAACTGCACAGGACTGATCACCGCCCCCGCCAACCGATCCACCCCCCGTGCGAACCCCAGCTCCACAGCCCGCCGAAAGTCGACGTCCCGAAGGACGGCCCCGCTGAAATCCGCCCCCTTCAGCGCACAGTCCACGAACTCCACCCGCTCCAGCACCGCACCCCCGAAGTCCGGCTCCACCAGCACGCAGCCCTCGAAGACGACATCCTTCAGCTTCGACTTGCGCACGTTGAGATAGTCGATCTTTCCGCCCCGCACCACCACCCGCTCCAGCACAGCCCCGTGCAACTGCACCCCACCCAGCCGGGCATCGACCAGCTCCACATCACGAAGGGTCGACTCGGCAAGGTTGGTGCCGACCCCCCGTACGCCCGTGAGGACCGAGTCGAGCAGCCGGGCGTGGTGCAGCCGTGTCTCGTCCAGCGCGCACCCCCGTAGCGCGCAGTCCATAAAACGGGCACCCCCGCCGTCCTGCCCCGCGAAGTCGGCCTCCCGGAACTCCAGCCCGTCATAGTCCCCGTCGGGCTCCAGCTCCCCGCCCCCGAACGGCTCCAGCACCGGCAACCGCACCTCAGGCCGCGTGGCCCCCTTCACCCCGGCCCCGGAACCCTTCGAACCGCCCGCCGCTCCACCCACCACTCGCCTAACCATGCCCCCATCCTGCACCCCACCACTGACAA
>NZ_LGDW01000150.1 GCF_001280005.1 Streptomyces sp. NRRL WC-3618 | reverse complement strand
CCCTACCCCCACCCCCAACCGACTACACCAGCCCCGGCCCCCGCACCGGAATGCTCGTGAACGTGGGCGCCGGCGCCGGATCCTTGAAGAAGTCGTTGCCCTTGTCGTCCACGACGATGAACGCCGGGAAGTCCTCGACCTCGATCCTCCACACCGCCTCCATCCCGAGCTCCTCGTACTCGACAACCTCGACCTTCTTGATGCAGTCCTGCGCAAGCCGCGCGGCCGGCCCACCGATCGACCCGAGATAGAACCCACCGTGCGCGTCACACGCGCTGGTGACCTGCGCCGACCGATTCCCCTTCGCCAGCATCACCTTGGACCCCCCCGCCGCCTGGAACTGCTCGACGTACGAGTCCATGCGCCCGGCCGTGGTCGGCCCGAACGACCCGGACGCGTACCCCTCAGGAGTCTTCGCCGGCCCGGCGTAGTACACCGGGTGGTCCTTGAGGTACTGCGGCATCTCCTCGCCCGCGTCCAGCCGCTCCTTGATCTTGGCGTGCGCGATGTCACGCGCCACGACCAGCGGCCCGGAGAGCGACAACCGGGTCTTGACCGGGTACTTGGTCAGCTCGGCGAGGATGTCGTCCATGGGCTGGTTGAGGTCGATCCGCACCACATCACCCGACTCGTCGAGGTGATCGTCGGTCGTCTCGGGCAGGAATCGCGCCGGGTCGGTCTCCAACTGCTCGAGGAAGACGCCCTCGGCGGTGATCTTCGCGACGGCCTGCCGGTCGGCCGAGCAGGACACGGCGATGGCGACGGGACACGAGGCCCCGTGCCTGGGCAGCCGCACCACGCGCACGTCGTGGCAGAAGTACTTGCCGCCGAACTGCGCGCCGATCCCGATCCGCTGCGTCAGCTCGAAGACCTTCTCCTCCAGCTCCTTGTCCCGGAAACCGTGCCCGAGCGGCGACCCCTCGGCCGGGATCTCGTCGAGGTAGTGCGCGGAGGCGTACTTGGCGGTCTTGAGCGCGTACTCGGCGCTCGTGCCACCCACCACGATCGCCAGGTGGTACGGCGGACAGGCGGCCGTACCCAGCGAACGGATCTTCTCCTCCAGGAACTTCATCATGGAGGCCTCGTTCAGGACGGCCTTCGTCTCCTGGTAGAGGAACGACTTGTTGGCCGAGCCGCCGCCCTTGGCCATGAAGAGGAACTTGTAGGCGCCGCCGTCGGTGGCGTACAGCTCGATCTGGGCCGGCAGGTTGGACCCGGTGTTCTTCTCCTCCCACATGGTGAGGGGAGCCATCTGCGAGTAACGCAGGTTCAGGTTCAGATACGCGTCGTAGATGCCCTGGGACAGGGCTGCCTCGTCGCCGCCCGACGTGAGGACGTTCTGCCCGCGCTTGCCCATGACGATCGCCGTGCCGGTGTCCTGGCACATGGGAAGCACGCCCGCCGCCGCGATGTTGGCGTTCTTCAGCAGGTCCAGCGCCACGAACTTGTCGTTGCCGGACGCCTCGGGGTCGTCGATGATCCGCCGCAGCTGCGCCAGGTGGGCCGGCCGCAGATAGTGCTGGATGTCGTGGATGGCCTCGGTGGCGAGCTTGCGCAGCGCCTCCGGCTCGACCTTGAGGAACGTGCGCCCGTCGGCCTCGAAGGTGGAGACACCCTCGGAGGTCACCAGCCGGTACGGGGTGGTGTCCTCTCCCATGGGGAGCAGATCGGTGTACGCGAACTCAGGCATCTCGCCCATTCCTCACTCGATGAAGACAGCGGCCTGCCTTCGTTGGCGGGCGCCCACCAGCGTATGACTTGCCGGGGCGCGCGAGCTTGTTAGGTAAGACTCAGTACTCACACCCCTAGTCGCGATCTATCGCGTTTGGGTACGCTGCTTCCGTGGACCTTCAGAAGCAACCCGAACCACGCACGGCCGAACCACGCACGGCCGAACCACGCACCGCGGAACTCCGCGCCTCGGACGCCGACCGCGACCGCGTCGCGGACCTCCTGCGTGAGGCACTGGCCGAGGGCCGCCTCACGCCCGACGAGCACGCCGAGCGCGTCGAGGGAGTGCTGAGCGCCAAGACGGTCGGCGAACTGGAGGTCTTCGTACGGGACTTGCCCGCCGGCCAGCAGCCCTACCCGCCCTATCGGCCGTACCAGCCCCACGCGGCCGCGGCCCGCGGCGAGGGGTGGGGGCACGCCCCCGCACCCAACTACCCCGCCCCGGGCGCGATCCCGCTCGACCCCGACGACAACGTTGTGGCGGTCTTCAGCTCCGCCGCCCGCAGGGGCCGCTGGCGCGCGGGCCGCCGGGTGCATGTGTACGCGATCTTCGGCAGCGTCGAGATAGACCTCAGCGAGGCGATGTTCGAGTACCAGCAGGTCGTGATCAAGGCGATCTCGGTGTTCGGCAGCGTCGAGATCCGCGTCCCGGAGAACGTCTCGTTGCGCGGCACCGGCGTCGGTGTGCTCGGCAACTTCGAGGTGCACACGCTGGATTCGGGCGAACCCGACGCACCCGTGGTCTATGTGGACGGACTGGCGATACTCGGAAACGTCGACGCGAAGCCCCGGCGGGGCAAGCTGATCGAGGACATCCTCGACCGTGTCTCCCAGAAGGTCTCCCGCAAGGTCGACACGGGGTTGCGCAAGCACCTGGACCGTTGACGGCGGTGAGGTCGGTCGCATCCATCCCAGCGGTCGGGAACTCAGTGCATAGGCGCGCGCACAGCGGGTAGGGCTTGCTGCATCGTCTCTTGGAGGGTGCCGTGGGCTTCACGCGGAACCCAGTACGCCCGGCGCGCGCGCACCTCGCGATCGCACGCCCCGGACGTACCGGACCCGTCGCCCCGGTCCACGTGGGCCCCACGGCTCCCTCCAGCTCGCGAAGAAGCCGTCGTCAGGAGTAGACCGTGCTGCAACCGCCGCATTCGTCCCTGCAGGTCGCTGCCGTTCCGCCCCAGCGGGTGCCAGTGCGAGATAGGGATCAGGACGCCCCGTGGCACACCGAGGCGGTGTGCCGGCGCGACGAGGCGGGTCTCTTCTTCGCCCCCTCCAAGGAACCGACCGCGGCCCGCCTCTCCCGGGAGGAGGCGGCCAAGCGCGTGTGCGGGGGCTGTCCGGTCATGGTCGAGTGCCGCGAACACGCCCTGCTGCAACCCGAGCCGTACGGAGTGTGGGGCGGCCTCACCGCCGCCGAACGCCGCGTGGTCCTGGCCAGGCGCCGCCGCCGCGAAATGGAACTCAAGAAGACGACCCACGACACGATAGCCGCGGCGGGCTGACGCGACCCGGCCATGGAGAAGGGGGCGCCTCTCCGCACAGAGAGCGCCCCCTTCTTCGGTCAGGAAGCGCTGACCTACTTGGCGCGATCGAAGTCGATCGCGCTGTACGCCCGCAGCTTGCTGAGCCGGTGCTCGGACGAGATCTGCCGAACCGTCCCCGACTTCGACCGCATCACGATCGACTCGGTCGTGGCCGTCTCCGACCGGTAACGAACGCCCCGCAGCAACTCGCCGTCGGTGATCCCGGTCGCGACGAAGAACACGTTCTCACCGGAGACCAGGTCGTCGGTCAGCAGGACGCGGTCGAGATCGTGCCCCGCGTCCACCGCCCGCTGCCGCTCCTCGTCGTCCTTGGGCCACAGCTTGCCCTGGATGGTGCCGCCGAGGCACTTCACGGCGCAGGCCGAGATGATGCCCTCGGGCGTACCGCCGATGCCCAGCAGCAGATCGACGCCGGTGCCCTCGCGCAGGGCGAGGATCGAACCGGCCACGTCGCCGTCGGAGATCAGCTTCATCCGCGCGCCGGTCTCGCGGATCTCCTTGATGATCCCGACGTGGCGCGGCCGGTCGAGGATGACGACGGTGACGTCCTCGGGCGTGACCCGCTTGGCCTTGGCGACCCGGCGGATGTTCACCGCCACGGGCGCGTTGATGTCGACGAAGTCGGCGGCGTCCGGACCGGTGACCAGCTTGTCCATGTAGAAGACGGCGGACGGGTCGAACATCGACCCGCGGTCGGCCGCCGCCAGCACGGCGATGGCGTTCGTCATGCCGTTGGCGGTCAGGGTCGTACCGTCGATGGGGTCGACGGCGATGTCGCACTCCGGCCCTGTCCCGTCGCCGACCTGCTCCCCGTTGAAGAGCATGGGCGCCTCGTCCTTCTCGCCCTCACCGATGACGACGACGCCGTTCATCGAGACGGTCGAGACGAGGGTGCGCATGGCGCGCACCGCGGCACCATCGGCGCCGTTCTTGTCACCGCGGCCGACCCAGCGGCCCGCCGCCATCGCGGCGGCCTCGGTCACTCGGACGAGTTCCAGGGCGAGGTTGCGGTCGGGAGCCTCGGAGGGGACTTCGAGTTCGGACGGCAGATGATGATGCTCGGTCATCGAGACGCACCTTTCTGATACGGCGACGGCCGGACGAGGGTGTTGGCCATGACTCTATCGCCAGACGGACAGAATGAGCAGGGAGCCCCACGGATGAGCGGACTGGTGCACCTGCGACGATAGGGAGCGTGGCAGGTGCGAACGGCAAGAACGGCAAGCAGAAAACGGCCCGGGACATGGTTCTTTCCCTGGCCGTCATCAGTCTCGCGGCGGGAGTCATCTACCTCTTCCTCCCGCACGACGACTCCGCTCCCGACCTCAAACGGGTCGACTACCGCGTCGAGTTGCTGACGGCTCGCCGCGCCGCGAGCTACCCGGTGGCCGCGCCCCAGGGCCTGTCGGCCGACTGGAAGGCGACCTCGGTGCGCTTCTCGGGCGCGAACTTCGACGCGTGGCACCTCGGTTTCCATGACTCCGAGGGCGATTACGTGGCGGTGGAGCAGTCCGCTCAGAAGCCCGCCGTCTTCATCGACGAGGCCACCCAGAGCGCCCGGGAGACGAAGGTCACCCAGCGGATAGGGGACGCAACGTGGACGCGGTACGAGGGCGGGCGGTACGACGCGCTGGTCCTGCGTGAGAAGGGCTCCACGACGGTGGTGACGGGCACGGCGCCGTTCGACCGCCTGACGAAGATGGCCCAGGCCCTGAGGACTTCGTAGGAAACCCGGCAGCAGCTAGGGCAGTACGCACGACTGAGGCCCCCGGCGGTTTTGGGACACTGTTGGCGAATCCGGGGCCCTGAACGTGACGTCGGCCTTCGCGACCCGTTGTGGTCGTGAAGGCCGACGTTGTGTTTTGGGGAGGGTGTCGGTG
>NZ_LGDW01000149.1 GCF_001280005.1 Streptomyces sp. NRRL WC-3618 | reverse complement strand
CGGGGCCCGGGAGTACGACCAGGGGGCGGGGCGGTTCCTGTCGGCGGATCCGATTATTGATCTCGCGGATCCGGTGCAGATGAACGGGTACGCGTACTCGAATAACAGCCCCATCAGCAAGAGTGATCCCACCGGCTTGATGAGCGCTGCCGAGGCTTACCTGGGCGGGGGCGGTTCTGTCCCCGTGGAAGACTGGGATTCGCCTAACCCCGGTAAATCCGGGTCTGGAGGTGGCTCGGGTGGGACGGGCGGCGGTAGTGATAGCGCATGGATCGCGTCGACAACTCCATCGTCGAATGACGCACGTGCGGTGGGCTCGCAGTACTACAACTTCGGTAGTAATAAGCTTTCGAGCACTCAGGGTGGCTACTGGGCTCCTCAGACCAATGTATTCGGCCGCCAGGAAACCGTTTGCTTTGGTCGCCTAGCCTGCAATCACGCGTATGCATACTCCCTCAAAAATCGGAATGACGCGGCAGGGGCGAAACATATCGCTGCTACCTATTGTCTTTCTCATGAGAATGAATGTGCGCAGGATGCTCGGGTGTGGGAGCGCACGGTAGAGCTGGGAAATGAGTTCGTTGCGGCAGCGGGTATGGGGCGAGGCGGGTTGGCCGGCCGGGGCGGGGCGGTGGGCTGCAAATGCTTCCTTGCCGGAACTGATGTCCTCATGTCCGATGGCAAGACCAAGAACATCGAAGAGGTCAAGGTCGGTGATCAAGTCACCGCGACCGACCCTGAGACCGGGGAGACCGGGGCGCGTAACGTCACCCGCCTCATCGTCACCGACAGCGACAAGAGATTCAACGAACTGACTCTCGACACCAGGGACGGCCCAGAGAAGCTCACCGCCACGCACGAGCACCCCTTCTGGGTGCCCTCCCTGGGCCAATGGGTCGCAGCAGGGTCACTGGCTCCGGACATGACCTTGCGCACGCCTGACGGAACCACCGTGACGGTACTGGCCAACCGGTCTTATTCCGACCACGTTCGTACGTACAACCTGACCGTCGATGACCTGCACACGTACTATGTGCTGGCGGGCGAGACGCCGGTCCTGGTTCACAACTCAAACTGCCAATTCTGGTCGCGGACTGACTACAACGGTCAGCGCATGTATCAGCGGGATGATCTGGTGAATCCGGACTATTTTTCACCTGCGGACAAGTACGGTCGGAGCAATCTCAAGAGAATGCAGCAAGGGCTGGCCCCTATGGGCCCGGATGGCAAGCCGCTGAACCTTCACCACATGCTTCAGACGCAGGACGGGCCGATCGCCGAGGTGACGCACTCCATGCACTTCGGGAACTATAATCAGTTGCACTGGAAGGCGGGCACCAAGATTCCCAGTGGAATCGATCGCGATGCCTTCAACTCCTGGAAATCCCAGTATTGGAAAGACAGAGCGGCAGGATTTGGTGGATGATGAGCGCAGTCGAGGATAGTGAGCGCCTGATCGAGCTGGTTCGTGCCAACGACGACATCGCGAACCATGCAGATGGTTGCGACACAGGGACGATCACCGCCGCCGAGCGCGATCTGAGCGTCATGTTTCCTCCCTCGTATCGCCGCGTGATCGAAGAGTTCGGGACCTGGGATATCGCTGGCGAAGAATTCCTTGGCGTGTATCAGACACCTGCCATGGGGCAGAAGCTGCTAGGTTCCGTAACTGAGACCTTGGATGCTCACAGCCAGTACGGAATGCCATCCGACCTGATCGTTGTAATGTTTGACGGAATGGGTGGATTGATCGTTCTCGATTCCTCTCAAGCGGATCAGGAAGGTGAGTATCCGATCCTAGTTTGGAATCCTGGCGTCGCGGACCGTCAGAGCATGGAGAGGCTCGGAGATGATTTTGGATCTTTCGCTCTCTCCCTGTGTCAACGAGCTGTGACTCGCTGGCGAGAGTCCAGCTGAACCTGAAAATTACGAGAAAAGCGAGAAGCCTCGCCAGACTTTCCTGGCGAGGCTTCTGCGGTTCTTGACGGCAACGGTGACGGCAACGTCAGCGGACGACTGCTGCGGCGGGTGGGTCGTCCGGGCCGTCTCCGGTCGAGTGGAGGGCATCGTTGAGGGTATCGATGGCTTGGCGTTGCAGGCGGAGTCGGACGTGGGCGTAGCCGCCGGCGGTGACGCCGATGTGGGCGTGGCCGAGGAGTTTGGGAAGACGGCTGCGGTGACGCACTGCTGAGATCACACAGGCAGGGCGGCCAAAGCTGCATCCCACGGATACGCGTCCAGGTCACCCTGCTTGGGCGCATGAGGAATGAACCCTCCGTCGCCCAGAAGTACGGTCACTCCGCATTCACGGAGAAATGACACACTCCGATCAAGGGCAGGGTGTGCCGCCTGGGCTTGGTTCAGGTAAGGGAGGGCAACGAGTGGTATCCGTAGACCGATGCCTTCCGTGACGAGTCCGAGGGCGAGTGTGTCGGCGTGGCCGTCAGCCCACTTGGTCAGCGTGTTGAGCGTGGCGGGGGCTACGAGGATGGCGTCCGGCGGGGGCAACACGTCGGATTCAGCAGGCAATTTGTACTGGTGGCGTACGGGGTATCCGGTCAGTTCGCGAAGCTCGGCAATGTCGTCCTCGAGCCAGCGGTGCGCGGAGGGGGTGAGGACGAGGCAGACGTCCCACCCGGCGGCTTGGGCCTTGCGTATGCCGGTGGAGACGTACTGAGCGGGCGGAGCGGCGCAGGAGATCAGATACAGGATCTTGGTCACCCGGGCAGTCCACACCGTGTGGCGAGTGCCTGCAAGCGCGCCTCGGCACTTCCCGCGCCGAGAAGGCGCAGATCCTCGACGAGTTGGCGACTATTGGGGCGGCAGCGCACCTCTTCCGCAGCTTCCTTCTCCGCCAGGAGCAGTGTCTCGACCGCCTTCTCCCGACGGCCGGCCTGTGTGTAGCCGTACGCGAGATCGACAAGGTGATGAGCGCGCCGCTCGCGCGGCAGGGCATCGCGGCGCGGCGCCGGAATGGCCTCAGCGGCGGCGACGGCCTCAGCGCCTTCGCGGAGCCGCGCGTGCGCGGCAACGCGGTGCACTGCAACGTTCGTTGGCCCATACGCGGTGAACATCGCATTGCCGTCCGCACCGAGTTGCGTAGCGTGATGGTCGGCCTGATCGAGGAGATCGGGGGCGGCACTGCGGTTCTCGATGCTGGCTGAGGCCATGGCGGCTTTGAGATAGAGCATGCCCAGAACGGAGAACCCGTCTGCGCCACGCTCGATCAGCTCGTTCTCCAGACGGTCGGCGGCAACAACGGCGAATTCGACAGCGGCGGCAGCCTGCCCATGGTGAGTCATCGCGTCGGCAAGGTGCCGGGCCGCCGCAGCCATGGTGACAGGGTCCCCAGATCGCTCGGCAGCCGCTACCGACCGGTCTGCTGCCATGAACGCTAAGCCGGTGTCGCCGAACTTGATCGCCACGGCCTCGACCAGTTGCAGAGACATGGACAGCAGCCGGAACGACGCAAGCCGTGCGTCTCCCTCATGTCTGGCGGCAGCACGGTTGGCGTCGATGAGGAGCCCCGGGACTACGCGGCCCAGTGAAGCGAAGTGGCTTGCCTGGAACGCAGTCCAGCCGTACTCCACGTTGTTGCTCAGCGTCTCGACGGAGACGGGCTCGAAAGCGGTCCCGTCGCAGGAACCGGTGATCACGTCGTGGTGTTGCAACGTGCGGCGAATCGCTGCGAGTTCGGTGCCATCCACGCACTCGCCACCTTTGCCGAGCGGAGCGTCCGACAGCAGATCTTCGAGACGTACTGACAGCACTCGGGCCACGCCTTCCAGCACGGACAGCCGTGGATCGCTTTGCCGCTGCCCTCCCTCCAAGTCTTGGACCCATCTACGGGACATGCCCATAAGCGCGCCGAAGTCCGCCTGAGTGATCCGCCGACGCTCGCGCCAGTAGGCAATGCGCCTGCCGATTCCCCTCGTGTCCACCCTGCCCCCTGGCGACCGACCGATGACGCACGCAAGTTGCGTGCCTACTCACCGTTATACCCCCCTTACGGTCTGAGAGTGCGGTAACCCATCGAAGACCCCGGCGACCGTTCGCGCGGCCCCGGGGCGATGGCCCACCTGAAGGAAGCAGGTCGACATGACGCAAGCTACAGCCCCGTATAACGGGCGTGAATCCGGGGTCAGGATGACAATCCACGTCTACACGGTGCGCGGCGGAACCGGTGAGATCGTCGAGGACCGAGGCACCGTCAGGGTCCTGGGCGGCGGCGGTCCGCTCCCCCTGACGATCGCGTTCCCGCCCTGCGCCTGCCCGTTTCACCGCATGCAGGAGCCCGCGCTATGACCATCCGTGCCGCCACAGACACCCCGCCCCCGTCGGCGGAGTGCACGGTCGCGCAGCGGCCGGAGTACGCGGATCTGCACCGCGTCTGCCGTCAGGCCGAGGACGTGCCCTTGCCCCATGGAAGCGGGCTGTTGCTGATGCGTCGCTGCGGCCGCACCTGCCACGCCCGGCCCGGGGAGGTGGCATGACGTCGCCGGGGCCGCACGCGTGCCGTCACTGCGAGGGGCTGATCCTCGACCCGGACGACGCGGTCGTGGTGGCGTACGTGCACACCAACTCCGGGCCTGGCCGGGTGGTGTGGGCGCACAGTGCGCACGCGCACCTCGTAGAGCCGGACCCGTACCCGCTCGCGCTGCTGGCCCGTATCCGCGCGCTCTGCGCGGGGAACTCCGGCACCTGAATCGTCGCCCTGGGCCCGGTGACCGACCGACAGACAGCACATGTCTCAGTCACCGGGCCCTTCATCGGACCGGACCGCCCCCTACTGCCTACTGCGGGAACTCGGCCGAATCTTCACCTCGCTCGCAGCCCGGGGCGTAATGCAGCCGGCCCCCGCCCGAAGCAGCACGTTCCCGCTGCCGTACTGCCCCGAGATCAGGAGGTCCGCGTCGCCGTCCCGGTCGAAGTCGCGCAGGCGGACGGCGAAGCCGAACTGGTGGTCCTGCGCAGGGTCTCCCGGCACGCCCGCCGTAGCCCGAGTGAACCACTGGGAACCGGCGCCGGGCAGGCCGTTCCTGCCGCCGCGCAGGACATGGACGCCACCGGCATCCAAGACCGAGCCGACCTTGTATCGGCACGGTGCCACCGAGAGCGGCGGAGACGTCGAGGTCGAGTTCACGGGCCGCCTGGTGAGAGGCTGGTCTCCGTCCCGTTCGTCGGGCGGTGTGCCGGACGTGGTGATCGGCTACCAGCTGGCGATCACCAACCGGACGACGTTCACGGAGTACGACGACCTCGGCCGTGTCACCTACGTCCGCGAGGGATCGGCGACCGCGAACCCGGTGAAGTCGTTCTCGTACGACAGCCTGCCGGGCGCGCTGG
>NZ_LGDW01000148.1 GCF_001280005.1 Streptomyces sp. NRRL WC-3618 | reverse complement strand
ACGAGGGCGAGGCTTCTTCTTCCCCATGCTCTCCATGATGGACATCCTCCCGGGGCTGAACCCCTGATCTCGGATGTCCGTCAAAGCGGATCAAGCCCACTATCTCGACCATCTGGACTGACCCGGCGGCCGTATTGCCGCAGGTGACCAACCCCCAGAGGCGGCGCATCCCTGGTGCGTACCTGCTCGTGATCTCCGGATCCGTGTACACGTCGCGCCTTGTTCCCGACCCGCTCAACCCGCGGAATGCCGACCATGTGCAGTTCGCGCTGGCCCAGGCCGTAGGCGCTCCGCCTGCCTCCTTGGTACCTGCCGTGCAGGAAGGGGAGGGAGAGCTGGCCATCCATGTTGAGAGCCGCGACGCGCTCGTTGAGCAAGTCGATTGGGCGATCGAGACGACCCGCAACCGCAACAGCCCGCAGCCGGACATCGGTGAGCAGGGCATCATGGACCCGCCGATCGGCGTCGCCACCACCGTCTTTTACGACGGCACGGACGAAAGCTCGAGCACGCACATCTTCGTCCGTGAAGGATCCAGCCGGACGAGTCACGGCTTGTACAACGTGGGTGCGACAGCGGAGGAGGTTCTCTTCACTCTCCCCCGTAACGCCAGCTCGATGCAGGCTCACATCGACAAGATCAACAGCTACGTCAGCCAGCCTGTTGAGGACATCTCGGCCACTGAGAAGGGCGCGATCCGCTGCGCCGTCACGGACTTCGAACTCATCATCGGCGTGGTGCCGGACGTCGCCGGGGCCGTCGACCTGTCGCAGGCCATCAAGGCCCGTGTGGCCCAGGACCACCTGAATACCAAGGAGCCCTGGACTGACGCGGCAAAGCACACCGCGCTCGCAGAAGAGTGTCTTCTCTCTGCTCGTTCTGCGGGAGTGATTGCCAGCGACGCGGAGGCTGACTGGCTGGCTGGCCGTCTCACACCTAAGGAAGCTGAGGCGCGCAAGATTGCGGCCTTCGGCGATGACCGGGCCGCTCGTTCAGTTCACCTGTTCACGACGAACGAGACGCTGATCCACAACGCGGTGCGTCAGCCGATTGCCCTGGTTCTCACCAACGAGCCGACGGGGCGCAAGCGAACTCGTGTCACCACGAAGACCAAGCTGCCCTTGGCCGTTGAACTGATCGTCAGGGAGAAGCGTGGCGCATGGTCCGACGGTGAGCTGGCGCGATTCCGGAAGGTACTCATCGAGACGCTTCCCGCCGACCTGCAGAAGATGACGTGGCACCCGACCAAGCGCTCTCCTGAGCAGCTCTACCAGGCCGCTCTCAAGGAGATTGAGAACGTAGCGGACGAGCGGCCTGCCGGCATCGAACTGCGAGTGCGGGCTGCCTACGTTCTCGCCAAGCGCAACGCCATCAGCGGGCCGCGTCACGACGTGGGCCCTGGTGGTGACCGTCGGAGTGCTGGCACTGTCATGGAAGCCCTCGCCGATACTGAACACGGGCTCCGCCACCTGCGCCAGGTGATCGAAGACGACAGGGCGGACCTCCCGCCGCGACAGGTCGACGACCAGGGCCAGCCGCGCAAGGACGGTGCAGGAAACGACCTGCCCATCGACAACGACTTTTTGCGCACCAAGCTCGCGCCTAAGGGCGGTCTGACACCACCGCCCCTCAGCGCCGACAAGGCCGTGCACGAGCACTACAAGCGCGGCGTGCTCGCCACCAAGGACGCCCTCCGCAGCCTAGAGGCGGAGATGCGCAACCTTGCCGGCCTTGTTGACGACGACGGTGTGCCGTTGATTGAGAGGGAAGGCAAAACTCATGCGCGCCAGCTGATGGAGAAGCTGCAGAACCTTGCCGCCGACGCACAGGACTGGTGGGAGAAGGCCGTGGAGGCCCAGAGTGTCTCCTCAGCGTCCTCAGCGTCCTCAGCGTCCTCAGCCGCCGAAGACGAGCAGGAGGGGGCAGACGACGAGGATGAGGCCGCCTAGTGGAAAAGGGAGCGATCACCCGGCGAGCAGTCCTCAAGGCACTGGACGAGTGCGACCGGCTGGGCCGCCCGGTCTTCCTTGAGACGTACGGCTTCAAGGGCGCCCAGTCCTACGTCCTGCTCCATGAAGGACGTGAATACGACTCCAAGGCAATTGCCGGAGTGGCCCACCGGTACACCCAAGGTCGGCCGCTCACAGCGGATGAGTTCAGCGGCGGCCGCGCGCACGCCGTGGCCTGGCTCAAACGTGAGGGATTCCAGGTAAGGCTCATCCGCAACCCTGACTGGTCCCGCGACGAAGTGATCCTCGCCTGCGACCTGGTCATGAGCAACGGGTGGAAGGGGACGGATGCCGACGACCCACGGGTCCAGGAGCTGTCCCGGCTGCTGCAGATGCTCCCTGACCATCAAAACGCCCCTCGCAGCGAGACCTTCCGCAACCCGAACGGGGTCGGCCGCAAGACCTTCGACATAGCCACCCAGCACCCCGACTACCCAGGCAAGCCGACGAACGGCGGCGCCATGGACAAGGCCGTTCTGGCCGAGTTCCTAGCCCGCCCACAGCAGATGTCTGCAGCTGCACGACGTATCCGGGAAGCACTCGAAACAGGATCATTCCAGGAAATTCCGCCCAGCGACGAGAGCGATCTCGACGACTACAGCGCCCCGGAAGGGCGCCTGCTCTTGCGCAGGCATGTCGCCCGCGAGCGCGACAAGAAGCTGCGACAGATGAAGATTGACTCGGTCCTAGGCCGCGGTCTTGCACTGTCGTGCGAGGTCTGCGAGTTCGACTTCGAAGCGGTGTACGGAGACCGGGGGGGCAGGCTACATAGAGTGTCACCATGTCATCCCTTTGCACGTTGCCGGCGAGGGAACTACGAAGCTTTCGGACCTGGCCCTCATTTGCTCGAACTGCCACCGCATGATCCACCGCAAGGCACCTTGGCCGACTCCACAAGACCTACGTCGCCAGCTGAAGAGTCGCTCGCCAGAGAGCTAATCTGACGGGTTCGGCCCAGCTGTCTCGTCCAGGAGGCCTCCGGAGAGCATCTTCTCCGGAGGCCTCGCTACGTGGTCCGAGCAAGGGGATGGCCAGGGCACTGCCTTCACGGCAGGGCGACACCTATGCGCGGTGACAGCACATTCGAGGGCCACCGATTTACTCCTGAACTGCTTGCTCCCGAACGTGATCAGACCCCTCTATGACCTTGCATCGGGGGTACTGGCCTGCTCGTTTGCCTCCGGCGCAGTCCACTACGGTCCGGGACCGTTCTTCTGCGGCTGCATCGTTTGGCCCCCTGTTTGGCCCCCTGGAACCTGTTCCGTCAGGTGTCATCTGAGCTGGTCAGCACGCACTCAGGGGTCATGATCCTGCCGATTGTTCTCTCTCCAGACTCGTGCAGCTTCCATTGACCAGTAGACCGCGAGAGCGGCGTTAGTCTCACGCATGTACTGGTCTCCCGCAGTTGGCGTGTGCTCTGCTTTGGTGGCGTGCTCCCGTGCTTTATTCACGAAGCTTGTGTAGTCCTCTTGCCATGTCATGTCGGTACTCCACTGTAAGTATGAACGCGATGCGCGCCACCGGGATCAACTCTTGATGCGTTGTCCAGATGGCGCGCGTCGGGGCAGGCAGATGGGCTAGGTGTGGGACGGCGCAGACTTTGCTTCTAGACCGCTTGCTCCCGAACGCGATCAGGCGCCCTGTGGCCTCGGCTCGGGCGCGTTGACCTGCCTGTTTGATTCCATGCCTGTCCATGGCTGTCCGGGACAGTCCTGCGGCGGCTGCTTCGTTTGGCCCCCTGTTTGGCCCCCTACTGGAACCGCTGGCCGCTCCGATTCTCTTGCATGCTGGCGCGTGTACGGCTGACGTCGGCTCGTGACACAAGTGGCGGCAGGGCTGCGACCAGGCGACGATGAAGAAGGAGTCGCTCCGTGGAGCACCGCTCAAAGTGCAAGAGACAAGGCGCCCGCCATGAGTCCGATCCGCACACCCAGGCCGCAGGTACGGGCCGAACGCTACAAAGGTAGGAAGAAAATTCGTTCCGACCAGGGGAAGTTGTACTTCACTAAGGGCGACGTGCGGCGGGCAGCGCAGAAAATACAAGCGCGCAAAGGTGTGAAGGGCGCCTGGCACATGGTTCCTGCCGAGGAAATTGTCACGGAGATGGTGACCGGTACGCGAAAACCACTGAAACTCGGTGGGCATGACCGCCTTGCACTCACCTACGGAGTGCGCAAGGTTCTAGCCAATCCAGGCGCCCGCGCTAGTCGAGTAGACGCAGTGGAGGCACCGCCGACACTTCCAGAAACGATAATCCTGGACAGCCCCAGATGGCGAAGGGTAATCGGGCCTGTCTACCTCGCCGATCAAGTGCGAATCCTGATAGGACTACCACATAATCTACTCGATAGAATGGCCGGCGATCGCTCTATTATCGCTCTACATACTAAGGATGGGCAGATCGTCTATCCGGCATTTCAGTTCAGGGGTAAGCACGTTTTGCCTGGACTTGGAAATATTCTCCGCGCATTTCCGGATGATGACGCAGATTTGTCCTGGACCATTGCCTCCTGGCTACGCAAACCGCTGTCGACCCTGAACGACCGCAGCGTCGTGGAGGCGCTCAGTGATGGAGACACTGAGGCCGCACTAAAGGTGGCGCGAGCAACCGCAAGTCGGTGGTCACGATGAAGAGCCGAAACACAGTGGCACTACCTCCCCCCGACATGTCCTTGCCGTGGAGTAAGTTCCCCAAGAGTGAATTGAAGCCTGGACAGAGGATTTATCGGGCCGCTAAACGTGGCAAGGGTGCCTGGTGGTTCTGTCACTGCGGGGAATGCCGGTTTGACCTGAGCGCGCCACGTGGCACCTGCTACGTTGGCACTGACCCATTGACGGGTATCTTGGAGAGTATCGGTCCTGACTGGTGCAATGGCGGGCCAGCCGTTGTGCTGATCCCCAAGCTAGTCAACGAGCGAGAAATACATTGCTATGAATTGCCCAAGACGGTTGACGCAGCGAATCTGACAACCCGTGGAGCACTCCGCTACAGAGTAACGAACGAACTCGTCACCATGACGCCATATGACGTACCCCAGCAGTATGCGAAAGTCTTCGACGAGACGCCAGGGAAGCGGAAGGAGCATCAGTTTGAGGCGATTCGATTCCGCACTCGGTTCGACACTGGAGTTGCCGCCCACGGAATAGCTCTTTTCGACCAAGAGGGAGAGCGGCCATGGAAATCAAAGATCCTTAATATTGATGACAACCTAATCGCCCGACTGGAAGACATTGGAATTTTCGTCGAAGAACCGTGCGGCACCAGCAAAGCTAACCTCGAAGTTTCGTGACGGTCCGCCGACGGAGTTGGTGGACCGTTTTTGTGCCGTGGGTTGAGGCTGTGCAGGCCGAGGGCCCGGGTGTCGCCTC
>NZ_LGDW01000147.1 GCF_001280005.1 Streptomyces sp. NRRL WC-3618 | reverse complement strand
CGGCCCCCCATCCAGAACGCCCGGGGCGCCCCTGCCGCGCCCCCTCCCCCGGCCCGAGGGAAGGCCCCCCCCCCGGCCCCCCCCCCCGCCGCACCGGCCCCGGCCCCTGCCGCCCAGCCGTCCACCGAGCAGGCGGCTCCGGCCCCCGCTCCCACCGCCGAGGCCGCCTCCGGTGGCAGCTCCGCCGAGGGCACGGACGTCGTCCTGCCCGCGCTCGGCGAGTCCGTCACCGAGGGCACCGTCACCCGCTGGCTGAAGGCGGTCGGCGAGGAGGTCGCCGAGGACGAGCCTCTCCTCGAGGTCTCCACGGACAAGGTCGACACCGAGATCCCGGCGCCGGTCGCCGGCGTCCTGCTGGAGATCGTGGTCGGCGAGGACGAGACCGCCGAGGTCGGCGCCAAGCTGGCCGTGATCGGCGCCCCGGGTGCCGCTCCGGCGGCTGCCCCGGCCCCGGCCGCCCCGGCTCCGGCGCCCGCCGCCCCGGCTCCGGCGCCCGCCGCCGCTGCCCCGGCGCCCGCTCCGGCGGCCCCGGCCGCGCCCGTCGCGCCCCCGGCCCCCGTGGCTCCGGCCGCTCCGGCCCCCGCGCCGGTTCCGGTGCAGGCCGCGGCTCCGGTCGCTGCTCCGGCGCCCGCGCCGGTCGCGCCCGCCCCGGTGGCTCCGGCCGCTCCCGCTCCCGCCGCCGCGCAGGCCACCGACGAGGGTGCGTACGTGACCCCGCTGGTGCGCAAGCTCGCCGCCGAGAACGGCGTCGACCTGGGCTCCGTCAAGGGCACCGGCGTCGGCGGTCGCATCCGCAAGCAGGACGTCCTCGCCGCCGCCGAGGCCGCGAAGGCCGCCGCTGCCGCTCCGGCCCCGGCTCCGGCCGCCGCTGCCCCGGCAGCCAAGAAGGCGCCGGCCCTGGAGGCCTCTCCCCTCCGCGGCCAGACCATCAAGATGCCCCGCATCCGCAAGGTCATCGGCGACAACATGGTCAAGGCGCTGCACGAGCAGGCGCAGCTGTCCTCGGTCGTCGAGGTCGACATCACGCGTCTGATGAAGCTCCGCGCGCAGGCGAAGGACTCCTTCGCGGCCCGTGAGGGCGTCAAGCTCTCCCCGATGCCGTTCTTCGTGAAGGCGGCGGCCCAGGCGCTGAAGGCCCACCCGGCCGTCAACGCCCGGATCAACGTCGAAGAGGGCACGATCACCTACTTCGACACCGAGAGCATCGGTATCGCGGTGGACTCCGAGAAGGGCCTGATGACCCCGGTCATCAAGCACGCGGGCGACCTCAACATCGCCGGTATCGCCAAGGCCACGGCCGAGCTCGCGGGCAAGGTCAGGGCCAACAAGATCACCCCGGACGAGCTGTCCGGCGCGACCTTCACCATCTCCAACACCGGCTCGCGCGGCGCGCTCTTCGACACGATCATCGTGCCGCCGAACCAGGTCGCGATCCTGGGCATCGGCGCGACGGTCAAGCGCCCGGCGGTCATCGAGACGGAGGAGGGCACGGTCATCGGCGTACGCGACATGACGTACCTGACCCTCTCCTACGACCACCGTCTGGTCGACGGCGCCGACGCGGCCCGTTACCTGACGGCCGTCAAGGCGATCCTGGAGGCAGGCGAGTTCGAGGTCGAGCTCGGCCTGTAACCAGCCGCCTGGGATGTACGTGTACGACGGTGCCCCGTCCGGATTCCTCCGGGCGGGGCACCGTCGTACCCGGTGGCACGCGCTGTGGCGTGCGCCCGGTCCGGTCTGTAACGCTCGTCTCACGTACGTCCGCACTCGTACTCGGAAGGCCTCTGGACAGGAACGCGGCCGTATTGTCTATGGGTCAACGCCCCTGGGGCCGAAGCCCCTCCCTCAAGGAGCCCTCATGACCGCGCCCGTCGTCCACTCGCTGCGCGAGCAGATCCGCGAGCACATCGTGGAGGGGATCGTCAGCGGGCGCTGGAAGCCGGGCGAGCGGATCGTCGAGCGCCGGATCGCGACCGAGCTGGAGGTCAGCCAGACACCCGTACGGGAGGCGCTGCGCGAGCTGGAGTCGCTGCGGCTGATCGAGTCGGCCCCCAACAAGGGCGTACGGGTACGGAACCTGACCGCCGCCGATCTGGAGGAGAGCTACCCCGTCCGGGCCGGTCTCGAGGCCATCGCTGCCGAGCTGGCGGCGGCGAAGCTGGCCGACGACTGCTCGGCCCTCGAACCGCATGTCGCCGCCCTGTACGAGGCGGACCGCGCGTCGGACGGCACGGGCCAGGTCCGGCACACGGTCGGATTCCACCGCGAGATGGTGCGCGCGGCCGGGAACTCGGTGCTGCTGCACACCTGGGAGGGCCTGGGCATCGAGGTGTTCACGGCCCTGTCGATCCGCTGGCTCGGGACGGTGCAGCAGTCGTACGCCGAGGAGCACGAGGAGCTGGTCGCCGCGTTCCGGCGCCGGGATCCACGGATCGCCGAGCTGGTGAAGGCGCACGTGCTGGGTTGCGCGCCCCGCCCGTGAGAGGCCCGATCCACACCCGCTCACCTGCGGAAACGGCGAAAATCACGGCACCCCGTGCCCGCTCCCAAGGCACCCCGTGCCTACTTTCTCGGGATCAAGAGATTTTGCCCCTGAAACCTTTGATCGATCATCGATCAGCGAGTTAGAGTCGCCGACGGGTCCCGTGGCGGAGCCACACAACCGACACCGCCGCAGGACCCACTGCCCTGTCCTGCCAAAGACCAAGGGCACCCCCGAACCCTTACCGATGAGGGAACCCCCTTCGACTGAGGAAGGCGGCGACATGACCGACCCCAAGGCCATCCAGCCGAGCGCGCTCGACCAGCTCCATGACCGCGACCCCGAAGAGACCGCCGAATGGCAGGCCTCACTGGACGCCGTCACCAAGGCCGCCGGGCCGCACCGTGCCGCGTATCTGATGCGCCGCACACTGGAGCGCGCCGAGGGCAACGGCATCGCGCTGCCCAAGCTCCTGGAGACGGACTACGTCAACACCATCCCCACCGCCGCCGAGCCCGTAGTGGACGGCGACGAGGCGATGGAACACCGGATCGCCGCCTGGAACCGCTGGAACGCGGCGGCCATGGTGACCCGCGGCAGCAAATACGGCGTGGGCGGCCACATCGCCACCTTCGCCTCGGCCGCCTGGCTGTACGAGACCGGCTTCAACCACTTCTTCCAGGGCAAGGAATCGCAAGGGGCCCCCGGCTCCGGCGACCAGCTGTACATCCAGGGGCACGCCTCCCCCGGCATCTACGCCCGCGCCTTCCTCGACGGCCGGCTGACCGAGCAGCACCTCGACAACTTCCGGCGGGAGGCGGGCGGCAACGGCATCCCGTCCTACCCGCACCCGCGCCGGCTGCCCTGGCTGTGGGAGTTCCCGACGGTGTCGATGGGCCTCGGCCCGCTGTCGGCGATCTACCAGGCACGCTTCAACCGCTACCTCACCAACCGCGCCATCAAGGACGTCTCCGCGTCCCACGTGTGGGCGTTCCTCGGTGACGGCGAGATGGACGAGCCGGAGTCGACGGCCGCCCTCGCGCTCGCTTCCCGCGAGGGCCTGGACAACCTCACCTTCGTCATCAACTGCAACCTGCAGCGCCTCGACGGCCCGGTCCGCGCGAACTTCAAGATCGTGCAGGAGCTGGAGGCCCAGTTCCGCGGCGCGGGCTGGAACGTCGTCAAGACGCTGTGGGGCACGGCGTGGGACGAGCTGTTCCAGCTCGACACCACGGGCGCGCTCGTCCGTCGTCTGCGCGAGGTACCGGACGCCCAGGTGCAGACGTACCAGACGCGCGACGCCGCCTACATCCGCGCCGACTTCTTCGGCAAGGACCCGGCGCTCGTCGAGATGGCGAAGCTGCTGAGCGACGACAAGATCATCGAGTGCTTCCACCGCTCGCGCGGCGGGCACGAGTCCCGCAAGGTGTACGCGGCCTACAAGGCGGCGCTCGCCCACAAGGGCGCGCCGACGGTCATCCTGGCCCAGACGGTCAAGGGCTTCACCCTGGGTGAGGGCTTCGCGTCGAAGAACGCCAACCACCAGATGAAGAAGCTGACGGTGGACGAGTTCAAGCAGATGCGTGACCTGCTCGAACTCCCCATCTCCGACGCGCAGTTCGTGGACGGTGTGGTGCCCTACGGTCACCCCGGCGCCGACTCCCCCGAGGTCCGCTACCTCCAGGAGCGCCGCGCGGCCCTCGGCGGCCCGGCCCCGGCCCGCCGCACGCAGGCGCTGGCCCCGCTGCCGGCCCCCGCGGACAGAACCTTCACGTCGTTCGACAAGGGCTCCGGTACGCAGAACATCGCCACCACCATGGCGTTCGTACGGCTGGTCAAGGACCTGGTCCGCGACAAGGAGACGGGCCGGCGCTGGGTGCCGATCGTGCCGGACGAGGCACGCACCTTCGGTATGGAGTCGCTGTTCCCGTCCCTCGGGATCTACTCCCCCAAGGGCCAGACGTACGAGCCGGTCGACCGCGACCAGCTGATGTACTACAAGGAGGCCAAGGACGGCCAGATCCTCAACGAGGGGATCACCGAGGCCGGTTCCATGGCGGACTTCATCGCCGCGTCGACGTCGTACTCGACGCACGGCGAGCCGATGATCCCCTTCTACATCTTCTACTCGATGTTCGGCTGGCAGCGCACGGCCGACCAGATGTGGCAGCTCGGCGACCAGCTCGGCCGCGGCTTCCTCGTCGGCGCGACGGCCGGCCGTACGACGCTGACGGGCGAGGGCCTCCAGCACGCGGACGGCCACTCCCCGGTGATCGCCGCGACGAACCCGGCCGCGATGTCGTACGACCCGGCCTTCGCGTACGAGGTGGCGGTGATCGTACGTGACGGTCTGCGCCGTATGTACGGCGAGACCGCGCCCGGCGAGGACCCGGACGTCTTCTACTACCTGACCGTCTACAACGAGCCGATCCCGCAGCCGGCGAAGCCGTCGGCGCCGGGGCTCGACGAGGGCATCGTCAAGGGCCTGTACCGCTTCAACACGGCGGAGTCGGCGGGGCTGTCCCCGGCGGCGAACGCTCCGCGCATCCAGCTGCTCGGTTCCGGTACGGCGATCCACTGGGCCCTTCAGGCGCAGCGGATGCTCGCCGAGGAGTGGGGCGTGGCGGCGGACGTGTGGTCGGCGACGTCCTGGACCGAGCTGCGCCGGGACGCCCTGGACGCCGACGCGGCGCTGCTGCGGGGCGAGGAGCGGGTGCCGTACGTACGGCAGGCGCTGCAGGGGGCCGAGGGGCCGGTGCTGGCGGTGTCCGACTACATGCGTCAGGTGCCGGACCAGATCGCCCAGTGGGTCGAGCAGGACTACTCGTCGCTGGGCGCGGACGGATTCGGCCTGTCCGACACGAGGGACGCGGCGCGGCGGTACTTCGGGGTCGACGCGGAGTCGATCGTCGTTGCCTCGTTGGCGCAGTTGGCGCGGCGGGGGGAAGTGAAGGCCGCGGCGGTCAAGGAGGCTCGGGAGCGGTACGGGTTGTAAGGGGGGTTCACCCACCCACCCACCCGTTACTGTCCGTTCGCCGGGCGCCGTCGACCCCCCGACAGCGCCCGGCGTTCGAGGACGAGGCTCCTC
>NZ_LGDW01000146.1 GCF_001280005.1 Streptomyces sp. NRRL WC-3618 | reverse complement strand
TGCAGGGGGGACCCTGTGGGAGAGTAGGACGCCGCCGAACAAATATTACGAGAAGCCCCGTACCGGGTTACCGGTACGGGGCTTTTTTGCGTGCTTTTTGTGTTTCCGGGCCATTGGAAATGGTGTCTCTCCCTTGAGGAGAGACACCATTCAGAGGCGTCCGGCGGCTTTCAGGGCCAGATAGGCGTCCGCCAGCGCCGGCGCCAGGTCATCCGGAGTCGCGTCGACAACCGTGACGCCGTGGCGGCGGAGCTGTTCGGCGGTTCGATGGCGTTCCGCTTGTGCTTGGGCGGCGGACGCGGCCTCGTACACCGCTTCTGTGTTTCCTCGGGACGCTGCCATTCTTGCGATGTGCGGGTCCGCCACCGAGGCCAGGAGGACTGTGTGGCGCTGGGTCAGTTGGGGGAGGACGGGGAGAAGGCCCTCTTCGATGGGGGCCGTGTCGAGGCTCGTGAGCAAGACGATCAGGGAGCGTCTGGGGGCCGTACGGAGGGCGGTGGCCGTGAGGCTGCGGGCGTCGGTTTCGATGAGTTCGGGTTCCAGGGTGGCCATCGCGTTGACCAGGGACGGGAGGACGTCGGCTGCGGCACGGCCCTGGACCAGGGCGCGTACTCGGCGGTCGTACGCGAGGAGGTCCACGCGGTCGCCGGCGCGGGAGGCCAGGGCTGCCAGGAGGAGGGCCGCGTCCATGGAGGCGTCCAGGCGGGGGACGTCGCCCACGCGGCCCGCCGACGTACGGCCGGTATCGAGGACCAGGACGATGTGGCGGTCGCGCTCGGGGCGCCAGGTGCGTACGGCGACCGTGGTCTGGCGGGCTGTGGCGCGCCAGTCGATGGAACGGGTGTCGTCGCCGGGGACGTACTCGCGCAGGCTGTCGAATTCTGTGCCTTCGCCGCGGGTCAGGACGCTGGTGCGGCCGTCGAGTTCGCGCAGGCGGGCGAGCTTCGAGGGGAGGTGCTTGCGGCTGGTGAACGGGGGCAGGACGCGTACCGTCCAGGGGACTTGGTGGCTGCCCTGGCGGGCGAAGAGGCCCAGCGGGCCGTACGAGCGGATTGTTACGCGGTCGGCCTGGCGGTCGCCTCGGCGGGTGGGCCGCAGGCGGGTGGTGGCGCGGCGGCGTTCGCCGGCGGGGACCGTCAGGCGGTGGCGGGAAGCCTCCACCTCCGTGCCGGACTGCCAGCTGCTAGGTGGCCAGGCGTCGCGGAGGCGAGCGCGGAGCAGGCGGGCGGACGGGTTGGTCACCGTGAGCGTGACGTCCGCTGATTCGCCCAGGCGTGCCGATGTGTCGCCGGAGCGGGCGAGGCCGAGGCGGCGTACCGGCGCTGCCAGGGCGTAGTCGCAGGCGCACGCGAGCGCCAGGGGACCGTTGACGGCGAGGAGGCCTGTCCAGCCGGGGTCCAGGAGGCCGACGGGGATCGAGCCGAGGGCCGCCAGGAGGGCGGCGCGGCCGGTGAGTGGCATCAGCGGGGGACGGGGACGTGGGCGAGGATCGCGTTGATGACCGAGTCGGCCGTCACGCCCTCCATCTCGGCCTCCGGGCGGAGTTGCACGCGGTGGCGGAGGGTGGGCAGGGCGAGTGCTTTGACGTCGTCGGGGATGACGTAGTCGCGGCCTGTCAGCCAGGCCCAGGCGCGGGACGTCGCGAGGAGGGCGGTGGCGCCTCGGGGGGAGACGCCGAGCGTGAAGGACGGGGATTCGCGGGTCGCGCGGCAGATGTCCACCACATAGGCGGTGATCTCGGGGGAGATGGCCGTCTTGGCGACTGCGGCGCGGGCTGCTTCGAGGTCCGCCGGGCCTGCCACGGGGCGTATGCCGGCGGCGTGCAGGTCGCGCGGGTTGAAGCCCTCGGCGTGGCGGGTCAGGACGTCGATCTCGTCCTGGCGGGAGGGGAGGGGGATGGTGAGCTTGAGGAGGAAACGGTCCAGCTGGGCTTCGGGGAGGGGGTACGTGCCCTCGTACTCGACCGGGTTCTGGGTCGCCGCGACCAGGAACGGGTCGGGGAGGGGGCGTGGGGTGCCGTCGACCGTGACCTGGCGTTCCTCCATGGCTTCCAGGAGGGACGACTGGGTCTTCGGGGGTGTGCGGTTGATTTCGTCCGCGAGGAGGAGGTTGGTGAAGACCGGGCCCGGCTGGAAGGAGAACTCTGCGGTGCGCGTGTCGTAGACGAGGGAGCCGGTGATGTCGCTCGGCATCAGGTCCGGAGTGAACTGGACTCGCTTGGTGTCGAGTTCGAGTGCGGATGCGAGGGCCCGGACGAGCAACGTTTTGGCCACTCCAGGGACTCCTTCAAGGAGAACGTGTCCGCGGCAGAGGAGGGCGACGACGAGGCCGGTCACGGCGGGGTCCTGGCCGACCACAGCTTTCGCGATCTCGGCGCGCAGGGCTTCCAGAGAGGCCCGGGCGGTGCCCGGGTCCCCGGTGGTCCCGGCGTTGTCAGTGGTCGGGTCCATCATGGACGGCGTACCTCTCTTTCGAGGGCGTCGAGCTGGTCGGCGAGGGAGATGAGGGCGGCGTCGTCGCCGGGCGGCGGGCCGAAGAGGAGGGAGTGCAGGGCCTGTCCGCCGCTGTGGTTCTGGAGCTGGGTGGACAGGGCGGGGAGCAAGGACTCGGGCGTGTGTGCCTGGGTAACGGGGACGCCTACCAGGGGGGCGAGGCGAGTGCGGGTCGTGGAGCGAAGAGCGCCTGCCGCGCGCTCGCGGGCGTTGGTCTTGCGGTAGAGGCGGGCGCGGCCTTCGACGGTTTCGGAGGCGCGGATCGCCACGGGGAGACGTTCGGGGACGAGGGGGCCGAGTCGGCGTGCCCGCCAGAGGGCGGCCAGGGCTGCGGCGACGAAGAGTTGCAGGGTGCCCCAGAGCCAGCCCGAGGGGAGCAGGTCGAAGAAGCCGCGTTCGCCCGAGTCGGTGAGCGAGTCGTCGGAGAGCGAGGGGAGGTACCAGACCAAGTGGGGGCGGGAACCGAGCAGTTGGAGGGCGAGCGAGGCGTTGCCGTGCTCGTCGAGACGGTCGTTGTAGAGAATGTCGGGTGCGCCGAGCACGACGGTGTCGCCGTTTCCGCCGGCCGCGGGGACGCGTACGAGGGTGGGGACGCCCTTGCTGGGGTAGCACGCGTCGGCGCCGGGGGCGGTGGTGTCGTAGCGGAAACCGCCCGTGTCCGCGGTGCCCGCGCGTTGGGCGGCGGGCAGTTCGCAGTTCGGGGACAGCTTCGAGTCGAAGCTGATCGCGGGGTCGGCGGTGACACCGGGGGCGAGTGTTCCGACGGACGGGCTGCTGGGGGCGATCAGGACGGTGCGTCCGCCGGAGCTCGCCGTCGCCGTGTGCAGTTGCTCCTGTTGACGGTCGGTCAGCAGGTCGGGGACCGCGATCAGGAGGGTCGTGCCGGCGCCGGCCGCCGCGCTCGCCTGGGCGAGGGTGGTGACCACGCGCGTGGACACGCCCCGGTCGGCGAGCAGCGTGGCGACGGCACGACTGCCTTGAGGGTCGGTGGAACGCGGGTCGAGGCTGCCGTGCTCGGTGCCGGAGCTGATCACTGCGATCGTGACGGCACCCACGAGGAGGAGGACGACGCCGAGTGCGACTCCTCGCGTGCGGGTCCACACCTGGCGGGCGGTGGGCGAGGTCGAGGTGGAAGCGGGGAGCAGGGGGGTGGCCTCGGTGCTCATTCGGCGGCTCCCTGGCGGGCGTTGTGGGCCGTGCTGGGGGTGCTGTGGCTGTTCGTGAGGGCCGGTTTCGTGCGCTCCAGGTCGCTGTCGAGTTCTGTGAGCCGGCGGTACGTCTGCGGGGAGGCGGTGCGTCCGCCGTACGTCACGTCGTCGAAGTCGCGTGCCGCGGTGCGCAGGCGGTCGGTGTGTGCCGGCAGGGTGTGGCCCGCTTCCGCTGCCGCCTCGTCGGCGGTGCGGCCGGGGCGGGAGTCGAGCAGGGCGCGTTCCTCGAGGGAGCGGACGACGGCGCGCATGCGTTCCTGGACGGCCTGGTTCCAGTGGCCCTGGACGGCGTGTGCTTCGGCGGCGGCGCGGTGTTCGGCGGCGCTGCGGGGGCGGTCGTCGAAGAGCACGGCGGAGGAGGTGGGGCCGGTGCGTGGGGTGCCGAGGCGCCACCACAGGGCGCCGATCACGGCGATGACGGCGAGGAGGACCACCACGAGTCCGACGGCTCCTCCGGGGGTCGCGGTGGAGGCCGTGTTGAACAGCTTGCCGAGCCAGTCCCAGAAGGCGTCCATGGCTCGTTGGAAGAGGCCGGGGTCGCTCTCGTGGTACATGCGCTTGGACAGCTCCCGCCGGGCTGCCTCCCGCGCGGGATCACGCGGGATCGTCAGTGGCGGGTCGTCGGCCGCCAGTGACAGTACGGCGGTGTCGCCGGCCCGCAGCAGGGCTCGTACGGCTGCTTCGGTGGTGTGCGCCATGGCCGGCACCGTGGTGAATGATCCCCCCGTCGGGCTCACCGCATCAGCTCCCCGGGGTGGCGCCCGGCGTGCCGGAGCCGGGGTCCTGGACGCCTGCCGCGCGGGCCAGGTCGAGGTCGAGGGCCTCGCGGCGGATGCGCTGGTCGATGTAGAGGAGCACGGTCACGCCCGCTGTGATGGGGAGGGTGACCGTGGAGCCGAGCACCGAGCCGATGCCGCTGACGATCAGGAACGTCCAGCTGTAGCCGCCCGTGCCGTTGAAGAGGTCGCTGATGCCGTTCCCGGCCAGGGCCGCACCGATGAAGGTGAACGGGACGACGACGATGGCCGAGACGATGCCCGCGATGATCCCGGCGAGCAGCTGGATGCCGAGGACTCGCCACCAGGCGCCGCGGACGAGTTTCGCGGATCGGGTGATCGACTTCACGATGCTCTGCTTCTCCAGCATCAGTGCCGGCGAGGCGAGGGAGAAGCGGATTATCAGCCACAGCGCGACGAAGCTCGCTCCGAAGAGGCCAACGATGGCGAGTGCCGCGCCGCCGCCTTCCGAGGCGGAGAGGGCCACGAGGAGGCCCGGGGCGAGGCCGACGGCCATGATCGCGATGACGGTGAGCAGCAGGAGGAGGATGAGGCCGAAGAGCTTGGGGACCTGGGGGCGGGCGTCCCGCCAGGCCTCGCCGGTGGTCACTGTTTTGCCGAGCACGGCGCGGCTGGTCACGGTCGTGAGCAGGGCCGTCGCGATGACGGTGCCGATCAGGGAGATCACGAAGAGGACGCCGGAGCTGAGCAGGGCGTCGCCCATGGCGCGGGTCAGTTCGTCGAGGCTCGCGCTCGGGTTCTTGAGGGTGTCGGCGCTCGTGCTGTTGTTCAGCACGTATCCCTGGAGGAGGACGGCGACGATCTCCGTGACGACCGCGACGGTGAGCGAGATACCCAGCACGGTGCGCCAGTGGGCGCGCATGGTGGAGACGGCGCCGTCGAGGATCTCACCGACGCCGAGGGGGCGCAGCGGGATCACGCCGGGCTTGGCCGCGGGGGGGGGGCCGCCCCAGTTGCCGCCCCAGCCGGGGTGGCCGCCGGCCGGGCCGTATCCGCCGTACCCTCCGGGGGCGCCAGGAGGGGTGTCGCCCCAGCCGGGGCCCGGGGGCGGTGGTGGGGGCGGTGCCTGGCCGGGGC
>NZ_LGDW01000145.1 GCF_001280005.1 Streptomyces sp. NRRL WC-3618 | reverse complement strand
TGCGGTGTGTGCGGAGGTGAAGGCCAGATCAAGGTCCGCGTCGCCGGACACCGGTGCGCTGCCGGTGACCTGCCCGGTCGACGGATCGGTCAGGTCGAGCTCTCCTCGGACAAGGCCAGGCGGTGCCGTCCGCCGATGAAGTTCCGCAGTGTTTCCTGCACAGTCACGGGGCTCACCTCGGCACAGGTGTGAAGTCACGGCTGGCGATGTACGTCGGCCGTGTGGCGGGGGCACCGAAGGGGGTGCCCAGGACGTTGTCGACGCTGTTGAAGACGATGAAAATGTTGGACCGCGGATAGGGCGTGATGTTGCCGTTCGACCCGTGCATGCAATTGGAGTCGAAGAAGGTGGCTGATCCGGGAGGTCCGGTGAACTGCTCGATACCGCCCGCGTGGTGGGCGAGTTCCCTCACCGAGTCCCGGTCCGGCATCCCGACGGCCACCGAGTGCGTGCGCAGGGAGTCGCGGTGGTGATCGTGTGGTGTCCGGCCCACGCACGACACGAAGGTGCGGTGCGAACCGGGAATGATCATCAGGCTGCCGTTGTAGGGGTAGTTCTCGGTCAGGGCACAGGTGACCTGTCGTCGCATTCATCAGATGACTCCTCCGGGAAGGATCACACCTAATTCATGACACTCCCCTCGGCCCGCCGGCGCCGGCACGCTCGCCACCGAGCACGTCACGGCCATCGCGAAGCTCGACGACGCGGCGGCGGCGGAACTCGGCCTCTTGGTAGTAGGCGGCGGGGCGCGGGGCGGCTGGGGTCGCACAGTCGGTCGAAGGGGAGTGGGGGCTGCTGCGCCGTCCGGAATCTGGCAATCAGGGTGATAGGTGGTGATACGTCGTACGGTGTTCTCGCAGTGTCGGAGGCACCGTGTGCGATGGAGGCCGCTTGTGACCGGGGCGGGAGCGATGGTGATCCGTGTGCTTCTTGTCGAGAAGGCGGACCTGCTGCGCGGGGCACTCGCCGCCCTGCTGGCCAGGGAGGACGACATCGAGGTGGTCGCGGCACTGTCGGGGCCCGAGCAGACGGTGACGCGGGCACTGTCGTACCGGCCCGACGTGGTCGTCATCGACAGCGACGGCGGTGAGAACGGAGCGCTCGATACGTCGCGGGAGCTGGCCGTGCGGCTGCCGGAGTGCCGGACGTTGTTGGTGACCCACTCGGTCACCGCCGGGTTCCTGCGGCAGGCACTGGCGCTGCGGGTGGCCGGGTTCATCGGTAAGAACGGGCCCAGCGACATCCTGGCGCAGGGGGTGCGCAGGGTAGCGGCGGGCGAGCGGTTCGTCGATCCGGAACTGGCCCTGCTGTCGCTTTTCTCGGCGGAGAGCCCGTTGACGCCGCGAGAGCTGGAGGTGCTGCGGCTGGCGGCGGACGGCACACCGACCCGTGAGATCGCCGAGCGGCTGTCGTTGTCGGTGGGCACCGTCCGCAATCATCTGAACGCCGTCTCCAGGAAGACCGAGGCGCGCAACCGCATCGACGCTATCCGGATCGCCCGGGAGTCGGGGTGGTTGTAGACGCGCAGCGGTAACGGAGGCGGGTCGGGCGCGGAGGTGGGTCAGGCCCTGATGCCGCCAATGTCGGTCGGGGAGGGCGAGGCAGTCGGGGCGGGGGTGTCGGGTGTATCGGGTGTCAGGGGGTTCCAGTGGCCGATCAGGTCGCGGTAGAGGGCGCAGTCGGTCATCAGGCGGTCGTGGGTGCCCAAGTGGTGGCGTGGGCCGTCCAGGACAAGGACGAGGTCGGCGCGGAGGGCCGAGCTGATCCGGTGCGCACAGACGATCAAGGTGGAGGGGCGGGCGGCGAAAGCGTGTTCGGCGACCGCCTCGGCGGCCGGGTCCAGGTGGCAGGTGGCCTCGTCCAGCAGGACCAGCCGGGCGGGGGGCAGCAGAGCGCGGACCAGGGCGATCAGCTGGCGTTCCCCGGCGGATAGCCGGGCCGGGTCCACGGGGGCGTCGTAGCCGCCCAGGCGTTCGATGAGGGGGGTCGCGCCGACGGCGTCGACGGCCGCGTCGAGGTCGGCCGGTGTGACGGTGGGGTGGAGATAGGAGAGGTTCTCGCGGAGGGTGCCGGTGAAGACGTACGCCTCCTGCGGGATCAGCACGCGTGAGCGGGAGAGCCGGTATGGGTCCGGAGCGGGGGCCGGGTCCGGGGAGCTGACCGGTACTCCGCCCAAGCGGACCTCGCCCGTCTGCGGCCGCAGCACCCCGGCGATGAGCGCGGCGAGCGTGGACTTCCCGGCACCGCTGGGGCCGACCACCGCCAGATGGGTGCCCGGCGCGAGGGTGAGGTCGAGGTCCCGGAGGACCGGCTCGGCGGACGGGGCGTAGCCGAAGCTGACGCCCCGGAGCTCGACGCGGCCGTCCTCGGGGCACCGCTCCTTCGAGTCCCCGGCCGCCGTTCCGCCGGCTCCAGCGGCTCCGGCTGACGTGGCGAGGGAGCCGGATGGCCGCGCGTCAGGGGCGGAACGGGTGGGATGGGTAGAGCTCGGAGGCCGGGGCGAGGACGTAGCCGTGGACGTCCCTGGTTGCGGTGCCGTCGTCTCCAGGATGCGGGCGGTGGTGACGAGGAGCCACAGGCCGCTGGCGCCCACTCCTCGGACGAAGTTCTGCAGGGCCGGTTGGAGGTTCTGGGAGAGGTAGGTCAGGGCACCCAGGATCCCTCCCGTGGTCACTCCGCCCCTCAGCAGCCAGGGGGTGCCGGCCAGGATGAGGACGACGGGCAGCCAGCCGCCGACGCCCAGCGCGGCGGTGCGCAGGGCGGTGAGGCGAGCCAGGGAACGGGCCGCGTCGGCGGCCGTGTCGATGCGGGCGCCGACCCGGTGGCGTACGACGGGCTCGGCGCCGCAGGCCGTCACGTCGCGCAGGCCGTCGGTGACCGCGCTCACCTGCTCGGCGATCGCCTCGTCGGCGAGGACGACCGCGCGCTGCCGGGCCGCCAGGGCGCGCAGGGCCAGGAGGAAGAGCGTCAGGCCGAGCACGAGGGGCGGTAGGACGAGCAGGAGGAGGGCGGGATCGAGCGCCGTCAGACCGATCAGCACGCTCACGGCCGTGACCGCGAAGGTCTGCGCGAACATCACGACCGCGCCGTAGGACTCGCGGGCGATCTCCACCTGCTCGGTCAGCCGGGCCACACCGGCGGTGTCGGGGGGCCGGCCGAGACGGGCGGAGCGGTGCAGTGTGCCGGTGGTGACCAGGCCGACCAGGTCGTCGCGGAAGGGTTCGACGACCTCGGCCAGTTGGAGCGTGGTCTGCCGGGTGCCCCAGGCGCCCACCAGCGTGGCGACGGCCAGCACCCCGAGCCAGCCGAGGCCCTCGGCGACGCGGTCGGAGAGAAAGCCGTCGTCGACGGCCCGGGCGACCAGCAGGCCGGACAGCAGCGCAGGTACGGCCTGGACCAGTGACCAGCCGGCGAGCCGGACGAACGGACGGCGCCGGGTGCGGAGGGTGGAGCGCAGCAGCCGGCGCGCACCCGCGCTCACCGCACGCCTCCGCGCCGTTGCTCCGGATGTGCCACCGGGGCCGGCCGTACGCCCCCGTCCGGAGCCGTCAGGGCTTGCCGCGCGACCTCGTCCGTCGTCGGGTCGGGTCGGAAGACGGCGCGGTATCCCGGGTCGTCCCAGAGGGATCGGTGGGTGCCCTGGCGGCGGACGCGGCCCTTGTCGAGCCAGATCACGAGGTCGGCGCGGGCGGCGGTGGAGGCGCGGTGGGTGACGATGAGCCGGGTGCGGGTCGCCAGGGGACCGAAGCCGGTGAGGACCTGGGTGATCTCGTGCTCGGTGACGGTGTCGAGACTGGCGGTGACGTCGTCGAGGACGAGGAGGCGACCGGCCGGGCCGGACTGGGCGAACGCGCGGGCCAGGCCCACCCGTTGGGTCTCTCCGCCGGACAGCGGAGCGGTGGCGAGGGGGGTGGCGTACCCGTCGGGCATGGTGCGCAGGAAGGTGTCCGCGCGTGCGACGGTGGCGGCCCGCACCACGGCCCGCACCACCGCGTCCCCTCCTGTCTCGACCACCGGGTCCCCTCCGGTCTCGATGATTCGTTCGCCCTCGGCCGGGGCCGTCGGAGGGCCGAAGGAGATCGCCTCCATGAAGGTCTCGCCCAGCAGCGTGGGGCGTTCGAAGCCGTAGGCGATGGCCTGGCGCAGGTTCGTGGGGACCAGGTCGGGCAGGGGTACGCCGTCGAGCCGTACCTCGCCGTCGTCGGGGTCGGTGAGGCGCCCCGCCAGTGCGGCCAGCAGGGACTTGCCGGAGCCGGAGCGGCCCACGACGGCGGTCAGGGTGCCTTCCGGGATCTCCAGGTCGACGCCGGCCAGGACGGTGCCGCCCTCGGGAGCGCGGACGGTGACACCGTCGAACTCCAGTCGGCCACCGCCTTCGGCGGGCAGTCGGGCGTGGCCGTGGGCCATCGGGGGCGAGTCCAGTACCTCGGCGACCCGCCCGGCGGTGGCGCGGGCGAGGGCGAGTTTGCTGACGGAGGCCACCAGGGAGCTCACGCCGGTGGCCAGTACGACGTACTCGGTCGCGGCCAGCAGCTGACCCGGGGTGATGCGGCCCCGGGCCAGTTCCAGTCCGGCCACGGCCAGGACGGCGATTTCGAGCAGGGGGACGATCGTGGCGTCCCGGGTGGAGACGCGGGAGAGGGCACGCCACATCCCCCGGCCGTGGCGGTGGAGTTCGGGCAGCGGCGCGAGGATGCGTTCGGCCTCGCGGGCCGTGGTCCCGGCGGCGGTGATGGTACGGATGCCGGTGACGGCGTCGGCGAGCCGGGTGGCGATACGGCCCTGGGCGGCGAAGTAGCGGTCGTTGACGTCGGAGACGTCGCGGGCGAAGGCGTGCACCACCAGGACGATCAGCGGAAGCCCGGCGAGGAAGGTGAGGCACAGCCAGGGGTCGATGAGGGCCAGGGCGACCACGGCCCCGACCGGGGGGATCAGTTCGGTCACCGCCCACACCAGCCCCGAGGGGGCGCCGCCGGCCCGGCTCGTGTTGCCCACCAGGCGCGCCGTCAGGTCGCCGGGGGGATGGCGGCGGGTCGCCCGGGGGCCCATGTCGAGAACGTGCCCGAGCAGGGTGTGCCGCAGCCAGGCGGTGGAGCGGGCGTTGGCGACGGCGCCGGCGTAGTCGTCGCCCGCGTCGCACACGATGAGCAGCGTGACGGCGACGGTGGACAGGGTCAGCCAAACGGTGGTGTCACCGGAGCCCAGTACGGCGTCGACAGTGCGGCCCATGAGGGCCGGCAGGACGACGTAGACCCCGGAGAGCAGCAGGGACGTCGCGGCCAGGACAGCACCCCAGACGCCGCCTCGCCGGACCACCGTCAACAGCAGACGGTCCGCCGCGCGCCGGTCCGAGGCCGCCGGCTCCTCGCGGTGGTTTCCCGGCAGTTGGGAGTGGTCGGTCGGCTTCTCGCGGTGGTTTCCCGGCAGTTCGGGGTGGTCGGTCGGCTTCTCGCGGTGGTTTCCCGGCAGTTCGGGGTGGTCGGTCGGCTTCTCGCTGTGGTCTCTTGGCCGTTGGGGGTGGTCTGCCAACTCCTCGCGACGGCCTCCCGGCCTCTCGCGGTGGTCCCCCGGATGCTCGCGTCGGTCCACGGCCGCTCCCGTCGTCGTGCGGTTCCCGGGCGGCGCTCCTTGCTCCCGGGGCGGAGGGGACGGAGGGGCGGGGGGACCCCGGGGGCCCCCCCCCCT
>NZ_LGDW01000144.1 GCF_001280005.1 Streptomyces sp. NRRL WC-3618 | reverse complement strand
GGCCGTCGCGGCCGGGCAGCGGCGGGGCCACCGGGACGCCGAGATCCGCGAGGCGCTGGGTCGCCCGGTGCTGGCGGGCGATCGCGGCGGGGTCGGCGGGGTCGGGGGCGGAGGGGGGCTTTAGGTGGTGGGTGCCGGGGGCGGCCGCGGCGGCTTCGGCAGGGGCGGCGGCTCGGCTCCGGGCGGTGGATCCGCTTCGGCGGGCGGCGGAGCAGTGGTGGGCGGCTGCCCCTCGGGCGGCCTCCCGGCGCTGGGCGGCGCCGCCCGGTTCGGTGGGCTGCGGCGGGCCGGCTGCCCGGCTCCGTCCGGCGGTCTCGTCGGCGCGCCGTCCGTCCTCACTCCGCCCGTCCCCGCCCTGCTCGCCCGGTGCCTGGCACCGCGCCGGCATCACCCGTTCCAGGCTCGCGTGGACCACGCCCAGGAGCGCGCCCAGCCGGCCGCACTGGACGGTGCTGAGCTGGCCGCCGTGGCGGTGGCGGCCGTCGATCCAGGGGTGCAGGGCGTAGGCGTGGCCGCCGACGACAGCGACCGTACGGCCGTCGCGGCCGGGCAGCGGCGGGGCCACCGGCCGTCGCGGCCGGGCAGCGGCGGGGCCACCGGGACGCCGAGATCCGCGAGGCGCTGGGTCGCCCGGTGCTGGCGGGCGATCGCGGCGGGGTCGGCGGTCTCGGGGTCGAAGTGGTGCTTCAGGAAGTAGTCGCCGCGGGTGGTGGCGAGCCGGTATCCGCGGTTCAGCAGCCCTTGGTCGACGGGGACGCAGGTCAGCGCGGACCCGGCGGCGTACTGGCGGAGGAGGACGCCCAGAGGGGGCGCGTGGGACGTGAAAGGTGGTACAGATGAGCGCGGCACGCGCCAGATGGTAGGGCACGAGCCGGGCGCGTGAGCGGGGCGCTTGTCGCAGGCAGTCACAGGTGACCGCAGGCTGTCACGGACAGTCGGGTTCGATCAGGGAGTGCACTGTGGCGAACTGGAGTTCGGTTCGTAGCTAGCGCGCGCATGCTGGTCGCGACCCGGCCGTGCTCGACGCGCCGAGAAGATCGGCGGCGCGCTGTTCATCGGTCGGCATGCGCCCGCTGTGGGCGCCGCGAGGACGGGCACACCAGGGGCGCTCGCCCCGAGAACAAAGGCCCAAAGTCCCGATTCAGGGGGTCCCCCCTCAAAAGCCCTGCCGCGGCCCCTGTCCGCCCTGCCGCTCGTGGCGCTCCGCCTGCATCCGGGCCACGTACGCCGCCGCCTGCGCGCGCCTCTGCATGCCCAGCTTGGACAGCAGCCCGGACACATAGTTCTTGATCGTCTTTTCAGCCAGGTGCAGCCGTTCGCCGATCGCGCGGTTGGCGAGTCCCTCGCCGATCAGATCGAGGATCCGGCGCTCCTGCTCGGTGAGGTTCGCGAGCCGCTCGTCGCCCTGCGCCGGGTTCGCGCCGTCCCGCAGCCGCTCCATGACACGGGCGGTGGCGACCGGGTCGAGCAGGGACCTGCCTGCGGCCACGTCCCGTACGGCAGCCAGCAGTTCATGCCCTCGGATGCCCTTCAGGACGTACCCGGACGCGCCCGCCATGATCGCGTCGAAGAGGGCCTCGTCGTCGGCGAACGAGGTCAGCATCAGGCACTTGACGCCCCCGTCCTGGGAACGGATCTCACGGCACACCTCGACGCCGCTGCCGTCCGGGAGCCGTACGTCCAGGACCGCCACGTCCGGGCGGGTGGCCGGAATTCGCGCCAGCGCCTCCGCCGCCGTACCGGCCTCGCCGACCACCTCGATGTCGTCCTCGACCGAGAGCAGCTCGCGGACTCCCCGGCGGACGACTTCATGGTCATCGAGGAGAAATACAGTGATTTTTCCGTCTTCGGGCACCCGGACAGTCTCACATACCGGCTCTTCCCGTGAGCCGGGTGAGCGGGATAACGTGCGGTTGTTCCGGCCCTCGCAAGGCTGTGACCAGGGCCCCTTCCCGACTTGTTCAATTTACTTGGATTTCCAAGCAAAATCGCAGGTCAGGGGGGTTTCATAGAAATATGGCGCACTGGGTAACGTGAGCTTTGCGGACGCTCGCCGGGGCACCTGTCACGCCTGTTCCCGGCCGAGTGGCACCCACCCCGTGCACGGGTCTCGGGAACAGGTGACCGCACTGGTTTCCCGGCAACCCCGGGGCCGGACCGACGGAGGAGTACACGTGACCGTGGAGAGCACTGCCGCGCGCAAACCGCGACGCAGCGCCGGAAGCAAGACCGGTACCACCCGCACCACCGCGCAGAGCGCCGACGCACCGGCCGCCGACGCCCCAGCCACGGCCGCGCAGCGCACCCCCGCCAAACGCGCCGCCGCCGCCAAGAAGCCGGCCGCGAAGACGGTCAGGGCGGTCGCCGATCCCGACCTCGTCCAACTGCTGACCCCGGCGGGCAGGCGCGTCAAGAACGCCGCCTACGAGCCGTACGTCGCCGACCTCACCTCCGACGACCTGCGCGGCCTGTACCGGGACATGGTGCTGACCCGCCGCTTCGACGCCGAGGCCACCGCCCTCCAGCGCCAGGGCGAGCTGGGCCTGTGGGCCTCGCTGCTCGGCCAGGAGGCCGCCCAGATCGGCTCCGGCCGCGCCACCCGCCCCGACGACTACGTCTTCCCCACCTACCGTGAGCACGGCGTCGCCTGGTGCCGGGACATCGACCCGACCAACCTGCTCGGCATGTTCCGCGGAGTGAACAACGGAGGCTGGGACCCCAACAGCAACAACTTCCACCTCTACACGATCGTCATCGGCTCGCAGACCCTGCACGCCACCGGCTACGCGATGGGCGTGGCCAAGGACGGCGCCGACTCGGCCGTCATCGCGTACTTCGGGGACGGCGCCTCCAGCCAGGGCGACGTCGCCGAGTCCTTCACCTTCGCCTCGGTCTACAACGCCCCCGTGGTGTTCTTCTGCCAGAACAACCAGTGGGCCATCTCCGAGCCGACCGAGCGCCAGACCCGCGTCCCGCTCTACCAGCGCGCGCAGGGCTACGGCTTCCCTGGCGTACGGGTCGACGGGAACGACGTGCTGGCCGTCCTCGCGGTGACGAAGTGGGCCCTGGAGCGGGCCCGCAACGGCGAGGGGCCGACGCTGGTCGAGGCGTACACCTACCGCATGGGCGACCACACCACCTCCGACGACGCGACCCGCTACCGCCACGACGACGAGCGGGCGGCCTGGGCCGCCAAGGACCCGATCGCGCGCCTGCGTACGTACCTGGAGGCCTCAAACCACGCGGACGAGGGATATTTCGCGGAACTGGAGGCCGAGAGCGAGTCGTTGGGCAGGCGAGTACGCGAAGTGGTCCGTGCCATGCCGGACCCGGACCCCTTCGCGATGTTCGAGCACACCTACGCCGACGGGCACGCGCTCGTGGACGAGGAACGGGCCCAGTTCGCCGCCTACCAGGCGTCGTTCACCGATGTGGAGGGGTCATGACCGTGACGTCGAAGAGCATGGCCCTGGCCAAGGCGATCAACGAATCGCTGCGCAAGGCCCTGGAGACGGACCCCAAGGTCCTGATCATGGGTGAGGATGTCGGCAAGCTCGGCGGTGTCTTCCGGGTCACCGACGGTCTGCAGAAGGACTTCGGCGAGGAGCGGGTCATCGACACCCCGCTCGCCGAGTCGGGCATCGTCGGCACGGCCATCGGCCTCGCCCTGCGCGGCTACCGCCCCGTGGTGGAGATCCAGTTCGACGGCTTCGTCTTCCCGGCGTACGACCAGATCGTCACCCAGCTCGCGAAGATGCACGCACGCGCGTTGGGCAAGATCAAGCTCCCGATCGTCATCCGCATCCCGTACGGCGGGGGCATCGGCGCGGTCGAGCACCACTCGGAGTCCCCGGAGGCGCTCTTCGCGCATGTGGCGGGCCTCAAGATCGTGTCCCCGTCCAACGCGTCGGACGCCTACTGGATGATGCAGCAGGCCATCCAGAGCAACGACCCGGTGATCTTCTTCGAGCCGAAGCGGCGCTACTGGGACAAGGCCGAGGTCGATGTGGAGGCCATCCCCGGCCCGCTCCACAAAGCCCAGGTGGTCAGAGCCGGCACCGACCTCACCCTCGCCGCCTACGGCCCGATGGTGAAGCTGTGCATGGAGGTCGCGAACGCGGCGGCCGAGGAGGGCCGGTCCCTGGAGGTCCTCGACCTCCGGTCGGTCTCCCCGCTCGACTTCGACTCCGTCCAGGCCTCCGTCGAGAAGACCCGCCGTCTGGTCGTGGTGCACGAGGCGCCGGTGTTCTTCGGCTCGGGCGCGGAGATCGCCGCGAGGATCACGGAGCGCTGCTTCTACCACCTGGAGGCACCGGTGCTCAGGGTCGGCGGCTACCACGCCCCGTACCCGCCGGCCCGCCTCGAGGACGAGTACCTACCGAGCCTGGACCGGGTGCTCGACGCCGTCGACCGCTCGCTGGCGTACTGAGGAGAGGGACGTGACGACAATGACTGACGCGTCCGTTCGCGAGTTCACCATGCCCGACGTGGGCGAGGGACTCACCGAGGCCGAGATCCTCAAGTGGTACGTCCAGCCGGGCGACACGGTGACCGACGGACAGGTGGTGTGCGAGGTCGAGACCGCCAAGGCGGCCGTCGAACTGCCCATCCCGTACGACGGGGTCGTGCGCTCACTCCACTTCCCCGAGGGCACGACGGTCGACGTGGGTACGTCGATCATCGCGGTGGACGTCACGGGCGGCGCCGGGGAGGCGGCGGAGGCAGAGCCGTCGGTTGCCGCCGAGGTCCCCCAGGCCACCCAGGCCACCACCCAGGTCGCCCAGGAGGAGAAGGCGCCGGCCCGTCAGCCGGTCCTCGTCGGCTACGGCGTGTCCGCCTCCTCGACCAAGCGTCGTCCCCGCAAGGGCGCCGAGGTCCCGGCCCGGGAGGTCGCCGCGGCGGTCCAGCAGGAGCTGAACGGTCACAGTGACCTCACGGCCCTCGCCGGAGGGGCCGCGGTCGCCTCCGCGCGTCCGCTCGCGAAGCCGCCGGTGCGCAAGCTCGCCAAGGATCTCGGCGTCGACCTGACGACGGTGACCCCGTCGGGCGCCGACGGCGTCATCACGCGCGAGGACGTGCACGCGGCGGTGGCCCCGGCGACGCCCGAGGCGGTGCGGGCGGCACCGGCCGCCCCCGCCGCACCGGCGCCGGTGGCCTCGTACGACGGCACGCGGGAGACGCGCGTGCCGGTCAAGGGCGTACGGAAGGCGACCGCGGCGGCGATGGTCGGCTCGGCGTTCACGGCGCCGCACGTCACGGAGTTCGTGACCGTCGACGTGACGCGCACGCTGAAGCTGGTCGAGGAGCTCAAGCGGTCCGCCGAGTACGGGATGCAAGGGGTACGGGTGAACCCGCTGCTCCTGATCGCCAAGGCCCTGCTGGTCGCCATCAGGCGCCATCCGGAGGTCAACGCGTCCTGGGACGAGGCGAACCAGGAGATCGTGCTCAAGCACTACGTCAACCTGGGCATCGCGGCGGCCACCCCGCGCGGTCTGATCGTCCCGAACATCAAGGACGCCCACGACAAGACGCTTCCGCAACTGGCGGAGGCGCTCGGCGAGTTGGTGTCCACGGCGCGGGACGGCAGGACGTCGCCCGCGGCCATGCAGGGCGGCACCGTGACGATCACGAACGTCGGCGTCTTCGGCGTCGACACGGGCACGCCGATCCTGCCGCCCGGAGAGGCCGCGATCCTCGCGGTCGGCGCGATCCGGCTGCAGCCGTGGGTCCACAAGGGCAAGGTCAAGCCCCGACAGGTGACGACCCTGGCCCTGTCCTTCGACCACCGGCTGGTGGACGGGGAGTTGGGGTCCAAGGTGCTGGCGGACGTGGCGGCGATCCTGGAGCAGCCGAAGAAGCTCATCACCTGGGCGTAGGAGCGTGAGCGCATGACTGAGGGGGCCCACCGGAGTGGTGGGCCCCCTCAGTCATGCGTGCGTGCCGGGGGTCAGCCCAGGCGCGCGAAGCCGTAGTTCATGAGCTTCTTCGCGTCCGACGTGCGATCGGCGACCGACGCGGAGGCGAGGACCGTGCCGATGACCGTCTTGCCGTTGCGGGTCGCGGCGAAGACCAGGCAGTACTTGGCCTGCGGGCCGGAGCCGGTCTTGATGCCGATGGTGCCGGCGTAGCCGGACAGCAGCGGCTTGTTGGTGTTCTCCCAGGCCATCCAGCGGGTGCCGCCGGTGGACGTGGTGACCAGTTCCTTGAAGTTCTGCGTCTTCACTATCGCGCGGAAGGCGCCGGACTTCATGGCGTTGCTGGCGAGCTTCGTCAGGTCGCGCGGGGTCGAGTAGTTCGCCCCGTTGCCGATGCCGTCGAAGCTGTCGAACTTGGTGTTCGTCATGCCGAGACTCCGGGCCGTGCTGTTCATCTTGCCGATGAACGACTTCACCCGGAGGGCACGCGTCGAGCCGGTGCCGAACTTGTCCGCCAGCGCGTACGCCGCGTCACAGCCCGAGGGCAGCATCAGCCCGTACAGCAGCTGACGGACGGTGACCTTGTCGCCGACGATCAGCCGGGCCGAGGAGGCGTTGTTGGCGACGATGTAGTCGCTGTACGCCTTCTGGATCGTGACCTTGGCGTTGAGGTTCAGGTTCGGCTGGGCCAGCACGACCTTCGCCGTCATGACCTTCGTGGTGGAACCGGTGGACAGCTTGGTGTCGGCGGCCTTGCCGTACAGGCTCGAGCCGTTGGCGTTGTTCATCAGATAGCCGCCCTTGGCGACGATCGTCGGAACGGCCACAGCGGCCTGTGCGGGCGCCGCGGTGAGCGCCCCGGTCGCGAGCACGGCGCCGGTGGTGACCACGACGGCTGCGGCTCTGCGAAAACGGATGCCCTGGATGCCGGTTATCAACTTCAATACCCCGATTACGTCTGAATCGTCCGAATGCCACTGGAGAGCGGCCGAGTTGGCCGAGTCGGCGAATCGCCGCTCTCTGTGACTCGTAACTAGCACAGTTGGTTGTGCGCGTGCTGAGGCGGGTTCCCCGATTTTCCCTTTCCGAAGGACGCCGTACGGCTCCGCGTGGTTCCCGCGACCCTTCCGGAGATTGAACTGTTGTCCGTGCGGCGACGTCACGCCCCGATCGGGGAACGGCCCCGGGATCGGTCCATATGGCGGACGACCGCCCTTATGCGTACGTGATGTATCTATGATGTCGCCATGAACAGCCCCGCCGTGCAGCACATGCGGCACGTGAAGCAGCCTCCCGCCGCCGACCGCGTCTACACCCACGTCAAAGAGGGCGTCCTGGACCGTCGTTACGAGGGCGGGACCCTGCTCACCGAAGGCGAACTCGCCGAGGCCGTCGGGGTGTCCCGCACTCCGGTGCGCGAGGCGCTGCTGCGCCTGGAGGCCGAGGGACTGATCAAGCTCTACCCGAAGAAGGGCGCGCTCGTCCTGCCCGTCTCCGCCCAGGAGATCGCGGATGTCGTCGAGACCCGCCAACTGGTCGAGGAGCACGCCATCCGCAAGGCCGTGCCCGCCTCGCCGCGGCTCATCGCCCGGCTCACCGAACTCCTCGAACGGCAGCGCGAGCAGGCCGCCGCAGGCGACCTCGCGGGCGCCGCCGTGACCGACCGCTGCTTCCACGCCGAGATCGTCCGCAGCGGGGGCAACGAGATCCTCTCCCGGCTGTACGACCAACTGCGCGACCGGCAACTGAGGATGGGCGTCGCGGTCATGCACGCCCACCCCGACCGCATCACCAAGACGCTCGCCGAACACCGGGAGATCCTCGACGCGCTGCGCGCGGGCGACCCGGAGGCGGCGGTGGCGATCGTGCACCGGCACGTGAGCTGGTTCTCCAACCTGGCGCGGGGCGAAGTGCGATGAGTTGGGGGGAGCGTGCTGTGAACGGTGGTTCGGGGGCAGATGAGGGTTCGCGTTTGGGCGCGGGGTCAGGTTTCGGTGCGGGTGCGGGTGCGGGTGCGGGTGCGGGTGCGGGTGCGGGTGCGGGTGCGGGTGGGGGGTCAGGTCCTTCAGGTCCGGGTGCGGGTGCGGGTTCCGGTGCCGGTTCGCTGCCCGGTGATCCGCCGGGTGGGCGTCGCGCTGTCCTGGTCTGGTCCGTCGGCGTCTGCGTGTACTTCGTCGCCGTCATCTTCCGTACGTCCCTGGGGGTGGCGGGGCTCGACGCCGCCGACCGCTTCCACGTGGGCGCGTCCGCCCTGTCCACGTTCTCGATCCTCCAGCTCCTCGTCTACTCGGGCATGCAGATACCGGTCGGGCTGCTTGTCGACCGGCTCGGTACGAAGAAGGTCCTGACCATCGGGGTGGTGCTGTTCACGGCCGGGCAGCTGGGATTCGCGTTCTCCCCCTCGTACGGCACCGCCCTCGCCTCCCGCGCGCTGCTCGGGTGCGGCGACGCGATGACGTTCATCAGCGTGCTGCGGCTGGGGTCCCGGTGGTTCCCGGCGCGGCGCGGGCCGATGATCGCGCAGTTGGCGGGGCTCGCCGGGATGGCGGGCAACCTCGTCTCGACGCTCCTCCTGGCCCGGCTGCTGCACGGCGTCGGGTGGACGGCGGCCTTCGCGGGCAGTGCGGTCGCGGGCCTGGTCGTGCTGGTTCTGCTGGTCGCCTTCCTCAGGGATCATCCGGAGGGGCACGAGCCGGAGCCGTTCCCGCACCAGGGGGCCGCGTACGTCCGCCGGCAGATCGCCGCCTCGTGGCGTGAGCCCGGGACGCGGCTCGGGCTGTGGGTGCACTTCACCACCCAGTTCCCGGCGATGGTGTTCCTGCTGCTGTGGGGCCTGCCGTTCCTCGTCGAGGCCCAGGGTCTGACGCGGGCGACGGCGGGGGAGCTGCTGACGCTGGTCGTGCTCTCCAACATGGTCATCGGCTTGGTGTACGGCCAGATCGTCGCCCGGCACCACGCGGCGCGGCTGCCGCTGGCGCTCGGCACGGTGGGCCTTACGGCGGTGATGTGGGCGGTGACGCTCGCCTACCCGGCGGTGGTCGGCGCCGGCCACGCCCCGATGTGGCTGCTGGTGCTGCTGTGCGCGGTGCTCGGGGCCTGCGGGCCGGCGTCGATGCTCGGCTTCGACTTCGCGCGGCCCGCCAACCCGCCCGAGCGTCAGGGGACGGCGTCCGGGATCACCAACATGGGCGGGTTCGTCGCCTCGATGACGACGCTGTTCGCGGTCGGTGTGCTGCTGGACGCGACCGGGGACAACTACACGGTCGCGTTCTCGTTCGTGTTCCTGGTGCAGGGGGTTGGCGTCAGCCAGATCCTGCGGTTGCGGAAGCGGGCGGCGCGGCGGGAGCGGGAGCGGTTGGTTGTGAGCAGGGTTTCTACTGTGCACGTTCCTGTGTGAGCGACGGTTCGTACGGGGCCGGTGCTCGGGGCGGGCGTCGCTGGGGGCTGCCGCCCCCAGGCCCCCGCTGTCGGCCCTGAAGGGGCCTTGTCCTCAAACACCGGACGGGCTGGGAGTGTCGGGGGCGCTGGGGGATGCGGGCGTCGCTGGTGAGGGCTGCGGCCCCCCGGGTCCCTGCTGTCGGCCCTGAAGGGGCCTTGTCCTCAAACGCCGGACGGGCTGGGGGTGTGGGGCGGCGCCTGGAGTGTTGGGCGGCTCTGCGAAGAGACCTGTTCTCAGGGGGTTACCGCGAAGTGGTGCAGGATCGCCGCCGTCAGGCCCGGGTCGCCCTCTGCCTTGATGCGGTCGGCTGCCGCCTCCGGGGTCACCCGGCCGCAGGCCAGGCGGAAGTACGTTTCCCAGTCGAGAGTGAAGGCGGCGGCCGGGCCGAGGGCCGGGGACGTTTCGAGGGTGCCGCGGCCGTTGATGTCGACGCGGATCGTGCGCAGGAACTCGAGGGGACCGTGTACGTCGAAGACGATCGCCGAACTGCGCGGTGCCCCCGCGTCCTTGGCGACGACCTTCGGGAGCCTTTCGAGCAGCACGTCCCGAGCGACGTGCGCGCCGGGCGAGTCGAGGTTGCCGGGTCGGCCGAGGGCGGTGCGCAGGTCCTGCTCGTGCACCCACACGTCGAACGCACGGGTCCGCATGGCGTCCACGAGAGCCGTCTCCTGGCCGTGCAGGCCGCGGATCATCGCGCCCGGTTCCCGTGACTCGTTGCGCAGCTGGCGGTTGCGGCGGATGACCGTGTACTCCAGCTCGGACGTCATCTCGGGGGCCGTGTGGTGTCGCCGTACGTCGACCTGCATCTCCATGTAGCGCTGGTGCTCGTTCGTGACGTGGAAGAGGTCGCGCGGGAGCGTGTGGATGGGGCGCGGGTCGCCCAGCATCTCGCACTCCAGGCCGATGACATGGGACACCACGTCACGAACCGACCAGCCCGGGCACGGGGTCCGGCGGTTCCACTCGCCCTCCACGAGCGGTGACACCAGCTCGGATATCGCTTCGATGGAGTGGGTCCAGGCGTCGGCGTAGGGCTGGAGAGTGGGATGCAGACTCACGGAACGGGACCCCTCGGGCGGTCGGTACGCGGGCAGTGGCAGCGGCGGGTGACGGCGGGTGTCGACGGCGTTGTCGGCGGTGCTTAAGGCCGCGGTGAAGGCGGCGGTGAAGATCGTGGGGAGGTGGTGGTGGAGGTCGTTGGGTCGGAGGTGTCGGGGGTGGGATCGGGCGGTGGTGCGGCGTTTTCGATGGGTACGGAAGCGCCTGCGGGATAGCTGTCAGCGGGTGTCTTGGAACGTTAAGTTACGCTGCTGTGAGGCACCCCGGCAGTGCTTTCGTGTGACGATCGTAGGCCCGTGTGAACGGCTCGAATGTCAGGACGGTGGTAGTGTGCGCGCCTCGCTCATTCAGATCGGTGTAGATGAGGGCGAATCGGTCGAATCGCGTCGGCAGCGAGTTGCCTCGCTCGTACGGGACGAGGCCGGAGCCGACCTCGTCGTACTGCCCGAGCTGTGGACGACCGGCGCCTTCGCGTACGAGCAGTTCGCGACGGAGGCCGAGCCGTTGGACGGGCCGACGTACGGCGCGATGGCGAAGGCGGCGAGCGACGCGGGCGTGTGGCTGCACGCGGGTTCGATTCCGGAGCGGGATCCTGAAGGTCCGCTGTACAACACCTCCCTCGTCTTCTCCCCCGCCGGTGAGCTGGCCGCCGCCTATCGCAAGATCCATCGCTTCGGCTTCGACAAGGGCGAGGCCGTGCTGATGGGTGCGGGCGCGGAACTCGTCACCGTTTCTCTCCCCGAGACGACTGTTGGCGTCGCCACCTGCTACGACCTCCGTTTCCCCGAGCTCTTTCGCGGTCTTGTCGATGCGGGTGCCGAGACGCTGGTCATCTCGGCGGGCTGGCCGGAGCGGCGGCGGGCCCACTGGACGTTGCTGGCGCAGGCTCGGGCGGTCGAGAACCAGGCGTACGTCCTTGCGTGTGGAACGGCTGGGGCGCATGCGGGAGTTCCGCAGGCCGGTCACTCGATCGTGGTTGATCCCTGGGGTGAGGTGTTGGGGGAGGCGGGGTCGGGCGAGGAGGTTCTGCGGGTTGAGTTCGAGCCGTTGCGGGTGGGAGAGACTCGGGAGCAGTTTCCCGCGCTGAAGGACAGGGTGTTGGGGGTTGCGGTGCCGGGTCGGCACTGAGGTGGCGCCGGGGGGGGGTGTTTCGCCCCCGCCGCCCTTACCCGTCCCGTCCTGGGGGCTGCGCCCCCAGACCCCCCTTCGGCCCTGAACGGGCCTTGTCCTCAAACGCCGGACGGGCTGGATGGTGCCGGACGGGCTGGATTTGCCGGGGCGGGCTGGAGATGCCGGGCGGGCTGAAAATGGGCCCCCTCAGTCCTCTCTCCGTTCCTTCTCCGCCAAGTGGATCACGCATACCGCCACCGCGATCAGCAGTGCCGGGTCTGCGTCGTCTCGTACGACGTCCACACCGTATGTCTCCCGGATGTGCAGCCAGCGGCGGGAGATCTGGGCGAGGAGTTCGCCGTTGTAGTCGACCGCGAACTCCCGGTCCAGGATCTTTCCGCTGACGTCCAGTTCCGTGCCGTCCACCAGCGACACCCGGTAGTGGTTGCGTAGGAGCGACAGGCGTTTGCGTCTGATCGTCGCCAGCGGGTCGCCGTCCCGTTCGATCACCATGGTGTCCCGCAGGGCGAACATCTTCTGGTGGATGTCGATCAGCACCCGCCCCTGCGTGTCCTTCAGCTCGAAGGTGTCCCGCAGCCGCATCGCCTTGCCGTCGACCAGGTACACCTTGGTGCCGTGCTGGTCCTCGATCCAGTAGTCGTCGCCGATGCCGAGCAGCCGGTCGCGTACGAGGAATCTCATGTACTCACCGCTTCCCCGTCACAGCGTCCCCGACGCCGCCGGTACGCCGATGGGCTGAAGGAACTGAAGGGGGTGGAGGGGTCAGCCGTGGTGTCGGTCGTCGTCGATCACCGTCGTCGAGGGCGGTACCAGTACCCGCCTGCGACGCGCCACGCTGCGGAACGTCAGGGCGCCGATCAGTCCGACGACCATCAGGATGACGCCGACCAGGTCGAGGTTGACCCCCTCCATCTCCCAGTCGGTCGCGAACGTGAGAATGGCTCCCACGGCGATGAGGATGATGCAGCCGCCGAGGCTCATGAGTGTTGCCTCCCTGTCCGGGGCCGGTCGTTTCCGGTTGTTTCCGGTCGCTTCCGGGTTCCCGGACCTGGGACAGGTATGCGCGGTCGCGCAACTACCCTTCCAGGAACGCCACCAGCGCGTTGGCGAGCAGGTGCGGATCGTCGGCGCCGCACAACTCCCGCGCGCTGTGCATCGAAAGGATCGCCACGCCGATGTCGACCGTCTTGATGCCGTGCCTCGCGGCGGTGATCGGGCCGATCGTCGTGCCGCACGGCATGGAGTTGTTGGAGACGAAGTTCTGGAACGGGACGCCGGCCTTGTCGCAGGCCGCCGCCCAGATCGCGCGGCCCGAACCGTCCGTGGCGTAGCGGTTGTTGACGTTGACCTTGAGGATGGGGCCGCCGTTGACGCGCGGGTGGTGCGTCGGGTCGTGGCGCTCCGCGTAGTTGGGGTGGACGGCGTGGCCCGTGTCGGAGGAGAGACACACGGTGCCCGCGAACGCCCTTGCCCGGTCCTCGTACGATCCGCCCCGCGCGAACACCGAACGCTCCAGCACGCTGCCGAGCAGCGGGCCGTCCGCCCCCGTGTCGCTCTGCGAGCCGTTCTCCTCGTGGTCGAAGGCCGCGAGGACCGGGATGTACGGGAGTGTCCCGTCACCGGAGGCGGAGCGGGTCGCCACGGCCGCCAGTGCCGCCGTCGCGGCGTGTACGGACAGCAGGTTGTCCATGCGCGGGCCGGCGACCAGCTCCCGGTCGCGGCCCAGGTACGCGGGTGGTTCGACGGAGTGGGTCATCAGGTCCCAGCCGGTGACCTCGCCCGGCGCGAGTCCGGACTCCTGTTCGAGGAAGGCGATCAGGTCGCCCTCGCGGACATCGTCCGACAGGCCCCAGATCGGCTGCAGGTGGCGCTGCTTGTCGAGCTTCAGCCCGTCGGTGTTCACGGCGCGGTCGAGGTGGACGGCGAGCTGGGGGACTCGCAGCAGGGGCCGGTCGACGTTCACCAGGCGCGTGGTGCCGTCCCGGAGGGTGAGGCGGCCGGCCAGCCCCAGGTCGCGGTCCAGCCAGGAGTTGAGCAGCGGCCCGCCGTAGATCTCCACGGCGACCTGGCGCCAGCCGTGTCCGCCGAGGTCCGGCACCGGCTTCACGCGCAGGTTGGGGGAGTCGGTGTGGGCGCCGACGATCCGGAAGGGCGTGTGCGGCGCGGCGCCCTCGGGGACGTACCAGGCCACGATCGCGCCGCCGCGCAGCACGTACTTGCCGCCGGTCCCCGAGGTGGCGGCCGCTGATGTCTCCGCGTCCCAGGCGTCCGTCTCGGCGACCTGTCGGAAGCCGGCCTTCTCCAGCCGCTGGGCGGTGTTCGCCACGGCGTGGTACGCCGACGGACTCGCCGCCAGGAAGGACATCAGGTCGTCGGTGAGGCCGCGGTCGAAGCGGTGGGGTGCGCTCATGGGGTTCACCTTAACGACGTAATAGCGCCCGCTCCCTGGGTTGGTGAGCGGGCTCTCGTAACGGAGGTGTGAAGGCGGGACAACTGGTTCGCGGGTCGGTTTCCGGACACCGGGCGGACCGTGGGGATGTGTCCCGGTTCAGCGGTACGGCGGCCCGCCCCGGAAGGTGAACCCCGGTGCGGGCCGCCGTACTTGGCCTGTGTGAACTCAGGCAGTGGTGGCCTGGGTGTGCGAAGTGTGCGAACTGCGTGCGAAGTGTGCTCAGAAAGCCGCTTCGTCCAGCTCCATCACATCGAGGTCGACGCCGGCCGCGAGCTTGCGGGCGCCGGTGACGCCCGGCAGGACGTTGGCCGCGAAGAACTTCGCCGCCGCGATCTTGCCCTGGTAGAACGGGACGTCCTTCGCGGACGCGGTCGCCAGCTTCTCGGCGGCCACGGCGGCCCCCTTGAGGAGCAGGTAGCCGACGACGACGTCGCCCGAGGCCATCAGCAGGCGGGTGGTGTTGAGGCCCACCTTGTAGATGTTCTTGACGTCCTGCTCGGTCGCCGCGAGGTCCGTCAGCATCAGGCCGACGATGGCCTCCAGCTCGACGGCGGCCTTGGCGAGCTGCTCGCGCGCCACCGCCAGGTCGTCGCCGCCCGTGCCCGGCGCGAGGAACTTCTTGATGTCCTCGGCGAGGGAGTTGAGGGCCGCGCCCTGGTTGCGGACGATCTTCCGGAAGAAGAAGTCCTGGCCCTGGATCGCGGTCGTGCCCTCGTACAGGGTGTCGATCTTGGCGTCGCGGATGTACTGCTCGATCGGGTACTCCTGGAGGAACCCGGAGCCGCCGAAGGTCTGGAGCGACTGGGCGAGCTGCTCGTAGCCCTTCTCGGAGCCGTAGCCCTTCACGATCGGGAGCAGGAGGTCGTTGAGGGCCTCCAGGGCCGCGCTCTCCTCGCCCGCCGCCTCCTTGACCTGGATCTCGTCCTGGACGGAGGCCGTGTAGAGCACGAGGGCGCGCATGCCCTCGGCGTACGCCTTCTGCGTCATCAGCGAGCGGCGGACGTCCGGGTGGTGCGTGATGGTGACCTTGGGCGCCGTCTTGTCCATGAAGTTGGCGAGATCCGGACCCTGGACGCGCTCCTTGGCGTACTCGAGGGCGTTGAGGTAGCCGGTCGACAGCGTCGAGATGGCCTTCGTGCCGACCATCATGCGGGCGAACTCGATGATCCGGAACATCTGGCGGATGCCGTCGTGCTTGTCGCCGATCAGCCAGCCCTTGGCCGGGTGACGGTCGCCGAAGGTCATCTCGCAGGTGTTGGAGGCCTTGAGGCCCATCTTGTGCTCGACGTTCGTCGCGTACACGCCGTTGCGCTCACCGAGCTCGCCGGTCTCGAAGTCGAAGAGGAACTTCGGTACGAGGAAGAGGGACAGGCCCTTGGTGCCGGGGCCGTGGCCCTCCGGCCGCGCGAGGACGTAGTGGAGGATGTTCTCCTCCATGTCGTGCTCACCGGAGGTGATGAACCGCTTCACGCCCTCGATGTGCCAGGAGCCGTCCTCCTGCTGGATCGCCTTGGTGCGGCCGGCGCCCACGTCCGAGCCGGCGTCCGGCTCGGTGAGGACCATGGTGGAGCCCCAGGTCTTGTCGACCGCGATCTGGGCGATCTTCTTCTGTACGTCGTTGCCCTCGTCGAAGAGGATGCCGGCGAACGCCGGGCCGGATGCGTACATCCACACGGCCGGGTTCGCGCCGAGCAGCAGCTCCGCGTAGGACCAGATCAGGGAGCGCGGCGCGGTGGTGCCACCGATCTCCTCGGGCAGGCCGAGGCGCCAGTACTCCGACTCCATGAAGGCCTTGTAGCTCTTCTTGAAGGAGGCCGGGACGGGCGCGGTGTTGGTCGCGGGGTCGAAGACCGGCGGGGTGCGGTCGCCGTCCGTGAAGGACTCGGCCAGCTCGTTCTCCGCGAGGCGGGTCATCTCCTCGAGGATGCTCTTGGCGGTGTCCGTGTCCATCTCCGCGAAGGGACCGGTGCCGTACAGCTTGTCGCGCCCGAGGACCTCGAAGAGGTTGAACTCGATGTCGCGGAGATTCGACTTGTAGTGCCCCATGGCGACGGCTCCGTAGAGAGATCGGCGAGGCACTGACTCCTCGCGCCTGATTCGCATACCAACTAGTAGCTGCCTTCCACGATGATGCTACCCGCCGGTAATAAGACGCAACCCCAACCCTTGATGTGTGACGCGTTACGCGTCCAGGGGTGGGCCGGGGGCCGGGCCGCCCCGGGGTCACCCCGCTCTCGGTACTCTTGCGGCCATGTACGGCTATGACCAGAACGCTGGAGCGCAGCAGCAGTACGCCCAGCCGCAGCAGCAGATGCCGGGCGGGTACGGCCAGCCGCCCCCGCTGTACCCCGAGCCGTCCCCGCCGTCCCTCGCGGACGCGGTGCGCGCCTTCACGACGGGCTCGATGTCGGCCGAGGACTTCCAGCAGGTCTTCGCCACGTCGAAGGTGTACTGCCCGCGCGGCGACAACCCCGGGTTCCTGGCGCTGCACAACACCCAGCAGCCCGTGATCCCGATGTTCACCTCCCTGAAGGAACTGCGCCGCTACGCCGGCAAGGAGTCCAAGTACTTCGTGATCACCGGCGCCGAGGTCATCGACCTGCTGCCCACCGGCTACGGCTTCGTCGTGGACATGGAGGGCGAGCACCGCATGGTGTTCGACGCGAAGGCGGTCGAGCAGATGGTGGAGTTCGCGATGCGCAGGATGTACGGCTGACGGTCCCTCCCCTCCTGTTACCTCCCCTCCCTGCCTGGGCGTCGAAAACCCCCTTCCCGTACCGGAAAACCCCCCTGCGGTTGTCGCAGGCATGCCATAAGGTCTCTTCTGGCAGCCGCGCCCCAGTGGTAACCGCTTCGGCGGTCGCGTCTGGGTGTCGCGCGGCGCTCTCAGCTCCCGGTGTGATTCCGGGTTCTCTTGGGGGGGTTCATCCACTGTGCGTATGCGCAGCACGTCGACAGCGACGGCACTCGCCGTCCTCTTCAGCTCGGTGGCGCTGAGCGTCGCCACCACCGGTACGGCCTCGGCGGCCGTCGCCACCGTCCAGTCGCCCGGCGGCATCGTCGCGGACGCGACCCTGGAGCGGGTCTTCGTCGGCGACAGGGGCAGCGGCCGGGTACTGGCCGCGGACTACTCGGGCGCCGTCGTCGACAGCGTCAGTCTCCTCGGTTCGGTCGTCGACCTGGCGCTGTCCGACGACGGACGCACCCTGTACGCGGCCCTGCCCGCCCGGCACCAGATCGTGGCGCTCGACCCGGCCACCCTGAACATCAAGGCCCGCTACTCGATTCCCACCGGCACCGGCCCGAGCAACCTCGCCTTCGCCGGCGGCAAGCTCTGGTTCAGCTACGGCGACCAGGGGAACGGCAACCTGGGCTCGATCGACCCGACGGTGACCGAGAACCCGGAGCCGACGCCGGAGCCGACCGAGCCCACGCCGGACCCCAGTGAGCCGACTCCGGACCCGACGGAGCCCACGCCTGATCCGAGCGAGCCGAACACGGAGCCGTCGCCCGAGCCCTCGGCCGAGTCCCCCTCCCCCTCCCCGGAGACCTCCGCGGACTCCTCCGCCGAGACCTCCAGCACGGCTCTGGCGGGCCGGTCCGCGACCGTGGCCGCGGTCGGCCAGGTGGCGATGGAACAGTTCCCCGAGGGCAACATCGGCATGCGGGGCCAGGCGCTGCTCGACGCGAGCACCTCGGCGCCCGGCCTGCTGGCCGTCGGTGAGACCGGCCTGCCCACGTCCTCGATGGCTGTCCTGGACGTCTCCGGACCGAAGCCCCGGCTGACCGCCTGGCACCACGGCGACTACACGCTCAACAACGGCCTCGGCGACATCGACCTCGTCCCCGGCGCCGCGCAGGTGCTGGCCAACGGCACGGACCGGGACGCCTACGCCAACGGCGACTTCGCCAAGGCGGGCGCCTACCCGGCCGGCCAGCGTGCCGACATCGCCCCGAACGGTCTGGTCGCCCAGGCCAACGGTGCCAAGGTGGCCGTCTTCCGGCCGAACGCGACGAGGCCGCTCCGTACGTACACGGCCGGCACGTACGCCACCGCCGACCTGGCCTGGGCGCCGGATGCCTCCCGGATCTTCGCTCTGGTCGGGACCGCCGACGGGTACACCCTCAAGGCGCTCACCGACCCGACGAAGAACGTCCCGACCCTGACGGTGAACGCTCCGGCGACGGCCACCCGGGCCAGGAAGCTCACGGTCTCCGGCAAGCTGTCGGCGACGGTGGCGCTGCCGGCCGGCGTCAGGCTGACGGTCACCCGTACCGACATGGAGTCCCCGAACGGGCGGACGCTGCCGTCGGTCGCGGTGCGGCCCAACGGCACCTACTCGTTCACGGACACCCCGCCGGCGGGCGGCACGGTCACCTACCAGGTGACGTACGCGGGCGACGCCGGGCATGTCGGGGTCGGCGCCTCCGACAAGGTCGCGGTGTCCCGTACGGCGCCGACGCTGACCCTGACCAACAACAAGAAGCTCTACGACTACGGCACCGACGTCCGGTTCACCGCGCACCTGGGCGGCACGTACCGGAACCGTACGGTCGAGATCTGGGTCGACCCGTACGGCACCGACAAGCCGAAGAAGCTGGTCAGGACAGCCCGGGTCAACTCCGCCGGGGACCTCGCGGTGACCGTGGACATGACCCGCGACACGGCCGTCACCGCTGTCTTCAAGGGTGACGCCCGCTTCGCGCCGAAGTCGGCCAAGGTCACGGCGTACGCGCGCGTGCGGATCTCCACGGCTCTGTCGCGGTACTACAGGACGGGCAACATCGGCTCGACCTCGTACTACTGGTTCCACAAGAACACCGAGCCCCTGATGACCACCACGATGCCCGCCTTCCCGGACCGCAGGCAGCGCGTCGACCTGCAGGTCTACTACGACAACAGGTGGAACTCGGCCGATTCGGAGTACTTCGAGCTCGACAGGAACGGCAAGTCGGCGGTGCAGCTCCCGGCGCCCGGTACGTCGGGCATCCGGGCCCGGATACGGGCGGCCTACGTCGACGGCGCCTCCGGCGACAACGTGAACTCGACGACGTTCGGCGGCTGGAAGTACCTGTACTTCAGCAACTAGGCCGACAGGGCCTAGAGGCCCCCGGTCGAGAAGACCCGGGAAGACCCGGAGGGAATGCCCTCCGGGTCTTCTCTGTTGGGGCTAGCAGGAAGTTCAATAATCAACTAAACTGGCCGCACAAGGAGGTCCCGACATGCCTGCAGTGACCGTCGAGAACCCGCTGACCCTGCCCCGTGTGGCCGCTCCGGCCGACGCGGTGGCGCGTCCCGTGCTCACCGTGACGACCGCGCCGAGCGGTTTCGAGGGTGAGGGATTCCCGGTGCGCCGGGCGTTCGCCGGGATCAACTACAAGCACCTCGACCCGTTCATCATGATGGACCAGATGGGTGAGGTCGAGTACGCCCCCGGAGAGCCCAAGGGCACGCCCTGGCACCCCCACCGGGGCTTCGAGACCGTCACGTACATCATGGACGGGATCTTCGACCACCTGGACTCGCAGGGCGGCGGCGGCACCATCACCAACGGGGACACCCAGTGGATGACGGCCGGCTCGGGCCTTCTGCACATCGAGGCGCCCCCGGAGTCCCTGGTCATGTCCGGCGGCCTCTTCCACGGTATCCAGCTGTGGGTGAACCTCCCGGCCAAGGACAAGATGATGGCCCCGCGCTACCAGGACATCCGGGGCGGTCAGGTCCAGCTCCTCACGTCCCACGACGGCGGCGCGCTCCTGCGCGTCATCGCCGGTGAGCTGGACGGCCACGAGGGTCCCGGAATCACCCACACCCCGATCAGCCTGGTCCACGCCACGCTGGCTCCCGGTGCGGAAGTCACCCTGCCCTGGCGGGAGGACTTCAACGGTCTGGCGTACGTCCTCGCGGGGCGCGGCAGCGTGGGCGCGGACCGGCGGCCGGTGCGAAAGGGTCAGACGGCGGTCTTCGGCACGGGCTCGTCGATCACGGTCCGCGCGGACGAACTGCAGGACGCGAACTCCCCGGACCTGGAGGTCGTCCTCCTTGGTGGCCAGCCGATCCGTGAGCCGATGGCCCACTACGGCCCGTTCGTGATGAACACGAGGGCGGAGCTCGAGCAGGCGTTCGAGGACTTCCAGAAGGGCCGGCTGGGAACGATCCCGGCGGTTCACGGAATGTCCGAGGGTGGCCTGTAGACCCGCGAAGGTTCAGTACTGTACAAGTAGGCCCGAAGTCGCAACTTGGTTTTGCGACTTCGGGCCTGTCTTGCTTACAGGGCTACGGGACTACGGCAGCACGTAGAACGGCGCGCCGTCCGGAGCACGGCCCACCTGACGCACACACCCATGCTCTGACAGCAACTCCAGGGCGTTGCCGACGCGGTCGGGTGTCAGCCCGGTGCAGACGGCGATCTCCTCCACGCTGTAGTCGGCGCCGCCGTGGAGCAGCGCCGGGGCCAGGTGGGCGGCGACCGTGTGGACGTCCTCGGTGACGGCGAGGTTCCTGGACTTCCAGTTGGTCAGAAGCTGCTCGGGCGTCAACTCCGGCGCCTGGACGGACCGGGTGCGGTCGTTGGGGCGTCGGAGGGTCTGGGCGATGTCCCGCAGTACATCGACCATCACCTTCTGGTTGTCGTTGATCTGGCGCAGTAGATCGTCCGTCCGGATGCTGCGCTGTTCGAGTGCGACGAGGGCGTCGGCCACCTGCTGCGGCATGACGTAGGCGGTGCCGCCGGTGGGAGCGGGCTGCAGGGGAGCCGGTTCCAGGGAGTAGGAGCCGTCGCGCTGGATGGTGGCGATGACTTCGGAAACCCAGGTTTTGAAGGGCTCCGCCTCCGGCTTCGTGCAGCCGTTGACCAACAGGATCAGGCCTTGAAGGTTGACGACGTTCATGTCTCGTCGCCACTCCCGACCTGCGGGAACGCTGAGACAGTGCCTCAGGAGCACACTCTCGACACTGGCGAAGTTGGTCGCGTCGGCGACGTTGCGCAGAGCGGAGCCGACGTGTGCGTATCCCAGGTTCTTGCACACGTCGACGGCAGGGAACCAGTGAGCGCCGTCCGGCAGCGTCAGCCTCCGTACCCGCGCACCTGTCGCCGCGTATACGAAGTCACTGATCTCGATCGCGTCCCGCTGTGCCGTCGAATCGTTCGACGGCGGGTTGTTGTTCTGCTCGTACATCGAGCATCACCTCCGCCTCCGAAAGTAGGCAGGTGGGGGCGCAACTCGTGTTCGAAGCAATGATGTTCACTCATTAAGCTGACGCGTCACCTTCGCGCCCGCACCCTCACCCGCGCCTCCCCCACCGCCTGCAACGTCACCGCCGCCGTGACCGGGATGTCCGCGTCCGGGGTTTCGAGGTCGTACTCGCGGAGGAGTACCGCCAGGGCCAGGACCGATTCCAGCATCGAGAAGTGGCGGCCGATGCACGCGCGGGGGCCACCGCCGAACGGGAGCCAGGCGTAGCGGTGGCGGGCGGATTCCTGGGCGGGGGTGAAGCGGTCCGGGTCGAAGCGGTCGGGGGTGTCCCAGTGGGCCGGGTGGCGGTGGGTGACCCAGGGGGAGATCAGGATGTCCACGCCCGCCGGGATGACGTGGCCGTCGATCTCCGTCTCCGCCACCGACCGCCTGCCCACCAGCGGAGCGGCCGGGTACAGGCGCATCGTCTCCTTCAGGACCTGGGTCAGGTACGGGAGTCGGTCCATGTCTGCCGCTGTGCAGGGCTCGTCGGGCGGCAGCGCGTCGACTTCCTGCTGGGCCCTTGCCCTGGCCTCGGGGTGGCGGGCCAGGAGGTGGAGGGCGAAGGCCAGTGACGTCGCCGTCGTTTCGTGGCCCGCGAGGAGGAACACCAGCACCTGGTCGCGGAGTTCGGTGGCGTCGAGGCTGCCGTCCTCCTCGTTCCGCGCCCGGGAGAGGAGGGAGAGCAGGTCGGAGTCGGCATTGTCGTCCGCTGCTTCGCCGCCCTCGCTCCGGCGGGCCGCGATGATCCGGTCGCAGACCTCGTACACCGCCCGAGTCGCCGCCTCCGCACGTCTGTTGGACGGTGTGGGCCAGGAGCGCGGGAGTTTGAGCGGGGCGTAGGCCCGCCCGGTGATGTACGCGCTCATGACCGGGAAGTTGGCGCGGATCACGTCCACCGCGGCCTCGACATCCGTTCCGAACAGGACGCGGGTGACCGTGCGCAGCGCCAGGCGGTCCATCTCCTGTACGACGTCCACCTCGGCGCGGTTGCGCCAGCGTGCCGCCGTCGCCTCGGCCTCCTGGGTGATCGCCGTGGCGTAGCTGTCGACCCGCCTCTTTGTGAACAGGGGCTGAATCAGGCGGCGTTGGCGGAGATAGTCGTCGTCCTGGCTGGTCAGCAGGCCGTTGCCGCCGGTCTGGCGTATCTCCTCGTAGAAGGCGTTGTCCTTGCGGAAGTTGCCGGCCTGGGTGGCCAGGACCTGCTGGGCGCCCTCGGGGGAGAAGACGCCGTACATGACCGTACGGAGGCCGGGTGGGCCCGCTGTCACGCGGACCACGTCGCCGTACTCCCGCTGGGTGCGGACGAACGTGCCGAGCGGGTCCCTGCGGAGGTCGAGGGCCGAGCCCAGCAGGGGGTGGCCGGTGGGGCCGGGGGCGGGCGTGGCGGTGCGCGTGACAGCCATGTTCATATCATCCGCTTTTCGCGGCGCCCGGGTGTGTCCTTTCTGCCTTCTCCCCTTCTGTCTTCTTCTTCTCCTCTGCTTCCTTCTCCTCTTCCTTCTCCACCGCTTTCTCGTACAGCTCGAACCAGATGCTCTTGCCCTCGCCCCGGGGGTCCACCCCCCACGCGTCCGCGAGCATTTCGATCAGCATCAGGCCCCGGCCCGACGACGCCAGTTCGCCCGGGCGGCGTTTGTGCGGGAGGTCGTCGCTCACGTCCGTGACCTCGACGCGGATGCGGCGCGCCCCGGGGTCGCCCGTGACCTCGGCGACGACCAACGCGTCGGCGTCGGTGTGGACCAGGACGTTGGTGACCGTCTCGGAGACCAGAAGGACCGCCGAGTCGATCTGGTCGGCGCAGGGCCAGTCGTGGAGCTGTTCGCGGAGCTGTTGGCGGGCCACCGCGACGCGCTCGGGTTCCGCCTGGGCGATCGTCAGCATGGTGCGTCGGACGGTGGGGCGTACCGCGGGTGGCAGTGCGCCGTCGGCGGCGCGTTCGCCCGGCCGGCTCAGCAGCAGCAGCGCTATGTCGTCCTCGCGGCGGTCGGCCAGGGGGCCCGTGGTGTGGTGGGAGGACGGGCCGTGCACCGCCTGGACCAGGGCGTCGGCCAGCTCCTCCAACCCGTCACCGTCGATGTCTCCCTTGTGTTCCTCCAGGGTGCCGCGAATGCGCTGCCAGCCCGTCTCCAGGTCGTGGCCGCCCGTCTCGATCAGGCCGTCGGTGCACAGGAGCATGGTCTCGCCGGGTTCGAGGGCGAGGAGGGTGGTGGGGTAGTCGGCGTCCGGGTCGATGCCCAGGGGCAGGCCGCCCGCGGTCGGGCGGGTCAGTACCGTGCCGTCCGCCATCCGGATCGCCGGGTCGGGGTGGCCGGCGCGGGCGATCTCCAGGACCCCGGTCGCCGGGTCGACCTCGACGTACAGGCAGGTCGCGAAGCGCAGGTCGCCGACGCCCGCGTGGTCCCCGGAGTGGGTGATGCCGTGCAGGAAGCGGGAGGCGCGGGAGAGGACGGCGTCGGGGCGGTGGCCCTCGGAGGCGTAGGCGCGCAGCGCTATGCGGAGCTGGCCCATCAGACCGGCGGCGCGCACGTCGTGGCCCTGGACGTCGCCGATGACCAGGGCGAAGCGTCCGCCGCCGGGCAGCGGGATCATGTCGTACCAGTCGCCGCCGACCTGGAGGCCGCCGCCGGTCGGTATGTAGCGGGCGGCGACGTCCATGCCGGGTATCTCGGGGCCGAGGACCGGCAGCATGGAGCGCTGCAGGCCGTCCGTCAGTTCGCGTTCCGACTCGGCCACGCCTGCCCGGGAGAGGGCCTGGGCGAGCATGCGGGCGACCGTGGTCAGGACGGAGCGTTCGTCGGGGGTGAAGCTGACCGGGTAGGCGAAGCCCGCCATCCAGGCGCCCATCGTGCGGCCCGCGACGGTCAGTGGCAGGAACGCCCAGGACTGGCGGTCGAACACCTGGGCAAGCGGCCAGGCGGTGGGGTAGCGGTCCTGGTAGGCATCGGGCGAGGAGAGGTAGACGGCCCGGCCGGTGCGGACCACCTCGGCGGCCGGGTAGTCGGTCTCCAGGGACATGTGGGAGAAGGGCCGCTCGTCGCCGGGGCGCTGGCCGTGATGGCCGATGACGGTCAGACGGTCGCCCTGGACGCCGAAGACGGCGAGGCCGTCCGGTGAGAAGCCCGGCATCGACAGGCCGGCCGCGACCCGCAGCACCTCCTCCGTGGACCGTGCCTCGGCGAGCGCTCGGCCCGCGTCCAGCAGGAACGCCTCGCGCGAGCGGCGCCAGTCACCGGTGACGGGGGTGCGGGCGGCGGTGCCCGGCTGGGGCTCGGTGACCTCCTGCAAGGTGCCGATCACGTCGTACGCCTTGCGGTCGAGGTCGAAGGTCGGCTTCGCGCGGCTGCGTACGGTACGGATCACCCGGCCCTGCCCGTCCATGACCCGGACCCGGACCTCGGCGATGCTGTCCTCGGCGACGGCGAGCTGGATGACGCCGGCGATCTCGTTCCAGTCGACCGGGTGGAGGCGGGCGCGGGTCGCGGCCTCCGTGAGGGCGGTCGGTTCGGCGGGCAGGCCGAGCAGACGGGCCGCCTCGGCGTCGAGGGTGACCAGGTTTGTTGCTGTGTCCCAATGCCACAGGCCGGTTGCGAGGGCGACCAGGACGTCCCCCACGGCGGGCAGGGGCTCACCAGTGCGCATTGACCTACTTTATGGAGAGGTGATCGCAGCGTGCCACCCAAGCTGTACGGAGCACCACGCGGAGTGCCCTGCGGATTGCCCTGTCGGGCACTCCGGGACGAGCGGTGCAGGCTGCGCGTGCGAACAATTGCGGGAAAGCGGCCTCGGGGTGGCCGGTACCCTGGGTCTGTGTTTCACGTGAAACATGTGAGAGTGCGAAACACGCACCCCGATCCCCGATCCGCGAAGGCTGGATGAACGACGATGCATCGGTACAGGTCCCACACCTGCGGCGAGCTCCGCGCCTCTGACGTCGGCAGCGACGTCCGGCTGAGCGGCTGGCTGCACAATCGGCGCGACCTGGGCGGCATCCTCTTCATCGACCTGCGCGATCACTACGGCATCACGCAGCTCGTCGCCCGCCCCGGCACGCCCGCCTACGAGGCCCTCGACAAGGTCTCCAAGGAGTCGACGGTCCGCGTCGACGGCAAGGTCGTCTCGCGTGGCGCGGAGAACATCAACTCCGAGCTGCCCACCGGTGAGATCGAGGTCGAGGTCGGCGAGGTGGAGCTGCTCGGCGCCGCCCAGCCGCTGCCCTTCACGATCAACACCGAGGACGGGGTCAACGAGGAGCGGCGCCTGGAGTACCGCTTCCTCGACCTGCGCCGCGAGCGCATGCACCGCAACATCATGCTGCGTACGGCCGTCATCTCGGCGATCCGTCACAAGATGACCGCCCTCGGCTTCAACGAGATGGCGACCCCGATCCTCACCGCCACCTCCCCCGAGGGCGCCCGCGACTTCGTCGTGCCGTCCCGCCTCAACCCGGGCAAGTTCTACGCGCTCCCGCAGGCCCCGCAGCAGTTCAAGCAGCTGCTGATGATCTCCGGGTTCGACCGCTACTTCCAGATCGCGCCCTGCTTCCGTGACGAGGACGCGCGTGCGGACCGTTCGCCGGGCGAGTTCTACCAGCTCGACGTCGAGATGAGCTTCGTCGAGCAGGAGGACGTCTTCCAGCCGATCGAGCGGCTGATGACCGAGCTGTTCACCGAGTTCGGCAAGGGCCGTCAGGTCACCTCGCCCTTCCCGCGCATCCCGTTCCGCGAGGCGATGCTGAAGTACGGCTCCGACAAGCCGGACCTGCGCGCCCAGCTGGAGCTGGTCGACATCACCGACGTCTTCGAGGGCTCGGAGTTCAAGGCCTTCGCGGGCAAGCACGTACGTGCCCTGCCGGTGCCGGACGTGTCGTCGCAGCCCCGGAAGTTCTTCGACCAGCTCGGCGACTTCGCCGTCACGCTGGGTGCGAAGGGTCTCGCCTGGGTGCGGGTCACGGAGGACGGTTCGCTGTCCGGGCCGATCGCGAAGTTCCTCACCGAGGAGAACGTCGCCGAGCTGACCAAGCGGCTGTCGCTGTCGGCCGGTCATGCCGTGTTCTTCGGCGCGGGCGAGTTCGACGAGGTCTCGAAGATCATGGGCGCGGTGCGGGTCGAGGCCGCCAAGCGCGCCGGGCACTTCGAGGAGAACGTCTTCCGGTTCTGCTGGATCGTCGACTTCCCGATGTTCGAGAAGGACGAGGACACCGGCAAGATCGACTTCTCGCACAACCCGTTCTCGATGCCCCAGGGTGGCATGGAGGCCCTGGAGACCCAGGACCCGCTGGACATCCTGGCCTGGCAGTATGACATCGTCTGCAACGGCATCGAGCTGTCGTCCGGCGCGATCCGTAACCACGAGCCCGACATCATGCTGAAGGCGTTCGGCATCGCGGGCTACGAGGAGGAGACCGTCGAGCGCGAGTTCGCCGGCATGCTCCGCGCGCTGCGCTTCGGCGCCCCTCCGCACGGTGGCATCGCCCCGGGTGTGGACCGCATCGTCATGCTGCTCGCCGACGAGCCGAACATCCGCGAGACGATCGCGTTCCCGCTCAACGGCAACGCCCAGGATCTGATGATGGGCGCGCCGACCGAGCTGGAGGAGACGCGGCTGCGGGAGCTGCACATCTCGGTGCGGAAGCCGCAGCCGAAGTAGTTCGGCGGCGGCGAGTAGTCGCGGTTTGTGACGGTCGGCCCGGAACCCTGAGGAAAGGGGTTCCGGGCCTTCGTCTTGTCCTGCAGTTTCGCCAGCTGCGGCTACTTCGCCTACTTCGTCACGAACTGCGTCAGGATCGCCTGGACCTCGTAGATGTCGACGCCCTTGGTGAACGTCTTCTGGATCGGGGTCGCGGAACCCGAGATCCAGATCTTGAGTTCGGCGTCGAGGTCGAAGGTGCCTGCGGTCTCCACCGCGAAGTGGGTGATGCTGCGGTACGGGACCGAGTGGTACTCCACCTTCTTGCCGGTGATGCCCTGCTTGTCGACCAGAAGGAGCCGGCGGTCGGTGAACAGGATGGTGTCGCGGATCAGCTGGTACGCGGCGTGGACCTGCTCGTTCTGGCCGAGCAGCCGGGCGTAGTCCTGCTGTGCGGCGGACGGATCGACGGTGTGCGCGTTGCCGAAGAGTGCCATGGTTGAACCCCCGTCAGGTGGACTGCTTGGAGCGGAAGGAGAACCGCCAGTGGGCTCCGGGGAGTTCACGGGCGGTTCGGTGGTTCGGTGTTGCTGAAGGTGAGTTGCTGTGCGCTGCCTGGTTACGCGGAGGCGCCGCCGAAGCGCTCCTTGTACGTCTCCAGGTCGTCGTCCGTCAGCTTCGCGAACAGGACCGGCGGCACCGTGAACGGGGTGCCTGCGGGGACGGTGGACAGGGACTTCGCCTCGTCGGCCGTGACCCACGTCCGCGTGTCGTCCGCCAGCGCGAACGCCGCGCGCATCGTCGCCGCCGTCGTCGGGATGAAGGGCTCCGAGACCACCGAGTAGAGGTGGATGAGGTTCATCGCCGTACGGAGGGTCAGGGCCGCGCCGTCCTGGTCGGTCTTGATCTCCAGCCAGGGCGCCTTCTCCTCCAGGTAGGAGTTGCCCGCCGACCACAGGGCGCGCAGGGCAGCCGCCGCCTTGCGGAACTGGAGCGCCTCCATCTGGCTCTCGTACTCCGCGAGCAGCTCGGCGATCTGCTCGCCCAGCTTCACCTCCGCCTCGCCGGCCGCCGAGCCCGCCGGGACCTCGTCGCCGAAGCGCTTCTTCGAGAAGGACAGGACGCGGTTGACGAAGTTGCCGAGGGTGTCCGCGAGGTCCTTGTTCACCGTGGCCGTGAAGTGCTCCCACGTGAAGGAGGAGTCGTCGGACTCCGGCGCGTTGGCGATCATGAAGTAGCGCCAGTAGTCAGCGGGCAGGATCTCCAGCGCGTCGTGGGTGAAGACACCACGCTGCTGGGAGGTGGAGAACTTGCCGCCGTAGTAGTTCAGCCAGTTGAAGGCCTTGATGACGTCGACCTTCTTCCACGGCGCGCGGGTGCCCAGCAGGGTCGCCGGGAACATCACGCTGTGGAAGGGGACGTTGTCCTTGCCCATGAACTGCGTGTACCGGACGTCCGTGTCCGACTTCCACCACCAGGAGCGCCAGTCACGGCTCTCGGGGTCCTCGTCCGCCCACTCCTTCGTCGCGCCGATGTACTCGATGGGGGCGTCGAACCAGACGTAGAAGACCTTGCCCTCGGCGGCCAGTTCCGGCCAGGTGTCGGCCGGGACCGGGACGCCCCAGTCGAGGTCGCGGGTGATCGCACGGTCGTGCAGGCCCTCGGTGAGCCACTTGCGGGCGATCGAGGAGGCCAGCACCGGCCAGCTGTCGGCGCGCTCGTCGACCCAGGACTCGACCTCTCCGGCCAGTACCGACTGGAGGAGGAAGAGGTGCTTGGTCTCGCGGACCTCCAGGTCACTGCTGCCGCTGATCGCCGAGCGCGCCTCGATCAGATCGGTCGGGTCCAGGACGCGGGTGCAGTTCTCGCACTGGTCGCCGCGGGCCTTGTCGTAGCCGCAGTGCGGGCACGTGCCGATGATGTAGCGGTCGGGGAGGAAGCGGCCGTCGGCGTTGGAGTACACCTGGCGGATGGCCCGTTCCTCGATGAACCCGTTCGCCTTGAGCTCGCGCGCGATCTCCTGCGTGATCTCGTGGTTCTGAGGGGAGGAACTCCGCCCGAAGTAGTCGAAGGCCAGCGCGAAGCCGTCGTACACCGCCTTCTGCGCGTCGTGGGCCTGCGCGCAGAAGTCCGCTACGGGGATGCCCTGCTCCTTCGCGGCCAGCTCGGCCGGGGTGCCGTGTTCGTCCGTCGCGCAGATGTAGAGGACGTCGTGGCCCTGCTGGCGGAGGTAGCGGGAGTAGACGTCCGCCGGGAGCATGGACCCCACCATGTTGCCCAGGTGCTTGATCCCGTTGATGTACGGAAGGGCGCTGGTGATGAGGTGTCGAGCCATTGCGGGCTGCTCCCAAGTCGCTACATGGAGTGACGGTGTGGTTGGTGTGTTTGGACCGTCTACGAACCTTGAAATCGTAGCCGACTGATATGGGGCGCCCGCCTCCCGTTTTTGCTGGGGGAGGCGGGCGGGGTGGTGTCGTGAGGTGGGGTGGTTGCGGGGTGTTCTTTTTTGTTTACGGGCGCCAGCTCGCCAGTACGCCCTCGTACAGCTCCGTGTCCGTCAGCTCGCGGGGGGTCGGGCCCGCGTGGAAGAAGGATGTGTTGGCTGTTTTGAGCTTCCGGAGGTAGTCGAAGGCCTTGTTCTCCGGCTCGCCGAACGCGACGAACGAGAAGAAGAGGGACGGGTGGTTCGTCGCCGCGTCCGTGAGGGACTGGGTCGCGGGTGTCTTCGCGTCCGGGGCGCCGTCCGTCTGGAAGACGATGAGGGCGGGGTGCTTGGTGCCGGACTTCTCGTAGTGCGTGACGATCTCCTCCACGGCTGCGTGGTAGCTCGTACGGCCCATGCGGCCGAGGGAGGCGTGGAGTTCGTCGATCTTGTTCTCGTGGTCGGTGAGGGTGAGCTCGCCGGTGCCGTCCAGCTCGGTGGAGAAGAAGACGACGTGGACGGTCGCCTCCGGGTCGAGGTGGGCGGCGAGGGCGAGGGTTTGCTCGCCGAGGGCCTGGGCGGAGCCGTCCTTGTAGTACGGGCGCATGGACGCGGAGCGGTCCAGGACGAGGTAGATCTTGGCCTGGGTGGTGGTGAGGTTGAGGGTGGTGAGGGTGGTGGCGGCGGAGTTGTAGGCGGTGAGGAGGGTTGCGGGTACGGCCTCGGCTTCGCCTTCGGCCGTATCTTTGTTCCCGCCTGCACCACCCGTGACGCCATCGTCTTCGGGTGCGGGTGGCCCCTGTGGGGCTTCCTGTGCGTCGGCGGCTGCCGCCGGTTCCAGGTCCTCGGCCTCGGCCTCAGGCGTGGGCTCCGGTTCAGGGGTCGCCTCGGCCGCCGGCTCGGGTTCGGCAGCGGGCTCTTCCGCGACGGGCTCGGTCACTTCGGCGACCGCTTCCGGCTCCGGGGTCTCCTCGACGGCGGGTTCCGGTTCGGGCTCGGGGTCCGGGGTTACCTCGGTGGCCGGTTCGGCCTCCGGCGCGGTCTCGGCGACCGGCTCCGCTTCCTCGGTGACGGGCTCGGCGACCGGTTCGGCCTCCGGCGTGGTCTCGGCGACCGGCTCCGGCTCCTCCGTGACGGGCTCGGGGTCCGGGGTTACCTCGGCGGCGGATTCCGGTTCGGGCTCGGGGTCCGGGGTTACCTCGGCGACCGGTTCCGGCTCCTCGGTGGCGGGCTCGGGCTCCGGGGTCGCCTCAACGACCGGCTCCGGCTCGGCCTCTGCTTCTGCCTCAGCTTCGGTCTCCGGCTCTACCTCGGCCACCGGCTCCGGCTTCGCCTCGGTCTCCGGCTCTACCTCGGCCACCGGCTCCGGCTTCGCCTCGGTCTCAACCTCAACCTCGGCCACCGGCTCCGGCTTGGCCTCCTCCGCGGCCTCGGTCTTCGCCTCGGCTTCAGCCGTCGGCTCGGTGACCGGCGTCGCGGCCTCAGCCTCCGGCTCCGTCGGCTCGGTGACCGGCGCCGCAGTCTCAGCCGCCGGCGTAGCCGCCTTCGTCGGCTCGTCCACCGGCCGTGACGGCTTGGGGACCGTGACGTTGTCGAAGGCTGCTGAGACCAGGTCGGCTACTACCGACGGGGTCTCGGCGGGCGTTGGGGTGGGTGACTGGGTCAGGGTCGGTTCCGGGGACGGTGCCGGAATCTTCGGCTCGGTGGCTTCCTGCTGAGGAGCCGACTCCGCCTCCCGCGCGGGCGCCGCCTCGGCGTCACGCCCCTTGCGTGATTTGCCGAACGCGTTCCGCAGGAGAGTGAGAATGCCCATGTGCGCAACCCTTCACGTGAGTTGTAGCCGTCAATCCCTGGCCAGGACAGACACGTAAGGTTAGCGGGCCGACCTGGCGATCTTGGGCTGGGTCTTTCACGGAACGCGCCCGCCGTCAAGGGCGCCACACCGCCAACCTCGCGGCCCACCCCTCAGGGCGCCTCGGCCGGGCTGCCGACGGGAGTCGTCCACATCTTCCCCGCAGCCCCAACCCCCTTACCGCTCCCACGGGTTCACCCTTCGTTCATCCGGCGTCCCCGCTGTTGCACCTCCGTCCGCCTAGCGTCACGCTGACACCAAAGGCACGTATAGGGATCTTCAGGGGAGAGTAAAGTGCGCAAGCTGCTGCCGTTGATCGGATCGTCGTCCGGATCGCATCCTGGTGGGCGGTCCGCGATGACCTGCCGCTTCCGGTGTGGTGACGCCTGCTTCCACGAGGTTCCCAACACCAGCGCCAACGAATACGTCGGCGATGTGATCGCCGGCGCCCTCAGCCGCCGTTCCGTGATGCGCGCCGCCGCCGTCGTCACCGTGGCTACCGCCACCGGTACCGCCGCGAACGTCGTCGGCGCCCAGGGTGCGGAGGCGGCCACCGCGGCCTCGTACCCCTCCCGGGCCGCCCGCCACCCCCACCACTCCTCCGTGCCCCGTGGCCTGCGCTTCAGCCCCGTCGCGCCCAACACCGCCGACGCCGTGACCGTGCCCGGCGGGTATGGCCAGAACGTCGTCATCCGCTGGGGTGAGCCGATTCTCCGTGGCGCCCCCGCCTTCGACCCGGAGAACCAGACGGCCGCCGCGCAGGCCGGCCAGTTCGGGTACAACAACGACTTCCTCGCCCTGCTCCCCCTGCACGGGAACCAGAGGCTCCTGGTCGCCAACCACGAGTACACCGACGAGATCCTGATGTTCCGCGGCTACGACCCGGCCAACCCCACCCGCGAGCAGGTCGAGGTCGCCTGGGCGGCGCACGGGCTGTCCGCCGTCGTGGTCGAGGGCGACCGGCGTACCGGCCGGCTCACCCCCGTACCCCGCCACCCGCTGAACCGGCGCGTCACGGCGACCACCGAGTTCCGGATCGCGGGACCGGCCGCCGGGTCCGATCTCCTCAAGACCTCCACCGACCCGACCGGCCGGAAGGCGCTCGGCACGCTCAACAACTGCTCCGGGGGCACCACGCCGTGGGGGACGACCCTGCACGGCGAGGAGAACTTCAACCAGTACTTCGCGAACGCCTCCCGCGCAACGGACAAGCGGTACGGCATCGGCACCGGCGCCACCGAGCGCAAGTGGGAGCGGTTCGACAAGCGGTTCGACATCGCGCAGGAGCCCAACGAGGTCCACAGGTTCGGGTATGTCGTCGAGTTCGACCCGTACGACCCCTCCTCCACGCCCCGCAAGCACACCGCCCTCGGCCGCTTCAAGCACGAGGCCGCCACCATCCGGATGACCGACGACGGGCGTCCCGTCGTCTACACCGGCGACGACGAGCGCTTCGACTACTTCTACAAGTTCGTCGGCAGCAAGCGGATGCGGCACGGGGACTCGCGGTCCGTCCGGGAGCACAACCTCTCGCTCCTCGACGAAGGCACGCTGTACGTCGCCAAGCTCACCGGTGACTCCCCCGCCATCGAGATCGACGGGAGCGGCAAGCTGCCCGCCGACGGCGAGTTCGACGGCAGCGGTACGTGGATTCCGCTGGCGACTGCCACCGCCAAGGGCGCCGTCTCGCACGTCGACGGCATGACCGCCGAGGAGGTGTTCGTCTTCACGCGGCTCGCCGGTGACAAGGTGGGCGCCACCAAGATGGACCGGCCCGAGGACATCGAGCCCAACCCGGTCACCGGCAAGGTCTATGTCGCCCTCACCAACAACAGCAACCGGGGGAAGTCCGGCTTCGCCGCCGCCGACGAGGCCAACCCGCGCAACTCCAACAAGCACGGCCAGGTGCTGGAGCTGACCGAGCACTGCAACCGCGCGGAGAGCACCTCGTTCGCCTGGTCGCTGTTCCTCGTCGCCGGTGACCCGAACGACCCCGCCACCTACTTCGCGGGCTTCCCGAAGGACAAGGTCAGCCCGATCTCGTGCCCGGACAACGTCGCCTTCGACCGCCACGGCAACCTGTGGATCTCCACCGACGGCAACCAGCTCGGCTCCCACGACGGCCTGTTCGGCGTCGCGACCAAGGGCGACCGGCGCGGTGAGCTCAAGCAGTTCCTGACGGTGCCGACCGGCGCCGAGACCTGCGGTCCGGTCATCGGGGAGCGGCAGGTGCTCGTCGCCGTGCAGCACCCGGGCGAGATCGACGGTGCGTCGGTGGAGAAGCCCGCCAGCACCTGGCCCGACGGACCGGGGAAGATCGTCCGCCCGGCGGTCGTCGCCGTGTGGCGTGAGGACGGCTGCGACATCGGCGTCTGAGCCGGTCGGGTATCGGTTGGGTCGGTCGGTTCGGTCGGTTCGGTCGGCGGCTCACGGGAGGGCCGGCACGGGGGTTCTCGCATCCCTCTGTGCCAGCCACTCCCGGTACGCCGGTGCCTGCCGGGCCACCTCGTCGTACGCCTCCGCCAGCGCCGGATGCACCCCGTCGAGCTCCGTCTCGGTACGGGCCGCCAGCAGCAGCCGTACGCCGAGCGGGTCGCCGTGCAGTCGGCGCACCGCCATCTCGGGGCGCGGCAGGCAGGTCGCCTGGCAGACGGTGACGACCTCGCCGGTCGCCACCAGCGCGGCCGTGGTGTGGTAATCGCCGTGCAGGACACGGGGGTTGAGGTCGGCGGCGCGCAGCATGCGCAGTACGGCGTCGAACTCGCCGTCGACCGTCTCGTCCACCATCCAGCGGTCGCCGGCCAGCTCGGAGAGGTGGACCACGGGTCTCGCGGTGGCGGGGTGGTCGGCGGGCAGGGACACGAACTGGGGTTCCCTGTCGACCAGTACGCGCAGACACAGGCCATCGGGGATCCTGAGCGGACAGCCCTCGACCTCGTGGACGAACGCCACGTCCAGTTGTCCGTCGGCGACCATGCGCAGCAGCGCGTTCGCGGAGACGTCCATGCGCAGCGTGGGTTCCTGGTGTCCCCGGCGGAGGCGGCGCAGCCAGCCGGAGAGGGCGCGGCTGGCTGTCGAGCCGATGCGCAGCTGGAGTCCGTCGACCGCGGCGGCCCTCGCCTCCGTGACCAGCGAGCGCATCTCCGCGACCAGGGGACGGGCCCGGCTCAGTACGACCCGGCCGAGCGGCGTCGGGCGGCAGCCGGTCCGGGTGCGGATGAACAGCTCGCCGCCCAGTTCCTGTTCGATCCGGCGTAACTGGGTGCTCAACGAGGGCTGGGCCACGCCCAGTTGACGGGCCGCGCGGTGCAGGCTGCCGGTGTCGGCTATGGCGCACAGCGCCCGAAGGTGCCTCACCTCTAGCTCCATGCGACCGGCTCCGCGGCGCGAATCATGCGCATGCACATGTCCATGCCATCGCACCCTAGGCCGGAACCTCGAGTTCCGACAGACGGGGCAAGGCGGTGATAGGGCCGCGCTATCGCCCTTTGCCATCATCACAGCCGCCGCACGGACGCCGACACTCGCCGTACGACCGACTGGCTCACCCCCACCCAAGGAGTCATCGATGAGAAAGCCCACCTCTGGCGTCCTGGCGGCGGCGTTAGGCCTCAGCCTGGCAACTCTCGCCCTCGGTACGGCAGTTCCCGCATCCGCCGCACCCACACACGCACCCGCACCCGCACCCGCAGCCGCAGCCTCATCCGTGTCCGCGTACGCCGGGTCCGCCGAGGAGGCCGCCGGCAACAAGGCGTTCTTCGAGGCCGTCCTGAAATCCGTCGCCGAGAAGCGCGCCGCCCACCCGCGCTCGGCCGCCGCCGTCACCGTCGTCTACGACGCGTCCCGCGCGCCCTCCTTCAGCGCCGAGATAGCCCGCTCCACCTCGATCTGGAACAGCTCGGTGACGAACGTGAGGCTCCAGTCGGGCACCGCGTCCACCGCCGACTTCACTTACCGCGAGGGCAACAGCTCCCAGGGTTCGTACGCCTCCACGGACGGCCACGGCAGCGGGTACATCTTCATCGACTACGCGCAGAGCGACCAGTACGACCCGACCCGTATCACCGCCCACGAGACCGGCCATGTGCTCGGGCTGCCCGACCACTACTCGGGCCCGTGCAGCGAGTTGATGTCGGGCGGCGGCCCCGGCACGTCCTGCACCAACGCCATCCCGAACTCGACCGAACGCTCCCGTGTGAACCGGCTGTGGGCCAACGGGCTCGCGGCGGCCATGCGTTAGCAACGCAGCGCTTCCCCCCCCACATGCGCGGGCCGTCCCTCTGCACAGGGGCGGCCCGCGCGGGGTAGCGGCTTACTTGGGTGAGGTGACCGCCCGCGCCGCCGCCACTTCCTGCCGTAGCGGCTCCAGCACACTGTCCGCCGGTCCGCTGAGGTCCGTACGCACCGCGTACAGCGTCTCGACCCGGCGCAGCCCGTCCGACAACTCCCGTAGCTGTACGACGACTTGGTCGATCTCGGCGTCCGACGGCGGCTTGGCGCCCTGCTTGATGTGGACCCGGGCGGCGGTCGTCGCGTCGACGATGCGTTCCACCGCGACGACCAGGGGCCACCACGCCGCCGCCCGCCGTCCGGTGGGCGGCGGTTCGGTCAGCGCGCGCTGGAACTCCGTACGGACGACCGACAGATCGCGGTACAGGCGCCGTCGCATACGCGCCCGTGCCGCACCCCCGGTGTCCGGGCGGAACGCCGACTCCACATAGCGGGCCGTGTCCGCGACCGCGTTCGCGAGGCGGTCGCCGACGCGGGTGTGCCAGCTCTCCGGCCACAGGAGGTATCCGGCGACGAGCGCGATGGCGCACCCCATGAGGGAGTCGAGGAGCCGGGGCAGCAGCAGTGCCGTGCCCTGGTGGTTGAGGAGGTCGGAGAGGAGGATGATCACCGGGGTGATGGCGGCCGTCTGGTAGCCGTACCCGCGTGGCGTGAGCGCCGGGATCAGCGTGGCGAGCAGGAGGATCACCGGTACGTCCCACCAGCCGCGCGGCACCTGGACGAGCACCGCCGCCGCGACGACCAGCCCCGCGACCGTGCCGAGGGCGCGCAGCAGGGCGCGGGAGAAGACGGAGCCGAAGTCGGGCTTCAGGACGAAGGTGATGGTCAGCGCGACCCAGTACGAGCGCGGCACCGGCACGGTCGAGACCAGCACCTGCGCGAGGCCGACGCACAGGGCGAGGCGCAGTCCGTAGCGCCAGGAGTCGCCGGACATGACGACGTCCCGGGCGGCGCCGGCGGCTCGTACGCGCAGGGCGGCCGGTCGTCCGAGCCGGTCGTCCGAGGTGGCGAGGCCGGTGGTGCGCAGGTCGGGGGAGCGGCTGCCGACCACCTCGGCTGTGTGGCGCAGCGCCTGTTCGACGGCCCGGGAGGTGTGGTCGGCCGGGGCGGGGATGTTCAGCCCGATGGGCCCGCTGTAGCCGGTCTCGACGGCGTCGGCGAGGTGCCGGACCGCCTCCGGGACCTCGGGCGGCAGTGGGCGCCCGGTCTGGTGGGCGGCGGGAGCGGCCTCGACGACCGGGGTGATCGCGTTCAACTGGGCGAGCAGACGTACGAGTTCGGGGCTGCGGCCGTGGTGGCGGGCGCGCCGGGCGAGGACGAGGTCGTAGGACTGGTTGAGGGACTGGGTGACGGCTTGCCGGGCGTCCTCGTAGCCGTCGGTGGCGCCGGCGGCGAGGAGTTCGGCGACCGTACGGTAGGTCTGCGCGACCGCCGCCCGCTCCGGTACCCCCGACCGCAGCGGCCAGGCGAGCAGGGCCAGCGCGAGGACGAGCAGCCCGCCCCCGGACATCAGCGCCGGCGCCAGCCACCAGGGCCCGGGCAGCGGCAGCCCGGCGCCGATCACGGAGTTGAGGAGCAGCAGCAGCCCCGACACGGACGCCACCGCGCCGATCGTCGAGATCATCCCGGAGACGAGGGCCACACAGGTCACGGTGGCGACGGCGGTCCAGCCGTGCCCGTACACCAGCGCGCCGAGGGTGACGCCGAGCGCGCCGAAGAACTGGGGGATCGCGATGTTGAGGATGCGCATCCGGTACGCGTCGGCGGTGTCCCCGATGACGCCCGAGAGGGCGCCCATGGAGGCGAGGGCGCCGTAGGTGGCGTGGCCGGTGGCGAGGCCGACCGCCAGGGGCAGCGACATGGCGATGGCGGCGCGGGCCACGGCGGGGCGGTTGACGGGTGGGGCCGGCTGCGGCCGGAGGTTCCGCACCAGCCAGTCGGGAGGTGTGAGGCCGATGGGGAACTCGCGGGACATGGTCCCATTATCGCCATGGCTCGTTCAGGGGGCCGGGTCGATGCGCGTCGCCAGGAAGTCGGCCAGGGCCTTGTTGAACTCCGCCGGGCGTTCCAGGTTGGGCATGTGCGCCGCGCCCTCGATCACGTGGAGCGCGGAGTCGGGGAGGGCCGCGTGCATGGCCTCGGCGTCGGAGACCGGGGTGAACTCGTCGTCGGCGCCCACGACGACCAGGGCCGGGACGGCGAGGCGGGTCAGCAGGGGGCGGTAGTCGGGGCGCTGGGCGCGGCCCCGGAGCGCCGCTGCCGCGCCCCGGGGGTCCGTGGCCGTCATCATGCGGTGGACGTGGGCCTTGACGCTCGCGTCGGCGGACGGGGACACCATCTTCTCCAGCACCTCGTCGGCGTACCCGCGCATGCCCTCGGCGAGCAGCCGGTCCGCCGTCGCGTTGCGGGCGAGGTGTCCCTCCGGTGTCTCGGGGGTGGGGAAGGTGTCGGCGAGGACGGCGCCCCGGACGCGCTCCGGGAACCGGTCGCAGCACTCCATGACGATCTGGCCGCCCATCGACAGCCCGACGAGCACGCACGCCTCGACCTTCGCCTCGTCGAGCAACTCCTCGATGTCCTGGGCGAACCGCGAGAGTGGGGTGACGGCGGCGGGTGCCGCAGGGGAGGCGCCGTAGCCGCGCAGATCGGGGGCGAGGACCCGGCGGCCGGCCGAGAACGCCTCGATCTGCGGATTCCACATCGTGTGGTCGAAGGGATGGCCATGCACGAGGACAAGAGGCGTAAGAGATGCGGGAGATGGGGTTGCGGGCATGTGGGCGACCCTAGGGCGGCCCAACTCCTCGGTGCAATAGGATCTTTGCTCTCGGTGCAATGTGCGAGAACGGGTACGGGGGGACACATGGACGACGACTACGACTACCGGCGCCTCGCCGACCGCATCGCCGAGGACATCGCCGCCGGGCGGCTCCGCCCCGGCGAACGGCTGCCCCCACAGCGGGCGTTCGCGCGGCGGCGGGGGATCGCCGGGTCGACGGCCGGGCGGGTGTACGGCGAGCTCGTGCGGCGTGGGCTGGTCGTCGGCGAGGTCGGACGCGGCACGTTCGTCCGGGCCGCCCCCTCCGATCCGGACGGGCGCGCGCTCGCCGAACCGGCGGTGGGCGGCACGGCCGCGACGGTCAACCTCGAGCTCAACTACCCTTCCGTGCCAGGCCAGTCGGAGCTTCTCGCCCCCGCGCTCGCGCCCCTTCTGCGGCCCGACGTGCTCACCGAGGCGCTGCGCCCGGCGCCCGCCACCGGTACCGCAGAGGCCAGGACGGTGGTCGCCGGGCTGCTCGCCACCCCGGGCTGGCGGCCCGACCCCGACGGCGTCCTCTTCGCGGGCAACGCCCGGCAGGCCATCGCCGCCGCCCTCGCCTCGCTGGTCAGGCCGGGCGGCCGGGTCGGCGTGGAGGCGCTGACGTACCCGCTGGTCAAGGAGATCGCGGCCCGCCTCGGCTGCACCCTCGTCCCGCTGGCCATGGACCAGGAGGGCCTGCGCCCCGATGCCCTCGCCGCCGCCCACCGCTCCGCCCCCCTGTCCGCGCTGTACGTCCAGCCGACGCTGCACAACCCGACGTCGGTGACGACGAGCGACCCGAGGAAGCGTGAACTCGCGGGTGTGGTTCGGCAGTTGGCGCTGCCGGTGGTGGAGGACCGGATCTGGTCGTTCCTCGCCGGCTCGGAGAGGCCGGGCTCGGAGAGGGCCGACCCGGAGAGGACCGGCTCGGGTGAGCCTCTCGCCGCGCACGTCCCCGAACTCGCCCATGTCGTCGACGGGTTGTCGAAGCGGGTCGCGCCCGGCCTCACCGTGGGCTTTCTCGTCGTACCGCCGGACCGGGCGCAGGCCGTGGCGGCGGCGGTACGGTCGGGCGGGTGGAGTGCGGGGCGGTTCGCGCTGGAGGCCGGGACGCGGTGGGTCCAGGACGGCACCGTGGCGCGGCTCGTGGCCGCCAAGCGGGTGGACGCGGCGTGTCGACAGCGGCTCGTGGCACGGGAGTTGGCGTCGGCCGGGGGCACCGTGCGATCCGATCCGTACGCCTACTACGCATGGTGGGAGCTGCCCGCGTCGTGGCGGGCGGACACCTTCACGGCCGCCGCCGCGGCGCACGGCATCGCCGTCACCCCGGGCAACGCCTTCGCCGTGGGCCCGCAGCGGGCACCGGACGCCGTCAGGCTCGGGCTCGCGTCGGCTCCGGAACCGGAACTGGTGCGGGCGTTGCGGACGCTCGCCGCAGTCGCCCGGCGCGGCCGTACCGGCCCGTGACCCACATGCCGACGGCCACGACGACGCCCAGGGCGAGGAGCAGCCAGGAGACCGTACGGAGGGTGGCCGTCAGGGCGTCGTAGACGGCGCCGGCGGCGGGTGCGGAGACGCCCGGCGGCAGGTCGGCCAGGGTGAGACGGCGGACGATCGCGAGCGCGCCGCCGAGCACCGCCCCGCCGAGGGCCGTACCCAGCGCGGTCGCCGTGATCGCCCGGCGGCGCTGGACGGCGAGTGCGATTCCGGTGACGGCGAGGACACCGGCCGTCACCGGAAGCCAGAAACCTGCGACTTCGAGCACGCGAAAACCCTTCCGGAGCGGTACCAGATCCTGCGCGGGCAGGACCGCGACCTCGGTGTGCGCGATGGGGATACGGTTCGCCAACGGCACTTGGTCGGCGGTGAGTTGACGCTTGATCTGCTCGGTGACGGGGGCGAGGTCGATGGTGACGGCGCCCTCGCCGCCGTAACTGCCGTAGGGGGCTTCGGGGTGCTGCTTCCTCGGGCCCTCGCGCAGGGCGTGCAGCACGGCCTCGTGGGTGGCGCGGTTCGCCGTGTCCCAGGCCGTGCGGAAGGCCTCGGTGCGGGTGAACGAGTGGACCGCGTCCTGCACGAAGTGGTTCACGGTCTCCTCGAACGGGCCGACGTCGACCGCGTGCACGATGCCGGCGCCGACGTTGTCGGCGATCGCGTCCTGGACGTCCGGGTTCTCGGCGAGCGGCGCCATCGCGGTGACGTACCGGCCGGTGTCGGCGAGCTCGTACGCCGCCCAGGCCGAGAGCGCGCCGAAGGGCAGCAGCAGACAGGCGAGGACGGTGAGCACGGCCGACAGGGCGTTCCGGAGACGGTGGGGCACCCCTCCAGGCAAGGGCCCGGGGGCGCGAAGCGCGAGCCGGTTGACTGCATATGGGCGTGCGGGACAAGCCTCCGCGGTGGAGCCTCCGGTGGAGCGTTCACCCGGACGGGTGTTTCCTGGTTTTGAGGGGACACCAATGCGTTCGGGGACTCAGGAGGCGGATTATGCGCATCACTTCGGTCCTGTTCACCGGCGGAATCCTGGCCGCGTCGATATCGCTCCTGCCGGTCGGTACGGCGGTGACGGCGACGGCGGCCACGCCGGACCACGCCGGCGGTTCCCACGGCTCCGGAGTCCGGGGCACCGTCGTCTCCGCCGGCGTGCTGAACCTGCGGCAGCAGCCGACCACCGACTCGCCCGTCGTCGGGCAGCTGGCCCCGGGCAGCCGTGGCCGCGTCCTGTGCTCGGTGCTCGGTCAGACCGTGCGCGGAAACCCGCACTGGTACTGGCTGAAGGGCGTCGACGCGTGGGCGAGCGCCGCCTTCATCGACACCGGCGGCCGGTCGGTGCCCAGGTGCAGCGACCCGTGCCCGCAGTGGAAGGACGGCGGCGACACCCACTGGAGCGTCTCGGGGACGTGGAGCTTCAACCTGGACGTCACCTTCGGCTGAGGCCGCCCCAGGGCTGCCGCCTGGGGCCGCGATCAGCTCACCCGGTGACCGGCCGCGTCCTCGTGCGTGTAGTAGCGGTAGAACATCGCCGCCGTCACCGACCCGGTGACGATCAGTGAGTTCCCGGACGACCGCAGCACACTCTCCCCGGTCTGGCTGTACAGGAACCCGAACGCGACCCCGGCGAAGGCGCCCCACGCCAGCGCGTGCAGCTCGCGCCTCAGGCGGGGCGCCACCGCCCGTACGCCGGTCTGCACCACCATGAACGCCAGCGCGCTCACGACGCCGAAGAAGATGTTCCAGCCGGTGATGGGACCTGCGTCGCGCCGGATGGCCGCGGCCCAGTAGCCGTAGACCAGGCCGAGTACGACGGTCAGCACCCGGTTCGCGACCACGTGGGTCCGGGCGCTGAAGACGTCGGGATACCCGGCAGTGCCGGGGATGCGGGTCGTTGTCTGTGCCATGAGAGTGTTCCTCTCTCCTCGCCCCCGCCCTCCAGAGCACACCTGGAGACGGCCGCTGGCAAGTCGACAGGGGGGACCGGCCGTGTTTCGCTGAGTTCCATGAAGCCGGTGCGCCAGATGGGCCCGGTGGGCCCCGTGGGCTCCGACGACGGCCCTATGGGCTCGGACGACGGCCCCGCCTTCTCGCCGCCCCTCTTCGGCGGACGCGGCGTCGGCTGGGTGCCGCCGCTGGTCTTGCTCGTCGGGATCGCGGTCCTCGACTGGAACACGAGCGGCGAGTTCCGGATCATCTCGTGGATCGTGCTGGTGCCCGGGATCGCCGCCGCGCTGTGCCCGGTCGCGGGCACCGTCGCCTTCGCGGTCCTGGCCCTGTGCACGTACGTGTTCGTCGACGGTGCCTGGCCGCACCAGTACCAGACCGGGCTGCCCGACTTCATCCTCGTCGCCCTCGGCGGGGTCCTGGCCGTCCTCGCCTGCGCGGTCCGGGTGCGCGGCGAGCGGCGCATGCTGCACATGCGGGACGTCGTCGAGACCACCCGTCGTACGGTGCTGCGTCCGCTGCCACCGGGCTGGGGCGGCCTCGACCACGCGGCGGTCTATCTCGCCGCCGACGCCGTCGCCCGGGTCGGCGGCGACTTCTACGACATCCAGCCCGGCCCGCACGGCACCCGGGTGCTCATCGGTGACGTCCAGGGCAAGGGGCTCGGCGCGGTCGAGGCCGCCGCCGCCATGCTCGGCACGTTCCGAGAGGCCGGCTATCACGAACCGGCGCTCGCGGCCGTCGCGGAACGCCTGGAGGTACGGATGCTGCGGCACGTCCGTTACCGGGCGGCCGTGGGGCGGGACGAGGGGGACCGGTTCGCCACGGCTGTCCTCATCGGCTTCCCCGGGACCGGCTTCGCGGAGGGTCGGGGAGAGGAGGCCGCGGGGTGCGTCGTCGAGGTCGTCAACTTCGGTCACGAGCCTTCCCTGATCGTGTCTGCCAACGGGGTACGGAGCCTGCCGCCGGCGGACGGACTCCCCCTCGGGCTCAGTGAGTTGGCGCGGGGCGCGGGCCGGCTGCCGTCCGTTTTCCGGGTGTCCGTCGCCGACGGGGAGACCCTGCTCCTCGTCACCGACGGCGTCACCGAGGCCCGGGACACCGACGGCACCTTCTTTCCGCTGCGCGAACGCGTCGCCAAGGCCGTCGCCGACGATCCGGGCGTCGCCGATCCGCGGCGCCTCGTCGCGTTCGTCCGGGACGGCACGCTGCGGCACTGCGGTGGGCGTCTCGGCGACGACACGACGGTGTTCGCGGTGCGGCGCGGTACAAGTCGTCCATAGGGGGCGTTAGACCTACCGCCAATCCCCCTTCGCAGTCGCACCGGTTACGGTGCTGCCTAGGGAAGTGACGGACGTGACGGACGTGAGGGGCGGGGCCATGGCTGGATCAACGGGTTCGACCGCCGCAACCCCGGTAACGCCTACGACGACCGGAACCGTGCTGCTGCTCGCCGCCTCACCCATGGGCAAGGGCTGTCTGGTGGACGCGGCGTCCGTGCTGCCCGTTCTCGCGGCGGTGTCCCCGGCCGTGCTGTCCGGTACCGACACCGCGAACGTCGTCGAACTCGCCGACCCGCTGGAGCCGCAGGCCGTACTCACCCGGCTGCGCGCCGCCGCGGTGACCCCTGGACCGCTCACCGTCTTCCTCACCGGGCAGCTCCAACTCGACCGCAAACAGCACCTTCCGCATCTCGCGCTGGCCCGGACGACCCCCGCGACGGTCCGCTACACGGGGTTTCCCTGGCACTGGATCGCGGAGGAACTGCGGTTGCGGGCCCCGGGGACCACGACGCTCTTCCTCGACCTGCACGCCGACGCCGCCGCGTGGCAGCACGTCACCGGGCGGGTGTTCGACGCGGGGCGGGGGGTGAGCGTGTACGGGCGGGTCGCTCCGCCGCCGCCTCGGCGGGCGGTGGGTGTGCCGGCGTACATGAAGACGGTCGCGACGATTCTGCGCAGCGGGTACCGACCGGACGCGGGGCGGTTGCATCAGCAGGCGCTCGGGCGGTTGTCGTCGGAGGGGGTGGCTTACGGGGATGTGGTGCTGGCCTGGGACGCGGTGTCCGGGGCGGGTGTGAAGGCGGGATCACCGGGTGTGAACGCCGGGTCTGCCTCGCCCCCGCCGCCCCTACCCGTCCCGTCCCCGGGGGGCTTCGCCCCCAGACCCCCGGAGTCTCCCCGGGCGCAGCGCCCACCAGAGGGCCCGCTGAACCCAGCCGCAACGCCGCCGGGCCGCCCGGAAGAGGTGCCGCTGCGGGCCGGAGACGCCGTGGAGTCGGCGCCGCGCCGCCTCGCAGTGGTGCCACGCGCGGGCACAGAGATGTCGCTGCGAGACGCAGAGGCATCGCGCCGGGACGAGGAGGCGCCGCTGCGGGTGGCAGGAGGGGTGCCGCGTCCCGCCGCGGAGGTGTCGCTCCGAGGCGGAGAGGCATCGCGCGGAGGCGAGGAGGTGCCGCTGCGGGCCGGAGGCGTGCCGCGTCCCGGCGCGGACGGGGATGACCCGCGTCGTGCTGAGAGCGTGCCGCGTCCGGGCGAACGGGTGTCGCGGCGCGATGAAGCCGCCGACGGCAGCGATCCGCACTCCTTCATCACCTCCGCCGTTCAGGCCGGTCGGCACGCCGACGCCGACGCTGTCGCCGCCCGGTGGGAGCAGGCTGCCTTTCGTGAGCACGGTGCCGCCTCCGAAGAGGCGCTGCACTGGACCGAGGTCCGGGCCGACCTCGCGATGTTCGCCGGGGACCCGGCCCGGAGCTGTCGGGCCTGGCTGACCGTCGCCGGTACGCGGCTCAGCGCCGGTCAGGCGTCGGACGCGCCCGCTGTCGAGGCCGCCGTCGACCGGGCCCACCACCAGTGGACGAGCCTCGGCGAGAGCGCCGACGCCCGTGAACTCGGGCCTGTGGTCGTCGAGTTGAGGCGTCGGGTACCAGGCCGACGCGAAGGCGCCGTGCTGCATGCGGAACGGCAGTTGCAGAAGCTGGAGTCCGTCCAGCACGTGCCCGGTTAGGCCGACGACGGAGGCGGCGGCGGCGACAGGACGGCCAGGGCGCCGGACACCAGTGTCCGCACCCCCGGGCCCACCGTCGACAGGTCCGGGGCGAACAGCGGGCTGTGGTTGCTCGGTACCGCCGCGAGCCTCGCCATCAGGTCGTCGTCGCCCTCCGCCGCGTTCCACACCTCGGCCGGTGTGGTCGTCACGAACCAGTAGGCGTACGGGAGTTGGTCCGGCGCCAGGTGGGCGAAGTCCTCGCTGCCCATGGCCGGGCCGGGGTCGAAGACCGTGGCCGCGCCGAAGACCTCGCGGTGGGCCGCGGCCACCCGCTCGTCGAGTGTCGCGTCGTTGACCGTGACCGGGAAGGTCGCGCCGACCTGGATGTCCGGTTCGCGCGGGCAGCCCGCCGCCACGCACTCGCCCTGGGCGATACGCCTGATCGCGGCCAGCATGCGGCCCCGTACGTCGTCGGACTGGGTGCGCAGGTTCAGGGCGATACGGGCCGTCGCCGGGATGATGTTGTGCCGGGTGCCCGCCTCGATCACGCCGACCGTCAGGACGGCGGAGTCGCGGGCCGCGATCTCGCGCGAGACGACCGTCTGGAGGCGCGTGACGATGTAGGCCGCCGTCACCACCGGGTCGACCGTCGTTTCGGGACGGGAGCCGTGGCCGCCGACGCCGTGCACGATCACGTCGACGTCCGTCGACGCCGACATGATCAGGCCGGGGACGTGCGGGTACAGGCCGGCCGGGCCCGGCGCCGCGTGCTGCCCCAGCAGCGCGTCCGGGCGCGGGAAACGGTCGTACAGGCCGTCCGCCAGCATCGCCCGCGCGCCCTCGCCGGTCTCCTCGGCGGGCTGGCCGACCAGCACCAGCGTGCCGTTCCACGTGTCCCGGCCCGCCGCGAGTGCCTGGGCGGCACCCGCCAGCCAGGTCACGTGCAGGTCATGGCCGCAGGCGTGCATCACGCCGGGGACGGTGGAGGCGTACGGGAGGGCGGTTTCCTCGGTGACCGGGAGCGCGTCCATGTCGGCGCGGAGCAGGACCGTCGGGCCTTCGCCGTTGCGCAGGACGCCCACGACGCCCGTGCCGCCCACGCCCTCCGTCGTCTCGTACCCCGACTTCCGGAGCGATTCCGCCAGCAGGCCCGCCGTGCGGTGTTCCGCCAGGGAAAGTTCCGGGTGGCGGTGCAGGTCGCGGTAGAGGTCTTCGAGGGCCGGGAGGGGGAGGTCCGCGGTGAGTTCGAGCGCGGTGCGGGCGATGGGTGAGGTCACGTGGGCAGCGTATGCCTCCGGCCTGAGCGGCGCCGGGTCACTCGTTCGGCGGCACACTCGCGGCCGTCGGCCGTCGCCGCTGACATCCACGAGGGAGAGCGGGACGCGCGGACGCTCTCGTCGGCCAGCCGGTCCGGAACGGACGGGTCTGCCGCCTACGACCGACATGTGGTCCGCGTCGCGGTGATGATGTGCCGCCGGTGGGGCGGAGGGGGGAGTTGTCCCACCGGCGGCTGCTCATGCCGGGCCGGGTGTCACCGACCCGGTGCCACTACCCGGGTGTCACGGACCCGGGTATCAGAACGCGGGGATGGCGGCCTGGGCACGGCCGTCGGCGTCCCGGGCCTTGTTGATGTTGCTCTGGAGGTTGCCGGTCAGCGGGAAGTTGGCGTGGCCCCACTGGGAGTTCCACAGTGCGTTGCGCGGCGCGTCGGCCATCCTCTGCATGGTGACCAGGGCCGGCGTGTCCCAGGTCCCGTTGCCCCAGGCGTGCGGTACCTCGCCCCACTTGGCGAAGCGGAAGGCGTGGGTGCTCGCGCCGTCCTTGTGGTAGACGATCTCGACGCGGTTGCCGCTCATCGGCACCTCGTTGATCGGGTGGGTGCTGTAGCCCCCGTGCCGGGAGGCGGCGAGGAAGCTGGGCCGCTCGTCGCCCTGCCGCTGGAAGACCACGACGGACTCCCAGTCGTGGCGGTGACCGAAGGCGTCGGCGCCGTTCAGCGTCTGGTCCTTCTCGAAGTAGAGCCCGTAGACGTACGCGCACCAGCCGTTCTTGCACCAGCTCTGCGCGTAGGTGTTGGCCCTGCCGAGGTGGCCGTCGCGGCACTGGCCGGTGATCGACCCGCTGTTGTTGAGACCGCCGTTGAGGTTTCCGTTCGAGTCGACCGCCGCGGCGGGGAAGCAGCCGTCCGTGTCGTAGTCGAAGAGCGGCATGTACTTGGCCTGGAAGGTGTCGGCGTTCCACGGCAGCGGGTTGAGGACGGCGGCGTTGGCGCTGCCCGTCAGGCCCACGGTCAGGGCGGTGGCACTGGCCGCGACGAGCGCGGTCTTCGTGAGACGGGACATCTTCAGGGACTTCAATGCCTGGGGCATACGGAACATGGGGGTGCTCTCCGGTGGGTCGGGCCGCTCATGCGGCTCGGTCATGCCGTCGATCCGGCGTGGCGAGAACGAATCTGGCAGCGGGAGAGTTGTTCGGCACCCCGTTTCATCAGGCCGAACAATGTCCGGGGCGCTCTGGCGCGGTTGTCCGTCGGCGCGTCATGGACCGGACACCGACACCACACCTTCCGTTGGCCCGGCCGGGAGGTTCGGATCGAGTCCTGGTCACTTTCCGTTTCGGAAACTAGCCTCTTTCCGTGCTGGAAACTATCGGCTACTCTTTCCGTCATGGAAACAAACGGGGTACGCCCGACGCAGGAACAGGCCCGTTCCGCCCTTGCCGATACCGAGCACGTCCGGGCCTCCGCCGCAGCGCTGTCGGCCACGCCATGGCCGACCTGGTTCTTCATCGCGCTCACGCTCTACGTCGCCGCGCTTCCGATCACCTACGCAGGCATCGCGGCCGACTCGGACTGGCTGCTGCCGCGCCCCGCCTGGCTGGGGATCATGCTGGCGATCACCGCGGTGTACGGGGCGCTCTTCTCCGTCGCGTCCAAGGCGTGGCGTAACAAGACCGGGGTGGCGCTGCGATTGGACGTGCTGCCGAAGCGGGCGACCGTCCCGCTCGCGGTCGGCCTGCCCGTGCTGCTGCTGGGGTCGGCGTTCGCGTTCCGCTTCACCGGATGGCCGGTGTGGCCGATCTCGGCCTCGCTGATCGGTGCCGCCGCCTCCGTCGGCTTCCACCTCGCCTTCGTCCGCCTGCACCGGAAGACCACGTGAGCGCCGAGGACCACGACGGGCCGGCGGGATTCGACACCACCATCCACGCCCCGAACCGGCTGCGTGTCTGCGCCCTGCTGGACACCGCGGGCGAGGCGGAGTTCGGCCTGGTCCAGAAGCAGCTCGACCTCTCGGCCTCCGTGCTGAGCAAACATGTCACCGTGCTGATGGACGCCGGCTACGTCGAGCAGCGCAAAGCCGTCCGCGACACCCGCCAGCGCGTGTGGCTCCGCCTGACCGGGCGGGGCCGGGCTGCCTACCAGGGGCACCTGGCGGCGCTGCGGGCGATCGTGGGGCCGTCGGATCCGGCGCTCTAGCCATTGGCGTTCCCCGGGTTCTCTGAGCCTTCGGCGTCGTGGTCGTCGTGGTCGTCGTGGTCGTCATGGTCGTCGTTCTTGGCGTCGCACTCGAACCAGACGGTCTTCCCGGGGCGGGCGGGATGCGAGGGCATCCGGTACCAGCCCCAGCGGTCGGTGACGGCCTCGACGATCAGCAGTCCGCGCCCGCCTTCTTCGTCCACGGCTGTGGGGAACCTGGGAAACACCGGGGCCAGCGGTTCCGTGTCGGCCACCTCGACGCGGACGCCGCCGGACCGCCGCAGCAGCAGTACGGTGGCCCGCCGGCCCGGGACATGTCGTACGACGTTGGCGACCAGCTCGGTCAGGGCGAGGGTCGCGGAGTCGGCGAGCTCGGGCATCTCCCAGGAGTGGAGATACGTCCGCAGGATGTAGCGGAGGTGCCGCGCCGAATGCTCACCGAGGGTGAAGTTCATGCCGTACCTCGGCCCAAGTGGGCTTTCGTCCAGTTCGGTTGCGTCAGTTGCGTGATTCACGTCACCAGAATGCAGTGGCCTGATTACGCTGTGCCACAGAACGATTCCAACGACGCGAAGCGTCAGCTTGGGGGTGGCCCACCATGGCCAACATCCGCGAACTCGACCCCAGCGCCTCACCGCTGGACTACTTCGGCTTCGAGCTACGGCGCCGGAGAGAGGAAGCGGGCCTGACCCAGGGGCAGTTGGGCGGCTGCATCTTCTGTACGGCGTCATTGGTCGGCCAGGTCGAGACGGCGAGGAAGGTCCCGACGAGGGAGTTCGCCGAGCGCGTGGACGCGGCGCTGGGAACGGACGGTACGTTCTCGCGGCTGGTGGGGCTGGTGCTGCGCAGCCAACTCCCGCACTGGTTCCAGGCGTACGCGGAGATGGAGGCGCGGGCCACGTACATCTCCACGTACCAGTGCCAGTTGGTGTACGGCCTGTTGCAGACGCCTGAGTATGCGGCGGCGTTGCTGAGCGTCGACCATCCGGACAGGGTCGAGGAGATGGTTGCGGCCCGAATGGAACGGCAGCGCGTTCTCAAGCGGGACGAGCCGCCGGTGCTGTGGGTGGTCCTGGACGAGTCCGTGCTGCTCCAGGCGGTGGGTGGCCGCGAGGTCATGCGGAACCAACTCGCCCACTTGTTGGGCTTCCGGAACCACCCGTGGGTGCATGTCCAGGTGCTGCCGTTCTCCGTGGGCGCGCACACCGCCATGATGGGCACGTTCAACCTTCTGCGCTTCGACGACGACCCGGATATTCACTACTGCGAGAGCTACGACCAGGGGCACATGACCGCCAACCCGGACGTGATCAGGGAGCGTTCGGTCGGTTACGCTCGATTGCAGGCCAAGGCCCTCTCGCTTGAGGACTCGGCTGACCTGATCGCCCGCGTGATGGAGGAACGCTATGGAGACCAGCCAGCAGTTGACGGCCGCGACGTGGCGTAAGTCCAGCTATAGCGGCACTAGCGGCGGCGACTGCGTCGAGTGTGCCCCCCTCGGCGCCGCCGCCTGGCGCAAGTCCTCGTACAGCGGTGACACCGGCGGCGACTGCGTCGAAATAGCCCCCCTCACCCCCCACATCGCCGTCCGCGACTCAAAGGCCCCCGGCCTGGGCGCTCTCACGCTCACGCCGGAGGCCTTCGCCGCGTTCGTCGCCTCGGTGTCCGCCTAGGAACTGGTACCGGTACTGGTCAGGATGACGAGTTGCTGGGTCGCCCGCGTCATCGCGACGTAGCGGTCCACCGCCCCCTCGATGCCCTCGCCAAACCGCTCCGGGTCGATGACGACGACCAGGTCGAATTCGAGCCCCTTCGACAGTGACGGGGTCAGCGACCGGACGCGTGACGTCGTCGGCCGGAACCCGGGATCGCCGATGACGCAGGCGATGCCGTCAGGGTGTGAGGCGAGCCAGGTGTCGAGGACCGACGCGAGGTCCGACACCGAACCGTGCCCGACCGGGACACCGCCGCTGCGGATCGAGGTCGGGACGTTGGCGTCGGGGAGGGCGGCCCGGATGACCGGCTCGGCCTCCGCCATGATCTCCTCCGGCGTCCGGTAGTTGATGCTGAGGGAGGCCAGGGTGACCCGGTCGAGCCCGATCCGCTCCAGCCGTTCCTCCCACGATTCCGTGAACCCGTGCCGGGCCTGCGCGCGGTCCCCGACGATGGTGAAGCTCCGGGACGGGCAGCGCAGCAGCAGCATCTGCCATTCCGCGTCGGTGAGTTCCTGCGCCTCGTCCACGACGATGTGGGCGAACGGCCCGGCGAGCAGGTCCGGGGCGGCGGTGGTCAGTTCGGACTCGTCGACCAGGCTGACCTTGGCGTCCTGGCCGCGCAGCATCCGTACCAGGCCTTCGCCGTCGTCACCGTCGGCGCCGGAGTCGGAGGCGGCGTCGATCAGGTTGTCGACGACCTGGGTCATCCGCTCGCGCTGGGCGGCGAGGGCGCTGTCATGCCGGCGTTTGCGCCGGGCCGCCTCCGGGTCGCCGAGCCGTTGGCGGGCCGCGTCCAGGTACGGCAGGTCGGACACCGTCCAGGCGTGGGCGTCCGCGCGCCGCAGTTTCCGTACCTCATCAGGGGTGAGCCAGGGCGCGCACATCCGCAGATAGGCGGGGACGGACCACAGGTCTCCGACGAGGTCGGTCGCTTCGAGGAGCGGCCACGCGCGGTTGAAGGCCGCGACCAACTCCCGGTCCTGGGCGAGGGACTTGCGCAGGAGGGCGGGCGAGACGCCGTACGCGTCGTCAGGGTCGGCGTCCTCGTGCTTCTCGGCGAGGATCGTGAGGAGTTCCTCCCAGACCTGGTCGCGGGCCTCGTTGTGCGGCACACCGGGCGCCGCCTCGAAGGCCACGGCCCAGTCGGCGGCGGTCAGTCGGACGTCGGACCAGGGCGTCGAGACCGTCAGCCGCTGGGTGGGCGGCTCCTCGTAGAAGCGGACGGCCTTCTCGATCGATCGCACCAGCTCCGCCGACGACTTCAGCCGGGCCACCTCCGGGTCGGACTCGACCGCCGCCGACGCCCCCTCGTCGACGAGGTCCCGCAGGGTGCAGGTCTGCACGCCCTCCTCGCCGAGACTGGGCAGGACATCGGCGACGTACGCCAGGTAGGGCCGGTGCGGGCCGACGAACAGGATGCCGCCACGACGGTGACTGAGGAGAGGGTCGGCGTAGAGGAGATAGGCGGAGCGGTGCAGGGCGACGACCGTCTTGCCGGTGCCCGGTCCGCCGTCGACGACGAGCGCGCCGCGTGATCCGGCGCGGATGATGGCGTCCTGGTCGGCCTGGATGGTGCCGAGGACGTCGCGCATCCGGGGGGAGCGGTCGCTGCCCAGGCTGGCGATGAAGGCGGACTGGTCGTCGAGGGCCGCGGCGTGCCCGTCGAAGCCGTCCGAGGCGAACACCTCGTCCCAGTAGTCGCTGATCCGGCCGTCGGTCCAGCGGTACCGCCGCCTGCTCGTCAGGCCCATCGGGTTGCCGTGGGTGGCGCCGAAGAACGGCTCGGCGGCCGGGGAACGCCAGTCGAGCAGCAGCCGCCGGCCCGTGCTGTCGGTGAGGCCGAGCCGTCCGACGTACACGGACTGTTCGGGGTCGTCCGCGCTGACCATGTGGCCGAGACACAGGTCCAGGCCGAAGCGGCGCAGGGCACGCAGCCGGGCGGTGAGTTGGTGGATCTCGGTGTCCCGGTCCATCGCCTCGCGGCCGATGCCGCCGGGGGCCCTGCGTACGGTGTCGAGACGGGCGGACAGTTCGGCGATCGACTGTTCCAGACACTCCGCGATGGCGGCGAAGTGCCGCTCGTCGCGGGCGATCAGCCGCGGGTCGGCCTTGGCGGAGAGACGCTCGGGAAGGGCGAACGCGCTGGTGGTGACGGACGAGGTCGTGGTGGAGGTCTGGGAGTGCACTGCATCAGCTCCGAACTGAGATGGGGCTGTCGGTAGCGGTCTTTCGGCCGGCCGTGTCGAGCAGCAGCTTCGCGGCGACCGTCGCGCCGTCGGTGCGGATCGTGGCGGCGACGGAGGCGGCTCGTTCGCGGGTCCCGGGGGCCAGGGCGATCCCGAGCGCGGCGGACAGGGACGCGAACGTCGGCGTCGGGCCGTCGTGCGCCGCGCCGATGCCCGACTCGGCCACCCGGGCGGCCCAGTAGGGCTGGTCCACGATCTGCGGTACGACCACCTGGGGCGCCCCGGCCCGCGCGGCGGTCGTCGTCGTACCCGCGCCGCCGTGATGCACGACGGCGGCGACCCGGGGGAACAGTGCCTGGTGGTTGACGTCTCCGACGGCGAGGCAGTCCTCCTGGTCGTCGATCAGGGAGAGGTCGGCCCAGCCCCGTCCGACGAGGACGCGCCGGCCCTGCGCGCGCACCGCCTCGACGGCCACCCGGGCGATGTCCGCCGACTCCCGCATGGGCATGCTGCCGAAGCCCACGTACACCGGCGGTTCACCGGCGTCCAGGAACGCCAACAGGTCGGCGGGCAGCGGCCGTTCGTCGGGCAGGAGCCACGCCCCGGTCTGTACGACGGTCAGGTCCGCCGCGTCGGAAGGATCGGAAGGGGACGTCGGCCACGGTCCCAGAACCGGGTCGGCCGCCAGCAACGGCCGGTCGGTGAAGACGTGGCGGAGGGCGTCGTCCACGACCGGCTGGCCGATCGACGTCCGGTGGGCGTTGATCCCCGGCCCGTACAGGATGTCGAAGCTCTCGCGGGTCAGGTCCCACAGCACGCGGTTGTCGGTCTCGTCCGGCGGGAACGGGCGGCCCGGCAGCGCGTGCGGCCTGTGGTGGGGCGACGGCAGCATGGTCGGGAAACAGGCCACGTAGAGGAACGGGACGCCCAGCTTCTCGGCCGCCGACCGGGCCGCGGCCACCGCCGGGACGAGTCCGGTCGCCACCACCGCGTCGCATCCCTCGGCCGCCGCCACGACCGCCTCGTACTGCGCGACGGTCAACGCGGCGGCACGCCGGGGCAGGCCCTCCGGCGTCAGCGGAGCCGTCCCGGTGACCAGCGTGCGCACCGGCTCGGCGGCCGGCGCGAACTCCACGCCGACCTCGGCCAGCAGCTTCGCGAACTCCTCGTCCGACGGCGCGCACACCCGCACCTGGGCACCCAACTCCCGCAACGCGACCGCGAGAGCGGCCATGGGCTGGACATCCCCGCGCGACCCATAGGTCGACAGCAGAACACGCACTTCGAAGGCTCCCCGTTTCCGCAGATTCCGGCTCAGGCCGGAGATTCTGCGGCACAACGGGGGCCTTGCCGCAAGCCCCCCGGTGCGCTATACCTTGAAGAAGGCAAGGAGTCGCGACTCCTTGCCTTTGTTCTTTCCCCGGCTCTTGCCTCTGTTTTTGTCGCGCGCCCGGACGGCGAACCTCAGCCCTGCGCGCCCCTCTGCTGACATAACCCCTTTCGGCTGTACTTAGGCGGGTGAACGGTACGGTCCCGTTTCGCTCAGTGGAAGAAAAGTTCCATTGACAAGCCGGTTACGTGCGCGGCATTTGGGGGAAACATCCTGGCCGTTCTCTTTAGGCCATCCGGCGCCACCATGGCGACCCGCGCAGGAAGAGAACGCGATGACGGACACGGACACGGACAGAGTCACGGAGGCCGCGGGCACGGAGGGCTACTCCCCCCGCCTCTACAACGAGGACCTCGCCCCGGCCACCGAGCGCAAGTGGGGCGCGTTCAGCATCTTCAACGTGTGGACCTCGGACGTACACAGCCTGTACGGCTACTTCCTCGCCGCCAGCCTGTTCCTGGTCGCCGGGAACACCTTCAAGTTCCTGATCGGTATCGGCGTCGGATCGCTGATCATCTACTACCTGATGACGCTGATCGGCAAGGCCGGCGTGCGCACGGGCGTCCCCTACCCGGTCCTCGCCCGTGCCTCCTTCGGTACCTTCGGCGCGAACGTACCGGCGCTGGTCAGGGCCGTGGTCGCCACGTTCTGGTACGGCGCGCAGACCAGCGCGGCGGCGGGCGCGATCGTGGCCTTCCTGATCCGCTACGACGGCCCGAAGAAGCTGCACGAGACGACCCACCTCTTCGACCACAGCGGCCTGGAAGTCATCTGCTACCTCGCCGTCTGGGCGGCCCAACTGCTGATCATCAGCAAGGGAATGGAGACGGTCCGCCGGTTCCAGGACTTCGCCGGACCGGCGGTCTGGCTGATGATGCTGGTGCTGGCGGTGGCCCTGTCGGTGAAGGCGGGCACGCTGTCCTTCTCCGTGGACATGCCGGCCAAGGACCTGGCGGCGCTGGCGAAGAACGCGACCGGCCTGGACGTGACGCCGGGTTCGTTCGCCGCGATAGCGGCCATCGCGGCCACCTGGGTGACGTACTTCGCCGCGCTGTTCCTGAACTTCGGTGACTTCGCCCGCTTCGCCCCGGACGAGAAGACCCTGAAGAAGGGCAACGTCTGGGGCCTGCCGGTCAACCTGATCCTGTTCTCGCTGGTCGCGGCGATGACCACGGCCTCCGCGAGCAAGGTGTACGGCGAGGTCATCCTCGAACCGGCGGCGATCTCAGCGAAGTTCGACAGCGCGTTCCTCGTCCTGCTGGCAGCCCTGACGTTCGCGGTCGCGACCCTGGGCATCAACGTCGTCGCCAACTTCGTCAGCCCGGCCTTCGACTTCGCCAACGTGGCCCCGAAGCACATCACGTTCAAGCGCGGCGGCCTGATCGCCGCCGTGATCGCCCTCCTCCTCTACCCCCTGCACCCCTGGGACAACGCCCCGAGCTTCGTCAACGCCATCGGCTCGACGATGGGCCCGATCTTCGGCGTGGTCGTCGTCGACTACTACCTCCTGCGCAAGGCCCAGCTGAACGTCCCCGACCTCTACAAGGAGGACGGCGAGTTCCGCTTCCAGGGCGGCTGGAACATACGCGCCTTCGCGGCGGCGGCAGTGGGCGCGATCTTCTCGAGCATCCTGCCGACGTACGGCCCGGCGGGCTACGGGGCGGCCCTCGGCCCGTACTCCTGGTTCATCGGGGTGCTGGTCGCCGGGGCGATCTACTTCGGCGTGAGCGGCGGGAAGAGCCGGCTGGTGGGGTCCGGGGAGCCTGCGGTCTGACGGCGGGTGGCCCGGCGCGGAAACGTAACAGCACGCTCGTTCGAGTGAATGGTTCGGGATTCCGTATTCGGGCCGCCGGTCTACCCTGGGACTGTCGCGCTGAGCGAAGGAGGTCTGACATGGCGACGGCGGAGCCGATCATCATGCCGGGTTACCAGGGCGAGGCCATTCACGGTCCGTACGACGATCCTGACGATCCCGATGGCGAGCGCTACGGGAGGCGTATGCGGGAGTACCTGGGCGGCGCAAGCGTCGAGCAGGCCTTCGAGCTGTTCAGTGCGGCTGCCCCTGAGGGCTGGCGTGTAGAGCTGGTCGAAGGGGAGATCTACGTGGTGCCACCGGCGAATGGGGAGCACGAGGAAATCGTGTCCGAAGTCGCGGATCAAGTGACCGTGCGCCGTACCGACCGTACCTTGCGCAATTACACGGGTATCGGCCTGAACGTTCCCGGGGCATCCGACACCGGCCATGTCATCCCCGACCTGGTCGTCGCCCCCAAGGGCAGCTTCGACGACGAGGAGGAGTGGCACGACACGGCCTCCGTGCTTCTGGTCGCCGAGGTCACCTCGACCTCGACCGCCGCGCGCGACCGTGACAAGAAGATCCTCGGCTACGCCCGCGCTGACATCCCCGTCTACCTGCTGATCGACCGGGAGGAGGGCGAGGTGCTGGTGTACTCCGAGCCGTCGGGCGACGACTACGCCAAGAGCCTGAAGCACAAACTGGGCCTGAGCGTGCCGTTGCCCGCGCCCCTGGGATTCGAGCTGGACACGGCTGAGTTCTGAGTGCCGGAGCCGTCCTGATGAGCTGGATGGAACGGACGCTTCCCTACCCCGGTCGGCCCAGGGTCGCCCACCCCGCTTCGTGCACGGGCCCGGCCCGGTGCGGCTCCGCCGCCCGCGCCGGGCCCGTGTTCGCCGCGATGATGAGGGTGGCGGCGGCGATGACCGCCGCGCAGACCGCTCTGAAGTGTGAGAGCACGGCAACCTCGCAACAACAGCGACAGCGACGTATTAAGCACGCTTAACTCGTGGCTTAACGTAGGGGTAGACGGGCCTCAACGGCAAGTAGGCGCAGGGGAGTTGGGCGATGGTGGAGCGCGACGACCCGGAAGTCATCGGGCGCAGGGTGCAACGGCTGCGAATCGAGCAGGGGCTGACCCAGCGGCAGTTGGCGGAGCCCGCCTACACCCCCGCGTACGTCTCCACCCTGGAGGCGGGGCGCGTGCGCGCCTCCGACGAGGCGCTGCGGCACATCGCCGATCAACTCGGGGTGGCATACGAGGAGTTGGTGACCGGGCGGCCCGCCCACCTCGCCACCGGCCTCCGGCTGCGTCTCACCGACGCCCAGCGCACCCTCGCCACCGGCGAGACCGAGGCGGCGGCCAAGCAGTACGGCGAGTTGAGGGAGGAGGCCGCGCGGCTCGGGCTGGTCGCGGAAGAGGCGACCGCGCTGCTCGGGCTCGGGGAGTGCGGGGTGGAGACCGGGGATCTCGCGGCCGCCCAGGAGTACTTCGAACTCGCCGAACGGTGTCTCGCCGACGAGCCGCTGACCGGTCGGGTGCCCGCCCTGCGCGGACGGGCCGTCGCGCACTATCTCGCCGGTGAACTCCGTTACTCCGTATACCTTCTCGAGTCCACGATCGACGAGCTCAACCGCAGCGGGCTGCACGATCCCGACGCTCTCCTCCCCCTCTACGCCAGTTCCATCGCCCCCTACATGGACATGGGCGCCCACGCGCGGGCGGCCCAGGCGGCCGAACTCGCCCTCGCGCTCGCCCCGCAGGTACGGGATCCCGCGCTGGTCGCCCGGATGCACCGCCAGGTGGCCCGGACGATGCTCGCCGAGGGACGGTACGCGGAGGCCGACGCCTCGCTGGCGAAGGCCGCCGAGCTGTACCGGCAGCTGCAGATCCGTACCGAGCTGGCCAACTGCCACTGGATGCGCGGGTACCTCCACGCCCAGCAGAACGAACTCGCCCTCGCGGAAGCCGAGTTGCGTCAGGCGCAGGCCATGCTGTCCGCCAAGCGCGCCGCGCTCTACAGCAGTCAGGTCACGGTCGAGCTGGCCGACGTACTGCACCGACGCGGCAAGTCCGACGAGGCGGCGGCGCTGCTGCACGACGTACTCGGGGACCTGTCGTCGGAACGCGGCGCGGTGCACTCGGCCGCCGCCCACCGACTGCTCGGCATCATCGCGGAGGACGCCCGCGACACGGACAAGGCCGAGGAGCACTACGTACGCGCCCTCAGCGTCCTGGAGCGCGCGGGCGCCGCCGGTGACCTCGCCGACCTGTGCCGGCTGCTCGGCGATCTGCTGCGCCGGACGGGCCGGGTGGAGGCCGCGCTCGACGCCTACCGGACGGGGCTGGGGCATCGTACGGCCCCCGGAACCACGACGCTCGGCCCGGCGCCCGCACAGCCGCCTCTCTGACTGGGCGTCGGTGAAAGGATTCCCCCGGTGCCGGACAAGGCAGGTCGTGGAATCCATGACGGAAAAGAGGGCCGCCCGGGATCAGCGGGCCCGCTTCGAGGCGCTGGCGCGCGTCGTGACGGTGCCCCTGCACCGCTATCTGCTGCGGCGCGCGGACCCCGACCAGGTCGACGACATCCTCTCGGAGACGCTGCTGGTGCTGTGGCGCCGCATCGGGGACGTACCCGGGCTGGACCCGGAGCGCATCCCCGAGCCCGACCCCGACGCCGTGCTGCCCTGGTGCTACGGCGTGGCCCGGGGCTGCCTCGCCAACGCCCGCCGCGCGGACCGGCGCAGACGCTCCCTGCTGGAACGCCTGACGTGGACGGCGGCGGGCGCGGCGCCGGAGACGGGGGACGCCGATCACACCGCCCTGCACGCGGCGCTCGCCCAACTCCGCGCGCTGGACCGGGAGATCGTCCAGCTGTGGGCGTACGAGGAACTCACCCCGAGCCGGATCGCCGAGGTGACCGGCCTGAGCGCGAACGCCGTGAGCATCCGGCTGCACCGGGCGAAGAAGAAGCTGGCGGCGCGACTGGAGCGAAAGACCGGGGCGCGCCCCGGACATGAGACGGACGAAGGACAAGGAACCGGTATCGGAAACGGAGGGAGCAGTCGGTGAACGACGACGAGTTGCTGGCCCGTCTCAAGGCCACGGACCCGGCACTGACCTCTCAGGCTCCGCGACCTGACGTCCCCCGTCTCATGGAGGCCACGATGAACACACCGACGACAGCCACAGCACCGACGACCGCCGCCAAGGACACGGCGCCGCGCCCCCGCTTCGTACCGGCACTGGCGTTCACCGCATTGCTGCTGCTGGCAGCGGGCGGCGCCATCACCTGGGGCGTCACGCGGGGCGGAGACGGTACGGCGGAGAAGGCCGCCCCTCCCGCAGCCACGGCCGCTCCTCACCCCCACCCCCACACGGGACCCCTGACCCTGGCTCTCCCGGACAGCGGTGCGGCGGCGGCGAAGTGCGTGGCACCCACCCCCGACCTCCTGCGCCGCCACCAACTCGCCTTCGAGGCCACGGTGACCGCCAAGCAGGCCGACCGGGTGGATCTCAAGGTCGACCACTGGTACCGCGCCACCACCGACCCCGCCGACCGCCCCGCCGAGGTCAGCCTCACCAGCGACGAGGCCTACTCGGAGGCGCCGGACTTCGAGATCGGCGCCCACTACCTGGTGACCGCCGACAACGGCGCCGTCCCGATGTGCGGGGGCACCACGGAGGCCACGGACGAGGCGAGGGCCCTGTTCCGCGAGGCGTTCTGAGCTGGTCGGTCGCGGTGATGCGGTTGCGCCGAGTTATTCGTTCGCGCGTGCGAGCCGCGTCTGCGTATTTTCATGATCATGACATCCTCAACCGGCCTGCCGCACAGCCGTCGTTGTCCCATCTGGCTGATCCCGGTGATGTGGACGCTCGGCCTCGGCCTGTGGGGGCTGTCGCGGCAGGACAGCGTGTGGCGGGACGAGGCCGCGACCTGGCAGGCCGCCGAACGTTCCCCGGCCGAGATCTGGCATCTGCTGGGGAACGTGGACGTCGTGCACGGCGGCTACTACCTGCTGATGCACGCCCTGTTCGAGTGTTTCGGGGCGGGCACCACCACCCTCCGGCTGCCCTCGGTGATGGCCATGGCGGTGGCGGCGGCCTGCGTGACGGCCATCGGCCACCGGCTGGCCGACAAGTGGGTCGGCCTGGCGGCCGGGATGGCGTTCGGGCTGCTCCCGGCCGTGCAGTTCCACCTTCAGGAAGGGCGCCCGTACGCTCTGGTCGCGGCCGGCGCCGGGATCTCCACCTGGCTGCTCGTACACCTCCTCCACGGACGGGACCGGAGGGCGTACTGGGTCGCCTACGGCGGCACCGTCCTGATGTGCGGACTGCTCAACTGGCTCTCGCTGATGGTTCTTCTGGCGCACCTGGCGACCCTCGTCCGGACGCGTGCCGGGCGCCGGGTGTGGATCCGCTGGGCCGCGTCCTCCACGGCCGCCACAGCGGGGGTGCTACCCCTCGCCCTCTTCAGCCGAGAGCAGGCCCAACAGGTGGCATGGATACCGCCGTTGACCTGGCACATGGTGATCGGCCCGGCGATCCTGCTGCTGATCGGCGGCGTCGGCGCCCTGCTGGACCGCCCCCGGCCGGGCCGACTGTCGGTGGCGGCCGTCGCGTTCCCGCTGCTCGCGGTGCCGCAGCTCGGCCTCCTGGGCGTCTCCCTGGTCCGGCCGCTGTTCCTGGACCGGTACATCCTCTACAGCCTGCTCGGCCTGGCGCTGCTCATCGGTACGGTGGTCGGCGCGGCGACACGGGCCGCCGCGCCCCGATTGCCGCGAGCGCCGATGTGGATCCTCCCCACGGTGATCGCCGTGGCGACGGCGGCACTGCTGCCCCAGTCACTGGCCAAGCGGTCCCCGGAAAGCAGGGTGGACGACGTCGTGGCGATCACGTCGGAAGTACGGCGGCTGAAGAAGACCGGCAGCGCGGTGCTCTTCGTCCCGGCGGACCGCCGGGACACCGAATCCCTCTCCCCCAGCGCCTTCGCCGGCCTGCGCGACATCGCCCTGACCCGCAGCCCGCAGGAGTCCGGAACCCTGAAGGGCGTGGAGGCGCCCCCGAGCCGGATACGCGCCGCGATGCTCACCCGGCAACGAATCCTCCTGGTGACGGACACACCCCAGGTGGCGAAACCACCGACGACCGCCCGGGACAGAACGAAGATGTCCGTCCTGAAGAAGTACTTCACCCCGGTGGCCGACGAACAGACCCGCGGCCGGCGGGTGACGGTGTACGAGCGGCTGGTGTCAGTTCACTGATGTCAGCTCGCTGACAGGCCGCCCTCTCGGCCGTCTGCCCGTCTGCCTGTCCGCTCGCCTGACCGTCAGCCCTCCTGCACCTTTGTCCTCAAGTCGCGATGTCGGTGGACTGTGCACGATTTGGGACCATCGATTGCTGTTCGACGCTAGGGTTCCCTTGATGCGCAGGGTGTGTGGTGCGCATCACATGTCACTAACGTGCGTCTGGGGGGGGCTCGTGCACGAGATGGTCAAGGGCGCCAATGTCAGCCTGGCGGCGCTGAGTGAAGACGTGGGCTCGGTGATGGTGAGACTGAGCTGGAGCAGTCCGACGGGGGAGGGCGACGCCGATGTGTCCGTCCTGCTGCTGACCGCCGACGGCAAGGTGCGCAGCGACGGTGACTTCTACTTCTACAACAACCCGGTCGCTGCCGACGGCAGCGTGCAGCTACTGGGCAAGGCGCCGACAGCCGACGGCAACGAGGACCGCATCACCTTCGACCTGACGGCCATCCCGGCCGACGCCGAGCGGATCGTCGTGGCGGCGAGCCGCTACGAGGGCGCCCGCTTCTCCGACCTGCACGACCTGTGCCTGACCCTCGCCGACGGCGCCGGCGAGAGCCTGCTGCGTTTCTCCGTCGAGAACCCCGGCGAGGTGGGAGCGCTGCTCTTCGGCGAGCTCTACCGGCGGGGCGGGGACTGGAAGTTCCGGGCGATCGGCCAGGGGTACGAGTCCGGACTCGCGGGCCTCGCAACGGACTTCGGCGTCGACATCGACGACGACGCGGAGAGGGAGGCGGTGGAGAAGCCGGAAGGGCATGCTGTACCGGCGCCGGAGACGTGGTCCGAGTCCCTGCCCGCCATCCCGGCACAGGCGACGAGCGAGCGCCTTCTAGCGCCCGTGCCGTGCACGCCACTCGTGCCCTCCGTGCCGCCGGATCAGCCGGAGGCGAAGACTGTGCCGCCCCGGCCCCGTACCGCGAAGAAGAAGGTCACGCTGCCCAAGGTGGCCAAAAAGTCCCTCGCCGAGAACGATGCCTGGCGAGTGGCGCGGCTCTTCCCCGCGTCCGCCCTCAAGAGCGACCGTGAGCGCGAGACCCGGGCTACCTCTGTGCTGCTGTCCGTGATGACCCAAGTTCCGGAGTTCGGAAGGAGGTTGACGGCGGGGTTCGGCGCTCCGTCCGGCCGGATGGAAACGTTCACGGAGGTCACGCTGCCCAATGGCGACTCCCCGCGCCGCCCCGACGGAGTGATCCGCGTCGAACGGGCCGGCAAGTTGTGGACGGCACTCGTCGAGACCAAGACGAACGGCAACTCCCTCAAGCAGGACCAGGTACAGGCGTATGCGGACATCGCCGCCCGGCGCGGTTACGAGGCCGTCATCACCCTGTCCAACGACGTCGAACTCGACGGCAGCCCGCTGGTCGAGGTCAAGGCGGACGGCCGACGCAAGCACAAGGTCGCCCTCTGGCATCTCTCGTGGGCGGAGGTCGCCCACCAAGCCCAGATGCTGATCCGCCACGAGGGCGTCGGCAACGCGGCCCACGCCTGGCTGCTCCAGGAACTCCTGCACTACCTCCAGCACGAGAACTCCGGCTGCCACGGCTTCCAGAACATGGGCCCCGCGTGGGTCCCCGTACGCAACGGCATCGACGACGAGACCCTGTGCCAGGGCGACTCGCGTGCGGTCGACGTCGTCGAGAGCTGGGAGCGTCTGGTCCGGCAGGTGTGCCTGCGGCTGGGTGGCGAACTCGGCCAGAAGGTGCTGCCCGTGCAGCGCGCGAAACGCGGCAGCGATCCGCGCACTCGTCGCGCCGCCCTGGCCGATCAACTGTGCGCGGACGGCCGGCTGGAGGCCGAACTCCGCATCGACGGCACGCCCGGCATCCTCGCCCTCTGCGCCGACCTGCGCACCGGCAAGCTGCGTACGTCCATCGAGATCCCCGCTCCCGAACAGGGCTACCCGCTCACCTGGGCCAAGCGGCTGGTCCGCCAACTCGCCGACGCCCCAGCCGACTTGCACGTCGAGGCACTGCTCGTCGGCCAGGCGCCAGGTCCGCGCGGCACCCTGGAACGACTCCGCCCGGAGCCGGCCGACCTGCTGCCCAAGGACGGCACGCCCATCACCGGCTTCCGCCTGTCCCTCTTCCGCGGCATGGGCAACACCCGCGGCAACGCTGAGTCCGGCTTCATCCGCAGCGTCGACGAGTCCGTTGACCGCTTCCACGCCCATGTGGTTGCCCACCTGGACCGCCGTACGTCGCCGTCCCGTACGAGGGAGACGGCCGCCACGGGCTGACACGCACCGCGGCGCCCCACCTCCACCGGCGGGCGCCGCAATGTTCGTACGGGGTGGGGCACTTGAGGTCGCTCAGCGCTTCGTCGTGCCGCTGCGGTACGTCGAGATGCCCAGGGCCAGGAGCCAGTAGCTGAGGATCGCGCCCATCGAGGCTGTCGTGCCCCAGCCGTTCGCCGCGTAGAAGTCGGCCGGGGTGTTGCCGAAGAACAGGGACGGTACGAAGGCCAGGTTGATGCCCGCCAGGACGTATGCCGAGCGGGTCGTCCAGCGGGGGAGGAGGTTCGTGCGGGCGATCGTGTAGGCGGTCGCCGTCAGGAAGAGGGCGAGCAGGAGGCGGCTGATCGAGCCGTAGAGGATGTACGTGCCGTTCACGTCGATCGTCGGGTCGATCGAGTGGTCGGTGGCGATCACCGCGCCGGCCTCCAGGCCCATGGAGACCAGGATGATCGTCGCGTAGACGAGGCCCGTCGAGTAGGCCAGGGAGGCCGCCCACTCGTAGGCCGGGTTCACCCGCTTCACCAGCTCGCGGAAACTCGTCACGAAGACGATCAGGGAGGCGAGCGCGAGGATCCCGATCAGGAGGCGGGCCAGGACGTTCGCGTCCGGGGGTGGGCCCGAGTAGACGAAGTACAGGGGCACTTCGACGATCAGGGCGAGGGCGGTGGCGATACCCGCGACGCCGGTCAGCCGACGGGCGGTCGCCTCGCTCAGGCCGGTCGGGCGGGGGGACTCGGCGGAGTCGGTGGTGTTGTCCGGGGCGGTGGTGTGCGTGGTCTTCGGCGTCTTGCTCATGTTGTTCATGTAAGGGATCGTGCCGGGCGCCGCGCTTTTCGTCCCTGGGCCTGAGTGGCCGATGTGGGGGTGGTGTCAGGTACACCCCCCCATGTGTTCCAGGTCAGTACAGGTCCTCGTCCTGGCCCGAGTCCTGCTCCCAGTCATCCCCTTCCGCTTCCTGCTGCGGCGGCTGCGGCGGCTGAGGCCGGACCGGTCCCCGCGTCGGGCTCGGGCTCTGGCCCGGTGTCGGACTCGTACTCGGATTCGGACTCTCCGTGGGGCTCTGGCTCTGGCTCTCGCCGCTCACGGGGGTCTGTGGCGGCGCCGGGAGAGCGTTCCGGGTCTGCTTCAGGCGTTCGGCGCCCACCTGGACCGCCTGGACCGTGTACTCCGTGTGGGGCTCTCTCAGGCCGCCGTTGGTGAGGACGATCGCGTCGTCGCCGACCCGTACGGCGGCGAGGTCCAGGGTGAGCGTCGCGCGGGCCCCTTCCAGCTTGCCCCGCGTCGACAGCCGCAGCCCCTGTCTGGCGTCCCCCGCCTCCGGCAGCCGGACCTCCGTGACCCGCACCTCCTGCCGGGCGCCGCCCGTCCCCACCGCCGTGAACCGGCCGCATTTCTGCGGCATCGTCCTCAGCCAGCCGAGCCTCTTGTCCACGTCGGCGCGATGGGCGGCGTTGACCTGGTAGTGGAGCTGGTCACCCTCGGCGGAGTCGTCGAAGCCGACGACGGCATGGGCGCCGGACGGCTCGCCCAGCAGCTCCTCCGTGTACACGGAGTCGAGGAGGCGTCCGCAGTCCGCCTTGTCCGCCGTCCCCTTGAGCAGCGCGTCCCGCCAGAGCGCCGAGCCCTTGGTGGGGGCCCACGGCGCCCCGAGGTCGGTGGGGGTGAGGAGGGCGTCCCTGGCCTGGGTGTCCGTGAGGGCGGTCGGGGCGGTGGAGGTCTGCTGGGCGGCGGTCGAGGCCGGTGAGGTGGGGGAGGCGGCGGATTCGGCCGGCCGGCGCTGCGAGCTGTTCCCGCTGCCGCCGTCCCCGTCGCGCACGCACGCGGCCGTGGTCAGCAGGGTGACCGCCCCGAGGGCCGAGGCGAGCAGCCGTACCGCGCGGGGAGAGGGCCGACGGGTCATCAAGGGGATCCTCCAGAGGTGCCGGTACGTCAGATCTCTCCTCCGACCGCACCATCGCCCGCGCGAACCCACCAGCGGGCGGGGCCCGTCCGGGTGAGCGGGGCCGGTGGTGAGGGTGATGCGGGGGGCGTGGGAGTCTGTGCGGCCTGGGAAAGGAGACCTCACCGTGACGACCGCGGAACCCGCCCACGCCCAGCCCAACTCCCTTGACGTTCAAGGGAGTTCATCTGACCCCATCCCCGTGATCATCGACTGCGACACCGGTGTCGACGACGCCCTGGCCCTGCTGTTCGCCGTACGCCACCCGGGACTCGACCTCCGTGCGGTCACCTGTGTCGCCGGGAACACGGACGTCGACCAGGTCGTACGCAACACCCTCACCGTCCTCGACCAGGCCGGCGCCCCCGATCTGCCCGTCGCGCGCGGTGCCGAGCGGCCGCTGCTCGAGCCCGCGCGGCCCGCCACCCATGTGCACGGACGAGACGGCATGGGCGACCTCGGCCTGCCCGCGCCCACCACCCGGACGCCCGTCGACGTGGACGCCGTGACCCTGCTGCGCCGCGAGATACTCGGCTCGCCCCGCCCGGTCACCCTCATACCGATGGCACCGCTCACCAACATCGCCCTGCTCCTACGTACGTACCCCGAGGTGACCCGCAACATCGAGCGGATCGTCTTCATGGGCGGCGCGGTGGACGTCGGCAACGCCACGCCCGTCGCCGAGTTCAACGTGTGGCACGACCCGGAGGCCGCCGCGGTCCTGCTCACCGCCGGGGTGCCGATCACGATGTACGGCCTGGACGTCTTCCGGCGCGTCGTCATGCCGGCGGCGGACGTACAAAGGCTGCGGGAGAGCGCGGAACCCGGTGCGCGTCTCGCCGGTCAGCTCCTCGCCCACCGCGACCCGGCCGTCACCGGGGACCCCACCCCCACGGGCGGCCTCGGCGACGCGGGCGCCGTCTGCGTGGTCGCCGACCCGGCGGGGCTGACCACCAGCGCGCTGCCCGTCGAGGTCTCCCTCGCCCCCGGCCCGGCCCGGGGCCAGACGGTCGTCGACCGCCGACCGCGCCCCGGCGAGTCCGAGATCCACCACGGCGCGCGGGCGAAGCCGCTGGTGGACGTGGCGCTCGACGTCGACGTGGAGCGGTACGTGAAGCTGTACCTCGGGACGGTCGAGACGCGATAAGGCACCGGCGGAAATGACATCCGCCCCGGTATCGCTCACGAGGAGCGGTACCGGGGCGGACGTATGCCTACCTGGTGTGTCTGCCTGTCTACGGGCAGGTGCAGGTACGGGTACGGGTGATCACGAGCCGGCGCGAGCGGTCTTGCGTCGCTTCGTCGCCACCACGATCGCCGCGCCGCCGATCAGCAGCGCAGCGGCACCGCCCGCGATCGGGCCGGTGGAGCTGCCGCCGCCGGTCTCGGCCAGCGGGGGCTGGGTGCTGTCCGGGGTGGTCGGCGTGGCCGGCGGCGTGGACTCCGGGGTCGACTCGCTGGGCGTCGGGGTGCCCGGCGTCTCCGTGACGGGCGGGGTCGTCTCCGACACGGGCACGGACGGAGTCGGCGTACCCGGGGTCTCCTCGGCCGGCGGAGGCGGCGTCGGGGTCGGGGTGCCCGGGGTCTCCTCGACGGGCGGAGGCGTGGTCGCGCAGTCCTTCGTACCGCCGTTCCAGGCGGCGATCAGCTTGTCCTTGATGACCGGACGGTCCGGGCCCTTGGGCACGTCACCGTGCTCGAAGCCGTCCTTGGCGTCCATGTCACCGTCGAACTTGACCTTGCCGCGGTACAGGTCGACCTGCGCGTAGCAGCCCGCGTCCGGCACCGCGATGTCGAGCGAGTCGGTCTGACCCTGCATGACCGTGACGGTGTCGAAGTCGACGAAGACCTGGACGCCCGAGGTGGCGAAGGTGGCGCCGTGGGCGAGGTAGGAGGCCAGGGAGGCGGTGCAGGTGCTGGCGTCACCGGCGGTGCGGACCTTGACGTGGACCTTGCCGCCGTCGGTGGGCTTGAGGTTCTGGTCGTCGACGCGGACCGAGTCGAAGAAGTTCTGTCCGTCGAGGGAGAACTGGCAGCGGTCGGTCTCGGTCTTCGTGCCCGCGCCGGCGCCGGGCTTGTAGCCGCCGGTCGCGGAGCCCCAGCCGTCACCGCCGGGCCCGGTGGCCCAGGCCCCCGAGGCGGAGGCCGCGCAGAGCGCGAGCGCGGCGGCGCCCGTCCCCAGGAGGTGCAGCGCGGTGACACGTCTCGCTATGGACATGCGGATCCCATCTTCGCGTGTGCGAGAACCCGGGCACGGCGGGAGGGCAGCGCGTTGCTGCCAGGCCGGCCGGGGGAGTGTTGTCTAAGGAACGCTGGGCCCATTCAGTCATATGCGCCACGGCGTGGGGACATCGTGAATCGTGCGGCCCGGGGTGTCAACCTGGGGAAACGCAAAGGGCATTCGCGCATCGTCGCATTTCCCCCACACAGGGAAGGGTGTGTTCCGGGGGCGCTTACGTTCGCTTTCCCGGCGAAGTGGACAGAGCACTCCGTGGAACAACAGCGAACTGTGAAACAGCAGCGACCCGTGCAACCACGACAGCCAGGAGACAGCGAGTGCCCGAACCGACTCTCGACCTTTCCTCCCAGGACCCCGACTGGTGGCGTCAGGCGGTCTTCTACCAGGTGTACCCGCGCAGTTTCGCCGACGCCGACGGCGACGGACTGGGCGACCTGAAGGGCATCACCCAGCGCCTGACACATCTGAGCACCCTGGGCGTGGACGCCCTCTGGCTCTCCCCCTTCTATCCCTCCGAACTCGCCGACGGCGGCTACGACGTCGCCGACTACCGTGACGTCGACCCCCGCCTGGGCACCCTCGACGACTTCGACGCCATGGTCGCCGAGGCCCACCGCCTCGCCCTCAAGGTCATGGTCGACATCGTCCCCAACCACACCTCGCGCCGGCACGTGTGGTTCGAGGAGGCCCTGCGCTCGGCGCCCGGCTCCCCGGCCCGCGACCGTTACGTCTTCCGCGACGGCCGGGGCGCGCACGGTGAACTGCCGCCCACGGACTGGCAGTCGGTGTTCGGCGGCAGCGCGTGGCGACGGGTGGCGGCGGACCAGGCGTCCGACGGCCAGTGGTACCTGCACCTCTTCACCGCCGAACAGCCGGACCTCAACTGGGCCAACGAGGAGGTCCGCGCCGACTTCCGCACCACGCTCCGCTTCTGGTCCGACCGGGGAGTCGACGGCTTCCGCATCGACGTCGCCCACGCCCTGGCGAAGGACCTCGACGTGCCGCTGCGCGACCTCGGCGCCCCGGAACTCAGCGGTGAGCAGGGCCTCACCGCCCTCCCGCCGGGCACCCACCCCTTCTTCGACCGCGACGAGGTCCACGAGATCTACCGCGACTGGCGCAAGATCCTCGACGCCTACACCCCGCCCCGCATGGCGGTCGCCGAGGCCTGGGTCCCGGGCGCCCGCCGCGCGCTGTACGCCCGTCCCGACGAACTCGGCCAGGCCTTCAACTTCGAGTACCTGCAAGCCGGCTGGGACGCGGAGGGGCTGCGCCAGGTCATCACGGACTCCCTCGCGACGGCCCGCTCGGCGGGCGCCTCGGCGACCTGGGTCCTGTCCAACCACGACGTCGTACGCCACGCCTCCCGCCTGGCGCTTCCCCCGGGCACCGACCTGAACGCCTGGCTCCTGTCGGACGGCACCGCCCCACCGCTCGACGAGGCGGCGGGCCTGCGCCGGGCCCGGGCGGCGACGCTCCTGATGCTGGCGCTGCCGGGTTCGTCGTACGTCTACCAGGGCGAGGAACTGGGCCTCCCCGAGGTGGCCGACCTGCCCGTCTCGGCCCTTCAGGACCCGATCTGGGAACAGACGGCCCACACCAGCAAGGGCCGCGACGGCTGCCGGGTGCCGCTGCCGTGGACGACGACCGGCCCGTCGTACGGTTTCGGCGCGGGCGGGGCCTGGCTGCCGCAGCCGACGAGCTTCGCGTCGTACGCCGTCGAGGCACAGGACGGGGCCGAGGGCTCGACCCTGGAGCTCTACCGCACGGCCCTGGCCCTGCGCCGCCGCCTGCTGGACGGCGAGGAGCTGACCTGGGCGCCGGAATCCGCCCCCGGCGTCCTCGACCTCACGCGCGCCGACGGCTGGCGCTGCGTGACGAACCTGTCGGCCACCCCCGTCGAACTGCCGCCCGGGGACGTCCTGTTGACCAGCGCACCGCTGGAGCCGGACGGACGCCTGGGTCCCGACACCACGGCCTGGCTCGGAAACCACGACAGGCCGTAGGAGCCACTCACCCCGCCGTGGGACTGGGCGACGGAGTGTCGCCGGTGTCCGGCGGCGGGGTGAGGACGACGGTCGGGGCGCCCGGCACGGGGACAGGCGGGGTGACGTCGGAGGCGGGCAGCTTCGGCGGGGAGGTCTGCTGGAAGAGCGCGGTGTCGAAATTGACGAGCCCGGTCTTCTCCATGACCGTGATGTGGTCCAGGACGGTGACGTTGGCCTGGTCGGCGAGGGCGCGGACCAGCGTGTTCTTGGTGGTCGACCGGATCTTGGCGACGGTGTTGAAGATCGACCCGTGCGTGATGCGCAGGATGTTCGCGAAGTCGCTGTCGAACTGCGTCCCCCTGCTGTCGGCGGTCAGCGTGGAGATGAACCCCTGCTGTTGCGGACTGGGCAGGTTGGGAATGGTGACCCCGAGCTGCGGAGCGATCCGCCGCACCGTCGCGTCCAGCGCCGCGTGCCCGGCGACCAGATGCTGCCCGGCGGTGATGACGGCCTGCGAGGTCCCCTTCGCGAGCGCCATCTGCCCGACCGGGTACTCCCAGAGCCCGGCCGCCCGCACCTTCACCACGAAGTCGCGGTCGGCCTCCGTCAACGGTCCGGTGGAGGTCTGCGCGACGATCCGGGTGGGCGAACTGGACACGTTCTGGACACCGAGCATGGCGGGGTAGGCGAGCGCGGCCACCGTCAGGCTCAGCGCGCCACCCACGAAGAGGGTGCCGGTCGATCTCCGGGAGAAACGCACGTTGCCTCCTGATGCGACGGGAAGTCGTCGAGGAGGGATACGGACACGGGGGGTGTCCGGAACCTTTCGTCTCCGTAAGGCGTCTGCAAAGGGTGTGCCATGAACACGACGTCGGCGGTCCGTCAGCACGAGGGCTGGTCCCGGCTGCGGCGGCCGAAGAGGAAGAAGCAAGGGGAAGAGGGGGAAGCGCGTGGGGATACTCGCCCTGGTCGGCATTCTCGTGCTGGTCGTCGGAGGCTGCGTCTGTGTCGTGTGGGCATCGCGGGGCGGACCCCGCTGGGTGCGCGGGGTGGCCCGGCTGACGCTGGCGGCGGGCGAGGCGGTGCGCAGTTCGTCCCGTTCGAGCCGGAACTCGGGCGGGCGGAACTCCTCGGACGACGGTGAGTGACGACCGTCGCCGGAGGCTCGAACTCCTGTGCCAGGACGGCAACTTGCCTCGCGGTGAGTGGCGCACGGGAGCGGGTGCGAACTCGGCCGCGTCCTTGCCCGCCGTGCCGCCCGAATTCCTCGGGGACGGCCATGTGCACCTACGGCATAAGGGTGAGGATGAGGGCTGCGGTCGGGGGCCTGGCGGCCGTCGCCACGTCGGTCGCCCGCGACGGCGTCCCGGTGCCGGGCGACCCCGGTGAGCTGCGGAGACTATTCCCACGGGACGTGTGACATTGCCGCACGTCCCCAGCGGCGGGTTCTGTGCTAGCGTGGTTTTCAGTTGCAGTTGTGGTTCCCAAAGATTTCCGGTGTTAGTTCCGGCGGGGCAATCATTGCGGCGACGCGGGGTCCGCACGGTGCGGGCCCCCGAGCATGCCCCAAGGAGATTTGACATGGCCACCGGTACCGTGAAGTGGTTCAACGCGGAAAAGGGCTTCGGCTTCATCGAGCAGGACGGCGGCGGCGCCGACGTCTTCGCCCACTACTCGAACATCGCCACCCAGGGCTTCCGTGAGCTCCACGAGGGCCAGAAGGTGACGTTCGACGTCACGCAGGGTCAGAAGGGCCCGCAGGCGGAGAACATCCTCCCCGCCTGATCCGCGTGAATCTGGCGATCCACTAGTGGGTCGACACAACACGTGATTGTGGCCGGGGCCCGCACCTAGGGGTGTGGGCTCCGGCTCACAGTTTTTTTCGGGACGGTTCAGTACCGGACGCCGGTCGCCGTCCCTGATTCTTGGGGTCATCCCCCTCCACTGCTCGTTTCCTTTCGGCTCGTCCCCACGGCCCCTGTGTGCTGCCGCTGTCGCGGCGGACGCTGAGCGCCGGCCGTGAAGTGTGTCGACGTGCCGCATTGAGGAAGGTTCTGCATGAACCGGTCGTTCGCCGACCTGGGCCTGCCGCCCTCGCTGCTGGCCTCCCTCACCGCCGAGGGCATCACCGTCCCCTTCCCGATCCAGGCGGCCACGCTGCCGGACACCCTCGCGGGCCACGACGTCATGGGCCGCGGCCAGACCGGCTCGGGCAAGACCCTGGCCTTCGGGCTGGCCATGCTCGCCCGCCTTGCCGGACAGCGCGCCGAAGCGGGACGCCCGCTGGCCCTCGTCCTCGTACCGACCCGTGAGCTCGCCCAGCAGGTCGTGGACGCGCTCACCCCGCACGCCGGCGCCATGAACCTGCGCATGACCACGATCGTCGGCGGTCTGCCCATCTCGCGTCAGGCCCGTGCGCTGAGCGCAGGCACCGAGGTCGTCATCGCGACGCCCGGCCGGCTCCGCGACCTCGTCGACCGCCGCGACTGCCGCCTCGACCGTGTCACCGTCACCGTCCTCGACGAGGCCGACCAGATGGTCGACATGGGCTTCCTGCCGCAGGTCACCTACCTGCTCGACCAGGTGCCGCGCAGGGGCCAGCGCATGCTGTTCTCCGCCACGCTCGACGCGGACGTCGGCCGGCTCGCCCGCCGCTACCTGCACGAGCCCGTGGTGCACCAGACCGACCCGCACGCCGGCGCCGTCACGACGATGGAGCACCACGTGCTCTACGTCGACGACGTCGACAAGAAGACGGTCGCCACCGAGATCGCCGCCCGTGACGGGCGCGTGCTCATGTTCATGGACACCCGGCGCAGCGTCGACCGTCTCACCAAGCACCTGCTGAAGAGTGGCGTCCGCGCGGCAGCCCTGCACGGCGGCCGTTCCCAGCCCCAACGCACGCGCACACTCGCCCAGTTCAAGACCGGCGAGGTCACCGTGCTGGTCGCGTCCGACGTCGCCGCCCGTGGCATCCACATCGACGACCTCGACCTGGTCGTCAACGTGGACCCGCCCGGCGGCGCCAAGGACTACCTCCACCGCGGCGGCCGTACGGCGCGGGCCGGGGCCTCCGGCAGCGTGGTCACCCTGGTTCTGCCCGAGCAGCGCCGGGAGATGCGCAGCCTGACCCGTGCGGCGGGCATCGACCCGAACACGGCCAAGGTCGCCCCCGGCGCCGCCGAACTGACCCGCATCACCGGTGCCCGTACCCCTTCGGGCATACCGGTGGTCATCCCGGTGCCGGCCCCGACTCCGCCGGCCGCCCCGAAGGCCGACGGCTCCCGTGGCCGGTCCAGGTCCTCGCGGTCCCGGTCCGGCTCGGGATCAGGTTCCGCTTCCGGTTCCGCTTCCACTCCCGCTTCCGGTTCGCGCTCCCGTCGCGGGTCCGCGGAGGGCGGTGCGGCCACGGCCCGTACGTCGGGTGGCGGCGCCGCGAGCAAGGCCCGTGCGGCGGGAGCGGGCGGCGGCGCCGGCAAGGGCACCGCCAAGAAGGCGTCGCGTCCGACCGGTGGCGGTGCCAAGCCGCCGCGGGTGTCGGGCGGGAACCCGGCCCCCCGTACGGAACAGGACTCCACCGGCGAGCCACGCGGCCGTCGGCGCCGGGCGCCCCGGAACAGGCGCCCGGGTTCCGACGCGCGGCAAGCCGGCTGAGCCCGGCTTCGGCCCCAGCGTCACTCATCCCCGTTCCACCCGAGCCGGTTGGTTTCAGGCCGGTCGGCACCCGACCCTTCTCTGACCTGCGGAGGCACCATGCGTTGTGTGATCGCCCGATTCCCGTTCGACCTGATCATGAGCGAGGTCACGCACAAGATGGACGGGGTCGCTCCCGAGCCCATCACCAGTGCGGCCGTCGGTATCGGTGGCGTGGACTACCCCGTCAAGCAGGTGGGGGCGGTTATTACCCGCCTTGACCGGCGGGACTTCACCGAGAAGGAGATGATCGCTGCGCTGACTCGGTTGGGGTTCACGTGTCGGCCGGCTGCGGCGCCTGCGCCGGCTCGGCCGGCGGTTATCGACCCCTGGGCCGAGATGCAGTAGCACTCCGTTTCGGGGGCGGTGTGTTCTTGGGTGCGGGTGCGTGGGGGGTTTTGCGCAGTTCCCCGCGCCCCTTGAAGGGTCCGTTGTCGTCTGCGGGCTCGTCGGGGTGTTCGCGCAGTTCCCCGCGCCCCTTCGAGGGCCCGATGCCGTCTGCGGGTGTGTGGGGGCTTGTCGCGCAGTTCCCCGCGCCCCTGATAGGGCGCGGGTGAACCGCCTGTGTCTAGGTGACCGGTACTCCTGTCACCGTCGCGGCCAGTGGGTATGCGCCTGTTTTGAGGGGTGTGCCTGTCTTTCCTGTTGATGTTGTCACCGGGACCAGGGTGGCCGCGTCTGCTGTTGTGGCGTAGGCCGTGGTGCCGTTCCAGTTGAGGGTTACGTCGAAGGCTGAGCGGCCTACGGTTACCGGGGGGCCGGGGGCGCCGGTCACCGTGTCGAGCGGGGTGATCTTGTCGCCGTTGCTCGCGCTGACCCAGAGGGTGCGGCCGTCGGGGGAGACGGCGAGGCCGTACGCCTGGCCGGTGACCAGGAAGGTCGGGCGGGTCTCGTTCGTGGCCGTTTCGATGGGAGTGACCGTCGAGCCGCCGGAGTTGGACACGTACACCGTCTTGCCGTCGGGCGCCGCGACCACGTTGAACGGGTTCGGCCCGACCGCGATCGGCTTACCCGCCCTGCCTGTCGCCACGTCCACCGGGCTCACCGTGCTGTCGTGGATGTTCGCCACGTACAAGGTGGTGCCGTCCGGGGTGATCGCCATGTTCTCCGGGCCGTCGCCCACCGCGATTTTCGCGCCCGCCGTGCCGGTCGCGAGGTCGATGGGCTGGACCGCGTCGTCCGAGTAGTCCGCGACCCAGAGGGTCCGGCCGTCGGGGGTGAGCGCGAGGCCCGCCGGTACGTCGCCGACCCGCACGGTCGCCGTCACCTTCGCCGAGACCACGTCGATGACGCTCACGGTGTCCGAACCCTGGTTCGCCGCGTACGCGGTACGGCCGTCCGCGCTGACCACGACCTCCCCGGGGTTGTCGCCGACAGGGATCTCCGTCGACGTCCCGGAGGCCACGTCCACCGAACTCACCGACGCGCCACTGAAGTTGGCCGTGAGGGAGCGTGTGCTGCCACCAACTCCCGCTATTTGAACGGGGATTGAGCGGCTGATCAGGTCGTCCCCGGTGACGGTTATCGACCTTACGCCCGTCCCTGCTCCGGGTGACGCTGTGAACTTGACCGTCGCGGTGGCCGTGCCGCCCGCCGGGACGGTGGCCGTGCCTGAGGACGGGGTGACGGTCAGGCCTTCAACCGCCTTGATACTCCAGGTCGTTGTTCTGGTGGTCGTGGAGCGGGTGTCTGCGATCGTGAGAGTTGCTGTGGCGCTTGCGCCGGGGCGCAGGGACAGGGACGTCGGGGTGAAGGAGGCGTCCGGGCCGGGGTCGGGGGCGGCGCGCAGGGTCGCGTCGAACAGGAAGCGGTCCATGACGCCGGGGGCGATCTGCTGCGGGACCGCGTCGAGTTGCCTGCGCTGCGACTGGAGGCGGGTGTAGAGGGTGGAGACGGCTTCCGTGTCGCCGTTCTTCTGCGCGAGCATCAGCTGTACGGCGGTTCTGCCCGCTTCTCCGTACGCGCCCAGCTTGTCGAGCCAGGCCGAAGTCTCGCTCAGGAAACCGGAGTTGGTGAGGTTCGCGCGGAGGTCCGCCGGGGCTGCCGCCATCGCGGCGAAGTAGGCGGTGAGGGCGTGGGCCGCCTTGGCCAGGCCTTCGCCGCTCTCGTACGCCGTCGTGAACGCCTTGAGGAGGGGGGTGAGGGTCGGGGACTCGGTGGCGTTGAGGAGGGAGGAGTAGTTGTTCTCCGCGAAGACGCGCAGTGCGGTGGTGGCTGCGGGTGCGAAGTCCTTTATCGAGGCCAGGAAGGCTGCTCGGGGGGCGTACGCCCTTGGGTTCCAGGCGTAGGACGCCGAGGTGAAGAGGGCGAGTTTGCTGGCCTCCGCCTGGATCACCGGGTTCGCCGTGATGCCCGTGACCTGGGTGGCCACGCCTGCCTCGCGGCCGGTGTACGGGCCGAGTAGAAGGCGGCTGGTGGTGTAGTCGTTCACCGGGTAGTTGTCCCAGATGAGGATCGGGTGCCCGAACAACTCCTTTGCCTGGCGGGCCTGTTCGGTGCTGATCGTGGGCGCGATGACGCCGACGCCCGTCCATTCGACGACGACCGAGGAGTTCAGTTGCTCCCGCAGCGCTGTCTTGTACGGGGAGTCGGCGAGGTCGGAGTACTCGGTCGGGACCATCTCCAGCGGGGTCACGTCCGCGTGGGTGTCGACGAAGTCCTTGACCACGGCGTTGAGGAGCGTCGACTGCGCCGCGCCGGCCGCGCCGCCTCCGGTGCCGAACTTCTCCTTGTCGGCGGGGCAGTTCCACGCGGTGTAGCTGATGTCGTCCAGCGGTACGGCGAACGAGCGGACGCCGATCGCGTACAGCGACTCGAACTTGGTGACCAGGGCGTGGACGTCGGCGGGTGAGGAGTAGCAGACCGACAGTCCAGGGGAGAGGGCGTAGGTGAAGCGGACGTGGTTCGCGGCGGCCCGGTCGACCAGTTCCCTCAGCTTCGCCAGCTGGGCGGGCGGGTACTCGTCGCGCCAGTTCGCGCGCAGATAGGGGTCGTCCTTGGGGGAGTAGACGTACACGTTCTGTTTGGTGCGGCCGTAGAAGTCGAGTTGTGAGAGGCGGTTCTGCTGGGTCCAGGGGGCGCCGTAGAAGCCCTCGATCACTCCGCGCAGGGGGGTCGTGGGCCAGTCCCGGACGGTTGCGGCGGGGATCGAGTGGTGGGGGGCGATGAGCTGGCGGAGGGTCTGGGCCGCGTAGAAGGTGCCCGTGGGGTCGACGCCGGACAGGGCGATCGTGCCCTTGCCGGTGGCCAACGTGTAACCGCCGGAGGGGAGTTGGGTGGGGGGTGCGGCGTGCAGGCGTCTGAGAGGGCGGTACGTGACGTGATGTCGCTTTTGTTGTCCCCGGAACGTGTGGCACGGCCCCATCTGAGCTGATGGGGGAGTCCTGGCGTGCTGGAGTGTTCTTCGTGAGCGACCGCCAGCCCTACAAGAGCGACTTGTCCGACGAGCGGTGGGCCCTGATCGAGCCCGTCATCGCCTCCTGGAAGGCCCGGCATCCCTCGGTCAGCGGCCATCAGGGCGCCTACGAGATGCGGGAGATCGTCACGCGCTGCTCTACCAGTCCCGGACCGGCTGCCAGTGGGACTACCTCCCCCACGATCTGCCCCCGGCCGGCGCGGTGAAGTACTACTTCTACAAGTGGCGTGACGACGGCACCGACCAGACCATCCACGACCTGCTGCGCTGGCAGGTCCGCGAGAGCCGGGGGCGCAAGGCCGACCCGAGCCTGGTGGTGCTCGACACCCAGAGCCTGCACGTGGCCGCCGGGGTGCCCGCCGACACCACCGGAAGGGACGCGGCAAAAAAAGTCCCGGGCCGCAAGCGCGGCCTGGCAGTTGATGTTCTCGGTCTGGTGATCGCGGTGGTGGTGCTGGCCGCGTCCGCGCACGACAACTCTGCCGGTATCGCCCTGCTGGACAAGGTCGCCGCCGACACCGACACGGTCGAGAAGGCCCTGGTGGACCAGGGGTTCAAGACCGCCGTCGTGGACCACGGCAAGAAGGTCGGCATCGATGTCGAAGTCGTCGAGCGCAACCCGACGACCAGCGGGTTCGTGCCGCAACCCAAGAGGTGGGCGGTGGAGCAGGTGAACGGGATCATAATGCTGCACCGCAGACTGGTACGGGACTACGAGCACCGGCCCGCCTCGGCCGAGTCGAGGGTGTACTGGGCCATAAGCGACCGGATGGCCAGGATGCTGACCGCGACCTCAACCCCCACCTGGCGCGGTGCATGAACAACGACGAGCTCACCCTGGGGGCGGTCCTCGCCCGCCTGGAGGAGCAAGAGCGTGAGATCGCCACGCAGGCCGAAGCGACGCGAGCGCGCATCACGGAACTCACCGCGCAACTGGAGGAGTTCGGCCGAGTCGCCGAAGAGGTGCGCATCACCCGCAAGACGCTGCTGGCGCTGCCCGAGCCGGCCTCGCCGACACCGCCGCCCGTGAAGCTGCCGGACCATCCGGCCTACCAGCAGATCATGGCGGTGTTCGCCGCAGCCGACGCCCCGCTGCGGGCGCGGGCGGTCTGCGAGGCAATGGACCTGGAGATCGCACCCAACAACGTCAACAACGTCCGGCTCAAGCTCAAGCGGCTGGCCGAACGCGGAATCCTGATCGAGCCCGAGCAGGGCTTGTTCACCAAGCCGCAGTCGTAGCCGCCTGGTCAGGCCACGACCAGCCCGACAGCCCCACCCGAAAGCCAAAACGGGCATCACGTCACGAACCGCCCTCTGAGCGGATTCACCCAGCCCGCAGCCGACTTCGCCGCCCGGCACGGAATCGTCCTGCTGGGCCGTCCGGAACTGAAACGCTGGGCCCACGGAAGTCATCTCTACGACGTTATCGAGGCCGAAGCCCTGGAATGAAACGCTGCGCAGGGTGCGATGCCGCGAGCCGGTCAGTGCAGTCACGACGCACCGTCCCAGCGGACCTGGTGGCCCGGCACACCGCTTGCGGCTCGACAGCTGGAGCTGGTCTGCCTGCACGTGCATCCCGGCACCGCGCACCTCTGCTCTGTCCCTTCTGGCAGTCGACGCGTCCACGCATGGATGGATTTGTTTGCCGGGGACTCTTGCAGGGTGCTCCGGTGTTCACGCCGGGGATGGCTGCATCTCAGGGCTGCTCAGAGTTTAGATCCACATCAGGTGGAGGCTTGCGCGGTCGTCGTCTGTGAGTGTGCGCTCGCCTACGTGGCGGGTGGCCCCTCCGGTGAAGTAACCGTGGTGGGCTGCCCATAGGTCTGCGTAGAAGTGTCTGAAGACGAAGTCGGCGAATCGTCCCACGTGGAGGGGAGCAGCGCAGGCGATCCGGCAGTGCGCCGAGTTGATGGTCAGATGCGAGGCGGGGTGCCCCGGGGCGGCGGCCGCGGGATCGTAGTCGAAGCGTACGGCCGAGTGCAGCACCATGCGGGTCTGTACGGTGAGGGGAGCCCACTGACGCCTGGGGCGGGAGGTATCCGGCGATCGTCCGGCGCTGGGAGGCGGCCTGGGCGGAGTTCGTGCCATTCCTCCGGTTCGACGTGGAGATCCGGAGGATCGTCTGCACCACCAACGCGATCGAGAGCATCAACGCGCGGATCCGCAAGGCCGTCCGGACCCGAGGGCACTTCCCCACCGACCAGGCCGCCCTCAAGTGCGTCTACCTGGCCGTCATGAGCCTGGACCCGACCGGCACCGGACGCAAACGCTGGACCATGCGCTGGAAGGCCGCACTCCAAGCCTTCGACATCACCTTCGACGGCCGGCTCACCGCCGGACGACGCTGAAGAAAACCGACCGAGTTCCACCGTTCACTACACAGACCCGCGTGACTCGTTAGCTGGCGCCCGGGACCGTGGTGACCACCACCTTCGGAACGATCAGTCCCTTCCCCGACCTGCCAGGCCAGGGCCGCCGCGAGGTAGCGGACATCATCTGTGAAGTGGCGAAACCGGCGGTGGACGGAGCGTATTGTGCCCGTCTGAAGGCTCGGGCGGTTGGAGCTCTCGTGACAATCCTGCCGTCTGGACCGGCAGGGTCTTGATGGTGACTTCACCGTTCAGACAGGTCCTGTGTTCTTGTTCTATGACAGCTTTCAGCGCGTTGCGGCGCAGGGGTTCGACCGCAATCCAGGCAGTGGTGTCCAGTTCCACCCATTTTTCGAACGACACGGACATCCCCGTCACCATGCTGTTAGTGGCCGGGTAAGTGGCGTGGGCCGCTTGGCGGATGGCTTCCAGGAGAAGCATGCCGGGAACGTGATCGACAGGGTGGTCGAACAGGACGGGATGGTCCAAGTCGACGCGCAACCGCCACCGGCCCGCGCGTTCGGTACCGGCAAGGACCACGTTCTCGGCCAGGCAGTGTCCGACTGTGGCGGGCGGCAGGGCAGGCAGGAGCTGCGTGGCCCTGCGGTGCTTTTCGGTGAGGTCGTGCTCGCCACGTAACCGCCGGTAGACGGCGGGGGAGTGGTTGGTGAACCGGGTGCGGGCGTTCCCGATGTGGCGTCCGCCCAGGCGGACGGCCGCGTGCATGGTCATCGAGACCAGGCAGCCCTTTCTGGTTCGGACGTCGGAGCACATGGTCTCCAGGACGACGTCGGCCTGGGCTTGCGGAATCAGCATGGCCTGCGGCTCGACCTCAAAGCTGAAGTCATCCCAGACCAGATGGCTGCCGAAGGGTACGCCGTAGGCGACGTGAGACAGTAACGGAAACGTCTGGCGCACCGTTTCGACGAAGAGTAAGGAGTCGAAGCGTCGGTTGTTGGCCCGGTAGAAGGTGTGGAAGCGGGGCCACCGGGCGTAAACGGTGTGCCGATTGCTGCCGCGGGTGCTCCAGCCGGTGAGGAGCACCTCATTGAGTGCATGCTTGTGGACGAGCTCCTGAGGAACCTTTCCGGCGAGCTGCGGTCCGTCGTGTCCGTAACCGTGCGAGTTGGGCATGTCAGCGCTTTCCCCCTGAATGGACGCCCGCTTGCCAGCGGTGCAGCTAACATAAAGTACGCTATCTATGTCTGTCGAGGAGTGATTGCGAGTGCCAACTGTCAAGGCAGAGCGGGCCATCCGTACGCGACAGAGGGTCCTGCTGGCCGCGGCCGAGATCTTCGACGAGGCCGGTTACGAGAACGCGGCAGTGTCCCAGATCGTGGAACGGGCAGGGCTCACCCTCGGCGCGCTCTACTTCCACTTCGGCTCGAAGCAAGGCCTTGCCGAAGCTTTGATGAACGCGCAGCCGGCGACGATAGAACCCCACCTTGAATCGACCGGATTGCAGCGCCTGGTGGACATCACTTTGGTGTGGGCGGACCGCATGAAACGCGACCCCATCCTGCGCGCAGGAGTCCGTCTCGCCGTCGAACAGGGCAGCCACGGCATGAACGACGCCTCCTCCTTCGAGGAATGGCGGGCGCTCATGCGCAGTCACCTCGACGTGGCCCGGTCCGACGGTGAACTCCGTGAGGAGGTCGACCCCGACCGGTTGGCCCGCTTCGTCGTCGGCGCCTGTACCGGCATGCAGGTCTACTCGAATCTCGCCACCAAGCGTGCCGACCTCATGGAACGCGTCTGCGACATGTGGGACCTGCTGTTGCCCCGCGTTGCTTCCGCGTCGGTGGTGGGCGACATCCAGGTCGGCCCCACGCGTGTCCCTGTTTCATGACCGTGACCGCATCTGCATGCCGGCACATCGTCCTCACTGGCGCCACTGGGCAGATCGCCCCGCTGGTGGCCCGGCATCTTGCGGCTCACCACCGCATCACCCTAATCAGCCGCACGCCTTACCCCGCCGTGCAGCGCCCCGGCGTCAGGCACGTCGCCTGCGACTACGACACAGTCGAGAGCCTCATCGACTCATTTCGCGGCGCTGACGCCCTTTTCGTCGTGACGAACGACCCCGAACGCCCCGAACACGACCGCAATATTGTGCGGGCAGCAGTCGAGGCCTCGGTGGGGCACATCGTCAAACTCTCTGCGGCGGCGGTGCACGACACCGCAGCGCACGACCTCATCACCGAGTGGCAGCGCAGCAACGAGGACCGCATCAAGACAAGCGGTATTCCGTGGACCATGATCCAGCCACGCTCGTTCATGTCACATGCCCTGGCCTGGGCGCCGAGCATCCGCAGCGACGGTAACGCGTACGCGCTGCACCCTCATAGCCGCAACGCATGCATCGCTCCTGAGGACGTCGCGGAGGCATCTGCCCACGTCCTGGGCGATACCCAGCACTACTTCCAGTCCTTTCAACTCACGGGCCCCCAGGCACTCTCGGCCCACGAACAGTCAGCAGCCTTGGCCGAACTGCTCAGGCGCCCCGTCGTGTGCCAAGAGCTGTCTGCTGAGGAAGCGCACGCGAGCTACTCGCGCCGGTACTCGCCGGCGATGGCTGACGCTCTCATCGCAAGCGCCGAGCGGCAGCTTGCCGGGGCCAAGGCGCAGACCACGGACATGGTCGAGCGACTCACCGGAAGACCCGCGACCACCTTCGCCCAGTGGGCAGCCAGCCATAGGGACTCCTTCGAGTGAGACCGATCGGTGTCGCAGGCACGTAAGCCGAGCACAACAACTCGTAGGCCAAAGGTCAGCAGGTCGAAAACCAGCCATGGCCCGGCTTGCATGCTGCATCTCCTCGGGGCGACGATCTTCGGTCAGCTGCACCGAAGGCACGGTGCGATGTCGACGTTAAGGAGACCCATGTCTGCACGGGGCCTGTTGCACGGCAAAACGGTCATCATCACCGGAGCCAGCAGCGGCATCGGTGCTGCGGCGGCAGAGCTCTTCGCTCAAGAGGAGGCTCGCGTGATCCTGACCGCCCGCCGTAAGGACCGGTTGCTCGACTTGGTAGCCAAGATCGGCGCAGCAGGTGGGCAAGCCGCTGCCGTGGTGGCCGACGTGACCCGCGCCGAGGACATGCACGCGGCCGTACGGACGGCACTGGAGACATTCGGCAGCGTCGATGCCGCCTTCAACAACGCGGGGTGGACCTCAACCGGAACCCCGATGCACCTCATGGAGGATGAAGAATACGACCGCATCATGGACGTCAACGCCCGAGGCGTGTGGAACGCGATGCGGGCACAGATCGCCGTGATGCTCGAACATGGCGGCGGCTCCATCGTGAACACCTCGAGCGTCGCCGGAGTCCGCGCGACAGGTAGCTCGGCCCCGTACATAGCCGCCAAACACGCTGTCATCGGCTTGAGCCGGGCCGCAGCCGACGAGTATGCGAAGCAGCACATCCGCGTCAACGCACTTGCCGTCGGCAGCACCCGGACCGAGCTGATGGACCAGGTGCTCTCCGACACGCCCTCACTCTTCAAGCCTTTCACCGAGCGTGCCATCCAACAGCGCCTGGCGGACCCCGTTGAGATCGCGCAGACGGCTGCCTGGCTCTGCTCGGATCGCTCGTCGTTCACCACAGGTGCCGTCATCCCGGCCGACGGAGGATGGACCGCCCGGTAGCCGCGCTGCACCAGCAGACTTGCCGAGAACGTTGCGGACTCTCCCTGTTCTCGTGCTCGTTGGCCGGTGCTCACCATAGGGTCAGACCGCCCGTCGAGCTGCCGCCGCGGGACCGCGTCGCCCGTGGCCACGGGCAGCCAAAGCTGAGGACGGTACGTGAGGGACATGACGGGTCTCGTCATGGCAAGCGGCAACCGAATCCGGTCACGAGGCTGGGAAGGTCCTGCCCAGTTCCGCTCTGGTGCGATGGTCTTCTCGCTGCCGCAGTGGTTTCTCCGACGCGGCGTACCGCCAGCCCGTGCCATGGTTGCACCGTCTGGCATGACAGGTCGACAAGCCTGGGGGGAGCGCCGTCGAAGTCCAGGCGCGGGGTGGCCCGTGCCCTCAGCTGTCGCTGCGATGACCGAGGCCCCCGCATGAAGAACAGCGAACGAGCTGCAAGGACCCGCGCGAACTTGGTCCTGGCAGCAGCACGCCACTTCGACCGGCACGGGTACGACGGTACGACGCTCAACCCCGTCTGTGCCGAAGCAGGCGTCACGCTCGGGGCCCTCACCTTCCATTTCGGCTGCAAGGCGGCACTGGCATCCGCCGTGGTGGACGAGGGTGTCGGCGAACTGCAACGCGTCAGCACGGCATACTCCGGCACTGGCCGGCCCCTTTACGGCCTTTCCGTCCTCGTGCTTCAGGTGGCGACGGCACTGCAGAACAACGTACTCACCCGGGCTGCTGCGCGCCTGGTCGAGGAGGGGTACGTCGACTGCGGCTGGTTCGGAGCCTTCCGCGGGGACGTCCTGCACCTGCTGGAGAGAGCCTCTGCCACCGGTGACCTGGTCGCAGACGTACGGCCGGCCACCGCTGCGCGTCTCATCATGTACTTGGTGGAGGGAGCCGCGACCGAGGCCCGAAGCGCCGAAGCCGAGGGCGTTTCAATGGCTTCCGACTTCGCTGAGGTCTGGCACGCAGTGCTCGGCGGTCTCGCCGCGGACACGCGCTGAGCACGCATCGTGGATATGCGCCGCTGAGAGTAAAGCTGTCGGCTGGCGCAGATCTCGCCCGGGCGCCGCTGAATGCGTAATGCGAAAGCCCTCGGATGGGACGGCAGGAACACGGCGTACCCACGCCCCCGCGGGCCGTGGCCCCGTCTCCTTACATGGCTCCGGCAGGGCCGAGGCCAAGGCCCCTTACTCGGCCCGTAGTCGACGCCGAACGTCCGCATCAGCGCCCGCGCCGACGTGCCGCTCCTGGATCACGGCGACTCGCCGGGTACAGATCATCCTCGGACTCCGGAAGCGCCTGGACCCCTCGTGCAGGGCACAACCAAGGTCTAAAGCAGCAGAAAGACTCAGCGACAGCACCCACACGTGGAACTGGACGGCCGCGTCGCTGGGCAACAGGCGTTCACGGAACTCGCCTGCCCAGCCAGTCGCTGGCTTCGCCTGCGGATGAGCAGCTGCGGACCCGGGAGTAGGTGAACGCGGCGGAGACCAGTGTTGCGTGGTGATGCCAGCCGGGGAACGATCGCCCCTCGAAGTCCTGCAGCCCGAAGTCGCCGCTCAGGGTGTTGACCACGGTCTCAGCCAGGCGCGGCTGCCGCATCAGCGGAAGCAGGTCGGGCAGCGGCCGGTCGACCAGATTCGTCAGCCAGGTCCGTGCTGAGCCGTTCGGCCGACGCTGAGCGAGCAAACGCAGCCGGACGACTCCCATCGAGGAACTGGGAAGGGTCACCGGGAGTGTGAAGACGCGCTGCCGTTCCTCTGCGGCCACGGTCCCACGGCCCGTGAGTATCTGCCGAACGGTGAGCGCCGGCGAGTTGGCCGACTGGGAGGCCGCATGCTTGACGCGCATGGTGTCAGGGACTTGCACCATGAAGGGCTGCTCACTGTGCGCTAGTTGGGCGAGGAAAGCCTCGCGGTCCGGCAGCCAGGACAGGTCAGCCGTGACAGGGGCATGCCTGCCAGGAGACCACGAGCAAGCTCGCCGCAGAAGGTCGGTGGCCTGTGACCACAAGGGCCCGCAGACCTCGTCCGGCACGCGCACTTTGGACCGCAGCAAGGAGCCCGTCGCCCACCCCTGAGGGATGTACAAGTTCCAGTCGGCTGGCAGCGGCCCGTGCTCGCCGGTGGCCAGCACAACCAGGCCGAGCTGACAGTTCGACAGCCGGCCCAGGACAGGGTCGAACCTGCGGTGAACTCCGGCGGAGTGCTCACCGCGCTTGGGAATGAAGGCCGGTGCCAGCGTCCAGGCCGTCACTGCCGGGCTGGTCTGTGCCACCCAGCGAAGCAGACCCTGACGTACCGCCAGCCAGTCCCAAGGACTGGCGTTCACGAACTGGTGCATAGCCTGCGAGGCCGTTGGGGAGTCGCTGACGGATTCCGCCAGCCTGCGTAACGACTTCTTGCCCGGTGTCTGCAGCAGTGCCTTGATGTACAGCTCCGCCCATGTGCGCTGGTCCGCTCGGGCCAGACTGTCGAAGACGGTCTCGACGAACGGTTGGAGC
>NZ_LGDW01000143.1 GCF_001280005.1 Streptomyces sp. NRRL WC-3618 | reverse complement strand
TGCCATCGGGACTTCCCTCCCACACGACGTACCGCTGTCCCCGATTCAGGTGCGAACGGCCTCGCCGCCGGCGACGGGGGATTCACCCGACGGCGAGACTGAGCCAAGCATAAATAGCGCTATTTATGTTTGGCTAGGCAGGGAGGGCCGAGACGCGACTTAGCCAAGTTCGGCGGTGGCGGAAGGGTGCCGTCGAACTGTGACTCCATACGGGCCGGCCGCAGCGACGTCATCGCCTCCACTGGAGCCTTCCGGCGCCAGGCGCGTCCGAAGCGCTGACGCAAGCGTGCCTGACAGGCCAGTCGTCCCTGTTCCATCTTCACGACCTGTTGTGGTGTAGCCGATCAGGACACCGGAATTTGCAGGTCGAAGACGGTGGCTCCGCCGGACGGTATGCTCAAGCCGCCCCTGCGGAGCGCCTCGTGGGCTGCCGCCTCTGCGGAGCCGTCAGGGGCCTTGTACCGGAACGCGGGACGCTTGATCCCTACACCACGCGGGACACGACCGGTGGGAGCTGAATCCGCACTTGGTGCTGCGCGAGGTGGCGCTTTCTGCGTGATGCCGGCAGTTGGGTGGATCGTCGCGAGCGGCCAGTCCGGCTATCCGGCAGGGCCGGTGCTGTTGGCCGGCGGCACATCAGGACGTTCGTCGGCTGTAACCCTACCGCTTGCAGCATTTCAGTTGATTCGCGCCGATGGACTTGGTCAAGTCGCGTCACACTTCCCTCTCTGCACACATAAATAGCGCTATTTATGCTTGGCTCGGTCTCGCCGTCGGGTGAATCCCCCGTCGCCGGCGGCGAGGCCGTTCGCACCTGAATCGGGGACAGCGGTACGTCGTGTGGGAGGGAAGTCCCGATGGCA
>NZ_LGDW01000142.1 GCF_001280005.1 Streptomyces sp. NRRL WC-3618 | reverse complement strand
GCTCCAACCGTTCGTCGAGACCGTCTTCGACAGTCTGGCCCGAGCGGACCAGCGCACATGGGCGGAGCTGTACATCAAGGCACTGCTGCAGACACCGGGGGACAGACCCTGTTCTGCCCCTGGCCTGCACGCTCGACCTCGTCGGTGACGTGCGGAGCCTGCTCAGTCACTCTTGGCGCACTCCGCTCACCCTCCTCGCCCAGCACACCGCGCCATCAGGCGGCCGCCAGGAGTACGAGCTCACTGATGCCGGCCGCCACTTCTTCTCGGTCGTTCTTCGTCCTGCCCGGGGGAGAACGCGACGCCTCCGCCCCGACGGGCCCTCACTCTTGTTCACCTGCACGGCACCCCTGTGCCGGGCATCACGCTGACCGGAGCCAACGCCACCCTCCTCGACATCACAACCCCCACGTGCAGAAGACCCGACAGAAAGCAGATCCTCGGTGCCTTCAGACCTCGCGGAAACCCCGCCCCCCACGCAGCTAACAGAGCGGTTGAAGACAACAGTTCGGGATCTCGAAGCCACGATGAAGGGCGAGTGTGCCGGCATCCAGCAGGTGCCGATCGCCTCACTGGTGGTAGCCGACTCGCCCCGTCTGGGCGGGACGAGCCCGGAGCACGTCGAGGTTCTTGCGCAGGGTGACATCGAGCCGATCCTGGTCCATCGGGAGACCCGGCGCGTGGTCGACGGGATGCATCGCCTCCAGGCCGCCAGACTCCGAGGGGAGGAGATGATTCCGGTCCGGTATCTGGACGGGCCGGTCAGCGAAGTGTTCATTCACTCCGTGGCGGCCAATGTCACCCATGGCCTGCCACTGACGCTCGAGGACAGAAAGGCCGCGGCCAGGCGGATCCTGGCCACGCATCCGGATCTGTCGGACCGGGCGGTCGCGCGCATCACCCGACTGTCACCCAAAACCGTGAGCGCCGTCCGTCGCGCTTCGAGTGAGGAAGTTCCTCAGTCGAAGGTCCGAGTTGGCGCGGACGGCCGCTCCCGCCCGCTCGATGCGGCGCGACGCCGGGAGGCCGCACGCGCATTCCTTGCCGAGCATCCTGGCGCCACGCTCCACGAGACGGCCGTCAGCGCGGGGGTGTCGATCAGCACCGCATGCGAGATCCGGCAACGGATGCGGCGTGGCCGGCAGGACCCTCCGCCACCGCGCCTGAGAGCCGCACGCGAGGTCCGGGACCAGGACCTGGCGGAAAGCACCGGGAAGCCGGTGAGCGATCGGGAGGCGGAGCGAGGTCGGGCGCAGCGCATCGAGACCTTGGCGAAGGATCCATCGCTCAGATTCACCGAGTCAGGGCGCGCGTTGCTGCGCTGGTTGCATGAGCGCGCGCCGGATCTCGAAGCAGGGCGACAGCTGATGGTCGCAGTGCCGCCGCACTGCGCCGTCGCAGTCGCGGATTTGGCCAACTCCTACGCCAGGGAATGGCAGCGGTTCGCCAGCGCTCTGGACCAGGCCGTCGGCGAAGCGGTCGAGCAGTAGGGCGCACCGGAACCGGGACGTTCAGGACGGTGGCGCGATGCGCCCCAGCGGTGACGATGGCCCCGTCCTGGTCTAACGCAGGCCTGGGAACGACTCCCTCATTCCACCTCCTCTATGGACGGGCGGAATTCCGAATCCTTTTCTTGACGGCATGGTCAGACCCTTGAATGATGAAATGGCACTCGGTGGTAAGTCGCCTTGGCTAAACAAGGGCCATGCTGCGGGGCTTTTCTCTCAGCCCGAAAACGCCGAACGGCACGCAGGAAACTCTGCGGTCGTGAACAGGATGACCAGCCGCCAAATTGATATAGCCGAGCTGTTCGACCGAACGCTAAAGGCCTGGAGTTCAGGATGAATCAAGCGGGGGATCGAGTGGAGACGACCGTAGCCGGCGCGGAGACGAGCGCGGACGTAGCTGTCGTCGGAGCGGGGCCGGCAGGCCTGTACACCGCCTACTGCGCGGGATTCCGAGGGCTTTCCAGCGTGATAGTCGATGCGCTGCCGGAGCCGGGCGGCCAGCTCGCGGCCCTGTACCCGGAAAAGAAGATCTATGACGTCGCCGGCCACGTGGCCGTGAGAGGCCGAGAACTGATTGACGACCTGGTCGCCCAGGTAGCACCGTTCCAGCCGCACTACCTGCTCGGCCGGACGGTGGACTCCCTGACGCCGGACGAGGGCGCAGGCTGGGCGATTCGGCTGCAGGACGGCGGGCGGGTGCACGCCGGTGCTGTGGTGATCGCCGCCGGACTCGGCCGTTCGGTCCCGCGTACGCTGCCCTGCCTGCGTCCCTACCAGGGGCGTGGCGTGGCGCACCACGTGCCGCGTCTCGAGGAGCACCGCGACCGCGACGTGGTGATCGTGGGCGGCGGCGACAGCGCGGTCGACTGGGCCCTTGCGCTGGCGCCAGTCGCGCGGTCCGTCACGGTCGTCCACCGGCGCTCGGCCTTCCGTGCCCACGAGCACAGCGTCAAGCAGATGTACGCCACCGGTATTCGAGTACTGACCGATGCGCAGGTGACCGCCTGTAACGGCGTGGCACGTTTGGAAGAAGTGCGCGTCCTGGTCGGTGAAGAGGAATTGACCCTGCCCGCACAGGCCCTTGTCGCGGCACTGGGATTCATCACCAGTCTGGGCCCGATCGCCGATTGGGGTCTCGAAATGGGGAATCGCCAGATCGTGGTCGACAGGGCGATGCGGACAAATCTTCCGGGGGTTTACGCGGTGGGCGACATCTGTTGCTACGAAGGTCGCGTCCCGCTCATCTCGGTGGGTTTCGGCGAGGCGGCAACCGCGGCGAACCACGCGGCGGTCGAGCTGCGTCCTGGTTCCCGCCTCGTGCCGGAGCACTCCACCGACAATGACGACGCACTGCTGTCATGACCCCGAAAAAGCTGACCATCCTACCGATGGGAACCGAGATCCTGCTGCCTGCGGGATCTTCCCTCACCGAAGTCGAGTACGAGACCCCGCAACGGCTCATCCCGTTCGGATGCCGTTCCGGATCGTGCGGCGCGTGCGTCATCGAGGTGCTGGAGGGCTTCGGCTCCCTCGGCGAACCCGACCCCGACGAACTCGACTTCCTGGAAGACCTCGGCCGGACCGGCGGTTCCCACCGCCTTGCCTGCCAGTGCCGGCTGCGGGGCGACGCGACCATTCGCGTCGCCGACGACATCTAGAGCCGCTCGCACCGAACGTCCGAGCGTCCATGAGAAAGGTGAACCATGCCGAATCGCGTGACCAACGTCGGGTACGGGGACCGAACCCCGTTCCTCAACGCCACCGCCTCAGCGCAGCTGCGCGCCGAGATCGACAAGCAGCTCGACCAGCAGGTCCTCGAGTGGTACGCCAATGTGCCCGAGGCCGCACATCTCGAGGGCAAGAACGTCGACTCCGAGTACTACAAGCGGAACCTGATCGAGACCGCCTGGCGTATCCGGATGCTGCGCGTGTCCGAGGCCAAGGCGCTGGTGGAGATCGCCAAGCGCAGCCCGGAGGCGGCGCAGGTCTGGGCCAACTACGAGCAGGAGGAGATGCTCCACGACGAACTGTTCATCGCCGACCTGGAGAAGGCGGGCGTGTCGCGCGAGCAGTTCCTGGCCACCGAGCCCTACCTGTCGACCAAGCTGCTGACCGGCTACTTCTCCTATCTCCTGGACCACGAGGGCCCGCTCGGCGTGGTGGCGTACTCCTACCTCGTCGAGTACGTGAACGTGAAACTCGAGCCCAAGAAGCTGGAGGCGCTGAAGAAGTCGGTCGGCGAGGGCAACATCGGCGGCCAGATCAACCACTCGCACACCGACATCAACGACGACCACCCCGGCGAGGTGTGGGCGGCCGTCCGGCACCTGCTGCGCAGTGAGGACGACGTCACCGCGTTCAAGCGGTACCTCCGCGAGCACCAGCAGATCCTGGCGCAGTACTTCGAGGAGCTCTACCTGGACACCATCGCCAGGGCTGAGAAGCAGCCGGCCTGAGATCCGTCCCCAGCGGGGGCGCGGCGCGGCCGCGCCGCGCCCCCGCCTGCCGGTAAGGAGGCCGGAATGAGCACCGAAAATGCCAGGGGAGTGCTGTTGCTCAGCCATGTCGGGTTCTCGTTCATGGAGGATCTCCTCGGCACGGTCATGGCGCGGGGGCTGAAGGGCTATGTGCTCAGCTCCTTGCCGGAGCCGCAGCACCAGGCATCCAGGCCGACGACGCTGGCTGACGTCGCCGACGACGTGCGGGTGACCACCGGGCACGTCCTGACGGCCCGCGACGTCGAGGACTACCTCGACCGGCTCCAGGCAGCGGGTGCGGCGGTGCAGTGCTGCCTCACCGTCTGGGAGGGCTACCGGCACCTGATGGCGCTGGCCAACGCCCGTCTGGGTGTGCCGGACCTGGACGAGAAGCAGGTCCTGGACCTGCGGGACAAGCTGACGCTGCGAAACCGGCTGGCCGACGCCGGGCTCAGCCGTGGCCGGGCATCCGCCCTCACTCCCGAGACGCTCGCCGAACGCCAACGCGAGAGCGGTCGCTACTTCGTGAAGCCGGTCAGCGGCATCGCCTCTTTCGGGACGTTTCCCCTCACGGCCGACACGACCTGGGCCGACGTGGAACGCATCGCCGCCGAGGCCCGGTCCGACACGGTCTACTCCAGCGCCTTCGCCGCCCAGCCCGGCTCCGGCGATCCCGTGGGACCGGGCCCGCACGCGCACCTGGCCGTGGAGGAGGGCGTGGGCCCAGGAGCCGGCTCGGATCACGGTGTCGCCGACGGGATGGAGTTTCTCGTCGAGGACTACGTGCCGGGGCGGGAGTTCAGCTTCGAGGTGATCGTCGTCGACGCCGAGCCCCACGTCGTGGCTGTGCACGAGAAGTGCCAGGTCACGGAGACGGCGGGGACCGTGCTGGAAAACGCCTGCGTCAGCCCGCCCACCAGCCTGTCGCAGGAAGAGATCGCCGCCGGAATCCGCTGGGTGACGAGCGCGCTGGACGTCCTCGCTCTCGACTGGGGCTGTTTCCATGTCGAGGCGCGGCACGCCGCGTCCGGCTGGGATCTGATCGAGGTCAACCCGCGGGTGGGCGGCAGCCTGATCTCGCCCAGTGTGGCGGCGCTGACCGGCGGTCCCGGCCTGCTTGACCTCTGGCTGGACTCCCTGCTCTCCGCCGACCAGCCGGCCGACTTCAGCAAGGCACTGAAGAGCCTGTCGTTCGCGGCGGACGGGACGACGCAAGGCCGTAACGCGACGTTCTTCCGGGTCTTCTTCGCCGACCCCGGAACGATCCGTGCAGTGGGTCTGAACGACGACCTCCCCCTGCAGCCGGTGGTGTCGCAGGTCCTGCTCAAGCCCGGCGACGTCGTGCACTCGTCCTCGCGCGAAGTGTTCCTAGGCCAGGTGCTCTGGCGCATGGACCGAGCGGACCGCGATGCGATCCTCCCTCGGCTGCTGCCCGCCTCCGAGCACGCCATCGAGATCGTGTACGAAAGGGAGCGCGGATGACCAGGCCGATCCTCCTCATCGTCGACTACAACCTGAGCCGCGTCGACGAGGTCCGCCGCCTGCGGGACCACGCGCGCGAACGCCACGACGCGACGGTGATCCTCATCCGCGCCGCCCCCACCGAAGCCGACCGCTCCATCGCCGACGAGGTGATCGACCTCGATCCGCTGCGCGACGACTTCGCCGAGATGGGCGAGAAGCTGCTCGGCGACCGGCGTGAGCGGATCAGGGCGGGCATCGTCTTCTCCGACAACGCCGTACGCAGCGGGGCCGAGCTGCTGGAGCGGTTGGGCGTCCCCGTCGACTCGTCGCGACTGGCCGAGGGCGCGTTCTCCAAGTACCGCTACCGGCTCGGCGAGGCGCGCGTGGCCGACCTGCTGGAGACGCAACGGATCATGGTGCCCGCATTCGCCGAAATCGCTTCGCTCGACCAGCTGGAGGGATTCGCACGCGACCACCCCCAGGGCTTCGTCGTCAAGCCCGCGGCGGAGGGCAACAACCGGGGCGTCGTCGTGGTGCGGCCGGGCGACGACCTCACGGCGGTGTTCGCGGAGGCCCTTCCCTATCTGGAAGGCGGGGTGATCTGCGAGGAGCTCATTCCGTACCGGCGGGAGTACTCCTTCGACGGACTGGGTTCGCTGGCGTTCCTCACCGAGAAGATCAGCGCGCGCGGCCGGTACCCCGTCGAGATCGCCCAGGTCCTGCCCGCCCGGGTGGACGAACACGAGCGCGCGACGCTGGAACGGGCGGGACGGCAGGCGAACCTGCTCGTCGGGCAGTGTGACGGGCCCTTCCACAACGAGATCAAGCTGAGCGACGACGGGCTGCGCGCCGCGGTGGTGGAGCCCAACCGGCGACCGGGCGGAATGAAGATCTGGTCGCTGGCCCGATGGGTGTACGGGATCGACCTGCACAACCGCTGGGTGGACATGGCCTTCGGAACGGCCGCCCCCGCTCTGGAGCTCGTGCCCGAGTGCTCGGCGGCGACAGTGCTGCTCGGCGTCGCCACCGACCGCTCGTTCTCCCCGGACGACGTCATGTCCGGCACGGACCCGTTCGCGGACGCCGTCCAGGCCACCGCGGAACGCCTCGGCCTGGACGAGGGGGAACTGGCTGTCACGGAGTTCTCCTGGCTGTCGACCGAGCGCCGCGACCTGCATGCGGTCGCCCGCGACAACGCGGACTTCGCGGCACAGGGCTGCATCGTCCTGCGCGGCGGCCGCGCCGACATCCGCACCGTCGTTTACGCACTGCGCGAGGCATGGTCGGACGCCCTGGACCGCGCCCTTCGCTTCCCCGCTTCCCTCAGGAAGGCCCGATGAAGATTCTCATTTTGCACCGCGTGCCCTACTTCAAGATCGAATATCACCGGGGGATCTCTCACGACCGGCACGAGGTCACCTATATCGGGACCGACCAGGCGCTGGCCACCTTGCCACCGGACCTGCGCTGCGAGCGGGTGAGCCGTCCCGGTCTGAGCTCGGCTTTCGAGGAGGCGCGGAACTGGCTGGCATACCGGCCCCGCGACTTCGACCGGGTCATCTCAGTATCGGAGTACGAGTTGCTGGACGCGGCCCTGCTGCGTGAGTACCTGGGCGTGCCCGGCGCGCCGGCCAACCAGGTGGCCTTGGCCCGGGACAAGGTCCTGATGAAGCAGGTGGTCGAGGACGCGGGTCTGCGCGTGCCCCGCTTCCTCGCGTTGCCACGCTTCCTCGACCTGGACGGCCGGGTCCCCTGGTACGGCCGGACCGTACTGAAGCCGCATCGCGGTGCGTCCAGCGAGGACGTCCTCGTTTTCGACACGCCCCGGCAGGCCGCCGCAGCCATCACCGAGGGCCGCACCGGAATATCCCGGCTCGACACGGGGAGCGACCTGGCGGACTTCGAGGTGGAGGAGTTCGTCTCCGGGCCGATCAGGCACTTCGACGGCCTGGTGCAGGGCGGCGAAGTACTGGTCCTCAGCGCGAGTGAGTACGTCGGCACCTGCCTGCAGTACGCACAAGGCAGGCCACTGGGGTCGTTCCAGCTCGCGCTGTCCGATGAGGACCGCGCCTGGGTGTCCCGCGCACTGGCGGCGGTGCGTATCGAGGACGGCAGTTTCCATCTGGAGGCGATCGCGCACAGGGGAGAGCTGGTCTTTCTCGAGGTCGGCAACCGGGTAGGGGGCGCCGACGTGGTGGCGACCGTCGAGCTGGCCACCGGCGTCCACCTGCCCTCCTACGAACTGCGTGCTCTGCTCGGCGAGCGCGTCACCGGAACGCTCCCCGAGCCGCCTGCCGACCGGCGCCTGTACGGCTGGTTCGTCTGCCCCGGCCACCACATGGCCGGACGGGAGTTCCAGGGGCTTGACGGGACAGCGGCGTTCCGGGACGACCCGTCCGTGGTCGCCTGGAACGAACTGCCGCCCGGCTCGCCGCTGCCCGACCACATCACCTACCAGGCCGGCGAGACGGTGCTCGCCGGGATCGTCGCGAGCGACACCCCCGAGGGCGGCCGGCGCTGGATGACCGACCTGTTCGCCTCGCTCTCAGTCCGCACACGCCCGGCCGCTCGCACGACGTCGGAGCAGGTGCCGGCATGAGGACTCAGCACCTGTCGTGTGCGGTGGCCGTCAACGCTGCCGTCGCCGAGCCGGTCCCGATCATGACAGCACTGAACGATCTCGCGGATCAGTACATGGACGAGCTGGCCGTAATGGACCCCTGCCTCGCCGCGGCCATGGGCATCGCCGGTCAGGAGACCCGTCTGACCGACTTCGGCCCCCAGGCGGTGCAGGAGCGGGCGGCGTCGGCGCGTCGCATGCTGAAGGCGGTCGATGACACGCCCGTGGCCGGGGATGCGGAGCGCGTCGCCGCAGCGGTGCTGCGTGAGCGGCTCGCCACGCAGGTGGCGCTGGCCGACACCGACGCGCACGGCACCCTGCTGGACACCCTCGACGGGCCCATCCAGCGTGTGCGGCAAGCGGTGGGTCTGCTGGATCAGGGCCGCGACACCGCGTGGGAGGTGTTGCTGGCGCGGCTGTCCGCCGTCCCGGAGGCGCTGGCGGGACTGCGGGAGAGTCTGGAGGCGGCGCGGCGCGGCGGCCGGGTGGCACCGTACCGTCAGGTGGTCCGTAACGCCCGGGAGTGCCGTGACATGCGGCAGTACCTGGCGGGGTTGCCCGCCGGGCACGGCGACGGTGTGTTGCGGGGCGCACTGGAGCAGGCCGCGGCGGCGGCGAACCAAGCGCTGGCACGGATGGCGGCGTACCTGTCGCGGGAGCTCGCGGCACAAGCGCCGAAGCTGGACGCAGTGGGCGAGGAGCGCTACCAGCTTGGCGTGCGGGAGTTCCTCGGCACCCGGCTGGACCTGCGGGAGACCTACGCCTGGGGCTGGGAGGAACTCGGCCGGATACAGCGGGACATGACGGTGACGGCGGCGCAGATCGCGCCCGGCGAACCGGTGCCGGCCGTGCTGGCGGGGCTCGATAAGGACCCGCGATACCAGATGGCGGACAGTGCGCAGTTCCGCGACTGGCTCCAGGAACTCGCTGACGCCGCCATCACCGACCTCGATGGAACGCACTTCACGATCCCCGAGCCTCTGCGACGGATCGACTGCCGGATCGGCCCTGCCGACGGGCCCGCCTTCTATCTGGCGCCCAGCGAGGACCTGTCGCGTCCCGGCACAGTCTGGTGGACCAGACCCGAGCCAGGCGCGCCGATTCGGACGTGGACCGTGCCGAGCACGATGTTCCACGAAGGTGTGCCGGGCCACCACCTGCAGCTTGGCGTGACGACGCTCAACACCTCCGGGCTCAACCGGTTCCAGCGGCTGTCGTGCGAACTGCACCCGGGGCACGTCGAGGGGTGGGGCCTGTACGCCGAGCGGCTGATGGACGAACTCGGATACCTCACCAACCCGGCCCACCGGCTGGGGATGCTGGCAACCGGGCAACTGCTGCGCGCCGCACGGGTCGTCCTGGACATCGGGCTGCACCTGCGGCTCCCCATCCCCGCGGGCGCCGGGTTCCACGAGGGAGAGCGGTGGACGCCGCAACTGGGCCGCGCGTTTCTCACGCAACACTGCGGGCTCGGCCCACCAGGGTTCGTCGAGTTCGAGATCGACCGCTATCTGGGACGCCCGGGACAGGCCCTCGCCTACAAGCTGGGAGAGAAGGTGTGGCTGGAAGCGCGGGAGGCGGCCCGCCGTCGCGACGGCGCCGCCTTCGACCTCAAGCGGTTCCACCACCACGCGCTGAACCTGGGGCCAATGGGCTTGGACCTGCTACGCGCGGAGCTGACGCGCGCGGACCGTGCCCGCTGAACAGGCGTGGACAGGACGGATAAAAGCGGAGCGCACCACATGGTGAGAAAGCGAGCGATCGGATGATCACGGCAGTGGGACATGCCGACCTGACCTCGACCACATGGGATCTGGTGCAGGCCGAACTACGGGAACGCCTGCAGGGCCTGCCGCCCGACGCGACGGCACTGGTACGCGCTGGCGCCAGACTGCCCTTGGTGTTCGGGCGGGTGGTCCACGAGGTGGGGCAGCGCCTGGTGGTCCTGCTCCCGGAACGGGGCGATGCCTTCGCCCACGCTCCCTTCCACGACCGGCGGGCGCACCGGGAGTTGCTGGCCCTGGCCGAGCAGATACGGATGCTTTCCTTCGACCCGCTGGACCGGGACGCCTGTGTGAGCGCGGACGAACGGCTGGTCAGCGGCTGCAGCCGGCTGCTGGCCGTCTGGGACGGTTCACCGTCCAGCGGGCAGGACGCCACCGCCCACATGGTCGCGTACGCCCGTGCCCGCGGTATCGCCGTGGAGGTCGTCTGGCCTGCGGGGGCCGCCCGTGAACCGGCCGGGCACAACGCGTCGCTGTGCGGGCCCGGGCACAGACGCTGACCCGTCTCGTCGGCCGTCACCTCACCGGTGCCGTTCGCCGCCGGTCTTCTGCACGTGAGTGGTGTCGGCGTCGATGAGGGCACCGTCGGCGCCGGTCGGCTTGATGTCCGGCACACGGGCGCCGTGCTGGTCGACCAGTGTGGAGTGTGGCTCGCCCGGTTCGAAGGCGTGGCGCTCTCCCCACTGGCGCAGGGTGAGGAGGACGGGGAAGAGGTCGCGGCCGGCGTCGGTGAGTACGTACTGCAGGCGGCGGCCCGAGGGCGCGGTCTGCTGGGTCAGGACTCCGTGGGCGGTGAGCTTGCGCAGGCGGTCGGTGAGGATGTTGCGGGCGATGCCGGTCCGTCGCTGGAACTCGGTGAAGGACCGTGCCCCGTCCATCGCGTCCCGGATGACCAGGAGGCTCCACCGGTCACCGACGAGGTCGAGCGTGCGGGCTACCGGGCAGTCGGGATCGGTCCAGTCAGGGCTCGGAGTGCCCGTGGAGGGGCTCGGCATGACACCTCCCGATGAGTTGCGGACTGAAACCATCATGCCTTAGGGTCAAATTAGTTTCACTTTGCTACTCATCTCGTTAGGAGTGCGATGGACGTCTGGCGACGGTTACTCCTCGCGACCGTGTGCGGTGTCGCGGTAGCGAGCATCTACGCTGCGCAAACAGTGCTGCCGTCCATGGGAGACAGCCTCGGGGTGTCGGCACAGCACGCCGGGTGGATCGTCTCGACCGGCCAGTTCGGCTATCTGGCAGGTCTGGTGCTGCTGGTGCCGCTCGGCGACGTGGTCGCCAACAGGCGTCGGCTCATCGCGGTGCACATGGCCATCACCGCGGCAGGCCTGTTCCTGACGGCTGCGGCTTCGGCCGCGTGGACCGCCTTCGCCGGGCTAGCGCTGGCCGGAATGTTCGCGGTCGTGGTGCAGACCACGGTGGCCTACGCCGCGTCGGTCTCGCCGCCCGCCGAGCGCGGACGAAACATCGGTGTCGTGACGTCGGGCGTGGTGGTGGGCATCCTGGGCGCGCGGTTCGTCACCGGCGTGCTCGCGCAGGTGTGGGGCTGGCGAAGCATGTACGCCGTGCTCGGTGTGCTCGCACTCGCCCTCGCCGCACTTGTCCTGCGCGCGCTGCCGACTGAAGACAGCTCTCGCCGGCCTGCGGGCTACCGACAGGCCGTCGTCTCGTTCGGCGGGCTGTTCGGGCAGCGTCTCTTCCTGACGCGCGGTCTCATCGCGTTCTTCCTGTTCGCATCGTTCGGCACCCTGTGGAGTGGCCTGTCCCTGCCGCTGGCGAACGCACCGTGGCATCTGAGCGAAAGCCAGATCGGACTGTTCGGCGTCGCCGGACTCGCCGGCGCACTGGGCGCGGCACGTGCGGGACGGTGGGCGGACGCAGGACGGGCGATCCCGATCAGCGGCCTCGCGCTGGCTCTGCTCCTCGTCTCCTGGGCCGCGACCGCGCAGTTGTCCTGGTCCCTGTGGCTGCTCGTCATCGGCATCGTGGTGCTCGACTTCGCGGTCCAGGTCGTGCACGTGAGCAACCAGCACGTGCTCACCACCGCGCATCCGGAGCGCACCAGCAGCGTCATCGGCGGCTACATGGTCTTCTACTCCCTCGGTTCCGCCCTCGGCGCAGCCGCCACCACATCCGTCTTCACCTCCCACGGCTGGGCCGCCTCCAGCCTCCTCGGGGCCGGATTCGCGACCTGCGCGCTCATCGTCTGGGCAACCGACGCAGGTCGGCGCCCCAGGACTTCGGAGGTCGGTTCCGAGGCGGCGGACGTGCACCGTGGCGAGGAGGAGAAGCAGAGGAGCGAAACGGAGCAGGTCGGCCCGTCGGCGGACCGTTCCAGGGTTTCCTGAGAACTCCCGGCTCGACTACCCATTCGCAACCGGCAAGCCCGACAAGGCGCCGGACGACACCGGAAAGATCGGGCGGAAGAAAGGGAGCGGACCGAGATCCCTTCCGCCTTTCCGCGCAGTGGTCCGGCGCCCGCACAGATGCAGCGCAGTCTCAGTCAAGAGGAGTGATCGTGTCCCTTTCGAACCCTGCAAGCCTGGTTGACTCCGACATTGCGAATTTCTCGCAGGTCACGCAGGAGGCCACACCCCAGCCCTTCGATCCGGGCGACTGGAAATCCGTCCGTGCGCAGTTCCTTTTGTCGCCCGACCTTGTGCACCTGTCCAATTTCTACCTCGCCTCGAACCCGACGCCTGTCCGTGACGCCATCACGAACTACCGGCGCGCGTTCGACGAGAACCCGCACAGCTTCCTCGACGACAACATGTTCGCCCGGGAAGAGGACATGCTGTGGCGTTCCGTCTGCGCCGAGGCGGCCGAGTACGTCGGTGGACAGGCCAAAGAGATCGCTCTGACCAGCAGCACCACCATGGGACTTGCTCTGACCTACAACGGCCTGCGGCTGAAGCCGGGCCAAGAGGTTCTGACCACCACGCACGAGTTCTATCCGCACCACGAGGCGATCCGCCTGGCCGCCGACAAGTGGGGCGCGACCATGCGCTCGATCTCACTCTACGATTCGTCGTTCGACTTCTCCGTCGACGAGGCCATCGCACGGTTGCGCGCCGCTGTGCGCCCCAACACCCGTGTGTTCGGTGTGGCCTGGGTGCATTCCAACACCGGCGTGCGCCTGCCGATGTCCAGGATTGCCGAAGCCATCGCCGACCTGAACCGAAACCGCGACGAAGCTGACCGCATCCTGCTGGTGGTGGACGGGGTCCACGGGTTCGGCGTCGCGGACGAGGACGTCGCACAGATGGGTTGCGATTTCTTCTCCGCCGGTACACACAAGTGGATCCTGGGACCGCGCGGGACGGGAATCATGTGGGCGAAGGCGGAGAACTGGGCGCTTCTCCAGCCGACGATTCCCAGTCTGATGAGCAAGGAGACCTCCGCGGCGTGGCGACAGGGCCGTCGGCCGGCCGGCCCAACGGAAGCCGCATGGGTCAGTCCGGGGGGATTCTTCTCCTACGAACACCAGTGGGCCGCCGCCGAGGCATTCCGCTTCGTCCGGCAGATCGGACGCAAGCGGATCCAGGACCGGATCGCGGAGCTGAACAGCCAGATCAAGGAAGCCCTGGCTGCCATGGACCACGTGACGCTCTACACGCCGCTCGACCCCGAGCTGTCCGCGGGCATCGTCACTTTCGACGTGGAGGGCCACGCACCGCAGGAGGTGGCCCAGATCCTCCGCGAGAACCGGGTCATCGCCAACAGCACGCCGTACGGGGTTCCTCACGTGCGTCTGTCGGCGGGAATTGTCAACTTCCCCGAAGAGATCGACTTGGCCCTGAACGTCATCCGGTCGCTGAAGGGCTCGCGATCCGGCGCCTGAGAGCCGAAGACAAAACCGTGACGAGAGGGTCTCTCGCACCCGTCACGCCGCTCGGCTGGCACGTCGCCTCTGCTCCTGGTCAAGACCGGTCTTGCGGACGGTTTCCACTAGCAGGGCCGACCCGCCCCGTGAGACGACCCGACGGCCGTTGTCCTGGACGCGGACACGGGGGCAGGACCCGATACGCTTGTCGGGTAGCCGGGGTCCATTGCTGGACCCCGGCCCCCTCAGAGGGCGGTTCGTGACGTGATGCCCGTTTTGGCTTTCGGGTGGGGCTGTCGGGCTGGTCGTGGCCTGACCAGGCGGCTACGACTGCGGCTTGGGGCGCCGGCGTCGCGCAGGACGCGTTCGGTGAGGGCGCGGGCGGCGGGGTCGGTGGCGTGGCCGATGACCTCGACGACGTGTTCCGGGACCGGTTGGGTGCCGTGGCCGGGTCTCAGCTGTTGGGGGGTCGGCCAGATGTGGGGGACGGGGGTCGCGGTGGCTGAGTGGGGCGCCGCGGGGGCCGGGGCGGCGCCCAGCACACAGAGGGCCAGTGCGGTCAGGAGGCCGCTCGCTGACTTCAGTGCCGGGGTCACGGCCGGCTCCGGTTCACTGTTTTATCCATTGCGCGGAATCCTGGTGGATGGATTCACCAGGCGGCAAGACCCCGTCCACTTGCTTTACTGGCTCTATGACCGACACCGAGACCCCCACACTCTCCGTCGCCGTCCTCGGCACCGGCATCATGGGCGCCGCCATGGCCCGTAACCTCGCCCGGTCCGGGCATGCCGTCCGGGTCTGGAACCGGACCCGCGCCAAGGCCGAACCCCTGGCCGCCGAAAACGGCGTCCAGGTCTGTGACGCGCCCGCCGACGCCGTCCGGGACGCGGAAGTCGTCCTGACCATGCTGTACGACGGTGACACCGTCCGGGACGTCATGCGCGAGGCCGCGCCCGCGCTCCGTCCGGGCGCCGCGTGGGTGCAGTCGACCACCGCAGGGGTGGACGCGATCGGTGAACTGGGCGCGCTGGCAAGCCAGTGGGGGCTCACCTTCTTCGACGCGCCCGTGCTGGGGACCCGGCAGCCCGCCGAGGCCGGACAGCTGCTCGTGCTCGCCGCCGGGCCCGAGGACCAGCGGGCGGCCGTCGCGCCCGTCCTCGACGCGGTGGGCGCCCGCACGGTGTGGACCGGCGAGGAGGGCGCCGCGGGCAGCGCGACGCGGCTCAAGCTCGTCGCCAACAGTTGGGTGCTCGCCGTGACCGGCGCGACCGGCGAGACGCTGGCCCTGGCCCGGGCCCTCGGCGTCGACCCGCAGAGCTTCTTCGACGCGATCGCCGGCGGTCCGCTCGACATGGGCTACCTGCGTGCCAAGGCCGGCCTGATCCTGGACGACAAGCTGACGCCGGCGAGCTTCGCGGTGTCCACGGCCGCGAAGGACGCCCGGCTGATCGTCGAGGCGGGCGAGCGCAACGGCGTACGGCTGGACGTGGCCGCCGCGAGCGCCGAACGCTTCCGGCGCGCCGCCGAACAGGGGCACGGGGACGAGGACATGGCGGCGGCTTACTTCGCCAGCTTCGACGAGAAGTAGCCGCCCTACCTGTTCTCCCCACCCGGACCTTCTCAGCCGACCCGGACCTTTCTGCTGCCGCAGACGTCGCACACGGCGTCGGTCAGCGGGGAGCGCATGGCGCGGCCGTCCTCGTCGACGTACTCCAGGGGGTTCAGGCAGCCGGCCGGGTCGGGGAGGGAGAAGACCTCGAAGGTGCGCTTCCAGGCGGTGCCGCAGTTGAGGCAGGTGAAGGCGAACGTCTCGGTGAGGTTCTCGGACATGCGGTACTCCCTTGGTGGGTGAGCGGGGTGACCCGCCGGGGCGGAGTGACGCGCACCTGTTCCCCGTACCGCAGGATCGCCGCATGCTGCCCGGATTCCTGACCAAGGCGGTCGAGCTGCTGCTCGGCCGGGACGGCCGCTCGCTGCACCTGAGGGCGGCGGGCGGGGCGACGGTCGCCCTGCTCGTGGTGATGCTCGGCGGTTCCTGTGCCGTCGTGGGCGCCGAGGAGGGGGTGCGGGGCGCCAATCTGACGTCGTATCCGAAGGCCCTGTGGTGGTCGGTCGAGACGGCGACGACCGTCGGATACGGCGACTTCTACCCGGTGACGTGGTGGGGCCGGGCGGTCGGTGCGGTGGTGATGATCGTGGGGATCACCGCGTACGGCATGGTCACGGCCGCGCTGGCCACCTGGTTCGTGGGGATCGAGAACCGGCGACGGGACGAGCGGCGGCATCAGCGGTTGCGGGGCGCCGTCGAGGAGACGGCCTCGGCGCTGCATGAGCGGTTCGACCGGATCGAGCGGGTGCTTGCCGGGCGGGAGGAGCGGTGACTTGTGCCCGGGGCGGGCGCGGTCGTGCTGCGGCCCGCCCCGCCGACGGGCGGAGGGGCGGGCCAGGGGGCCGCAGGTCACCGCGACCGGGTCAGCGGACCGTGTCCGTCGTGCTGTCCATCCCCGCCACGCCGTCTGCCGCGGGCAGCGCGGGCAGTGCCGGCAGCGCGGGCACCGCGGCCGGGGGCAGTTCCAGCGGAGGCAGGGCGACCGGGGGCAGTTCCGGAAGCGATGGCAGGCCGCCGAGCAGGCCCTCGATCAGGTCGCCCAGGGTGTCCAGGAGGCCGCCCACCAGGCCGGTGACCGTGCCGAGCAGGTCGTCCACCAGGCCGGTCACCGTGTCGAGGAGGCCGCTGAGCGTTGCCTGGAGCTGGTCCAGGAGGTCCGAGACCGGGTCGGCCATGAGCGCCGCGGCCCTGTTCGTGCCGGTCCGTTCCGCCAGGCGCTGCTTGAGCGAGGCCTTCGCCGTCTCGACGGCGGTCGCGAACCCGGCCGCCTGGGTCGCGGTCAGGCGGCCGGTGCCCGTCTGCTCGGTGAGGTCGGTCAGGACGTTCAGTACCGGGGCGAGCACGTCGGACCGGTCGGCGCGCTCCAGGGCGGCGAGGCGCTTCAGCGTCCGGTCCGCGTAGGCGGACGGCGTGGAGGATGCGGAGGCGGGGGCGAGTACGGAGGGTGTGGAGGGCGTGGTTGGCGTGAAGGACCACAGCGGGTCGGCGCCGATGGAGGCGTAGAGGTCCCGGCTCGCGTCGGTGACGGCGACGGCCGTGCCGACCGGCCCGAATATCAGTGCGGCACAGACGACGGACGACGGTAGGAAGAGCCCGCGGGAGCGGGCGCCGAGGCCGGTACGGGATACGAGGGCGCGCATGCGCAGTCCTTTCGAGAGCTGCTCTCTTTGGACCCACGGTGAGAAGTGCCGCCACCAGCCGCAACCGCTCAATGACCTTCAGTGACCCCCAAGGGCCGGACAGACGCGCCGCTGACCTGCGGATACTCCTGGTTCGGCCCCTTGTCGCGGCACTCACGCCATTGGGCTGTCAGAGGTCAAGGGCGTCTGGCTCTACCGTTTCAGTGCCCGGTACCGCTTGAGCAGGGCGGTGATCCGGTCGGGGTCGGCGGCCCCGTTGAGCTCGGTGAGCAGGTCGTCGGGGCACAGCTCGTACAGGTCGCCCCACCATCGGCGTCCTCGGCTGTTCCAGATCCGGTAGCCGCCGGGGACGCCCCGGGCGACGTAACGTTTCCTGCTCACTGTGGCTCGCTCCTGCGATAAGGACTCCGGCCGTCAACTCCCGGGAACGTACGGGCCGAGGGCATATCTTGCCCGCTAAAAAGGCCGAAACCCAAGGCGTTTAGACTCTCCCCACAACGGCCCGAAACTCGGTTGGTCGAGAGTGGGCGGAAACAGCCAGACCCGAAGGGTATTCGGCGCCTTGATACGGATAGATTCAGTCACCAAGCGATACCCGGACGGCACAGTGGCCGTCGATCGACTCTCCCTCGACATACCGGATCGTTCGATCACCGTCCTCGTCGGCCCCTCGGGCTGCGGCAAGACGACCACTCTGCGGATGATCAACCGGATGGTCGAGCCCAGTGAGGGCACCATCCTCATCGACGGCGTCGACAGCCGGCAGCAGCCGGTCAACACCCTGCGCCGGGGTATGGGTTACGTCATCCAGAACGCCGGGCTCTTCCAGCACCGGACGATCGTCGACAACATCGCCACCGTGCCCAGGATGCTCGGCTGGAGCAAGGACAAGGCCCGCACGAGGGCGCGGGAACTGATGGAACGGGTGGGGCTCGACGCCTCGTTCGCCAAGCGGTACCCCTACCAGCTCTCCGGCGGCCAGCAGCAACGCGTCGGCGTGGCACGTGCGTTGGCCGCCGATCCTCCGGTGCTGCTGATGGACGAGCCGTTCTCCGCCGTCGACCCCGTCGTCCGCAAGGGGCTACAGGACGAACTCCTGCGCCTCCAGGCCGAGTTGGGCAAGACCATCGTCTTCGTCACACATGACATCGACGAGGCCGTCAAACTCGGCACGATGGTCGCCGTACTGCGCACCGGTGGCCGGCTCGCCCAGTTCGCGCCGCCCGCCGAGCTGTTGTCCGACCCCGCCGACGAGTTCGTCGAGGACTTCCTCGGCGCCGACCGGGGCATCCGGCGGCTGTCGTTCTTCTCCTCCGGCGGCCTGGACCTGCTCACCACCCCGATCGTCGCGATCGACGCCACCGCCGAGCAGATCGCCGCCCGGGGCGCGTCCGAGGCCCCCTACCTCCTCGTCACCGGCATGGACGGCCGTCCGCTCGGCTGGAGCGAGCCCGGCGCACTGATCGCCGGACAGGTCGACGCCGGCCGACTGCTCCCGTACGGACGGCCGTTCGCCGCCGGACGGGACACGCTGCGCGCCGCCCTCGACTGTGCCGTCCTGTCGCCCACCGGCTGGGCGGTCGCCGTCGACGCCGAGGGCCGGGCCGCCGGGGTCGTCTCGCAGGCGGCCATCGGCGAGGCCATCCGCGGCGCCCACGCGGAGCAGGGAGCCACCGGGGAGAGCGCGCAGAAGGTCATCCGGTGAACCTGGACCGCTTCTTCGACATCCCCAGCGACCTCCAGCACGACTGGTTCGGCCTCATCGTGCTCCATCTGCGCGAGGCCCTGCTGCCGGTGCTGGGCGGGCTGCTGCTGGCGCTCCCGCTGGCCCAGCTGTGTGTGCGGCTGCGCTGGCTGTACCCGCCCGTGCTGTGGGTGACGACCATCCTCTACGCCATCCCGTCGCTGGCCTTCTTCGTCGTCCTCATCGACTACACGGGGCAGACCGAACTGACGGTGATGATCCCGCTCACCGTCTACAGCCTGGTCGTCCTCGTCCCGGCCATCGTCGACGGTGTCCGGTCGGTCCCGCAGGAGACCCTCGCCGCCGCGACCGCCATGGGCTTCGGACCCGTACGCCGTTACGTCCAGGTCCAGTTGCCGATCGCGGTGCCCGCCATCATCGCCGGTCTGCGGGTGGCCACCGTGTCCAGCATCAGCCTCGTCAGCGTCGGCATGCTGATCGGCAACCAGGGCGCGCTCGGCAACCTGCTCCACGACGCGCAGATCTACAACCGGCCGGAGCTCGCCTGGAACTCCGTCATCACCAGTGCCGTCCTGGCGGTGCTCGCGGACGCGGCGCTGGTCGTCCTGCGCGTCCTGCTCACCCCCTGGATGCCGGGCGCCACGCGCGGCGCGAAGTCCAAGCCCGCCGGGGTACGGCCCGAGTCGGCCGTGCCCGCCCTGGAGGACGCAGCCCGATGAACGTCATCAACTTCATCAACGCCTTCTTCAGCGACAGCGCGCACTGGCAGGGCTACGACGGCATTCCCACCCGGCTGTGGGAGCACGTCCAGTACTCCGTGGAGGCGCTCGTCCTCGCCGCCGTGATCGGCCTGCCGATCGGCCTGATCACCGGTCACTACGGCCGGGGCGGCAACGTGCTCTCGCTGGTGGCCACCGCCGGCCGCGCACTGCCCACCTTCGGTCTGCTGGTGGTGGCGACCCTCGCCCTCGGGTTCGGCATGCTGCCCGTGATGATCCCGCTGATCGTCCTCGCCGTCCCGCCGATCCTGGTCACCACCTACGAGGCGATGCGCTCCGTGGACCCGCCTCCCGTGGACGCCGCGCGGGGCATGGGCATGCGCGAGTCCGACATCCTGCTCCGCGTCGAACTGCCCGTCGCGCTCCCGCTGATCCTCGGCGGTCTGCGCTCGGCGGCCATCCAGATCGTCTCCACGGCCACCATCGCCGCGTACGTCAGCCTCGGCGGCCTCGGCCGCTACATCGTCGACGGTCTCTACCAGCACGACTACGAGAAGGTCGTGGGCGGCGCCACCCTGGTCGCCGGCATGGCACTCGCGACGCTCGGGCTGTTCTGGGCGGCGAGCGTGGCGGCGGTCTCGCCGGGCGTACGCCGTAGCAACTGACGTAAGGGGAACCAACCCAAGGGGCGCGGGGCCGCATTGATGTGCGGCTCCGCCGCGTGGGCGCGACCAGCCACAACGGTCCCGCAGTTCCCCACAACCGTAAGCAGGTACGTGTACGTAGGGTGCCTACCCGCCGCTCCGGGCGAGCGCCTGCTCCAGCACAACCAGCAGAGCATCCCGTACCGAGCCCCGCTCGCGGGCGTCGAAGACGAGCAGCGGTACGCCCTCGGACACGTCGAGGGCCCAGCGGACCTCGTCCAGTGTGTGCGCGGTCTGGCCGTCGAAGGCGTTCACGGCGACGGCGAACGGGATCTGCTTGTGCTCGAAGTAGTCGACGGCGGCGTAGCAGTCGTCGAGCCGACGGGTGTCCACGATGACCAGCCCGCCCACCGCGCCCTCCACGATGTCGTCCCACATGAACCCGAACCGTTCCTGACCGGGCGTGCCGAACAGGTACAGCTTCAGGGTCGGGTCGATGGTGATGCAGCCGAAGTCCATCGCGACCGTGGTGGTGGTCTTGCGCGGGGTGTGGCTGAGGTCGTCGACGCCGGCCGCCACCTCGGTGATGGCCGCTTCGGTGGTCAACGGCTCGATCTCGGAGATCGAGCCCACGGCGGTGGTCTTGCCCACGCCGAAGCCACCCGCGATCACCAGTTTCACCGGCAGCGGCGGCCGTACGGCGGCCTGTCCGGCCGAGGTGCGTACCAGCGGTTCAGTCGGTGTCACGGAGAACCCTCCGGGAGTCGGGGATGGCTCGCAGGCCATCGATAACCCTGCGCAGAACGGCTGCGTCGTGGGTGATGCCGGAGTCGGGCACGTGCACCGACAACTGCCCAGCCGTCCGGAGGTCCTCGGCGAGGACCCGCACCACGTTCAGGTGCAGCCGCAGCCTGGCCGCGATCTCCGCGATGGACTGCGGTACGCGGCAGGCGGCAACGATGTCGTGCTGTTCGAAGGAGAGCCGGTCGAGCGCGCGCAGCCCGTTGGTGGTGGCCACCAGCTGGGTCTCCACGGGCATCGTCCGACCGGACGACGCCTCGCCCGCGGCGCCCGCGACCCGGCCGGCGGTGACCAGGAAGGGCCGGACGGCGGGCGCGGGGCCGACGGGAATGACGCCGTCCTCGCCGGCTCCGCGCGGTGTGCGGCCGTCCGCCATCGGTGTTCGCTCTCCCTGCGGTGGCACGTGCTCAGCGCGTATGTGTCGTGCCGACGGTGTTCTTCAGTTCCAGGACGAGCTGCGGGCTGAGCGCGGTGCCCGCGCGGTTGGCGAACACCGTCATCTCGTAGGCGATGTTGCCGAGCTTGGCCTCCTTGCCGGTGACGACGCCGAGCACGGCGCCGCTACCGATCGCGGAGACCAGGACATGGCCGCCCTCCAGGTCGATGATGACCTTGTTCAGGCTGCCCAGGCCGTAGTTGCCGGAGGCGCCGGCGGCCAGGCTGGTGATGCCCGAGACGATCGCGGCCAGTCGCTCCGAGTCGGCGTGCTCGCGCAGCGCCGACACGGCGATCAGCAGCCCGTCGGAGGACACCGCGATGGCGTCCACGACCCCTGCGGTCTCGGTGGCGAAACGGCTCAGCAGCCACGTGAAGTCGGCTGCGGCGGCCCGCAGATCGATCGGCTCGGTGGCGTCTCCGGCGGGAGTCTCACCTGTCGACGTGCTCACTGCTCGGCTCCTTCCGGAAGGTGGTTCTGGTGGGGGGTGTCCGTGACGGTGAACGGTTCGCTGATCGGTGAGCTGATCTGTTCAGTGATCGGTTCGCTGATCGGTCCGGGCCGGTGGGACGGGTCGGACGGCGCTGTCCGGTCGGTCCGGTCGGGCGAGACGTCGGGACGGTGGTCGGGTCGGCGGTCGTTCCCGCGAGCGACCAGGTATTCGGGGGGACACGGGTGCTCGCCGGTGTCGCGGTGCGCGCGGGCCACGGCGGCCTCGAACTCCTCGAGCGAATCGCGCACGGCGTCCGCGTCGGCGGGGCGGGCCGCCTGGCGCGCGGCCTGCTGGGCGGCGGCGTCGGCGGTCGTCCGCAGCGTCGCCCCGCGTACCCGCCGCCGAAGCGGACGGGACCCGTCGGGACCGACGGCGAACGGGTCGGCCGCGGCCTGTCCGGGGAGAGGGCGGGACGGCTGGTGGGTGGGCGCCGGTCGTGTCGTAGCGGCGGGGGTGGTGGTGCTTTCCGCCGTACGGGCGTGAGCTTCGGGTCCGTCTTCCGCGTGGGTGTGGAGTGTTGGCTCCGAGGCGCGGGGGCCGGAAACCGAGGGGGGAGCGGAACTCCACGGCTGAGTACCGGAGTTGGCCGGAGCGTCGGGCTGCGCCGGGTTGCCGGGGGAGGTGGACGTCGGCGTACGGGTGGGGAGGCTCGGCGCGGCCGTGTGGGGGAAGGCGTCGCCGGTTGCCATCGTGCGGCCGGTGGATCCGGCCTCGGCTGCGTAGCCCGCGTAGCCAGTCGCCGCCGCGTGGCTGTCGGCATCCGTTGCCGCCGGGTGGCCGGTGGCGACGGTGTCGTCCGGCTGGGCGGCGTAGGTGACCGTGGCCGCGTCCGGGACGGGCGTCGCGGTGGTGTGTGCCGGGGTTTCGGCGGTGGACGCCGAAAGCAGCGGAAGCGCCGGTTCCGGTTCCTCGGGGGTCGCCTCGCGGCGGGGGACCCGGCGGGGGAGTGCGGTCGCCTCGTCCTCCTTCGTGGCCCAGGACGGCACCTTGGCCGGGAGCGGGGCCGGTATGGAGGACGACGGGGAGGGGCCGGCCGCGGCTGCCGCCGGAGAGGTGAGCGCGGCGGGCGGGGCGAGCGGTGCGGGACGGGTCGCCGGGGCCAGCTCGCTCGCCGTCTGGAGGAGCGTCGACGGGATCATCACCTCGGCCGTCACGCCGCCGCCCGGGGTACGGGAGAGGGTGACGTCGATGTCCCAGCGGCGCGCCAGCGCACCGACCACGAACAGGCCGAGCACCTTCGTCGGGATGACGTCGAGGCGTTCGCGGCGTACGAGGCGGGCGTTCTCCTCGGCGAGGCGCTCCACGCTCATGCCCAGGCCGTGGTCCGAGACGGTGATCGCCGCGCTGCCGTGCTCGGAGCCGACGACCACCTCGACGGGGCTGTCCGCGGGCGAGAACGACACGGCGTTCTCGAGGAGTTCGGCGATCATCAGCGTCAGGTCGGCGATGATGTCGGGCTCCACCATGGCCTCGGTCGCGGCCCGCAGCCGTACCCGCTGGAAGCCCTCGATCTGGCCCAGCGCGGCACGTACGACGTTGGTGAGCGCGGTCGGCCCCGACTCCAGCACGGTCTCGCGGATGCCGGCCAGCAGCATCAGGCTGTCGGCGTTGCGGCGCAGGCGGACCGCGATGTGGTCGATGGAGTAGAGACGTTCGAGCAGCGCCGGGTCGGTCTCGCCGCGTTCCACGGCGTCGATCAGCGCGAGCTGGCGGGTGGTCAGGTTGCTGACGCGGCGACCGACGTTGCCGAACATCTCGGCGACGTTGCGCCGACTGAGCACCTGCCGCTCCAGCAGCGCGGCGGCGGTGGTCTGCACGTTGTTGAAGGCCTCGGCGAGCTCACCGATCTCGTCGTCCGCGGTGACCGGAAGCTGACGCAGTCGCGGGGAGCCGGACTCCTCGGCGTCGTCGTCGGCGACGCGGGCGAGCTCGCGGCCGGCCACGTCGGCGACCTCCTGGGCGGCTCCCGCCAGTGCCAGCACCGGGCGGACCACGGAGCGGCGCACCAGGACGGAGAAGGCGATCCACACGGCGAAGCAGAGCATCGCCAGGGTCAGCAGCAGGCCCGCTCGCCACTTGGCGCTGGCGGCGGAGTCGTCGGCCCGGTCGGCGATCTGGCCGATGAGCGACGAGGTGATCTTCAGCCGGGTGACGGCCTGGCCGCTGTAGTCGGGGTAGGAGGCGATGGCCGCCCGGAACGCCGCACGGATCTGGCCCTTGGACTCGGCCTGCAACTCGCTGGGATCCACGGCCAGTTCGGCGTAGTGCTGGCCGATCGCAGCCTGCGACTCGTTGTGCTCGATGCCGCCGAACTCGTCGGTCTGGGCCTCACTGGCGAACCGGGCGAACCGCTTGGCCTGGTAGGTGAACAGGTCGTAGGAGCCGACGGCGCCGGTGAACTCGATGAGCGCGTTGCTGTCGCCGGTCCGCGCGGAGAACACACCGGTCTCGAACGCGCCGTGGGCCGCGTCGGCGCGCAGCAGCGAGTCGAGGAGGTTGCCGGTGAAGGTGGTCGCGAGGTCGGCGTTGCTGTCCAGGCCCAGCCCGTCGATGAGGCCGTCGGTCGCACCCGAGTACGCGGGGTCGATGTTGGTGGCCGGCAGATAGCCCTGCTCGATGGTGGACCGCAGGCCGGCCAGTCCCTGGACGCCCTTGAGGGCCTGCACCTCGGTGTCCGGCAGCCGGTCGCCGAAGGCGTCGACCACTTTGCGCACCTGCGCGTCCACGGCGTCCTGGGTCTGCCGGTAGGCGTCGGTGGAGGGGGAGCCGCCGTCGAGGGACGCCTCGTGCCGCACGGAGAGCAGGATGGCCTGCTGGTGTTCGTCCTGGAGCGCGGCGACGAGCTGGGCGACCTGGGCGCTGTCGCGCACCAGTTGGGCTGCGTCCTCCGCGCGGCTCGACTCCTGCACCAGGTCGACGATGAGGTACGCCAACAGCATGGCGATCACCGTCAACGGGATACCGACGAGCACGTTCAGTTTGCGCTGGAAGGGCCATCGGTCGGCGAAGCCCCGCAGGCCCCGGCGTGTGGACGTCGGTGCCGAGGATGCTGGGGATGTCGACCGGGCGGACGCGTCCACTTGTTTCGTGGACACCGGGCCTCCTTCAAGAAGGTGTCGCAAACGTGCAATGGGGGGCGCGTACATGTCGTTTTCCGCACGCACGTGTCCGAATATCAACGATACGGAAGCGGCCCCCGCACACCGCCACGGCCCCCGCCAACTGCTCTGGCGGACACCGACCTCGGCGAGACTATCGCCCTCTCAACGGTCGAGCGGGTCGCCCTAAGTCAAGAATCCATTACGAAGCGGAACGCGGAGGCCTGTTGGTGGTCTTCCGGGGATTACCCAGGTGAGCTCCCGATCCATCCATCAATCCAGACGCAAGTGATCACGGAATGAAGTCAATCGGTAACCTGATTCCTCTTGACTGATCAAGAACCGGCTGGCTTGGATCAGTGAAAGTATTTGAGTTCTCATCAACCCCCCAGGCCGGAACGGGAACCGTGACTACCAACGCCCACAGCAGCAGGCCCTTCAGTAACCACCCAGGTGCGGCGGCCGTCGCCCTCGGGGCGGTGGCAGTCCTGCTGGCGGGATGCTCCTCCTCGTCCGACAGCCCGTCCGACCCGCTCGCCGGCGACAAGGCGACCGGCGACACCGTGGTCGTGGGCTCCAACAACTTCGCCGAGAGCATCCTGCTCGCCGACATCTACGGCGAGGCCCTGAAGACCAAGGGCATCAAGGTGACGTACAAGCCCAACATCGGCAGCCGCGAGACCACTTACGGCCTGCTCAAGAACGGTTCCATCACCGTCCTGCCGGAGTACAACGGCTCGCTGCTGGCCTACCTGGACGCGAAGGCCACGCAGAACTCGCTCGCGACCGTGAACGCCGCTGCGAAGGCCAAGCTCGACTCCAAGCTCACGCTGCTGGAGTCGTCGCCGGCCGAGAACAAGGACTCCGTCACGGTCAACGCGGCGACCGCGAAGCAGTACAACCTCACCGCGACCTCGACGCTCGCCGACCTCAAGGCCGTCGCGCCGCAGCTGGTCCTCGGCGGCTCGCCCGAGTTCCAGACCCGCCAGCAGGGCATGCTCGGTCTGGAAGCGTCCTACGGGCTGAAGTTCAAGTCCTTCAAGGCGCTCGACGCGGGCGGCCCGCTCACCCAGGCGGCGCTGAAGAAGAACACGGTGCAGGCCGCGGACATCTTCACCACGGACCCGACCATCGTCAAGGAGAAGTTCGTCGTCCTCCAGGACCCGAAGAACCTCTTCGGATTCGCGAACGTGACGCCGCTGGTGTACAAGAGCGGGCTCTCGGCCGAGGGTGTCGCCGTCCTCAACGCCGTCTCCGCCAAGCTCGACACGAAGGCGCTGCTCGAAATGGACACCCAGGTCCAGCTGGAGAGCAAGGACCCGCTGGACGTCGCCAAGGCCTGGCTGAAGACGGCCGGCCTGAGCTAGCCGGTCCGCCGGACCTCCGTAACGAAACCGCCCTCACCGCCGACGAGTTGATCACGCTCGTTCGGCTGTGGGGGCGTTCTCGTCGGGGCCGGCGTGCGCACGATCAGCCGGCGGGGGAGTCCGACGGGGCGGCGTCGGAGTCCGACGGGGCCGTGTGGACGACGTCCTTCCTCGACCTGCCGAGCTTTGTCAGCACCCGGGCCACGTGTTTCTCGACGGTGCGCGGCGACAGGAACAGGGTCCGGGCGATGTCCTGGTTGGTGGCGCCGCCCGCCAGCAGTTCGGCGACCTCCTGTTCCCGGGGCGACAGTTCGCTCCCGTAACCGCGCCGGCCAGGGCTCCCCACCGCCGTCACCCCGAGTTCGCGCAGCCGGTGCCGGCAGCGCGCGGCGTCACCGACCGCACCGAGGCCGGTGTAGGCGCGCAGGGCCTCGGCCAGGTGCACGGCCGCGTCCTCGGGCCGGGCACCCATCAGGGCGTCGCCCCGGCGTTCGGCGGCCTTGGCCACCTCGTAGGGCCGGCCGATCTCCCGCCATCTGCGCTGCGCCTCGGCGAAGTGCCCGGCGGCTCCCACCGGTTCGGTGGCGCGCAGCAGCAACCCCCGGGCCAGCTCCAGTTCGGCCAGGGCGGCCGGTGCGTCCCGGCCGCGCACACCGGACTCGGCCTCCGACACGAGCCGTTCAGCCGCCGTACGGTGCCCGCAGGCCGACGCCGCCTCGACGGCGACGGGGAGCAGGCCGAAGGTCCGCGTCCAGGAACCGAGGGCGCGCAGCGTCGACAGCGCCGGCTCGGCGGTCTCCCAGGCCGCCCGCGGGTCGCGCTGAGCGAGCCGGGCGGCCGTGAGGGCGGCAGCGATCCCCGTGACGACGTCCGCCGAGGTGCCTCCGTACTCGGCGGCGGCGACGAGGTGGTCGAGGGCCCCGGTGTGCCGGCCCTCGGCGAGGGCACGGTAGCCCTGGTACAGCAGTTGGTCGGCGTCGACCTGTCTCATGTCGGGGTGGGCCCGCGCCAGGGCGGCGTACTCGCGGTCCAGGTCGGCCCAGCGGCAGACCAGCCGGTCGACGCACAGCTCCAGGGCGCGCACGAGGCACTCGAAGGGCCGGCCGTCCACCCCGTCGGCCAGCTCCCGCAGTTCCCGCAGCAGAGCGTGGGCCCGCCGGTCGTGGCCCAACTGGAAGGCCGTCTCGGTGAGGTTGTACAGCGCGAAGACGGTCTGGTTCAGTACGACGTCGTCGGCGCCGCGCCTGGGCAGCCGCTCCACCAGCGGCCATACGGCGGGATCACCGTCCCTGGCCATCAGCAGGAGCCGGGCGACCCGAACCGCCGTCCGACCAGCCACGTCGTCGCCGCCGTCCGCCGCGCCGCCACTCGCCGCCGCGTCGCTGCCTGCCGCGCCGGCATCCACCGCGCCGTTACCCGCCAGCAAGCCGCCGCCACTCGCCGCCGCGCCGCCGCCCGCCCCACCGAGACCCGCCACCGCGCCGCCGCCGCTATCCGCCGCGCCACCACTCGCCGCCGCGTTGCTGCCCGCCGTGCCGCTGCCTGCCGCGCCGGCATCCACCGCGCCGTTACCCGCCACCACGCCGCCGCCGCTACCTGCCACCACGCCGCTGCCGCTGCCCGCCCCGCTGCCACCTGCCTCGCCACCCGCCACCACGCCGCCGCCGCTGCCAGCCGCGCCGGCATCCACCCCGCCGCTGCCCGCCGCGCCGCCGCCCGCCTCGCCGCCGCCGCCCGCCGCGCCGCCATCCACCCCGTCACCGCCGTCCGCCACGGCCCGTTCGGCCCGGGCGAGCCATGCCCAGCCCTGTGCGGCGTCGCCGTCCAGGTCGTTGAGGGCCAGTGCGATCATCGCTTTCACCGCTTTGTGCGGGAGGGCGGCCAACTCGTCGACGGCGTGTTCGAGTTCGCGGAAGCCGGCGGGGTCGCGGTCGATGTTGAGCATGGTCAGACCGAGGCCGAGGCGGATCTCCCCACGGGTGGCGGAGGGCAGCCGGGGATCGGCCAGTACGGCACGCAGCCGGTCGACGGTCGCCGCGCGGTCGACGCCGAAATCGACGATCCGGGTGAGCGCGAGAGCGGCCCGGGAACGCCGCTCGGTCTCCGCGGGGCACTGATCCACGATCTGGTGCAGGAGCGTGACCGCGGTGCCGGTGTCGCCCACCGCGACGGCCTGCTCGGCGGCCTGCTCGGTGTGGTCGAGCCAGCCCTGCCGGTCACCGGCGGCGAGCATGTGGTGTGCGATCTGCACCAACGGCACCGGGTCCAGCGCCTGGAGTTCGTCGATGGCACGCAGGTGCAGGCGGGCCCGGCGCGGCCCGAGGACGTGCCGGTAGGCGACCTGCTGGGCCAGCACGTGACGGAAGGTGTAGCGGCCGGTGTCCGTCTCGCGCAGCACCGCTGCCCGCAGTGCCTCGGTCAGCGCCTCGCCGGCCGGGTCGCCGTCCAGCCCGGCGACCCGGGAGAGCAGCGCCTCGGTGGCGGGCACGGCCAGTACGGCCGCCGCGTCGACGACCGCCGCCCCGGCCGGTGACAGGGTCATCAGCCGCTCGGTCACCGCTTCCCGCAGTCCGCCGGGCACCGCGGCCCGCTCCAACTCCCGGACGTCACGGCGCGCCTGGTCCCTGAGGGTGAGCAGGTCCTCCTCGGCGACCAGGGGCAGACCCTCGCTGCGGCGGTGGAGCACGTCGCACAGTTCCGGCGTGGCCTGGGCGCCGAGCGCGACGCCCGCCAGGTCGGCGATGTCCGCCCCGGTCAGCGGGGACAGCCGGATCACGGTGCCGCCGACGCCGGGCGGCGGCCGGTAGGCGGCGCCCAGGACGGGGGCCCCGGACGGCAGATCCTCGGCCCGGTAGGTCACCACCAGCGCGAGGTGCTCGGGCAGATCCCGGGCGAGCGTCAGGAGCAGCTCGCGGGTCGCGTCGTCGGCCCAGTGGAGGTCCTCGACCACCAGCACCACCCGGCCGATCGAGGCGAGCACCGAACGCACGGCCCGGATCAACTGGTGGCGTGCCGCACCCGGATCGCCCGGTTCGGGCGGCGCCGACGGCAGGCGGTCGGCCAGGTCCGGCAGCAGCCGGGCCAGGGCGCCGGCCGTCGGCGGGAGATCCGCGCCCGGCAACCACGGGCCGACCTTGCCGAGCGCGTCCACCACCGGACCGTACGGCAGGGGCTCGCGCAGCGGGTGGCAGAAGCCGGTGACCACCGGCCGGCCCTCCGACCGCAGGACCGCGGTGGCCTCACGCACCAGCCGGGACTTCCCCATACCGGCGTCGCCCTCGACCAGCACCACCGCCGGTGGCCTGCGTACGGCGGTCAGTAACCGGTCGAGTTCCTCGTGGCGGCCGACGAACGCGAACCCCCGCCCGAGGCCTCCCGCGCCACAGCGGTCAGCTGCCTCCACCATCCGGTCACCGTCCCTCGCGGACCCCGCTGCCCTGCGCCGCTACCCATCTTGGCGGCCACGCGTACCCACTCTATTGAGCCCCCATTGTTCCGCTCCGCCGCGCTCGGCAGCATCGAGCGTGCACCCCCAGGCAGGAGAAGGTAGCGATGGGACGTCCCGAGAAGCCACTCGATCCAGGCGAAGGCCCCGTTCAGCGCTTCGCGTGCGAACTCCGTGCGCTGCGGGCCGACACCGGCAGCCCCACCTACCGTTCGATGGCGTGCCGTGCCCACTACTCCCCCACCGCGCTGGCCCAGGCCGCCGCGGGCGACCGGCTGCCGTCCCTGGCCGTCGTCATGGCCTTCGTCCGGGCCTGTGGCGGGAACGCGGACGACTGGCAGCGCCGGTGGTCGCTGGCCGCCGAGAAGTCGGCCGCGTTCCGGGACGACGACATCGCCCTGGCCCCCTACCGAGGGCTGGCGCGGTACGAGAGTGAGCACCGGCGGCTGTTCTTCGGCCGTGACCCGGTGGTGGACAGCCTGCTCGAGCTGATCCGGACGCGGCGGCTGGCCGTACTGGCCGGACCGTCGGGCAGCGGGAAGTCGTCACTGCTGCGCGCCGGCCTGCTGCCGGTACTGCGGGAAGCCGCGCGGTGCGTCGCGGGCCCGGTCTCCGTCCACCTGATCACGCCGGGACCCACGCCGGCGACCACGCACGAACGGCTGCTGTCGCCCGGCGGCGACGACCCGGAGCGCTGGATCGTCGTCGACGAGTCCCACGAGCCGGGCACGGTGCTGCCGGACCCGGAGGAACTCCTGCGGTTCGTCGAGCTGTTGATGGCCGCGCGGCGACCGGAATCGCGGCTCAGGGTGGTCCTCAACCTCAGGCCGGACTTCCGCCGGCGCCGCCCCCGACAGGCACCCTGGCTCGACGAGCTGGCCGGGTGCGCCGTACGGATGCCGGTGATGACGTCGGCGGAGCTGCGCGAGGTGATCGTGCGCCCCGCGGAGTCGGCCGGGCTCGTCGTGGAACGCGAGCTGACGGCCCGCCTGATCGACGACGTCCTCGGGCAGCCCGCCATGCTGCCCCTGCTCTCGAACGCGCTGCTGCGCACGTGGGGCCTGCGGCGCGGCCGGGTGCTCACGCTGGCCGACTACGAGGCGATCGGCGGGGCCCACGGCGCCGTCGCCGCGATCGCCGAGGACGTGTTCGGCCGGCTGTGCGCCCGGCAGCGGCTCACCGCGCGCAAGGTGCTGCGTCGTTTCGTCGCCCCCGGTGAGAACCGCTCCTACGCGCGCCGCCCCGTGGGGCGGTCCGAGCTGCGGGCGTTCGAGGACGGGGAGAGCTGGCCGGTGCTGAACACCCTGGTCGGCGCCCGGCTCGTCACCCTCGACGAGGAGTGCGCGGAGCTCACCCACGACGCCGTGCTCGACACGTGCCCCAGCCTGCGGCGGTGGCTGGAGGAGGACCGTGAACGCCTGCTGCACCACCGGTATCTGACCGAGGCGTCGCGGGCCTGGCAGGGACTCGGCCACGACGCGTGCGACCTCTATCGCGGCAAGCGCCTCGCCATCGCCGAACGCCTGTTCCTCGACTGCCGGGAACCCGGTGAACTGACCGGCCTGGAACGCGAGTTCCTCATGGCTTCCCGGCGTGACCGCGATGCGGGGGACAGCCGGAAGGGGTGCGAGCACCGTGCGGCGCCCACACCCCCTTCCAGGTCTGCTCAGCTGCGGCCCGCGTAGTGGAACGTCGAGTAGTGGTCGTCCGTCCAGAACAGGTCGCCGGTGCTGATCGCCCGGACGATCCGGTGGCCGTCACGACGGGGAAGGTCGTCGGGCTGCTGCCGGTCGTAGATGGTCGTGTTGTACTCCTGGAAGGTCCCCGTGTACCCGTGGCTGGAGCTGGGGGCCGCCGGGCTGTTCATGAAGTTGATGAGGCCCTGGTCCCGGTCGTAGAACCGGCCGCCGGTGAAGACGACCTCGTAGTGGAGCCGCCCGGCGGTGTCGTCGTAGCGGTTCGCCTCGAACCACTCCCGGTTGCCGATGTTGCGCCAGTTCGGCCAACCCATCTGGGCCCAGAAGTCGATGGCCCGGTCCATGTTGGACGGCGGCATCTGCACGTGCTGGGCACTGCCCCCGACCGGCGCCGGCTGAGCGGAGGCGACACCGGGAGCGGCGACACCCATCCCCAGGGCGAGCGCGGAGATCGCGAGCCCTGTGGCGAGCACGCCCTTGGTCTTGTTGAGGAAGGTCTTCATGCTGGTCGTAAGCCTTTCGGGGGTCCCCTGCGCCGTCGAGTCCGACGGTTTACGACAAATCATCACGGACCGGGAGTTGTCCAGCCATACCCGCCCGATGGGTGTGGACAACCTGCCGATGAGTGTGGACAACCCCCCGACGGGTGTGGACAATCTCCGGCCCGACACCGCGGAACAGGCGACATCGGGCGCACGGTGGACGGTGTCCGGTGGCGCCCCTCCCCGATGTCAGTTGACGCCGCCCAGCAGCAGGGCGAGTCCGCGTTCGACCTCGGGCCCCAGGTCCTCCATGCCGGGCGCGACCACGCCGTACGAGCGGTGGAGGAACCGCTGCAGTTGTCCCGTACGGAATCGGACCACGGCCAGCCCGTTCGGCGAGTGGAGTTCGACGACGGTGTGCGTCGGCCCGCACGGCCAGAGGTGGACCTCGCCTATCCCGGCCGGGTGTTCCAGCCCCTCTTCCAGGAGCAGCCGGGAGAAGGTCCAGGTCACCGACGTGTCGTCGGCCGAGACTTCGGCGGGGAAGACGATGTGGACGGCGAGCGGATCGGCGGATTCGTAGCGCAGGGTCACGACGAGGGGGAGTTCCTCGTACCCGGGGGTGACCAGGCGGGCGCGGGCGGACTGCTCGAGGGAGCGGAAGGGTCTGGACATGATCGACTTCCCGTTCGGGTGAGGCGGTGGGCCAGTTGTGCCGAGCTGCCTCCTCGACCTCCGGTACTGCCCGCGTATTACGCCGATACGGAAGTCACTTCATGTGACGCGTGCCACTTTCTGTAATTCGCGAAGTTTTTTTGTCATCTACCCATCCAAACTCATCTGCGATACCTCATCCGCAGGTAACTGGAGCGTTCCTGCCCATGATTGACAACACTGCCGCCGCCACCGCGACCGACGCGTACGCCCGCATCTACGCAGAACAGCAGCCGCGTCTCGTCGCGTTCGCGCGTTCGCTCACCAAGAGCAGCTGGGCCGCCGAGGACCTTGTCGCCGAGGCGCACTTCCGTGTGTGGCGACGCCTGTCGGCGGGGCACGAGATCGACAACGTGCCCGCGTACCTGATGACGACGGTCCGGCATCTGGCGGCCACCGTGGGCAGCAACGCGGCGCGCGAGACCCCGCAGGATCCGCAGGACCCTCCGAGCAGGCCGGAACGGGTCGTCTCCCAGGGGCGGCACGTCGACGACCCCGCCGAACAGGTCTCCTCGGTCGACCTGTTGGTACGGGTGCTGGGCCAGCTCCCCGACCGCTGGGTCAAGGCACTGTGGCTCGCCGAGGCGGAGGGCCAGCCCCTGGCGGCGATAGGCCCCCAGATCGGCACCGGTACCAAGGATGGCGCCACCGCCGTACTCCTCCACCGCGCCCGCGAGGGCATGCGCCAGGCCTTCCTGCGCGAACAGCCCGGCCGCCCGGACAACACGGCGTGCGAGCCGTACTGGGTCCGCATGCCCGCGTACGTACGCGGCACCGCGACCCGCCGCCAGTCCGACCAGCTGCTCGCCCACGCGGACACCTGCGACGACTGCCGCCACCGACTCGCTGTGCTGATGCGCACGAACGACCGCCTGCCCGCGCTGGTCGGCCCGGCGCTGCTGGTGCTCGTGGTGGGCGGCACGGGGAAGTACCTGCTGTCGCTCGCGGCGGCCGGTCACGCCGGTGGCGTACTGCACGCGACGCACGCCGTACGCGCGCTGCGTCATGTCGGGGCCGGTGGCTCGAAGGTGTCCAAGACGCTGGCGATGAGCGCGGGCGCCGCGGCGGCGGCCGTCGCGGTCACCCTCGCGCTCACCTCTCCCCAGGTTCACCTGCGGGAACGCCCCCGAACCCCCCTCGCGGACAAGCCGCTGGCACCGGCACCGGTGGCTTCGCCTGTACCGCTGAAGGGGGCTCCGGCGAACGGGCCGGCGTCGCCCTTGCCGGTAATGGCGGCGCCGGAGCGGGTGGCGAGGGATGTGCGGGGCGGTTGGGTGGGTGGGGTTGTTGCGGGGGGTGCGTTTACCCCGGGCAGTGGTGGCGGTGGCGGTAGTGGTGCCGGTGCCGGTTCCGGTACGACGGTTTCGCCCGCGCCCGGTGCGCCGGTGAAGCCCGCGCCTACGGTGCCTGAGCCTCCGGTCGGGAAGCCGGGACCGCCGGTGAGCCACAAGCCTGGGGGGCCTGTGGTGCCGGAGAAGCCGGAGAAGCCGGGGGCGTCGGTGCCGCCGGTGCCTCCGGTGGAGGAGCCGCCGCCGGTGGAGATACCGCCCGTGGAGGTGCCGCCGGTGCCCGTGCCGCCGGTGGTGCTGCCGCCGGTGGAGGAGCCACCGCCGGTGGAGATACCGCCGGTTGCTGTGCCGCCCGTGGAGCCGCCGCCCGTGGTGGTGCCTCCGGTGGAGGTGCCCGTCCCCGACCCGGAGCCGGCCCAGATGCCGTCCCCGGAACCCGCCCCCGACCCCGAACCTGCCCCCGTCCCGGAGCCGGTCACTCCAACTCCCGTGGATCCCGGCCCTGTTGACGAGCCCCCTGCCGTCGAGCCTCCCGCTGTCGACGAGCCCCCGGCCGACGAGCCGCCCGTTGTCGACGAGCCCCCTGTCATCGAGATCCCCGTTCCTGGCCCCGGGCATTGCTGAAGCTGAACTGGCGGTAGGTCGGGCCGCGTTCGGTCGAATTTCTCCTCGCCGAGCAACCTGGAGGCCGCTTCACCTGTCTCACAGGTTGCTCACAGACATGGCTTGGGCGCGTGGGGTGCGCTCGTTCGTAGGTCGGCCGGTCGTGGGCTGTGTCCGGTCCGGCGCCACTTGACCATGGCGTCGGCAGACAGACGAGGAACCGATGACCACTCAGCAGCACAGCAGTCCCAGCAGTCCCAGCAGTGCCAGCAGTAAGACCGACAGTGAGCGTGAGCGCGGCAAAAAGCGCCTGAAGCATTCGGCACTCGCCGCGGGGGCCGCACTGGCCGTCGTGGTGTCGGTGGCCGCAGCGGCGCCGGGGGCGGCTTCGGGCGCCGCGCCCACGAAGCCGAAGCTCAGGCTCGTAGCCGCGACGGACTCCGTGACGACGCAGCTCTACGAGGGGGATCCCGGCGTCTACGTGGACCTCGGCACGTACGTCAGCGTGGACGACGTACCGCTCGAGTTCAAGGTGACCCGGAAGTCGTACAACGACCCGGTGGTCGCCGAGCAGATCATCCGCAAGGGCGGCAAGGCAGAGGTCAAGAAGCTGCCCGCCGGCATGGTGAAGGACTTCGCGGGCCTGCCCGGCTTCCTGAACGTGTCGTTCAGAAACGCGGCCGGGCAGGAGGTCGCGAAGAACAGCGGCACGTTCTGCCCGAACAACGCCTCCGGACGTATTCGCCCGGACGGCCCGTCGACCTCGCACTTCCCGGAGAGCTGCTCCGGCAACCCGTTCACGCTGGGCGGGGTCTGGGGCATCGAGAAGGGCTGGGCGTCCAACGCCAGCTCGATCGACTACAGCAAGCCGGTGATTCTGCCGGCGGGTGAGTACACGGCCAAGGTGTCGGTCGGGAAGAAGTACCGCGACCTGTTCGGCATCCCGAACGACCAGCCGGTCATCAAGATGACGGTGCTGCCGCCGAGCCCGGACGGCGAAGGCGGCGGCGGGAGCGGCGGTGTCGGCCTGAGTGCGCGATCCTCCGCCCACCACGGTGGCGGACACGGCGCCCAGCACTCCTCCATGCCCATGCCCATGTCGCACCACCACGGTTCGCGCGGCGCGGACATGCCCACCATGCCGGCCTTCCCCAACGCGTTCGTCGACCGGGGCATGGCGCACCACCTGGGTGACGGTCCGGGCCAGACCGACGGTTCGCGCGTCGCGCCCGCGCTGAAGGCCGCCGCCCACCGGCCCACGGGCAGGGCGGGCGTACCGGCCAACGTGCCCAAGCCGGACCTGCGTTCACTGCCGGCGTGGGACATCGCCGTCACGGACGGCGAGGACGGGGACGTAGCCGGCAAGGACTACCTGGCGTTCAGCGCGAACGTCTGGAACGCCGGCCCGGCTCCGCTGGTCGTCGACGGTTTCCGTCAGCGGGGCAAGGACCTGATGGACGCCTACCAGTACTTCTACGACGCGCACGGCAAGCAGGTCGGCTACGCGCCGACGGGCACCATGGAGTGGGACCCGCGGATCGGCCACGAGCACTGGCACTTCACCGACTTCGCGAGCTACCGCCTCCTGAGCGCCGACAAGACGAAGGAAGTGCGCAGCGGCAAGGAGGCGTTCTGCCTGGCCAACACCGACGCGATCGACTACACGGTGAAGAACGCCAACTGGCACCCCTACAACACCGACCTGTCGACCGCCTGCGGTGAGAAGACCGCCCTCTCGGTCCGCGAGGTCCTGGACGTCGGCTCCGGCGACACGTACACCCAGTACCGTCCGGGCCAGTCCTTCGACATCACCGGCCTCCCGAACGGCACGTACTACATCCAGGTCATCGCCAACCCGGAGAAGCGCCTCCAGGAGTCCAACCTGAACAACAACGTCGCCCTCCGCAAGGTGATCCTCGGCGGCACGGACGGCGCGCGGACCGTGAAGGTACCGGCGCACGGCCTGATCGACGTGAACTAACCATCCTTTACGTCCGACCAGTTCGGTCCTGACACGAGAGGCCCCGGAGAAATCCGGGGCCTCTCGCACGTGCGCCGCCCAGCGGCCGGCTCAGTCCTGGCGTACGACGTTGGTGCCCGGGCCACCCGAGAGGATGTCGTTGCCGGCGCCGCCGTACAGCTTGTCGTTGCCGCTGTTGCCCCAGATCTGGTCGATACCGGCTTCGCCGTGCAGGACGTCGTTGCCCTTGCCGCCGTAGATGTGGTCGTGGCCGGCCCCGCCGTAGATCGTGTCGTTGCCGTCGTCACCGCTCAGGTTCTCGTCCTCGGCGCCGCCGCGGATCACGTCGTTGCCCTTGCCGCCCTCGACGAAGCCGCCGAGCGAGGTGATGGTGTCGTTGCCGTCACCGCCGCGCGCGAACGACGCGTGGCCCACGGTGAGGGTGTCGTCGCCCGCCCCACCGTCCACGAAGTTGGCGTCGACGCTGCCCCGGTCGGTCAACTTGTCCTTGCCGAGGCCGAGGTCGATCGAGTTCTCGTAGTAGGCCTGGTCGGTGTTGTTGGTGAAGTCGACGACATCGTTGCCGTCACGGAGGTCCATCACCAGGATCTGGTACGGGCTCTGGCTGTCCACGGTGACAACGGTGCACTGGACCTTCGTGTGGTCGGCGGCGCTGGGGTAGACACACCCGCGCCCGACACTGATCGGAACGACGTCGTCGACCACGAAGGTGATGTCCGTGTCGTTGACGTCGGACTCGGTGACGGTCAGCTTGTTGGTCTGGCCGGCAGCGGCCGTGTAGCTGAACTCCCGGTCGTTGAAGCTGACTTCAGCCTTGGCGGACGCAGCCGCGGCCCCGGCGGTACCGGCGCCCAGCATGAGCGGAACGACGGTCAGTCCGGCGCCGAGGGCCAGCGTCAGCGCCAGTGCGGATGCCGATGAGCGACGGGTCGTCCGACGGCCGGTGGGGGAAGAGGGCATGCGTAACCTCCGGGTTCACATGGGTACTTGAGACTGAATCAGAATTCAGTGACGCCATGTGAGACGACCGAGGCACACCCCGGGTTGTAGCGGCCGACCCAAGCGGACGGCCAAGCATTCGGGCAGCCGGGGGAAGGCGGCTGGAGGTGATGTTCGGGGGGAGCGGCTTCCCGGCTTCCCGCAACCAAACCCCCGATATACATCAATCTGGTACATGAACTACTCTTGGTACATGTCCATGAAGCGCACGAACGTCTACGCCGACCCCGAAGACCTGGCGATCATCAAAGAGGCCGCCAAGCGTCGTGGGATAAGCGAGGCCGAGATCATCCGCCAGGGGATTCACCTCGCGGCCATGGCGAACCGCGTCTGGGACGAGCCCCTGTTCTCGCGGACCTTTGACGGGTCGGGCCGTACGCCGTCCAAGGCCGAGGTCCGCGACACGGTCGCCGACGCGGTGCGCGGGGAGACGGACGCCGGTCCGCGTTCGGGAAGCGCCACGTGATCATCGTCATCGCTGACACCTCCGGCCTGCTGGCCGCGCTGGACGCGACCCACCCCGAGCACGGTGCGGCGAACGAGGCGATCCTGGCCGCGGGACTCCTGGTCATGTCGCCACTCCTGCTGGCCGAGCTCGACCATGTGGCCACGCGCGAACTCGGGCGCGAGGCCGCCGTGAGCGCGGTCGACGACATCCGGCGCTGGATGAGCAGAGGCCGCGTCGTCATGCCGGAGATCACGGAGGCCCACTTGGGCACGGCCCAGTCCGTCCGTGTCAGATACGGCGCGCTGGACCTGGACCTGGCCGACGCGGTGAACGTGGCACTCGCCTCCGACTACGACACCGACGCGATCCTCACCCTCGACCGCCGCGACTTCCGCGCCGTACGCCCGTTGAGCCACCACAAGGCGTTCCGGGTACTGCCGGACGACCTTCCGCTCTGAGCGTCGGCCGGGTGCGTGCTCGGCCTGGTGCTTCAGTCGCCCGAGTGGCCCCGGAAGTTGCGGCCGTCGCTCACGCGATCCGCCACAAAGGCGCTGTGTACTGCTCCGGGCTGCGACCGATGAGCAGTTGGCGCAGATCGCCACGCTGCGAGCCGTGAAGATTCAGTGCCTCAGTGATGTGCCGGAACGTCGTGTGGGTGACTCCGCGGCTCCGTGCCTCATCCTCGAACTCGGCGAGCTGGGCCAGCACGGTGCCAGGATCGAGTTTCCCGGCCGGCTGGTCCTTCAATCGAGCGGCCTTCTCCCGCTCGTAGTCGATCTCCGAGGAGCCGCAGACTTCGCGACAGCATGCCTCGACCTCGTCCAGGCTCACGGTCGCCTGGATCGCGCGGGCGAGTCGGTTACGGTTCAGGGCCTCGTCCAGGTCGACTTCGTGGACGGTCGGGCCTTCGGCGGCGAGGGCAACAGGGAAGCCGGCGTCCCGCACTTCGCATGTCCCTCGTACGCCTCGGGCTGTCGCCGCGAGCATCCCGGTCGCCTCGGACGGGTGCCACTCCAGGACCGAGGCGACCGGTTCCACGTCCGTCGTCGTGAAGGTGTGGACGAGTGGGCCGAGCATGCCGTGCAGGTCGTCGAGCGGGAGCTCGCCGTCCAGGCCAGGACCTGCGACCAGGAGCCGGATGGGTGCGTTCACCTGGCAGCAGGCGGCGAGCGTCAGGGCGTCGGCGAGTGGGCTCTGCAGCGTCGGTTCGTCGCCTCGGGCGAGGATGTCGCCGCCTACGTCCAGGAGGTCGATAGATGTCGGCTCCAAGTGGACGACGAGTTCTTCGAGTTGGCGGGTGACGCCCTCGACGCCGTGGTGAGGATCGATCAGTGCGAACGTGTGCGGGAGTTCTGCCGCGAGGCGGGGGAGCGTGGACCCCGCCGGGGCGATCGGGCGGGCCTTCGCCGGTACCGCCCACACCGCCGGGGTGATCTGTTCGAGGCCGGTGAAGTTGTCCGGCCCTCTTGGGCCCGGCACCGGGTCGATCAGGAGGCGGTCCCACGCGTATGTGAGGATCACCGTCTCGTGATCCGGGCCGGCGCTGTAGAGGGCGGCGTCCAGCATGGCGGCGGCGACTGCGTCTCCTCCTCCGCCTGCTGCGACGATCAACCTCGTCATGGAATCAGCGTACGGGGTGGGGTGCTGGTCGTTCACTCTATAGTGGCTAGAGGCTTTAGCCACTTGGACCGGGAGGGTGGATGCCTCAGATCGAGGAGACGCAACCGAAGTACCTCCAGATCGCGCACTTCATCCGCGATCAGATCCTTCGGGGTGACCTGCGGGCCGGGGACGAGGTCCCCTCGGAACGGCAGTTGGCGGCGGACTGGAAGGTGTCCCGGCCGACGGCGGCGCGGTCGTTGGAGGCGCTGAGTCATCAAGGGCTCGTCGAGAAGCGGCAGGGATCAGGGACGTACGTCCGGAATCTCGAAGTCAACCGACGGGCCCGGGAGTTGTATGGGCGGGCCCGGCAGACCGGCAAGATCTACACGCCCGGCGAGTACGCGGTGATCACGTCGACCGGCTGGCTCGACGCGCCGGATCATGTTGTCGAGGCGTTGGGCCTGCTCAAGGACCGCCGGGCGGTGCACCGGCGACGGGTCACCAACGACCAGGCCGGCCCCATCACTCTGTCCACGTCATGGTTCGCGCCGGATGTTGGTCAACGCGCGCCCAAGCTCCTCGATCCTGAACGGATCCAGGAGGGCACATTGATGTACGTCGAGAAGATGACCGGACGGCAGGGCAGTTACGCCGAGGACCGGATGTGTGCGCGGAGCGCCACGGCTGATGAAGCAGCCGACCTTCAACTGGAGCCGGGGTCGGCGGTGTTGATCGTAAATCATGTCGTCTTCGACCTCCAGGACCGGCCGTTGGAGTTTGCCGAAGCCACCTATCCCCCGCATCGCTGGGCGTTCGAACAGGGATATCCGCTCACCTGACATCTCCCGTTCGAACGGATCGGCAGTCGTGCTGAACGGCTTGCGCCGGTCAAGTGGCCAATGCCACTATCCACTAAGTGGCTAAGGCCACTTAGTGAAGGGCATGGCGACAGATCGGCGACCGCCGTGCCCGTGCCGCATCGAGACGGCGCTGCCTCGACTGCGAAGGCAGCGGCAAGGAGTGAGCGCGGATGGCCTATACGATCGACCGCTTCCCCTCCGAGGAGTCACCGCGACTCGGGGCGATGACCCTGCACCCCGTCGCGGAGTCCGTACCTCGGGCCCGGCGTTGGTTTCGGAAGTTCATCACCCCGTACAACCCAGCCTGTTCGGTCGACGACTGTGCGCTGATGATCTCGGAGCTGGTGACCAACGCCATCGTCTACGGGCGGTCGGACGAGACGTGGCTCGTACGAGTGGAGTGGTTCCGTGACGGGACCTCACTCCGCATCGAGGTGCACAACCCCGGGTTCCCTGCGAGCGTGCGGATGCGTCGCCCGGATGCCGCCGACGCACACGGACGCGGATTGCTCCTGGTCGACGCCATCGCCGACTCGTGGAGCTCCGGGCCCAGTTGCCTCGGCGGGACGGTGGTGTCGTTCGTGGTCGCCGATGCCTGGCCCGCGTAGGCAGGTGCTTTTGGCAGGCACCTTGTCCGAAAACGCGATACTTCCCGTGATCACCATCTGACTTACTGTCGTTGGTGCGCGGCTGTGCCGTGGTTTGCGCCCGGAGCGCGCCAACAGCGTTGGACAGAGGGGGAGTTCATTGATGCTGATACAGGGGAACGGGTACGTTCGCGGCCGTGTGGCGGAGGGGGCACGTGCCCCCTCCGGTTCCGGATCGGGCCGTTGGGTCACGGTCGCAGGCGGTCCTGGGGCCAGCGCTCTGGTGCAGTGTGGCGGGGCCCGATGAGCCGTCGCCGGCCGGTGCGGCGTACGGGGCGGCGACGTCCGGTCCGCCGTTCCAGAAGGCAGGGCGAGGGGGTTGCGCTGCTGGCGGCTGCGGTTATCGGCGTCACGGTCGTGGTCGCCGCCGTGCAGTGGCTCCTTGCGCACTGGTGGATCCTCGTCCTCGCAGCACTGATCGGCGCCGTCGGCGGCGGCCTCTGGCTCCAGCAAAAACGGCAGCGAGCCGAGTGGGAGCGTGTGCGGGCCCAGGCTCTACGGCTGCGGATCGCCCAGCTCGACGAACTGGACCACCGGGCCTTCGAGTTCGCCGTACGGGACCTGATGCGCAGGGATGGCTGCCAGGCCGAGCAACTCGGTGGCGCCGGCGACAACGCGTGCGACGTCCGGGCTGTCGACCCCTCCGGTCGCGTCTGGGCCATCCAGTGCAAGCACCGCCGGGACGGGGAGCGCGGTGCGGCGGTCGGGGTCGGCGTACTCCAACAGGTCAACGGCACCGCACGACAGATCCACGGGGCGGACATCGCCGTCGTCCTCACCAACGGCCGCTTCACGTCGAAGGCCATTCCGTGGGGCAAGGAACACGGCATCCACCTCGTCGACCGCCGCACGCTGGGCGAATGGGCTGCCGGTTCCCGTCCGTTGTGGGATCTGCTGGATCGTATTCCTCCGCCGCGTCGGCCCACTGCCCTGTCTTGACCGGCCATTGGAGGATGGGTGCGGTGAGGTGACGGTTGGACGCGTGTACGTCGCGGGGCAACGGCTTTATCTGTGCTGTGTGTTGACTTCGAGAGACGGGTCCGCCAACACGCTTTCCAACTGTGGTGGTGCCTCGCCGGGCCGTGTACAGGGTCGTTCACCTGAGTTCATGGGCGGCTGGCTCGTGGATCGCAGCCGACTTGTGGTCTCGCCTGAACGGCCGTGAACGGGGCTGAATGAGACGGAAACTGACGCGGCTAAAGCCGTGGAGGTCAGTACGTCGGCGCTGGCCGTCTCCTTGAGACGGGTAGGCGCCTCCCTACGGACAGCTTCCATGCGGGCCGCTTGAAGCTCAGCCGACGACAGCCAGCCACGGCGGCGGGTACGCCGACTGACCACGCACGCGTATGCCTCGCTGCCCCCCACTGGCCTCAGTCACGCTACCGAGGCCGTCGACCGGAGCAAGCCACGGCGGCAGGCCCGTGGACAACCTGGAACTGCTCACCTCCAAGGGCTCTCAACTGGAGAATCGGACGAAGGGGCGGTTGTCCTCGGTCTGGGCCGCCGCAGTGCTGTCTCCGGCGTAGAGGTCGGCGCGGAGGTGATGTTTGGTCGCTGCGATCCACAGACCGAAATTCAGCAGTACTGGATGTGCTCAACAGTTCGAACCTTGGTGGGCGTCGAACTCTGCCCAGGTGTCTTGCGGCAGGTGTGCCTCATCGCCAGAATGGAAGCTTGCGTAGTCAGAGAGATCACGTGGGGGGCTCTGCAGATGGCCGTGAAGAGCAATGATCAACGCCTGCTCGACCGCATCCTTGAAGATCAACGGAACCGACTTGCGCCAAACCAGAAGATGGACGATTTCTTCAATTATTTTGCGGCGAGTACAGCCCTGCAGGACCTAGATCTGGATATTGATGAGCTCAGAGATGGCATCGTTGATGGGTCTCACGACTGCGGCATTGACGGCCTTTGGGTTTTTGTCGACGATCGCTATGTTTCAGCGAATATCGAGCGGCACGTAACCGTTCGAGCCAACAAGATCGAGCTAGTAATCCTACAGGCAAAAACATCTCCTGGATATCAAGAGACTGCTTTCGAGAAGTTGCATTACCACTTGCCCTTGCTGCTGGACATGGATCGCAATATCCAAGAGTTATCCGAATCGACCAATGCAAAACTTTTGGACCGCACCGGCCGATTCCTCAATGTCCTAGAGGCGCTCGCCTCCTCTTTTCCGAATGTGTCAATCAGGGTAATTTACGCCACTCGATCCGCAGAGCAGCCACACCCTAACGTTCGGGCGAAAGGGAACAGGCTCGCTCGCGAGTTGGCGAAGGTTGCATCCGAAACACAATGCGGCGTCGAGTATCTGGGCGCTGCAGAACTTAGAGCGTTGTCGGCTCGCGGCGCCGTGGTTGTATCTGAAATGGTGTTTACAGAGACACCTATGGGTACTGCACTCGGCGAAGGTTACGTCTGTCTGGTGCGTCTAGATGAATATTACAAATTCATCACTTCAGGCAATGGGGCATTGCGTCTCGAATTGTTCGAGTCGAACGTCAGGGATTATGCGGGACGGACGTCGGTAAACACTGCTATTGAGGAGACTCTAAAGTCCAGTCATCGCGAAGACTTCTGGTGGTTCAACAATGGCGTGACCATCGTTGCCGAGGAAGTCAGGATCGCTGGAAAGAAGATCGTAATCAGGGATCCTCAGATCGTTAATGGTCTGCAGACGAGCCATGAAATTTTCAATCATTTCCAGAATAGTGGGCAACATAACGATCGATCGGTCCTCGTAAGGGTCATGGTCCCGCCGGCTTCCGGGCGGGCAAGGGATGTGATCATCCGTGCGACCAATAGCCAAACACAGCTCCCACCAGGCGCCCTGCGTGCCACCGAAAAGATCCAGAAAGACATTGAGGAGTCGCTGGCACGAGACGGCTACTACTACGAGCGTCGGGCGAATTACTACAAGAATTTGGGATTCCCTCTTGAACAAGTTGTCTCCATGTCGCGACTTGCCCGAGAATATACAGCACTCATTGTAGGGGAACCTCACACCGCGCTTAAGTACTCGGAAACACTGCTATTGGATGACTCGCACTACTATAAAGTCTTCTCTACTGACAATGATATCGACCTCTTCAAGTTGGTACTTGATGTACATGTACGGGTCGGCGAATTTCTTGCTGACTACACCGAAGATCGCCCGCTACTAGGCGATACCGCAGAAAACTGGCGATATCATCTTGCGTACATGGGTTCATTTACTCTGACACGTTTGAGGAGGCCTACTCAAAGAGATCTTCTAAATGTGAGAACCGAGCATCTGACGGATGCCCTTCTGGGGGCAATGACGAATCTCCTCGATCGCGAATACCGTGCGACGCTCAGAGGGAACAGAGCTCAGGGCATCGACAAAGTGGCCCGCAGTCAGGACTTCACAGTTAGGTTGCGTCAAGCGACTATTGCGATGCGGCGTTTCAGGATTGACCGATGATTTCCTCCCGAGCTGCCAGGGGAGCAGCTATCGGCCTCGGCTTCGACTGAGCAGCGTTGACCTTTCTCGGTACCGTGGCGGCTGATTGCTGTGACCGCGGCGCGGGTGCCGGCCGGGCTGGAGCGGGACGGAGGCAGGAGCGCAGGCCCGGCCGGGGGCCGTGCCGCGCGCGGGGAGCGGAGCGAGCCACACTTGAACCAGTAGAGAAAGTTGTAACTCAGTCGGTCTGCTGGGGCTTGTCCGGTCCCGGGAGATGCTTGACACTTCGATCCCAGCTGATGGTTGACGGTGGCCGTGATCGGCTTTGCTGTGCGCGTTGTCGGCGTGTGGCGGGAGGCCGGGATTGGCTCTGGTGGAGTTGTCGGTTGTCGAGCAGAGATACCGGGCTGTTCTGGCGGTGCTGGCGGGTGCGACGGTGACGGAGGTCGCCGTGTCGGCTGGTGTGTCCCGGCAGACGGTCAGCGGGTGGAGGTCCCGGTATGAGGCCTCCGGTCTGGCCGGGCTGGCGGACCGTTCGCGTAGGCCGGCGTCGTGTCCGCATCAGGTGTCTGGCGAGGTGGAGGCGGCCGTGTGTGAGCTGCGGCGTAAGCATCCTCGGTGGGGTCCGCGGCGGATCGCTCATGTGCTGGAGCGGTCCGGGGCGGTGGCGCCGGTGCCGTCGCGGATGACGGTGTATCGGATCCTGGTGCGGCATGGGCTGGTGGAGCCGGGGGTGCGGCGGCGGAAGCGGTCGGATTACAGGCGTTGGCAGCGGGATCGGCCGATGCAGCTGTGGCAGATGGACATCGTCGGCGGGGTGATGCTCGTCGACCCGGTGACCGGGGAGTTATCTGAGGCCAAGGTCGTGACCGGGGTGGATGACCATTCCCGGTACTGCGTGATCGCGTCGGTGGTCGAGCGGGCGACCGGGCGGGCGGTGTGCTCGGCGTTCGCTGGGGCCTTGCAGAGGTTCGGGATGCCGGAAGAGGTGCTGACGGAAAACGGGAAGCAGTTCACCGACCGGTTCGGGCAGGGCGGTGAGGTGTTGTTCGACCGGATCTGCCGGGAGAACGGGATTGCACACCGGCTGACCCAGCTGGCGTCGCCGACCACGACGGGCAAGGTCGAGCGGTTCCATCAGACGCTGCGGCGTGAACCCCTTGACGACTGCGGGGCGTTCGAGAGCATCGGGGCGGTCCAGGCAGAGGAATCGTCAAGGCCTGTGGATCAAGTCCAGTTGGGCTGGCCCCTGTGCCCGAGCTGACGGCTCGCTACGCTCCGAACGGGGGGCTCTGGATTCGTCACCGGTCTTGGCCTGGCCAAGTTGCCACGAGGTCACGGTAGCTCGCGAAGCACGGGCCGGGAACTATCTCCTGGATCGGCTGACCGTTCAGCCAGCATATTTGCAAGGTGTCGCTCTCGGTATCGAGCGCGCAGCACACTCCGCCGCTGGCGACAGTGAGGTCGGTGAACACTGCTCTGACGCTTGCGGACCGCTCGAACATCCGGCTCATCCCTGTCGTAGCTGCGGTGAACTCCAGCGACGCGTAGTGGGGGTGCAGCCAGGACGCGAACCGGACCGTGAGATAGACGTACCCGATCGCAACTCTCCCGAGCTCGTCGGGTTCCGGGTCGTGGACGGTGTCGACGTACTCGCGCACCGCGTCGTCGACGCCGAACATGATGGAGGTGTCGAGTTCAAGCGTGCTGCCTGTGGAGCAATCGACCGGCTCGCTCTTGAAGTTGGAGGTGAACGGGACAACGACCTGGTCACCGCCGGGCAAGGTGAGGGTAAGCGGCGGCACTCGATCGGTGCGCGGCGCCAGCGCGGCGAGCTCGACCAGTGCGCCGGTGACGTTCCGAGCAGGCGTAAAGATCTCGTAGCTGTAGTCAAGCCCCATGCACTCCACCCCCTGCGGTTCAGCGGATCTTCCCATGACATGCCCGCACGGGGTCTGAGCATTTTTCTGGGAGGTATGCCGGTTCAGGCCGCGTGGACTTCGGGGCGTTCGACGAGGTGGCCGCGTTCGAAGCGGGCTCCGGCTCGGACGAGAGCGACGAGTTGGGGTGCGTTCACTGATCGCCAGCGGGTCTGGGCGGACTCGACGAGCTTGAAGACCGTGGCCAGGGCAGCGGCTCGGGAGCCAGCCCCTTTGGTGACCTTGGTCCGCAGCCGGACGGTTGCGAAGGTCGACTCGATATGGGGTTCGTGGTGCGCAGGTGGATCCAGTGCTCGGCGGGGAAGTCGTAGAACGCCAGCAGCTCGGCCTCGTCATCGGTGATCTTCTTGACGGCCTTGGGGAACTTCGCGCCGTACTGCCTGGCGAACGCCTTGACCGCGGCTGCCGCGTGCTCGCGGTCCTCGGCGTTGTAGATGTCCTGGATGGCCTTCTTGGCTGCGAGTTGGGCCGACTTTGGGAGGCTGTCGAGGCAGTTGGCTGTTTTGTGAACCCAGCATCTTTGGTGCCCACCGGCCTCAGCCGCGCTGCAGCAGTGTTCCGGCGAGCGGGCCGAGCCTCCATGCGAGAAGGAACTGCCGGCTGGCCACTCAGCTCTTCAATGGCCGCTCACACGGCACAGCCAAAACTGACCACCGGCGGCCGGGACCTGCGGTAGCCGCCTCGTCGTCGATCAACGCACTGACGTGCTGCTGAGCCGTGGGTGTTGTCGACGCTGGTCATCGTTGAGCGCCCTTTTAATTAACTGTGGACGGCCCGCAGGGCGCTGGTGCACTGCCCTGCGGATCCGCCGCTGCACCTCAGCCCAGTGCGTAGACGGTCCCGGTTCCGTGTTCTGGATCGGACCGGAACCGTCTACTGCTTCAAGTCACCGCACAGTGAAAGATCCTGTCTTCGTGATCTTTCCAGAGGGGCACTTAGGCGCGCTCTCTGTAGCGGTGTAGGTGTAGTGACCGTGGGGAGTGCCCTTGCCTACTGTCACCACTTTCTGCCAGCCTCCGCCGCTACCCACGCGGGCTGCCCCACCCGAGATGCTCAGAAAGAGAGCCTTTGACCCATGGGGAAGGACGACGTGCACGACGCCTCCGGGGAGCCATCCGCTTCCCTTTTGCAGAAACTTTGAGCCAACCGACCCAGCTCCCGGGATGGAGGCTATCTGAGTATTCGTCGGGCATCCAGCTCTCTTCGCTCCCACCTTAAAGGTGGCGTAAGCTGCACCACCATTCCCAATGATGGCCGATATTTTGACTGTTCCTGACGCTGATTTAGGGACCGTTGCGTGCACTCGGAAAGTGCCTGACTTGCTTGGGTGAGCAGTGGCTACCGGCGTCCCGTCCATGGTGATTGACACAGAAAGTTCCCGTGAACCGTGCTCCTCCCACCCTGTGCCTGAGATGGTAACCGCAGAGCCGGCGGGTCCAGTTGCTGGGCTGACACTGATTGCCTCCCCAGCGGCGACGGCCCCGGCTGGGAAAAGGAGGGCTATAAGGCCTATTGTGGTTGCCAGGGCGGCGAATACAATCGACTTTTCTTTCATCGCATTGCCTCTCTCTCGTTCACTTTCTTTTAGTGAATCGACAGGCGTTAGGCAGTGACGGCAACGAAATTAGCGAAGCTCTCCCCCGGGAAAAGAAGAAGATCCACAGTTAAGATCCGCTCCCAATGGAGTGGCCGGGTGATGCTTCTCGAATTACTTATAGACTAGGTCACCAATTCGAGTCCGTCCAGTCAGGGCTTGCTGCGCAGAGGTCGGTGCAGCGGCTTTGGGCTGGAGCTGCTTTGGGTCGAGTGATCTTGGCCCCGTAAGCTGATGGCGTCGGTCAGTCTGTGGACCTGCCCGTTAAAGCACGATGCTGGGGCCAAGATCTTAGCCTCGATCTTTCTTGAGGGTCCGCTGACGGAGTCGGTGGACCCTTTTGCTTTCCGGAGCTGATGCCGGGCGGGCTGGTGGCCCGGCTGTCGTGTCGGGTGGGCGCCGGGCTCCACTGCCCGGGGCGGGTGATGCTGTCGCAGGGGCGGTGGGTTGCTGGTCGGCCGGGGTCGGGCAGGAGCGCGAGCCGTTCAAGGGCGGCGGTGATCTCGTCGGTCCAGGGCCAGTGCCGGGCGAGGCGGAGAATCCTGCGCCGACCGGTGGTGACGAGCTGGCCGGCTGCGGAGAACAGGCGGAACCCAGGCGACGCGGTTCCCAGAGCCTTGCCCGGCCGGTCAGGGCGAGCATGGGCATCCAGGTCAGCAGGTCGAGCGCGATCTGGACGATCTCCGTCCAGACCCGGTTCTGGGCGGTGTCGTGCGGGGGCAGGTTGCGTGGGCCGGTGGCCCGGGCGTTGCGGATCCGGTCCTCGGCCCGTGCCCGGAGCCGGTGACGGAGTTCGAGCTCGGCGATCGGCCGGCCGGTGGTGTTGGTCGCGAAGCACGTGAGCCGCATGCCCTTGGGCCAGGCGTCCAGGAGCTTGCCGGTGAGCTCGGCGACCCAGGCCCCGTCCCGGGCCTCACCGTCGGTCTCGACGGCCGGGGTCCAAGCCGGGGCGGGGACCTTCAGTACGTGTAGGTCTTCTTCCAGGTCGCGGCCGCGTCCTGCTTGTCGGAGTGGGCGATCACGAGGACGCCGTCGAGGTCGACGGTGACCTGACCGTCGGCGTCCGGGGCGTTCTCGCCCGCCAACGACCAGGCGCGATGACGGACTTCGGAGCGTGCGGAGCGGACGGCCTGCAGGGCTTTCTCGCCGGATGCGGCGAGGGTGTCGATCAGGCGGGAGACGGTCGGGTCGGAGGCGACCGGGCCGAAGATGGCCGGCTCACACCGCAGCATGGCGACGTCCGCGAGGCAGTCACCGCCCAGTGCGACTGCCATGGCGACGTCCAGGAGGATCCTGCCGGGATCGTGGACGGCCCGCGGTTTGCGCCACGGAGCCAGAGCTGCGGATATCGCCTGGTCAAGGCCCGTCTTGCGGACCGTCTCCAGCAGCAGGACCGCACGGGCCTGCGAGAGCACCTGCCGACCGTCTCCCTGGACACGGACATGTGGATACGACGAGATAGGCTCTCTCACCTGGAAAGTGCTCTTCTCCTTGCAGCCAACAGGACCCTCAGCAGTCCTATCGTTGCAGGTCAAGGGCACTTTCCGTGTTTCTGATCAGCTCTTGGACAGCCCACCTCGTGAAAGCGCGAGGCTAGGAACACATGGCCGGCCGGGTCTCACGCAGCGCGAGACCCGGCCGAGCCGTACGAGCAGAGGTTGCCCTACGGCGACTCGAGATTCACGGGCCCCTGAACCGTCGTAGTGCCGGGCGGGCGCTTGAGTGTGAAGGTCTTCGAATACGTGCCGCCCCCCTCGCAGGTCACGGTAGCGAGGGCCTTTACGCCCTTGCCCTTGTTCTTGGGGACATCCGTGAGGGTGATCGAGTACTTGCCCGTGTTTGGCATGTCCGGGTCATCGTCGTCCTTGGGTGTCACGCCTGGCGCCGTGATGAGTACCTTCTCGGGGGGGTTCCCGTTGTCGCACTCATCGACGCTGCCCTGGACCGTGACCTTCGCCTTCGCCGGATCGGCTCCTGCCGTGCCTGTCGCCGCGAGGGTAGCCACACCCGTCAGGGGCAGCACCGCTGCGATGGCGAGAATGGTGATGCGCTTGCGCATGGCTTCTCCTAGATTGTCGGCTCGCGCTGCGAACGCGGCTGAAATGGGAAGCGGTTGAAATCTCTGGGTATCCCCGTTGGCCATCACCGCTCGACGTGCCACGGGACGAATGCCGTTTTCGCTGTTCTGACTGTGGCGGTGATGTGAACTTCCTTCACCTAACGTCCGGCTTTGACGCGTGGAGGTCAAGGGGAACGGCTACCCATGGGTCGAGGGGCAGAACTACCCACGAAACGGTGCGCCGGTGCAGGTCTACGCCCTGCCGGTGAGTCCGTGATCGATTGCCAGGCGTGTCAGGTCGAATCTGCGCCGGGTCCCCGTTTTCTCCGCGATTCGATCGAGGTGCGAATGGGACCGTATGCTTGCTGATACGAAGCTGGCGGGCAATCTCGTGGTCGGTCACGCCGGTGGCGAGAAGCCGTAGAACCTCTCGATCGCGATCCGTGAAATGCGGGGATTTTACCCACGGACTGCGGGGCAGAACTACCCACGGCGGATCCTGTTTCAGCTGGTGAGACCGTTTTCGATGGCGATTCGGGTCAGGTCGGGACGGCGTCGAGAGCCCGTTTTCTCGCCGATCCGGTCAAGGTGCGACTGGACGGTGTGCTTACTGATTCCCAATGCGGCGGCGATTTCATGGTCCTTCGATCCATTGGCGAGAAGGCACAGGATTTCCTGCTCCCGGTCCGTGAAACGGGGGGATCGTCCGACCAGATGGCTGGCCGGCGCGGACACGTAACCGTCGCCCGCGCCCACGGCTCTGATCGCCGCAAGGAGTTCCTCTCCCCCGACCTGTCGGCTCAGATAGCCGCTCGCGCCCGCCTGGATCACCTGAACCGCGTCGAGCTGCGGTGAGGACGACACGACGAGGACGGCATGGCCCTTTCTCCGCAGCTTCGTCACCGTCGCCGCGAGTCTTGGGGCGGACTGCTGGAGGTCCATCAGGACGACCTCCGCGCCGCGTAGGCTGCCGTCCGCGCTCTCGATCGACGGCACGGCCGCGACCAGGTGGATGTCGGGAGCGGTGCCGATCAGTTGCGAGATGCCGTGCCGGAAGACGGGGCAGTCCCCGATGACCGCGATGTGCACGAGTTCGGCGCACTCGCTCATCGGCATCTCCGCTCTTGATGGACACGCTTCGCTGCCGGACCATGCCGTTCGGCAAGATGCCTGCCGCCCGGTATTCGGGGGCAGAAGCTCGACGCGGTGCGTCTGCACGGGTGTGTGCAGGACGACGCTAAGCAGCCCAGGTCGGCCAGGCACTTCGGGGCGGCCATTCGTGCGGCCGGTCCGTGGGCTGAGATTCTCGCTTCCGCTTCAGTCGGGGTGGGCCTTGTCGGGCGCGACTTGGGTGGGACCTTGCTGTTGCCACCGGGCAGAAGGTCGACGTGGACGACGAACTCGCCGCAGCGCTGCACGAGGACATCGCAGGCAAGGCTGAGATCGCCAGGCGGTATGGCGTGTACGGGCCCGAGGTCGCCGTGTCGGCCGATGCGTCCCTGTTCGAGCGGGCGTGGGGGCTTGCGGGACGTGATCCGTCATGGCGGCGACAGCGAGGCTGACCGGTGGGGCACAGCCCCCGGTCAGCCTCGCTGTCTCTGCCTACGGCAGTCACTCACCCGACCCACTCACGGCAGGATCCCCAAGCTCCCGCAGTTCGATCTCGCCGGCTTGCCCGACAGGCGGTCCGTCAGCCAGGTCACCGCGGTGCCCTGGTCTGTGAGGAGTGGGGTGAAGTGGTTGAGGAGGGGGCTGATCACGTTCGGGAGGATCACCGGTCTGTACGTGACGTCCGCGCCCTTTTCGCACCAGTCCTTGGCCAGGCGGCGGGCCTGTCCGTGCGGAACCAGGTTGTCGCTGACGCCCGTTGCTATGCGGATCGGGCCCGACGGTGTGAGGTTGCCGATGCGCTGGCCGTTCAGGAAGGTCCGGAAGGCCGGGGTGGACTCGATGATGTCGGCCAGGGACTCGCCGTCCGTCGTCCACTTCGTGCTCTTGGTGTAGCCGTAGCCGAACAGCGCGTCGCCCACGCACATCGTCGACAGGTCGGTCAGGGCCGCTTTCCCCGCCGCGTTCAGGTGGGCCTCCGCCATCGGCCTCAGGGTGGGGTCGGACTGGAGGAAGCCGTTGAGCGACCAGGCCAGCGCGCCCGTCAGTTCACTGCCGTCGATCGCCTTCGTGACCTCGGTCAGGTCGGCCGGCGGGGCCCCCGAGTAGGTGCCCGCGAGGCTGATGTCGGGGGCGTAGGAGGGCTGGAGTTCCGCTGCCGCCGCCGTTGCTCCGCCGCCCTGGCTGTAGCCGAACAGGCCCACCCGGGAAGCCGGCGTGACCGAGGTGCCGGGGAGGGAGCGGGCGGCGCGTACCGCGTCCAGTACGGCGTGGGCCTCGTCGAGGCGGTTGACGTACGTGTGGAGGCGGTCCGTCGCTCCGAGGCCGGCGTAGTCCGTGACGACGACCGCGGCGCCGGTCGCCAGGAGGCGGTAGATCGCGATGTCCTCGTAGCCGACCGAGACGGTGCGGCCGTTGAGGTTCAGAGGGTGCTCCAGGCCCATGGAAGCCGCGCACTGGTCGCCCTGGCCCATCGTGCCGGGGGCCACCGCCACCAGCGGGCGCGGGCCGCCGCCCCTCCAGGTCGCCGTCGGTTCGATGTACGCGCCGGTGACCGCGACCGGGGTGCCGTTCGAGTCCGTGGACTTGTACATCAGGCGGGTCGCCCGGCCGGGCAGGGGGCCGTGGAGGGTGGGGAGGGAGATGGCGAGGGGGAGTGGTTCGGTACGGATCAGCGCGCCGTCGGCGGTGGGGAGAGTGGCCGGTGGCGTGTAGAACGCCGGGATCTCCACACCTCGGGACACGACCGTCCGCGTCGACGACGTGTCCGCCGCCGTGGCTGTCGTATACGAGAGAACCTGAGCGCCCAGACAAGTCGCAGCGGTGAGCGCTGCGGCCAGGAGCCGTCTGCGTGCGGGCATGGCGAACCTCCTGAGAAGTGGGGGGAGGGGACAGGAAGCCAAGGAACCAGGGAGAGGCCGGGACACGGCCTCTCCTTGGTGCGCGGTTCGACGTACTGCGCGGTTCGGCTCACTGAAGTGGTTCGCCTGGACCGTACCTACCGGTCGGTTACTTCGGGTAGCAGCCGGAAGATTACGGTTGAGTAACTTGACTCGCCGTCTGGTCGAGGGAGCGGGGCGTCACTGGCCGCAACCGGTGGCCTCCGGCGTGAACTTCACCTTGGCGAGGCGGTTCGCGGCGGTGATCTGCGTGTAGGTCGCGTGCGTGACCTCGTACCAGACGGCGTCCTTGGCGGTGTCGCCGTTCACGTCGTTCAGGCTCACGCACCAGCGTTCCTGACGGACCACCCGGGTGTACGTCTCGGTGCCCTTGTGGACGCTCGAACACTTGCGAGTGCTCTTGGATCCCTTCGACCCCTTGGGCCCCTTCGGGCTCTTGGTGGTCTTGCACTTCTGGATCAGGTGCGGGCGCGTGGCCCTGGCCGTCTTCCGGGTGATGTGGCGGACGGCTTCGCGGACTCCGGTGACCGTGTCCGTGGTCGGCGTCGGATCCGGCGCGCTCCGGTCGCCGCCGCCGCTCCCCACGGCGGTGGGGTTCCCGCCACCGCCACCGCCCCCGCATGCCCCGAGGGTGGCCATGAGAATCATCGATATACCGGCCACCATCAGGCGTTTCCTGCTGGGCATGTGCTGGTCCCCGTCCGTCGCTGTTGTGAAAACGACGGTCAGCGTAGTTCCCTCACATCACCATCAGCACGATCGCGATGAGTACGACGATCACCGCGAGACTCACCCCGACCACGCACCCCACGTTGTTCGACAGCTCGGAGAGGCGGGACGCGGGGGTCGAGGATTCGGGTGCGATGAGTGAGGTCGTCGTGGTCGTCGAGATCGGTGAGGTCGTCGTCGTGGTTGTCGAGGGCATCGGATGCATCGGATGCATCGAGGGCATCGAGGGCAAGGGGGAAGCAGGCGATGGTGTCGCTCTCTGGTCCTCGCGGGTCAGCGCCTCGTGCAGGAGTTGTCGCCATACCGGTGGCGGCAGGTCGGGGACCTTGCCGTTCGCCGGCGAGAGGATGCTCTGCTCGAGCCAGTTGCTCCCGATGGGGTGAGAGGCCCGGCTCATGCTGTGCATCAGCTCTTGCAGGTCGCGCAGATAGCGCCCGTCCCGGGCCAGCGGGGCGACCGCCCAGGTGAAGAGGTCCGCCGCCCGGCCCGCCAGGGCCGTGCCCGACACTGCCTCCCCGGTCCGTCCCTGGGGTGCCAGGTACAGGTTCCGTTCGAGTACCTGCGCGCACAGCGCGTGTTGCATCTCCGGGGCGCGGTTCATACGGCGCTGGTGGGTGCCCAGTTCGGCCAGGAGCAACTCCACCGAGTCCGGGGGGAGTTCGTCGGAGCGCAGTTCGTGGAGCAGTACGTCGTCGGAGAATTTGTGCAACTTCGCCATCAGGTAGCTGCGTTGCATGGGGTTTCCGCGTTCGTGGTCGCGCAGTTCCTCGTGCAGCTGGTGAGGGTCAAGGTGCGGTTGCGGTTGCTCGTACGGGACTTGGGGCGGCGGCTCCTCGTACTGCGGTGTGCGGTACGGCGGTTGGGGTGGGGG
>NZ_LGDW01000141.1 GCF_001280005.1 Streptomyces sp. NRRL WC-3618 | reverse complement strand
GGTGCGGTACGGGGGGCCAGTGGCGGCGGCGTGGAGAGCGCGCGACGCCCCCTCACCGCCCTCTGGTCCGACTCCCTCGGGTTCGCCCGCACCGATTCCGGGCCCGCCCTCGTCGCGCACGGCGCCGCGCTGCGGCTCGACGGTGCCGGGATCGTACGGCTGCTGTCGCCGGGCGATGTCCCCGTGCGCCTCGACGACCCGGGGCCGGCCTGGCTGGCGCTGCGCGCGCCGGGCGCGGGCACGAACGCGGACGGCGATGCAGATGGGGGTACGGCAGCGGCGTACCGGCTGCGAGCGGTCAACGACCGGCGGCTGGCGGAGCTGTTCACCCGGGCAGATCTGCTCCTCACCCCCACCACCCCGAACCCACCGCACGGTCACGACGGCCCGGGCGACCGGTACTCGACCGCGCTCACCTGGGCGTTCAACCTCAGCGGCCACCCGGCGGCGAGCATCCCCGCGGGCTTCGGCCCGGACGGCTGCCCGGTCGGGCTCCAGGTGGTGGCCCGGCACGGCGAAGAGGAGGTGCTGCTCCGGGTCATGGCGGAGGCGGAGTCACGGGCGGGACTACGGGCACCCCGGGCGCCGGCCCGGTGACGTACGGAACGCCCCCGACGCGCTCACCCGCGCGAAGGCGATCGCCGGCCCCCGGGGTTCAGGCGGTGATGTCCTTCGTGGTGAACCGTGCCCAGGCCGCCGAGCCGAACACGGCCGCGTACAGGGCTTGCAGGCCGAGGTTCTTCACCAGGTCGTCCCAGTAGACCGGTTCGCGCATCAGGTCGGCGAAGGACAGCCAGTAGTGGGAGAAGAAGTACGGCTGGAGCGCGTGCAGTTGGGGTATCTGGTCGAGGATCTGGATGGTGATGAGCAGCCCGACGGTCGTCGCCATCGCCGCGATGCCGCTGCTCGTCAGGGTGGAGATGAACAGGCCGAGCGCCGCCACGCCGATCAGTGACGCGGCGACGACCAGGGCGATCAGCAGCGCCCGCCCGAGGCCCTCTGTGAAGCTGATGTTCGTACCGGAGATCGTCGTCAGGTCGCCGAGCGGGAAGAGGAACGCGCCGACCGTGAGCGCCGATATCGCCACCACCAGCGTCGCGACCAGGCAGAACGTCAGCGTGGTCGCGTACTTGGTGAGGAGCAGGCGGGTACGGCCGGCCGGGGCGACCAGCAGATAGCGGAGCGTGCCCGCGCTCGACTCGCCTGCGATCGCGTCGCCCGCGATGACACCGATGGCCATCGGGAGGAAGAAGGGGAGGGTCGCCGCCAGCCCCGTGAACACCAGGAACAGACCGTTGTTGCTGATCTGCGAGATGAACGCGGGTCCGCCTCCGGCGGGGTCGGCCGAGGAACCGTCACCCGTCTCGATCTTGACCGCTGTGCCGACGAGGATCGGTACGGCGGCGAGTACGGCGAGCAGTGCGAGGGTGCGCCAGCGGCGGAAGGTGGTGAGGAGTTCGCTGCCGTAGAGGGTGCCTCGGAAGGTTGCTCGGCGGCTGACGGTCCGATGTGGCTGATCGCACCGTTCCTCGCGCCGTTCCTCGCGCCCCTTCGGGGTGCTCGTCTCAGCCCGCGACATCGAAGCCCTCCCCCGTCAGCGCCACGAACGCGTCCTCCAGGGAAGCCCGTTCGACGCCGAAGCCCCGGACCCGGACGCCCGCGCCGACCAACGCGGCGTTCAGGTCGGCGAGTTCACGATCGCCCTCCGGCACCTCGCCGGTCACCCGGTCCTCGGTCACGACCATGTCGGCGACTCCCTGTTCCTTGAGCACGCGGGCCGCGTCCGCCGTGTCGGGCGTCGTCACGACCAGTCGGCCGCGGGTTCCGGCGGCCAGCTCGGCCACCGCGCCCTGGGTGATCAGCCGCCCCTGTGCCATGACGGCGGCGTGCGTACAGACCTGCTCGATCTCGTCGAGGAGGTGGGAGGAGAGGAAGACGGTGGTGCCGTCGGACGCCAACTCCCTTACCAGGGAACGAATTTCGCGCATCCCCTGGGGATCGAGCCCGTTGGTCGGCTCGTCGAGGACGAGCAGCCGCCGCGGCTGGAGCAGCGCCGCCGCGAGACCGAGCCGCTGCTTCATACCCAGCGAGTACGCCTTCGCCTTCTTGCCCGCGGCGGCCGTCAGACCCACCCGGTCCAGCGCCGCCGCGACGCGCGCCCGCCGGGTGCGCGGATCGGCGGTCGGGTCGGCGGAGTCGTACCGTACGAGGTTGTCGCGACCCGAGAGGAAGCCGTACAGCGCGGGCCCCTCGATGAGTGCGCCGACCTGCGGCAGGACGGCGCGGGTGGCGCGGGGCATCGGTCGCCCCAGCACCCGCGCCGTGCCCGACGTCGGCTCGATCAGGCCCATCAGCATGCGAATCGTCGTCGTCTTGCCGGAGCCGTTGGGCCCGAGGAAACCGAACACGCTGCCCGCCGGGACGGTGAGGTCGAGGGCGTCGACGGCGAGTTGTCCGCCCCGGTAGCGCTTGGTGAGGGCGCGGGTGACGATGGCCGCGTCGTCGTCCCGGTGCGCCTCGTGCGGCTCCGTGGCGGACAGTTCCTCCATGGGCTCCCTCAATCGTCGTGCTCCTACGGCGCTTCCCTTACGGGAGTCACTTGGCCGTGTTCGCCGCCTTGACCAGGGCGTCCTTCGTGACGGCACCGACGTAGAGCTGGCCGTCGTCCGTCATCAGGGCGTTGATCAGGCGGGTCTTGAAGACCGTGCCGGAGCCGAAGTCGCCGGAGACCTTGTCGCCGAAGGAGCTGAGGAAGCCGCCGAACATCCCGGCGTCGGGCGAGGCGTCGTCACCCGACGGCAGACCGCCCTCGGCCCCGGAGTCGAACACGGCGATGGAGTTCCAGCCCTCGCCGATGACCTTGCCGTCGGCGCCGGCGCCTGCGGCCCCCTCCGGCCACCCGTGACCGTCAGGCCCCCGGTGGTCGCCGTCGAACTTCTCACCGAACTCCTTGCCGAACTCCTTGCCGAAGTCCTTGCCGGGCGCCTTCTCCGGCGCCTTCTCGGCCTTGCCCATGCCCTCCTCGGTGACCTTCGTCCCCTTGGGCGGGGTGAAGTCGAAGGTGGAGGCGGCGGGCTTGGCGAAGTCGACGTCGACGAAGCCGGCGTCCACGACAGCGGCGCCGCCGCTCGCGGGGGTGAGCGTGAACTTCAGCGGCGTCCCGGTCTTCGAGTCGACGGCGACACTGATCGCCCCGACGGTGGATCCGGACGCCTTGGGCTTGATGACGAGCTTGTACGCGTCCCGGCCGGCGACCTGGGCGGTGCCGTCGACGGTCACGGAGGTCGTGGCGTCGACCACCTTCAGGGCGTCCTCGGCGAGCTGTCCGGGCGTGGCGGGCGCGTCGTCGCCGGGCCGGGCCTGGTCCTTGCCCATGTCGTGCATCCGCGCGGATTCGGGAGCAGTCGCGTGGTAGGCCTCGTTCGACGCGCTGTCGTACGCCCACACCTCGTCGCCGTTGTGGATCACGCTGTACTCGGCGGCCTTCTCCAGCAGCGACACCTTCTGCCGGTCGGGTCCGTCCGCGGCGACCCGTACGGTGTGCGTGCCGGAGGCCAGTTCGAGGAGCTTGGCGCTCGGATCGGCGGCCGACCCCTTGCCGTCGGGATCCCCGCCGAGGCCGCCGCCCGACAGAAGTCCGCTCTCCAGACCGCCGAGGTTGGGCAGCCCCAGATCCGTACTGATCTTCACCGTGCCGGACAGTTGCTGTACGTCCGACGCGGCGATCTTCTCGATGAGTTCCTGCGCGCTGATCTTCGGCAGATCGGGGTCACCGGAGCCGGCGAACGCCGGTACCAGCCCGATCGTCGCGACCGTCAGACCGATCACCACGGCCGGGGCGGCGTACCGCGCGGCGCTGCGGCGCCGGGACGGCACGTCCTCGGCCTCGATCCGATTCCCGGCGTTGGCCTCTTCGTACGGTGCCATGTGTGCCTTACCTCCGTCGTCGGCGGCGGCTGTCCGTCTCACACTTGTCCACCCTCAGCCGCCATTCTCACCCGAACCGGTGAGGAGTGGTGGTTTCCATCTCACCAAATCGACGACGACGAATCGTCAGACCTTGGGCTCAACTCCACGTACTGCTACGGGATGACATGAGGAGGAGAACCTCCCGTATCCCGTAGGGGACCGACGCCTCACCAGTAGGGGACCGGCGGGGACAGGCGCGTGCTCCTCAAAGCCCCTACCCGCACCCTCCAGTCGAAGCCCGCCACCTCAGCCCGTCCGGCGGTTGAGGACAAGGCCCGTTCAGGGCCGAAGCGGGAGTCCGGGGGCGGCAGCCCCCGGGATGGGACGGCCAGGGCGGCGGGGGCGACCCCCTCACCCAGCCCGATGCACCACCGCATCGCACATCTCCAACAACGCGGCCTTCGCATCGCACTCCACCAACGGCGCCAACGCGGCCCGCGCATCCTCCGCGTACCGCACCGTGTCCCGCCGAGCCTGCTCCAACGCCGGATGCGCCCGCAGCAGACCCAGCGCCTCCGCATGCCGCGCATCGTCACTCAGATCGGAGTCCAGCAGTTCACACAGCGCGACATCCTCGGCCAGCCCCAGCCGGGCGACCCGCTCCCGCAACCGCAGCACGGGCATCGTGGGAATGCCCTCGCGCAGATCCGTCCCCGGCGTCTTCCCCGACTCGTGGGAGTCGGACGCGATGTCCAGAACGTCGTCCGCGAGCTGGAAGGCGACCCCGAGCCGCTCCCCGTACTGGGTGAGCACGTCCACGACACCGTCGTCGGCACCGGACATCATCGCCCCGAACCGGCAGGCCACGGCCACCAGCGACCCGGTCTTCCCGCCCAGCACGTCCAGGTAGTGCTCGACAGGGTCCCGCCCGTCCGACGGCCCCGCCGTCTCCAGGATCTGCCCGGTCACCAGCCGCTCGAACGCCTCCGCCTGCACCCGGACCGCCTCGGGCCCGAGGTCGGCGAGGATGTGCGAGGCCCGCGCGAACAGAAAATCCCCGGTGAGGACCGCGACGGAGTTGCCCCAGCGCGTGTTGGCGCTGGGCACCCCGCGCCGGACCTCGGCCTCGTCCATGACGTCGTCGTGGTACAGCGTCGCGAGGTGGGTCAGCTCCACCACCACCGCGGACGGCACGATCCCCGGCGCGTGCCGGTCCCCGAACTGCGCCGCGAGCATCACGAGCAGTGGCCGGAACCGCTTACCGCCGGCCCGTACGAGATGCTGCGCCGCCTCCGTGATGAAGGGGACCTCGCTCTTGGTGGCTTCGAGCAGCCCTTCCTCGACAGCCGCCAATCCGGCCTGGACATCGGCTTCGAGAGCCTGGTCCCGCACGCTCAGCCCGAACGGCCCGACGACGGTCACGAGGGATCTCCTGTCTGCTGTGTCTGCTGGCGGTCACACGGTGTGTCGATAGGTCGCTGCCATCACTCGAGTCAGCGTATCCGGTCACGTTTCGATCACCGCGAGCGCCCGCCCGTCCAGGCCAGGCGCTATCGGATCACGACCGGAATGTTTTTGATCAGTCCAAAGCATGGACGTTTAAAAGCACCCCTCACCCCATCAGTGAGCGCCATACGCGTACCTCACCTCGCTCCTACCCCCAGCCGCGACCCTCACCACGACAACGACGCGCATCGAGCAAGAGGTTCCGCACTCGCACCGGACACGCACCCCAAAAAGCCCTAAGTACCCCAAATCAACCAATCACCCCCTCGACATCCGCCCC
>NZ_LGDW01000140.1 GCF_001280005.1 Streptomyces sp. NRRL WC-3618 | reverse complement strand
GCGTGGGGCGGCCCGGGGGCCGGTGGGTGCGCGGGGGCGGGGTCCGGGGGTGTGGGCGCGGTGCCGTACCCCTCGATGGAGACGACGGCGGACGCCGGTGCGATCGACACCCGCGCGCTCCAGTGACCGGCCGGCTCGCGCAGAGGATCGACGTACACCTTGATCGTGAACGACTCGCCGGGCCGCAGCGTTCCCGACGACCGGCTCGGGTACAGCCAGGACGCCCCGGTGTACGCCGTCCAGCGCACCGGTGTGTGCCCGGACGCGGTGAGGGTGATGAGCGTCGTGTCGCCGTCGCTGGACGCCTCCACGGTGAGCACGCCCGGGCTCTCCTTCGCGCCGGGGACCGCGCTGACGACCTCCACGGAGACGTCCGATGTGCCGTGGTCCTTCCTGCCGGGGCCGCTGCCGGGGCCGGTGCCGACGTTTCCCGCGTTCCCGGCGCTCTCGTAACCGCCGCCCGTCGCCTCGCCGTCCAGGATGTCGGGGCGCTGTGCCTCGCTCGCGGTGGCCGACCGGTCCCCCGGGCGGCCCTCTCCGGTCACCGGCGCCCCGCGATAGGCCGCCCACAGGGCGAGCACGGGGGCGGCGACCACGGTGGCGACGACCGTGGTGGTGACGGCACGCGCGCGTAGGCGGTCCCGCCGGGCGGCGCGGTCCTTCGGGTCCATCGGGAAGCCGCGCCGGTCGAAGCGTGGGGCGGCGGCGCCCCGCGCGCGCGGGAGGTGCGCCATCGCGACGTGCAGGGCCGCGCGGGGTGCCTCCAGGACGGGCAGTTCGGCGGGTGTGACCTGGGCGCCGGGCCAGTGGGCGGGGAGGGCGCGCTCGGCGGTACGGCGGCAGCGCGGGCAGTCGTCGACGTGCCGGACCAGTTCGCGGCGCAGTGCGCTGCTGAGGACCAGCTGGTGGTCGCCGGTGAGGCGGGAGACGCTCGGACAGGTGCCGGTCTCGACGACGGCGAGGGCCGCGCGGGTGCGTTCGACCTCGCAGGCGGCGGAGGCCAGCAGTTCGCGGGCGGCGGTGGTGTCCAGGCCCAGGACGGCGGCGACCTCGGGGGCGGCGAGCTTGTGGCGTACGGCGAGTTCGAGGGCCTCGCGCTGTTCGGGGGTGGTGCCGGCGGCCTCCGGCCAGGCGAGCTGGGCCAGTTCACGGCGGTGTGCTTCCCGGGCCTCCTCGGAGAGGGGGGCCGCAGCGGGGTCGGGGGCGGCCTGGGGCGCGGGGGCGGCGGACGCCTGCCGCTTGCCGCGCCGGCCGGCCGCGTGCGTGCTCTGACGTTTCTGCTTGGCCTCGGTCAGCTTGCGCAGACAGGCCCAGCGGGCCAGGGCGTACAGCCAGGCCCTGCGGTCACCGGCGGACTCCGGACCGCGCGGGCTGCGGCGCTCGGCGAGCGCGAGGACGTCACCGAGGGCTGCGGTGGCCGTGTCGTGGTCGCACAGGACGGACAGGCAGTAGGTGAACAGGCCGTCCAGATACGGCTCGTAGCGCGCGGGCGGGCGCTGCACCAGCGTGCGTCCCGCCGCCCGGTCGCGCGCCTCACGGTGCGCCCGGTGTGTACCGGTGCTGCGGGTCGGGGTGTCCGGACTGCTGCTCATCACCCGTGCGACCGTAGGCGTCTTACGACGACCGCTTCGCCCACCTTGAGCACTTTTAATCCGTACGGGTGAAACGATCCCTCAATAGGGGACAGGAACCCCGGATTCCGTGGCCTGTTCCCGACCCTGAGTGGCTGGTTGGCGCCGGGAGCGGGGCTTCCGGCACCCGTCGGCGACGGTGATGTCAGTGGCCCCGGATACGGTTCGTCTCATGGCTGCCCGTACGAAAACCGCGAAGGACCGGCCGTCCTACCGCTGCACCGAGTGCGGCTGGCAGACGGTCAAATGGCTCGGCCGCTGCTCCGAATGCCAGGCGTGGGGCACGGTGGAGGAGTACGGCGCGCCCGCGGTCCGTACGACGGCACCCGGCCGCGTCACCACCTCCGCGGTCCCCATCGGCCAGGTCGATGTCCGCCAGGCCACCGCCCGCAGCACCGGCGTGCCCGAACTGGACCGCGTACTCGGCGGCGGACTCGTCCCGGGTGCCGTGGTTCTCGTGGCCGGTGAACCGGGCGTGGGCAAGTCGACGCTCCTGCTGGACGTGGCGGCGAAGTCGGCGAGCGACGAGCACCGCACGCTCTACATCACGGGTGAGGAGTCCGCCAGCCAGGTCCGGCTGCGCGCCGACCGCATCAAGGCGATCGACGACCACCTGTATCTGGCCGCGGAGACGGACCTCGCGGCGGTGCTGGGCCATCTGGACGCCGTGAAACCGTCCCTCCTGATCCTCGACTCCGTCCAGACGGTGGCCTCGCCGGAGATCGACGGCGCGGCGGGCGGCATGGCGCAGGTCCGCGAGGTCGCCGGGGCGCTGATCCGCGCCTCCAAGGAGCGCGGCATGTCGACGCTCCTGGTGGGCCATGTCACCAAGGACGGCGCGATCGCGGGCCCGCGCCTCCTGGAGCACCTGGTGGACGTGGTCCTGTCCTTCGAGGGCGACCGGCACGCCCGGCTCCGTCTCGTCCGGGGCGTCAAGAACCGCTACGGCACGACGGACGAGGTCGGCTGCTTCGAACTGCACGACGAGGGCATCACGGGCCTCGCCGATCCGAGCGGTCTGTTCCTGACCCGGCGCGCCGAGCCGGTGCCGGGCACCTGTCTGACCGTCACCCTGGAGGGCCGCCGCCCGCTCGTCGTCGAGGTGCAGGCCCTCACCGTCGACTCGCAGATCCCCTCCCCCAGGCGTACGACGTCGGGTCTGGAGACGTCCCGGGTCTCGATGATGCTCGCGGTTCTCGAACAGCGGGGCAGGATCAGCGCGCTCGGGAAGCGGGACATCTATTCGGCGACGGTCGGCGGTGTGAAGCTCGCCGAGCCGTCCGCGGACCTCGCGATCGCCCTCGCGCTGGCCTCCGCCGCGAGCGACACCCCGCTGCCCAAAAACCTGGTGGCGATCGGCGAAGTGGGCCTCGCGGGCGAGGTCAGACGGGTGACGGGGGTCCAGCGGCGACTGGCCGAGGCCTACCGTCTGGGCTTCACCCATGCTCTCGTTCCGTCGGACCCCGGAAAGATCCCCGCCGGTATGAAAGTCCTCGAAGTCGCCGACATGGGGGACGCCCTGCGAGTGCTCCCGAGGTCGCGTAGGCGAGAGGCCCCACGGGACGACGAGGACCGCCGGTAGACTTTGCGCAGGTCTCGCCCGTCCGTACGAACACCGTGTGCGGAACGGGAGCGCCTAAGAACCGGCGACCGGAGGAGTGCAGTGGCAGCCAACGACCGGGCAGGAGCTCCCGGAAAATACGGTGGGAGCTCCGGTGCCGATGGCCTGATGCGCGCCTCACTGAGCGCCGTGGCACCCGGCACGGCACTGCGCGACGGGCTTGAACGGATTCTCCGCGGCAACACCGGCGGACTCATCGTGCTCGGCTCCGACAAGACCGTCGAAGCGATGTGCACGGGCGGTTTCGTCCTGGACGTCGAGTTCTCGGCGACCCGGCTGCGTGAGCTGTGCAAGCTCGACGGCGGCATCGTGATCTCCTCGGACCTGTCCAAGATCCTGCGGGCCGGCGTACAACTGGTCCCCGACCCGACGATCCCCACCGAGGAGACCGGCACCCGGCACCGCACCGCCGACCGCGTGTCGAAACAGGTGGGCTTCTCGGTCGTCTCGGTCTCCCAGTCGATGCGACTCATCGCGCTGTACGTGGACGGCCAGCGCCGCGTCCTGGAGGACTCGGCCGCGATCCTGTCCCGCGCGAACCAGGCCCTGGCGACCCTGGAGCGCTACAAGCTCCGGCTCGACGAGGTCGCGGGCACGCTGTCCGCGCTGGAGATCGAGGACCTGGTGACGGTCCGGGACGTCTCCGCGGTGGTCCAGCGCCTGGAGATGGTCCGCCTCATCGCGGCCGAAATCGCCGGGTACGTGCTCGAGTTGGGCACCGACGGACGGCTGCTGGCCCTCCAGCTGGAGGAGTTGATCGCGGGCGTGGAGCCGGAGCGTGAACTGGTGGTCCGGGACTACGTCCCCGAGCCGACCGCCAAACGCTCCCGTACGGTCGACGAGGCGCTCGCCGAACTCGACGCGCTCAGCCACGCCGAACTGCTCGAACTCTCCACGGTGGCCAAGGCCCTGGGCTACACGGGCTCACCCGAGACCCTCGACTCGGCGGTCTCCCCCCGCGGCTTCCGCCTCCTGGCGAAGGTGCCACGCCTGCCCGGCGCGATCATCGACCGCCTGGTGGAACACTTCGGCGGCCTGCAGAAGTTGCTGGCGGCGAGCGTCGACGACCTCCAGACGGTGGACGGGGTCGGCGAGGCGAGGGCGCGCAGCGTGCGGGAGGGACTGTCGCGGCTGGCGGAGTCGTCGATCCTGGAGCGGTACGTGTAACTCCCGCCCGGTACCGAGGTACTTCGGCCCCTTCAGTCGTTCGTGGTCTCAGTCCTTGTCCAGTACGAAGGATGTCTGGGCCTTCGGGAAGCCCTGAGCCTGTGCCTCCACGAGGTAGGTGTCGGCAGTCGCCGAACCCGCCTTCGGGGTGGCGCACTCGGGGGCGCTCGCCTTGCGGTCCCACTCGAAGGTGTACGTGATGCTGTCGCCGGCCGAGACCCGGAACAGCAGACCGGCGGTGTCCTTGGGACAGTCGTCCGAGGACCAGATGGCGTCGTCGCTGCTCGTCTGCGTGATCGTCACCACGGCCACCTTCGGACCGAGGTCGATCTTGCAGTCGTTGGCGGAGGAGTTCTTGGCGACGAGCTGGAAGGTGGGCGTCTCGTCGGGCGCGTAGGTGTTCTGCACACTACGCAGACTCAACTGGACGACTCCGGCAGTGCAGTTGGGCAGGGTGGAACCGGCCGGAAGGGTGTCGCCGCTGCCTACGCTGCCGGTGACGCCGTCGTCGGCACCCGCGCCGCCGGCACCTGTACCTGCCCCGGCGGAACCGCTGCCGCCGCTGGTGCCCGCTGAGCCACCGGTGCCTCCGCCGGAGCCGCCCGAGCCCGAACCGGAGCCCGAGCCGCCGGTGTCCGTGCTGCCCGACTCGTCGCGTCCGCCCGGGGCTTGACTGATCGCGGGCCCCGAACCGGACGGGCCCGGGGTGATCGTCCGTACGGGATCCTTGCCGTTGGCGCCGTCCGTGCCGTTGTTACCGCCTCCGCCGCCGGAAGCGACGATCCAGATGCCCAGCAGCGTCAACAGGGCGAGCGCAGACAGCAGAACGGCCCTCCGACGCCAGTAGATGGAGGAGGGAAGCGGCCCGACCGGATTGCGCATAGATCCCACGGCGCAAACTGTACGAGAGATCGGACAGTTCACTCGCCCCACCCGCCGCCGGGACCCCAACTTTTCCGGATCATCATCCCGGCGAGGGGGGTGGTGACGTGGCTGAACTCTTCCCGAGGGGGAACCAGTTCACGGAGTGGGTGCCGTGCACCGCCGTCCAGCCCGGCCCTCTTTCCCACTCATCCACCCGAGCGCCGCATCTATCAAGCCCAGGCCCGGCACCCTCAGCCCGTCCGGCGTTCGAGGACGAGCGCGTTCAGCGCGAAGGGGGGTCTGGGGGCGCAGCCCCCAGGAACGGGATGGGACGGGTAAGGGCGGCGGGGGCGAAACAACCCGCCCATACCGCACCGCATCGCACACCCCCGCACCCCCACATGGCAGGATCGGAACCGCCATGACTGCG
>NZ_LGDW01000139.1 GCF_001280005.1 Streptomyces sp. NRRL WC-3618 | reverse complement strand
GAGGCGACACCCGGGCCCTCGGCCTGCACAGCCTCAACCCACGGCACAAAAACGGTCCACCAACTCCGTCGGCGGACCGTCACGAAACTTCGAGGCTAGAGGATGAGCAGAAGCTCCGGCAGGCTAATACCAAGCCCACTATCCTCCTCTTCGACGCCGCCCGCACCGGCATGGCCTGGATCCGCCCGCATCCGGTATGGGCACAGCGCCTGGCGATGCTGCTGCCCGACACCACCCCGTTCATCGGCGCTGCCGTGATGACGCCGACGCTCGACGACCCCGACGTGGGCATCTCCCTGGGCGTGCGCGCGAACCTGACCGACCATGAGCACGCCGCGGTGAACGAACTGGCCCGCCGCCTCGGACTCACCGGGCTGTGACGCGGTCGAGGCTCCTGACCGGGGCGGCGGCCCGCCGTCTCAGTTACATGCTCTGCGCCGCCTCCGATCTGCGCCAACTCACGACCAAGATTGAGTCCATGGGCGGGCCAGACACCGCCGCCGCCGTCCTCCCAGCCGCGCCCTTGGTCGGCCGCTCACGTCATCGTCCGGCACGCCGTTCCGGTCCGTAGGGACTCCACCCCTTGAGGTACGGCTTGAGCTCCTCCGGCTTGGGTTCACGTGTGTGCGGCATCTCTGGAAGCCTGCTCAAGGGGTCGATCGACCTCACGTACCCCCTTGCCCACTCCAACCAGCGTCGGGCCGAGTCCAGCGCCGACTCGTCCACAGCACCGTTCAACTCGCCGATACGGCGTTCCAATGCCATGCAGTACGCGCTGAGGACAGCGGCCCCTTGCCAGCACCCGGCCTCTTCGCGAAGCACCTGGGCAAGTTGTTCGCGAACAGCTTGTTCCTTCGCCACGTCCATGGCCGCTTGCCAACGAGTTTCACGTTCTGCGCTGGCCTGCTGTTCATCCTGCCTGCGCCGAGCGTCTTCTACCGCTCGTGCCTCGATCTCTACAAGGATCACACCCAGGGCTTCTTCAAGGGTCCGGCTCTTCCGATCCCGCCAGCGACCGGGCCGACCAGTCAGACCATGGGCAAGCTCCAAGACGAGACGAGCGGCGCGCTCCGGATCTGTGGAGTCCGGGAACTCCTGCCTGACGGTGACGGTATACGCAAAGCCGTCAACAGCGACGTCGACTCCGCCCTCGCGCGGGAAGAAAGACGACCCGGCCTTCCGCACGTCGTACCCTCGCCGTACCGCCTCAGCCGCCAGCCCCTGTAGCAACAGGAGCGACCTACGGCGTAGTGCAGACGGCATCACCAGCCGACTCTCGTCGTCTTTGAGCGCGGTCACCATCGGATGCAGGTGCCCCAGCCGTGAGGGGACAGGAACCAGACCCCCGCCTTCCTTCGGCCGCTGACTCCGCGCGTTGGGATGTGGGCCCTCCGCGAGAAGCAGCTCCAGCCCCGGCCCGCCGTACGGGACCTTCTCGATACGTTTGCCTACCGGTTCCAGTCCGTGCCGCTTCGCGTAATTGACGACGCGCCGCCACTCCGCGACGTCGTCGTCATTGGGATCAGTAATCCGGACGCGCCCCTCGGCGACGAGCCGCTCGATCAGCTCCTGTGCCTTCGCCCGCCGGGCCCGCGCGACGGGCCGCTCACTGTAGGGCGTCCGAGGTTTGGCGGGCACCGCCGGCTCACTGCCGTCGGCGAACGCAGAGTCGTCGTCAATCATCAGGAACCCACGATCCCGCAAGGCATCGGCCGAGTGCCAGTCACTCGACATCCAGGTTCCCGCGCCATCGTCAACTACGGGGCGTCGATGGCGCCGCTACTGCCGTTCGATCAGGGCGGACCACCGATGCACAGGATCCAGCCCACACCGCGCTCTCTCACCCTCGCTAAAGCCGAAAGGGCGTCCGCCAGCAGCGGGAGCCCTCTGGGACTTCCCGGACGCGTCAACGAGCACGAGCGTGACACAGCCGAAAAGCCATCTGTGCAGGTCAGCAACGCGAATCCGCCCAGCGCGCCAGGCCCCGGGGCCGCCCGGTCTCTTCCGGGACACTGACCATCAGTAACCAGCAGCTCCGCGCAGAGCGTCGCCCATCCTCGGCTCCCCATCGATATACGCCACCCCGACAGGGCCTGACCTGCCCAACAGGCTGCCTGACACCCCATCAGAACGAGCGTCAAATGAGCGTCACGAGCGTCATTTCAGCGTCAAGATATCGCCCGTAACGCCCACACCGCACATAATGCGCACAGGCGAAACCGCAGGTCAGGACCCCTTAGCCACCGGTTCAAGGATCGCAACGCACTCCACATGATGCGTCATCGGAAAGATGTCGGCCTGGACGAGTCACGAAATATACAAGGTCAGAGGCGGTTTATCCGCTCGCTGTCCCGCGTCCGGGAGCTCGGAGCGTCAAACGAGCGTCACGGCCAACAATCCAACCTCGCGCTTCGCGGCAGATGAGGCCGCCGCGACCAGCTCGTCTGCGCAACCTCGCTGCCGATCACTCCGGACGCGGCATCATGTCCCGCGCCACTGCTGCGATGGCCACAACGGAGGAATACCACCCAGCCCACAACACCCCACCTCCACGCAGATGTCGACGTCAACCTCGCGCTGTACCGGGAGAAGTTCCGGCGTCGTCTGCCAGCTGGTGGTGCTCGCTGTCGTGGGGGATCTGAATGCTGCGGGACAAGTAGCCAGCATCGTCGGTGCGGTGGTTGGGCTGGCCGGGGTGGTGATCCCCATGCTCGCTTTGAATGGTGCTTCGGGCACCGCCCGTGTCAATGAGCCGGACAGTGCCGCCGACAACACCAGCGGCACACGGCGTCTCGTACGGGCCGAGCGCGGTGGGATCGCGGCGGGCGGAGACCTCATCGGCAACGCCATCGGGCATCGAGCCGTCGTTTCGGGGCCGCGCACTTCCATACGACGGCCCCCGGATCAGCGGAGCAGGGGCGAGGTTCAGGCCGGGCCGGGCTCAGTGGCCGCCAGCGGGGACATCATCGACCACGCCTTCGGGGACGACGGCCCCCAGGCCGGGCGCCCCGACACCCACAACACCGAGATCGTCCCCACCCCAACCGACGGCTCCCGACCTGTATGTGGGCCCCGATGCCATCGCCCGTGTGGCCCGGAGAGCCAGGTCGTGAATATCGATGAGCATGCGCCATCTTCAAAACCACTGGTCAGGCGGTCTTCCGTGACGTTCGTTCGGGGTGCTCGCGCTGGTCGTGGGCAGGCATGCACCACCGCCACGGCCTGCACTTCCTCGCCCTCACCGACGAGAAGGGCCGCCTGATCTGGATCTCGGCCGCCCGGCCCGGCCGCACCCGCGACATCACCGCCGCCCGCCGCAACTACCTCCTGGCCCACCTCCGCGCCGCCGGCCTCGGCGCGCTGGCCGACCTCGGATTCCTCGGCCTGGACGACGACGCCGACCACCCCGTCGTCGTCACCGGGTTCAAGGCCACCCGCTACCGCAAGCTCACCACCTGCGAAAAGGACGCCAACCGGGTTCTCGCCGCTGGACGCGCCCCCGTCGAACACGGCTTCGCCCACCTCGAAAACTGGCGCACGCTCACCAAACGCCGCACCGACCCCACCCGCGCCACCCACCTCCTGCGCGCCCTGCTCGTCCTGACCAACATCGAAGTCCACCGCTGACCGTCAAACGATCTACAGCGCAGACATCCGCCCACGACCAGCGCGAGCACCCCGAACGAACATTACGGAAGAACCCCTGAACAGCGGTTTTCAAGATAGCGGATCTTCGTTGAATGACGGGATCCGCAGGATCGCCAACTCGTCGCTCAGTTGTCTGAAGTCGGGCATGCCGAGGTGGACCACACCGTGTCGTTCGGCAAGGCGGTTCATCGCGGTGAGCTTGTCGTTCGCCGCGGCGAGGCTCACCTCCAGGCCCGCGATCTCGCCGAACCAGCCCTGTTGCTGGTCTCCGAGCTGGTCACCCCCGCCTGTGGGCACGCCGCCGCCCCGTATCGCCTGGTCCTGTTCCCCGTCCCGGAGGGCCTGTGGGTGGAGATGGCCGACGCCGGCGACGCCACACGCGTCGTGGGACCCGACCAGCCGGCCGTCCCCGGACGTTTCGGCATGCGCCTGATCGCCACGCTCGCCCGCCGCCTGACCGTCACGCACCACGACGGAGGCAAGACCATCTGGGCCGAACAGCCCAGCCTACCCCGCCTTCACCGTCCCTGCGGCATGCTCGGGGCACGCAACAGATCGATCACGGTCGGACCACGCACGTCCAGTCCGTGAAAACCTGATCGCTCGTCAATCAAGGGGTTTCCATGCGCGACCGCGTCCCGTCACCTTTTGCCTCGACCGCCGCGATCACCGTGACCGTCATGGCCGCCGCAGTGCTGCTGAGCGGCTGCGGGAGCAATCAGGGCAGTACCACCGCCACCAGCGCGCCGCCCAGCCCGGCCGCCTCGGCAACCACGGCCACCGCGACGCCCACGTCCACCCCCACTGCCGACGCAGCCCGACAGGTCGCCAGTTGGTACGAGCAGGGCGGCCGGGCGAAGATCGCAGCGCTCACCGACTCGGCGCGCAAGACCGCCAAGAGCGGCAACGATCCCGTCATACAATCCTTGGGCTGCCTCAGTGTGGCCCAGAAGGCCGACGCTGCTCAGGTTTACCCGCCCATCCCAGACACCCAAGCCCAGGCGTCGTGGAGCAAGGCCCTGACGCAGCTGCAGCAGGGCGGCTACATCTGCTCCGACGGGGTGCAGAAGAAGAACACGGCCCGCGCGTCCCAGGGGATGGCCACGATCCAGCACGGCCTGACCGACCTCACCACCGCCCTCTCAAGGATCAATGCCGTCCTCAACTAAAGCCGGTGAGACGGCGCAGCCGGCCCGCGCTCGGGACCGCGATCCGTTCCAGCGTCTCGGGGTCCGCCATGGACCGGATCGTGGAAGGCGTACCGGCAGCGGCGGGCAGGAGCCGGCGAACCCGCCCTGCAAGACGATCTACAGCGCAGACAGCTGCCCACGACCAGCGCGAGCACCCCGAACGAACGTCACGGAAGACCGCCTGACCAGTGGTTTTGAAGATGGCGCATGCTCGATGTGCACATTCACAACGCGGCCGGTGCGGAGACGCGGGGAGCGTAGCTGTTGGAGATCGAGCTGGCACTCGCCGGCCTCCAGCGATACGCAACCCAACTCTCCACCCACGCCGACCGGTTCGCCGCACTCGAACGCGGTCAAGCCCAACACCCGGACAGCGCCCTCGCCGAGCTCCAGTGCCACGGTGTCCAACTCGCCGCCTACGCGGACCGGATAGCCGCCCTCGAACGCCAGCTCACCGACCTCCAACAGCGCCACACCGAGACGATGGATGCCAACGCGCTCCTGCGAAGGCAACGCGACGCCGCTTACGTCCCCCTGGCCTACCCTGCGGCCAGGGCTTACCTGGACGTGGCCATCTTTCACCCTTTCCCGGATGGCAACGCCCGCCTTGCCATGCTCACCCTCGCCTATGTCCTGGAGCTGGAGGGAGTCCGACTGGATCAGGCCGGCCCCTTGCAGACCACGCGTTACGCGGACGACGCCGCCGGCGCGGCAGACCTGGCTGCCCCTGGTCTCCGTCCTCATCCGCTCGACCCATCACCGGGCGACCAGAGCCCGTCACTGAGAGCGCCACCTCCCATCAGGTTCTCTTGATCAGTGAGAGATTTTCATCCTGATCTTGCAGGTCACGGGGGTGTGGGTCGGGGATGACGGACTCGTGCCGGTCAGGAGCGTGATCGTCCTGGGGAGATCGTCGGTCACCTCTGGATCTCGGTGTTCGCGAGGACGAGGAGGGCCCGCAGGAGGATGGTCGCGTGGCGGGTGTTCATG
>NZ_LGDW01000138.1 GCF_001280005.1 Streptomyces sp. NRRL WC-3618 | reverse complement strand
GCCGGGGTCGGTGCGCGGCTGTGGGCGGTGACGTCGGGTGCGGTGTCGACCGGTCGCAGTGATGTCCTGGAGTCTGCGTTGCAGGCGCAGGTGTGGGGTCTGGGCCGGGTCGTGGCGCTGGAGCACCCGGACCGCTGGGGCGGGCTGATCGACCTGCCCGCGTCGTACGACACCCGTGCGGGCTCGCGCTTCACCGCCGCCCTCGCGGGAGTCGAGGACGAGGACCAGCTCGCCGTGCGCGGCTCCGGTGTCCTCGTACGCCGCCTCGCCCCGGCCGAGCCGGTCGAGTCCGCGAAGCCGTGGACGCCGCGCGGCACGGCACTGGTCACCGGCGGCACGGGTGCGATCGGCGGGCATGTGGCGCGCTGGCTGGCCCGCGAGGGCGCCGAGCACCTCGTACTGACGAGCCGTCGCGGTCTCGACGCTCCGGGCGCCGGTGAACTGAAGTCGGAACTGGAGGAGTTGGGGGCCGAGGTCACGGTCGCGGCGTGCGACATCGCCGACCGGGAATCCGTCACGCGACTCCTTGAAACACTCGCCGCCGACGGACGTACGCTGCGCTCCGTCTTCCACGCCGCCGGCGTCGGGCAGACGCAGCCGCTGGACGGGATGACAGCGGCCGACATCGCGGAGGTGTTCGGCGCGAAGACGGCGGGCGCCGCGCTCCTCGATGAGCTGGTGGCTGGCGAAGACCTGGACGCTTTCGTCCTCTTCTCGTCCAACTCCGGTGTGTGGGGCGGTGGCGGCCAGGGTGCGTACGCGGCTGCCAACGCCTACCTCGACGCCCTGGCGCAGCGCCGCAGGGCCCGCGGCCTGACCGCCACCTGCGTCGCGTGGGGCCTGTGGGCCGGCGGCGGCATGGCGGGCGACGAGGACGCGGAACAGCTCCGGCGCCGCGGCCTGGCGGCGATGGCGCCGGAGCGTGCGGTGGCCGCGCTGGCGCAGGCGGTCGCGTACGACGAGACGTTCCTGGCCGTCGCCGACGTGGACTGGGAGCGCTTCGCGCCCCCCTTCACCTCGCTGCGGCCGAGCCCGCTCATCGGGGACCTGCCCGCGGTGCGGCGCGCGCTCGCCGAGCCCGAGGCGGCGCAGGGTGCGGCGGCGAGGACGGGTGCGCCCGGCTCCGAGTGGGCCGAGCGGCTCGCCGGAATGTCGCAGGCGGAGCAGGAGCGGCGGCTGCTCGACCTGGTGCGCGGCCAGGCGGCCGCCGTCCTCGGCTACGCCGGCGCAGAAGCGATCGAGCCCGGCCGGGCCTTCCGCGAGCTGGGCTTCGACTCGCTCACAGCGGTCGAGGTACGCAATCGACTGGCCACTACGACCGGCCTGAAGCTGCCCACCACCCTCGTCTTCGACTACCCGACCTCGGCCGTCCTCGCGGGCTACCTGCGGGCGCAGTTGATCGGCGACGAGGGGGCGGAGGCCGGGCGCCTCGCCGCGGGCGGAGCCGTGGCCGCGACCGGATCGGTGGACGCCGACGACGACCCGATCGTCATCGTGTCCATGAGCTGCCGCTACCCCGGCGGCGCCACCAGCCCCGACGCCCTGTGGCGCCTCCTCGCCGAGGGTGAGGACGCGATGTCCGACTTCCCCGGCGGCCGTGGCTGGGACCTCGAAGCCCTCTACGACGCCGACCCCGAGCAGCGCGGCACGAGCTACGCCCGACAGGGCGGATTCCTTTACGACGCCGACCAGTTCGACCCCGTCTTCTTCGGCATCTCGCCGCGCGAGGCCCTCGCCATGGACCCGCAGCAGCGGCTCCTCCTGGAGACTTCCTGGGAACTCTTCGAGCGCGCCGGCATCAACCCGGCGACGCTGCACGGCAGCCAGGCCGGTGTGTTCGTCGGCGCCTCGTCCCAGGGCTACGGCTCCGGGATGCAGCAGGCCCCCGAAGGCGTCGAGGGCTATCTGCTCGCGGGCGGCGCGACCAGCGTCATCTCCGGCCGCCTCGCCTACACCTTCGGTCTCGAAGGCCCGGCGGTGACCGTCGACACGGCCTGCTCGTCGTCGCTGGTCGCCCTGCACCTGGCCGCGCAGGCCCTGCGCAACGGCGAGTGCTCGCTGGCTCTCGCGGGCGGCGTCACGGTCATGTCCAACCCCGGCGCCTTCGTGGAGTTCAGCCGCCAGCGCGGCCTCGCGGCCGACGGCCGCTGCAAGGCGTTCGCGGAGGCCGCCGACGGCACCGGCTGGGGCGAGGGCGTCGGCCTGCTCCTTCTCGAAAGGCAGTCGGACGCCCGGCGCAACGGCCACGAGATCCTGGCCGTCGTACGCGGTTCCGCCGTCAACCAGGACGGCGCCAGCAACGGCCTCACCGCCCCGAACGGTCCCTCCCAGCAGCGCGTCATCCGCACCGCCCTCGCCAACGCCGGTCTCGCGGCCGGTGACGTCGACGCCGTCGAGGCGCACGGCACGGGCACCACGCTCGGCGACCCGATCGAGGCGCAGGCCCTCCTCGCCACGTACGGAGAGCAGCGACCGGTCGACCGGCCCCTGTGGCTGGGATCGGTGAAGTCGAACATCGGGCACACGCAGTCCGCCGCCGGTGTCGCCGGTGTCATCAAGATGGTGCTGGCCATGCGGGCCGGCGTCCTGCCGCAGACCTTGCACGTGGACCGGCCGAGCACCCATGTCGACTGGACGGCAGGCGCTGTTGAGCTGCTGACCGAGGCCCGGGAGTGGGCCGAGCGGGAGGCGGGCTCGCCGCGTCGCGCGGGTGTCTCGGCGTTCGGCGTCAGCGGCACGAACGCCCACGTGATCGTGGAGCAGGCGCCGGTGGTGGAAGCAACTGAGTCTGCTGCAACGAGCGTTCTACCCACCGCGACACCATGGTTGGTGTCGGGCCGGAGCGCGGAGGCGCTGCGGGCACAGGCCGACCGCCTGCGCGAGCATGTGACCGGACGCGCCGACCTCGAGCCCGTTGACGTGGGGTGGTCGCTGCTGTCGGGCCGGGCCGTGCACGAGCACCGTGCCGTGATCTTCGGCCGGGAGCGGGAGGAGTTCCTGGCCGGGCTCGAGGTCGTCACCGCCGGCGGTTCGGGTGCGGTGTCGGGGATTGTGGCCGAGGGGCGCCTTGGTGTCGTCTTCACCGGTCAGGGCAGTCAGCGGCTCGGTATGGGCCGTGAGTTGTACGAGACGTTCCCGGTGTTCGCGGATGCGCTGGACGAGGTCTGCGCCCACCTGGATGCCTCGCTGGAGAAGCCTCTGAAGGACGTGATGTTCGGCACGGACGCCGGGCTGTTGGAGCAGACGGGGTATGCGCAGCCCGCGCTGTTCGCCGTCGAGGTGGCCCTGTACCGCCTGGCCGAGTCCTTCGGGGTACGTCCCGAGATCGTCGGTGGTCATTCGATCGGTGAGTTGACGGCGGCGTACATAGCCGGGCTGTGGTCGTTGGAGGACGCGGCCCAACTGGTCGCCGCGCGTGGACAGTTGATGCAGTCGCTGCCCGAGGGGGGCGCGATGCTCGCCGTGCAGGCGGCGGAGGCCGATGTGCTGCCGCTGCTTGAGGGTCTGGACGACAGCGTCGGTGTGGCCGCGGTGAACGGTCCCGCGCAGGTGGTCCTGTCCGGCGAGCGGGAAGTTCTGGAGGGCCTGGAGGAAACCCTCCGGGGGCAGGGCCGCAAGGTGCGGTGGCTGAAGGTGTCCCACGCCTTCCACTCGCCGCTCATGGACCCGGTCCTGGGTGACTTCCGCAAGGTCGCGGAGAGCTTGACGTACCAGGAGACGGCCTTGGCGGTGGTCTCCAACGTCACCGGTGAGCCGGCCGAGTCGGCCCAGCTCAAGGACCCCGAGTACTGGGTCCGTCACGTCCGTGAGGCGGTGCGCTTCCACGACGGCCTGGGCGTCTTCACCGGCTTCGGCGCGACGACGCTCCTTGAGCTCGGCCCTGACGCCGTACTCACGGCGATGGCGCACGACACGCTCACCGACCCGGCCGCGCAGGCGGGCCTGATCGGCGCTCTGCGTAAGGACCGCCCGGAAGCGGACAGCTTCCTGGCCGCCCTCGCCAAGGCCCACGTGCGTGGCGTCGAGGTCGACTGGACGCCGCTGTACGCGCCCGTCGAGACGCGCCGCCGCGTGGACCTGCCCACGTACGCCTTCCAGCACCAGGGCTTCTGGCTCCGGCAGACCGCCGGCGCCGCCGACGTCGAGTCCGCGGGCCTCGCCCCGACCGGACATCCGCTGCTGGGGGCCGGGATGCCGTTGGCGGACACGGACGGGTACCTGTTCACCGGGCGCCTTTCCCTGGCCACGCACCCGTGGCTCGCCGACCACGCCGTGGCCGGGCGGGTGCTGCTTCCGGGGACCGCCTTCGTGGAACTGGCCGTGCACGCGGGCGGCCAGATCGGCTGCGGCACGCTCGACGAGCTGATGCTCGGCACGCCGCTCGTCCTGCCTGAACACGGCGGCATCCAGCTCCAGTTGCGCGTAGAGGCACCCGACGCATCCGGACGCAGGCCCATCAGCCTGCACTCGCGTCCCGAGCCCGGCGCCGGAGCCGAAAGCCTCTCGACCGACACCTGGACCAAGAACGCCACCGGAACCCTGACCGAGTCCCTGCCGGACACGGCCGCCGCCCCGACGGCGTCCGGTGACCTGACGTCCTGGCCGCCGCGCGACGCGGAGCCGCTGACGGTCGACGGACTCTACGAGGAGTTGGCCACCGCGGGCTTCGCCTACGGCCCGGTGTTCCAGGGACTGCGCGGTGCCTGGCGGCGTGGCGACGAGGTGTTCGCCGAAGTCGCCCTGCCCGACGACGACAACACGCAGGCCGGAGCCTTCGGCCTGCACCCGGCGATCCTCGACGCCGCCCTGCACGCCCGTGCCGCCGGTACGCGCGCCCAGGCAGCGGCGGACACGCCGCCCGCGGCAGGCGGACTGCCGTTCACCTGGACCGGAGTCACCCTGCACGCCGCGGGTGCCGCCAAGGTCCGCGTACGGCTGACGCCCAGCGGGACGGACGGCGTCTCCCTGGAGGTCGCGGACGCCAACGGCGCACCGGTGGCCTCGGTGGACGCACTCGTCTTCCGGCCCATGTCGAAGGAGCTCATCGAGCAGATGAGCGGCGCGAACCCGCATACGGACTCCCTCTTCCACGTGGAGTGGAGGCAGCAGTCGCCTACGCCTGCCGGCGCGATGTCGTTGGCGTTGTACGAGACGCGCGGCGAGAGCGGGGACCTTCCGGCCGCCGTGGTGTGGCGGTCCGGAGGTTCCGAGGGTGCCGTGAGCCTCGAGGCTGTGTCGGCGCGCCTGACCGAGGCGCTCGGCGTGGTGCAGGACTGGCTGGCGGACGCGCGGTTCGAGGCGCTGCCGCTGGTGGTGGTGACACGCGGCGCTGTGGCCGCCGGTGATGTGGCCGTCGACCCGGTGGCCGCGGCGGTGTGGGGTCTGGTGCGGTCGGCCCGCTCCGAGCACCCGGGGCGCTTCGTCCTCGTGGACGGAGTGGACGGAGAGGTTGACGGGAAAACGGACGAGTCGGTGCTCGGCGCTGTGCTGGCGTCGGGTGAACCCGAGGTGGCGGTGCGGAGCGGGTCGCTGTTCGTGCCGCGCCTGTCCCTAGCCACGGCCACGACCGCCGAGGACGTCGCCCCGTGGGGTTCGGGCACGGTCCTGGTGACGGGCGCGTTCGGTGGTCTGGGCCGTGTGGTGGTCCGGCACTTGGCCGAGCACCACGGTGTACGTGATCTGCTGCTGGTCTCGCGCCGCGGCCCGGAAGCGTCCGGAGCGGCCGAACTGCGCGATGAACTCGCCGAGTTGGGTGCCAAGGTGACCGTGGCCGCGTGCGATGTGGCCGACCGCGGGGCTCTGGCCGGACTCCTCGACGAGAAGGGCGCGGAGCTGTCGGCGGTGGTGCATGTGGCGGGTGTCCTGGACGACGGTGTGGTCACCTCGCTCACGCCCGAGCGTTTGGCGACGGTGCTGCGTCCG
>NZ_LGDW01000137.1 GCF_001280005.1 Streptomyces sp. NRRL WC-3618 | reverse complement strand
GCGACCTCGCTGGCCTGGGGCCTGTGGGCCGCGCAGGACAGCGACATGACCGGCGCCCTCGCGGACACCGACCTCCAGCGCATGGCACGCGGCGGCGTCCTCGCCCTCGACACCGACCGGGCGCTGTCCCTGCTCGACCTCGCCCCGGCGAGCGAGCACCCCGTCCTCGTACCCATCCGCATCGACACCGCGGCACTGCGCAACCAGCCGCAGGAGTCGCTGCCCGCACTGCTCAGCGGCCTCGTACGGCCTGCGGTGCGGCGCGTGCGGAGCGGTACGGCCGCCCCGGCCGCCCGCACCGAGTCGCTGGCCCAGCGCCTTGCGGGCCGCACGGCCGCCGAGCGCGACCGGGTGCTGCTCGACCTCGTCCGCATCCACGTGGCGGACGTGCTCGGCTACGCGTCGCCGAACGCCGTCGAGCTGAGCCGGGGCTTCCTGGAACTCGGCTTCGACTCCCTCACGGCCGTCGAGCTGCGCAACCGCCTCACCGCGGAGACCGAGCTGCGGCTGCCCACCACGCTGATCTTCGACTACCCGAACCCGGCGGCACTCGCCGAGCACCTGTCGGAGGAACTGCCCACGAGCGTCGCCGCACCCCTGATCGGCGGCCCGGTCGACCCCGGTGACCTGGACACCGAGCTCGACCGCCTGGAAAGCATCCTGAAGGCCGCCGGCAACGGCACCGAAGGAATCGAGGGCGGCGAGCGCGACCGCGTCGCGGGCCGCCTGCGCTCCCTGCTCACGGCCTGGAACGCGACCCGCACCACCGCGCGCGACGCGGCCACGGGCACGGACCGGGATCCCCGGCGGGAGCGCGAAGAGCTCGAAGGCGCCACCGCCGACGAACTCTTCGACCTGCTCGACAGCGAGCTCCAAACCCCTTCAGAAACACCCGAACACAGCTCAGACACAGGGTCGGACACGGACCGCCCCGACCGCTTCGAGGAGGCGCTGTAAATGGCGGACGAGGAGAAGTACCTCGATTACCTGAAGCGGGCGACGGCCGATCTGCGCGACGCCCGCCGCCGGGTGCGAGAACTGGAGGACGCCCGGCAGGAGCCTGTCGCGATCGTCGGCATGAGCTGCCGCTACCCGGGCGGCGTGAACACGCCGGAAGACCTGTGGCGGCTCGTCGACGAAGGCGTGGACGCCATCTCCGCGTTCCCCACCGACCGCGGCTGGGACACCGACGAACTGTTCGACCCGGACCCCGACAACCAGGGCACCAGCACCACCGCCGAGGGCGGCTTCCTCTACGACGCCCCCCGGTTCGACGCCTCCTTCTTCGGCGTGTCTCCGCGCGAGGCCCTCGCCATGGACCCGCAGCAGCGCCTCCTTCTGGAGACCGCGTGGGAGGCCATCGAGCGCGCGGGCATCGACCCGGTGTCGCTGCGCCGCAGCCGCACCGGCGTCTTCGCGGGCGTCATGTACTACGACTACGCGACCCGCCTGCACGCCCTGCCCGAAGGCGTCGAGGGCTACATCGGCACCGGCAACGCGGGCTCCGTCGTCTCGGGCCGCGTCGCCTACACTCTCGGCCTCGAAGGCCCGGCGGTCACCGTCGACACGGCCTGCTCGTCGTCCCTGGTGGCCCTGCACCTGGCCGCGCAGGCCCTGCGGCAGGGCGAGTGCTCGCTCGCGCTCGCGGGCGGCGTGACCGTGATGCCCACGCCGGGCACCTTCATCGACTTCAGCCGCCAGCGCGGCCTGTCCACGGACGGCCGCTGCAAGTCCTTCGCCGCGTCCGCCGACGGCACCGGCTGGGGCGAGGGCGCCGGCCTGCTCCTGCTCGAGCGGTTGTCGGACGCCCGCCGCAACGGCCACAAGATCCTTGCCGTCGTACGGGGTTCCGCCGTCAACCAGGACGGCGCGAGCAGCGGTCTCACCGCCCCGAACGGTCCTTCGCAGCAGCGCGTCATCCGGGACGCGCTGGCCAGCGCCGGCCTGAAGCCGGGCGACATCGACGCGGTCGAGGCGCACGGTACGGGGACCACGCTCGGCGACCCCATCGAGGCCCAGGCCGTCATCGCCACGTACGGCAAGGAGCACTCCGGCGAACAGCCGTTGTGGCTGGGTTCGTTGAAGTCGAACATCGGGCACACGCAGGCCGCGGCCGGTGTCGCCGGTGTGATCAAGATGGTCATGGCGATGCGGGCCGGTGTCCTGCCCAAGACCCTGCACGTGGACGAGCCGACGCCTCAGGTGGACTGGTCGGCGGGGTCGGTCGAGCTGTTGACCGAGGCGCGCGAGTGGACCGCGCGGGACGGCGGTGCGCCGCGTCGCGCGGGTGTGTCCTCGTTCGGCGTGAGCGGCACCAACGCGCACGTGGTCGTGGAGGAGGCGCCGACGGGCGGCACACCGGTTTCCGGGACCTCCGACGAGGCCGCCACGCCGTCGCAGTCGTCGTCCGTGGTGCCGGGTGTGGTGCCCGTGGTCCTCTCGGGCCGTACGCCGGAGGCCCTGCGGGCGCAGGCGGACCGGCTGCGGATCCACCTCCTGGCGCACACCGACCTTGAACTGGGTGACCTGGCCTGGTCGTTGGCTGTGGCGCGGTCGCGGTTCGAGCAGCGGGGCGTCGTCCTCGGGCGGGATCGGGACGAACTCCTCGCCGGGCTCGAATCGCTGGCGCGGGATGACGCGGCCGCGCAGAACGTGGTCACGGGGCGGGTTCTGGGTGGCTCGGTCCGTCCGGTGTTCGTGTTTCCGGGGCAGGGGTCGCAGTGGGCGGGGATGGCGCGTGAGCTGCTGGATTCCAGTCCGGTGTTCGCGGAGCGGATGC
>NZ_LGDW01000136.1 GCF_001280005.1 Streptomyces sp. NRRL WC-3618 | reverse complement strand
AGCCGAGCCTGAGCCGCGTCCGAACCCGCACCCGAAACCCGAAACCCGAGACACCCATCCCGCATTCCGGACGAAGTGTCCGCCCACTGGATATCCGGCGTACGCTCGACGGAGTCATAACTCTCTGAAGGAGCGAGGCGAGCGAAGATGCCCGAGCTGAGGTCCCGCACAGTCACCCACGGCCGCAACATGGCGGGCGCCCGCGCCCTTATGCGCGCCTCCGGTGTACCGGGTGCCGACATCGGGCGGAAGCCGATCATCGCCGTCGCGAACAGCTTCACCGAGTTCGTGCCCGGCCACACCCACCTCCAGCCGGTCGGCCGCATCGTCAGCGAGGCCATCACCGCCGCCGGAGGCATCCCGCGCGAGTTCAACACGATCGCCGTCGACGACGGCATCGCGATGGGCCACGGCGGCATGCTGTACTCCCTCCCCTCCCGCGACCTCATCGCGGACTCGGTCGAGTACATGGTCGAGGCCCACTGCGCCGACGCCCTGATCTGCATCTCCAACTGCGACAAGATCACCCCGGGCATGCTGAACGCCGCCCTGCGGCTCAACATCCCCACGGTCTTCGTCTCCGGCGGCCCGATGGAATCCGGCCGGGCCACCCTCGTGGACGGCACGGTCCGTACGCTCGACCTGGTCGACGCGATCTCCGACGCCGTGAACGAGAAGATCTCGGACGAGGACATCCTCCGTATCGAGGAGAACGCCTGTCCGACCTGCGGTTCCTGTTCCGGCATGTTCACGGCCAACTCGATGAACTGCCTCGCGGAGGCCATCGGCCTCGCCCTCCCCGGCAACGGCTCGGTCCTGGCCACGCACACGGCCCGCAAGGCCCTGTACGAGAACGCCGGCCGCACGGTGATGGACATCACCCGCCGCTACTACGAGCAGGACGACGAGACGGTCCTGCCGCGCAACGTCGCCACCTTCGCGGCCTTCCAGAACGCCATGGCGCTCGACATCGCGATGGGCGGCTCGACCAACACGATCCTGCACCTGCTGGCCGCGGCCCAGGAGGCGGGCGTCGCGTTCGACCTGGACGACATCAACGAGGTCTCGCGCCGCGTCCCGTGTCTGGCGAAGGTCGCGCCGAACGTCGCCAAGGACCGCACGTACTACATGGAGGACGTGCACCGGGCCGGCGGCATCCCCGCCCTCCTCGGCGAGCTGCACCGCGCCGGCCTGCTCAACGAGGACGTGAACTCGGTTCACAGCTCGTCCCTCGCGGACTGGCTGAAGACCTGGGACGTGCGCGGCGGCTCCCCGTCGCCGGAGGCCCTGGAGCTGTGGCACGCGGCACCGGGCTGCGTCCGTTCCGCCGAGGCCTTCTCCCAGTCGGAGCGCTGGGAGGCCCTGGACGTGGACGCCGCCGGCGGCTGCATCCGCAGCGCTGAGCACGCGTACTCCAAGGACGGAGGCCTGGCGGTCCTCAAGGGCAACCTCGCCGTCGACGGCTGTGTCGTGAAGACGGCCGGCGTCGACGAGTCGATCTGGACCTTCGAGGGCCCCGCGGTCGTCTGCGAGTCGCAGGAAGAGGCCGTCGAGAAGATCCTCAACAAGCAGATCACGCACGGCGACGTCGTCGTCATCCGCTACGAGGGCCCCAAGGGCGGCCCCGGCATGCAGGAGATGCTCTACCCGACCTCCTTCCTCAAGGGCCGCGGCCTCGGCAAGACCTGCGCCCTGATCACGGACGGCCGCTTCTCCGGCGGCACCTCGGGCCTCTCCATCGGCCACGCCTCCCCCGAGGCGGCCTCCGGCGGCACGATCGCCCTCGTCAACAACGGCGACCGCATCCGCATCGACATCCCGAACCGCACGATCGAACTGCTGGTCCCGGACGACGAGTTGGCGGCCCGCCGCGACGCCCTGAACGGCGTCTACGCCCCCGTTTCCCGCGAGCGCAAGGTCTCCGCCGCCCTGCGCGCGTACGCCGCGATGGCGACGAGCGCCGACAAGGGCGCGATCCGGGACGTGTCCAAGCTGGGCTGACGCCGGCACAACCGCACGAAAGGGCCGCTCCTGAGGAGCGGCCCTTTTTCATTCATGCTCTTCCCGTACGCGCCTCACGTGCCGTACGGGTGCCGGCCGGCGCGCGTCACCAGCCGGCCGGGTCGGCCGCGTCCACGGCGAAGACGGAACCGTCGGGCGCACTCGCGTAGACGCGTCCGCCGGCGGCGACGGGGGCGGACAGCGCGGCCGCGACCGTGTCCGAGGCCGCGCTGAGCCGTGGCGGCGTCTGCCCCGCGAGTTTCCCCGTACGGGCGTTCACCGCGAGCAGCCGTCCGTCGGCGCCGGTGAAGTACACGTACCGTCCGTCGGCGGCCGGCGCCGAGCCGAAGCTCACGCCCGTCTCCAGCCGCCAGAGCTGCTTCCCCGCCTTCAGATCCACGGCGATCAGCGAGCCGCCGCCGCCCGTCAGATAGACGGTGTTCCCGCGCACCACACCACCGGCCCGCTGGACCGGAACGGCCACCGCGACCTTGCGCGAGGCCCCGGTCGCCGGGTCGTAGTCGACGACGGCGACGGTGTCCCCGTACACGGAGTCGAGGGCGGCGAAGAACACGGAGGCGCCGTCGGCGGTGGTGCCGATGGGCCTCAGCAGCCCGTCCAGCTTGTCCTGCCAGCGCACGTCACCCGTAGCGGGGTCCAGCGCGGCGACCCGGGTACGCGCCCCGCCCCCGGCCTCGCCGGTGGCGTACGCGAGCTGGTCGCCGGCGAAGGAGAACAGCTGCGGGCCGCTCAGACCGGCGACGCGCCGGTTCCACCTGCTGACGCCGGACGCGCTGTCGACGCCGGTGACCTTTCCGTCGGCGCCGGTGACGAGGGCCATACCGCCGGCGTACCCGAGGCCGGTGTGGCCGGGCATGGTCTCCTGCCAGCGGGTGGCGCCGGTACCGGGATCGAGCGCCTCGAGGCGGGGTCCGCCGTCCAGCGAGGGGTGCACGAGCCCGCCCGACAGGACCGGCGGGTGGCTCGGAATGAGGGTGGCGTCGATCGGGTGCCGCCACAGGACGGTGCCGTCGGCGGGGTCGACGGCGGTGACGAGGCCCTTCTGGGCGCAGAACAACTTCCCGCCGCCGTACGAGCAGTGGGGCATACCGGCGTTGCCGTCGCTGTCCGGGCGCACCGCCCAGGCCCGGAACTTGGCCGCCGCCGTCGTCGAACCGGCGCTTGTGGAACCGCCCTTGGGCGGCCCGGTGACCGGATCACCGCCGAACACCTGCACCGAGGTGAACACGCCCCCGGCGGCGAGAACGAGCGCTCCCGTGGCGAGAAGGACGCGCTTGCGCAGCCGCCGCCGATCCGAACGCCCAGCGGGAGACGGTGAGTTGGAGGAAGAGGAGCCGGTATCGGGGGGAGCGGGGTCGGCTGACGCGGGCTGAGAGGAAAGGGAAGGACGGCTGCCGCGTCGCTCCTCGGGTTCGAACGTCTGGGTGTCGTAGGAGGCGGCGATCGACCGCAGCTCCCGCATCAGTTCGTCCGGCGTGGGCCGGTCCTCGGGCTCCTTGGCGAGACAACTCAGGACCAGCGGGGCGAGGTTCGCCGGTACGCCGGCCAAGTCGGGCTCGTCGTGCACGACTTGGTAGGCGACGACGTACGGACTGTCGGAGTCGAACGGCCCGCGTCCGGTCGACGCGTGCACCATCACCGACCCCAGGGCGAAGATGTCGGCGGCGGACCCCACCTCGCGCGGACGCCGGAACTGCTCGGGCGCCATGAAGGGCGGCGTACCGATCAACTTGCCGGTCTCGGTGCGCAGTTCGCTGTCCTTCGGCCGAGAAATGCCGAAGTCGATGACCTTCGGACCGTCCTCGGCGAGCAGCACGTTGCTGGGTTTCAGATCCCGGTGGACGACACCGACCCGGTGGATGTCCCGCAGTGCCTCGGCGAGCCCGGCCATCAGCCGCCGCAACTGACCAGCACTCATGGACCCGTTCCGCTTCACCTCGTCGGCGAGGGTCGGGCCGGGAATGAACAGGGTGGCCATCCAAGGCCGTTCGGCGTCGGCGTCGGCATCGACGACGGGCGCGGTGAAGGCACCGCTGACCCGCCGGGCGGCGGCGATCTCCTGCCGGAACCGCCCCCTGAACTCGGGGTCCTCGGCGAACTCGCCGTGTACGACCTTGACGGCGAGCTTCATCCCGGAGGTACTCCGGGCCAGGTGCACCACGCCCATGCCGCCGGAACCCAGCCGTGACTCCAGACGGTACTGACCGGCGTACTCCGGATATTCCGCTTCCGCGCCGGTTCCGGAGTTCCGCTGTGGCGTCAAGGACTCACCCCCGTGTTGTTCGGCCGCGCGCGCGACGCACGGAGCCTAGTCGATGAGCCGCACGGGACAGAGGCGGCTTGCTGACGTCGGTGTACGAGTTCCGTACATGTGTTTCATGGCGTGTTTTAGGGGTATCACCCGGACCCCATGGCAGTCATGGGGACCAACGGGGGAGGATTTTTCATGTCCACAGACCACATCGGGGAGAGAACGGCCGAGGGCGCGGGCGGGACGGAGCTGAAGATCGCGGCGGCGACCACGTCCGTCCGCTACTACTCGGTCGCCCCCGGCTACCGCCTCAACGTCCGCAGCGGCCCCGGTACCGGCTACACCCTCGTCCGCGTGCTGTCCGAGGGCGCCAAGATCCCGATCTACTGCCAGCGCCCCGGCGAGTCCATCGCCGGTCCGTACGGTACGTCGAACATCTGGGACAACATCGACAACGGCGAGTACGTCTCGGACGCGTACGTCCTGACAGGCAGCGACGGCTACGTGGCAGTGCACTGCTCCTGACCCAAGAGGCCGCCCCGGGCACCGGTACCGCCATACGGTGCCGGCGCCCGGGTTGGCCATAATCGAACGGTGAGCGACAAGACCAAACCCCGACCCGAACCCCGCCCTGAACCCCGCCCCGAGCCCCTCCGCTTCTTCGGCACGACGTGGGTGGAGCGCGACGCCGGCTACACGGCCCGCCGGGTGGGAGTGGCCGCGGGTGCGCTGACAGCGACGATCGCATCGCTGCTCATCCTGCGGTTCGCGTACGAGGGGCTGCGCATCGCGGCGGTAGGAGGCCTCGTCACTCTCCTGGTCCTGGTGATGTTCGCGGCGTGCAGCGCACTGGCGTTCGGCCACACCTGGGGCGCGTTCACGAAACGCCCGGACCCGGCCCGCCAGGCCTCTCTCCGGGGCCTCCTGACGATCGGCTTCGTAGGCTCCCTGACCGCCTACTTCCTCCGCTCCCTGAAAGAGGCCCCCGGCGAGACCCTCCACCGCCAGGAGTACGAGGCGTCCCGCACCCGACACACCCGCCAGTCAACCCGCCGAACAGGCAACCCAGCAAAAAAACAAAGGCACGCATAGAAAAGCGGCAACGCCATAGAACGCCTGGCCGCCCCCCCCCTCACCCCCCCACCGGCTCCCGCTTCGCAGACATCGGCGCCGGCACCGGCATATCCACCGCCCTCCTCCACGCCCGCGGCGCCCACGTGATCGCCGTAGAGCCCGGCGCCGGCATGGCATCCCAGTTCCGCCGCACGCTCCCCGACGTCCCGATCGTCCGAGGCAGCGGCAACGCCCTCCCCCTGGCCGACGCCTCCGTCGACTTCCTCACCTACGCCCAGTCCTGGCACTGGACCGACCCGGACCACGCCGTCCCGGAGGCCCTCCGGGTCCTGCGCCCAGGAGGCGCACTCGCCCTGTGGTGGAACACGTACGCCCTGGACGTCCCGCGGATCACCGCCCCGGCGAACCGCATCCAGTACTTCTTCGGCATCGAGCCGACCGCGGACACCAGCGGCGCCCCCAGCCGCGCAGCGGACCCTGCCCCTTAACCCTCCTCGCACCCCACCGCCGCACGCCCCCGCGCGGCGGCCCACCCCTCCAGGGCCGCCGCACACGCATGATCCACATGGCGAAGCCCACCCAACTCCAGCCGCACTTCCCGCCCAGGCGGCAAAGCCCTCAGCCCACCCGGCGTCTCCACCTCCAGGCCTTCCAGGTCATCCAGCAACTTGGGCAACCGCAGAAACGTGGCATGCCCGACGACCCGGACGACAACAACGCCGTCCCCGCGCTCACCGATCTCCACCCGCACATGACTGACATCCCAGGCGGTCTTCCCCACGGCAAGCGCAAGCCCGACCAC
>NZ_LGDW01000135.1 GCF_001280005.1 Streptomyces sp. NRRL WC-3618 | reverse complement strand
CGAGCGCTCCCACCCCGCCGCACCCCCCTGCTCCGGGCGGCGACCCCTTTCCTGGCGGCGGCCACAGCCCTCGACCACACCCTGGCCCCCGTCCTCCGCAGAACCCGCTTCGCGAACACATACCGAATCATCGCGAGACGGGGCACGAGAACCCCGGCCGCGAGCAGCGCCCCTGAAGGGGCGCGGGGCTGTATCTGATCTGCGGCTACCGCCGCGTGGGCGCGACCAGCCCCCACCGGGCCCGCAGCCGAACCGCAAGCCCGCCGGGGGCTCTGCTCACCCCCGCAGCACCACCGCCTGCCCCGCCACCACCAGCAGCACATGCTCACACTCCGCCCCGAACACCGAGTTCAGCCGCCCCAACTCGTCCCGGTACCGCCGCCCGGACGCCGTGGCCGGCACGATCCCGGACCCCACCTCGTTCGACACGGCGACGACAGTCCGCCGTGTCGAACGGACCGCCGCCGTCAACTCCCGTACCCGCCGTCGCAACTCCCGCTCCCCGCCCCCGGCCCACTCCGCGTCGTCCCACGCCCCGACCTGGTCCATCGCGTCCGTCAGCCACAGCGACAGACAGTCGATGAGCAGCGGCGCCCCGTCGTCCTTCAGCAGCGGTACGAGGTCACAGGTCTCGGCGGTACGCCACGACCCCGGCCGCCGTTCCCGGTGCGCGTGCACCCGCGCCGCCCACTCGCCGTCCCCGTTGCGCGTCCCGCCCGTGGCCACGTACAGCACGTCGGGAAACGCCTCCAGCCGCCGCTCCGCCTCCACCGACTTCCCGGACCGGGCACCCCCCAGCACCAGCGTCCGCCGCGGCACATCCGGTACGTCCTCGTAGACGCCGACCGTCAACGTCGTACCGTCCGCCACCGCCCGCGCGCCCGCCGCCGCGAGCCGGCGCCGCAACTCGGCACCCGGGGGCACGTCATGGTCCAGATGAACGGCGACGACGTCCGTGGCGGGCCCCAGCGCGCCCACCGCCCGCAACCGGGCCAGGGCGTCCGGGCGCCCGACGACGTCCGCGAGGACCATGTCGTACGAGGGACCGCTCTTGTCGAGCCCGGCCGGCGCCGCGCCCGGCGGCAGGTACAGCAGCCGCTGCCCGTCCGGACCGGTCACCGCGTACCCCGTACCCGGCGCGTCCATCGGCACCGCGCGCACCCGGTGCCCGGTCAGCAGCGCCAACTCCCGCCCGTCCGGCACCCGTCCGGGCTGCGGGAGCCCCGCCGGCACCTCGATGGCCGGCCCGTCGTGCGGATGCGACAGCAGCACCTGCCGCACGCCGCCCAGTGAGTGCCCGGCGCGGGCCGCCGCGAGGACAGCGCCGGGAGTGAGGTCGAGCAGCAGCGTGCCGTCCACGAGCAGCGCGGTGGCCGCCCGCGCGTGCACGCCGAGCGCGCTGGTGCAGGCCGCGCACGCACAGTCGGGGCGGGGGAGACCGTCGGGGGCACCGGTGCCGAGCAGAGTGAGTTCCACGAACTGATTTTCGCGTGTCCCCGCAGGTCTTGCGCGTCCGGCCTGGACAGGCCCTAGGCTCTCGGACCAGAAGTCGGATCAAGGTCCGGCCCCTGGTCCGCAGCGGTTCATATCTTGGAGGCGTACATGGCGGCATGGACGTGGCGGTTCGAGAAGACCGACGGGGAGGAGGTCCAGCCGGCGGTGGAGCCCGAGGAGTTCACGACGCAGGGTGACGCGGAGTCCTGGATCGGCGAGTACTGGAAGGACCTGCTAGCAGGCGGCACGGACCAGGTACACCTGTTCGAGGACACGACAAAAATCTACGGCCCGATGAGCCTGAAAGAGGCCCAGGAGGCGTAGCCGCGACAAAGGCCGCTGCCGGCGCCCCCTAGGGGGCGCCGACAGCGGCCTTTCAGGGGCGCGGGGCTGTACTTGATCTGCGGCTACCGCCGGGTGGGCGCGACAAGCCCCCACCAACCCGCAGTCGACCAAACAAAGCGCCTAACCCCGAACCCCGCACAAGTGCAACAACGCAGCCACCTGCCGATAGGGATCCGTCCGCCCAGCCCGTTCCTCGACGGCCAGCAGCGCATCCACGTCCGAGGGAACCTCCGCCTCGTCGGACGCCGTGTCCGTGAACACCCGCACCCCGTACCACGCCTGCAACGGCGCCCCGATCCCCGCCAGCGTCCCGGTGAGCGCGGACAGCCGATCGGCACGCACGTCAAGACCGAGCCGGTTCGTGTACGAGTCACTGTCGAACGCACCCAGCGCCCCAGCCCAGTCCCCGGCGATCCCCGCCCGCATGGCGAGCGCGTCCCCGTTGCGCACCAGCAGGGACAGCAGCCCGCCAGGGGCCAGCATCCGCGCCAGCCCCGCCAACAGGGCGTCCGGCAGTTCGACGTACATCAGTACGCCGTGGCAGAGCACCACATCGAAGCTGCCCGGCAGAAAGTGCACCCCGGTGTCACGGCCGTCGCTCTCGAAGAGCCGGACGCGGGCACGGATGCCCTCCGGCTCGGCGGCCAGCGCCTCCCGGGCCGCGTCGAGCATCTTCGGGTCCTTCTCGACACCGGTGACCTGATGGCCGGCCCGCGCCAGGCGCAACGCCTGCGTGCCCTGGCCCATACCGACGTCGAGAACCCGCAGCCGCTGCCCGACCGGGAAACGCCCCGCTATCTGCTCCTCGAGCTGCCGGGCCACCAGTTCCTGCCGTACGACATTGCGCAGCCCGCCCAGCCTGTGCAGCCAGGCGTCCGCCGCGCCCCCGGAGAACGACGTAGTGCTCAGGGCCGCTCTCCGCGCTTGACCTGCGGCTTGGGCAGCCGGAGGCGACGCATCTGGAGGGACCGCATCAGCGCGTAGGCGACCGCGCCCTTCGTCCGCTCGTTCGGGAAGCGCGTGGCCAGCTGCTTCCTCAGCCGGATCGCGATACTGATCGAGTCGACGATGATCAGCACGATCACGAAGAGCCACAGCAGCAGCGCGATGCTCTGCAGTGCGCCCACCCGCACCATGCTCAGTACGAGGATGATCACGGCCATCGGCAGGAAGAACTCGGCGACGCAGAAGCGCGAGTCCACGAAATCGCGCGCGAAACGGCGCACCGGACCCTTGTCGCGGGCGGGGAGATAACGCTCGTCCCCGCTGGCGAGAGCCTGGCGCTGACGCTCCATCGCGGCACGGCGCTCGTCGCGCTGCCGCTTGGCGCCCTCCTTGCGCGTCGTCGGCGTACTGGCCACGCTGCGCCGCTGGGACTGGGCCTCGCTCCGCTTGGGAGTGGGCCTGCCCTTCGGGGCCTGCGGGTCACGGGTCTGCTTGGAGTCGGTCACCGGCGCCTTGTCGGCGGGGGCCTTCTCTTCCTTGGCACGGCTACGGAACACAAAACCCAAGGGTAAGGGGTATCGAGGCATGGACCGCAGCCGAGTGGGGAACGATCCGGCAACGCCGGTCGTCTGAATGGACAGGCAGTAGGGGATCACCTACTCCCTACGCCGGAGTGGGACAGATCGCAGTCGTCCTTGGGGATGAGCGCATCGGGCCCGGAACAGTGCGGTAATGGAGGCAGGGCCCGTACTGTTGGTCCTGTTGCAGGTGCTGGAACTGGAGTCCGTCAGAAGGGGGCGCGCGAAGCCCATGAGCGGTGTCATGAAGCGTATGGGGATGATCTTCCGCGCGAAGGCGAACAAGGCCCTTGACCGGGCCGAGGACCCGCGCGAAACCCTCGACTATTCGTACCAGAAGCAGCTGGAGCTGCTCCAGAAGGTGCGCCGCGGTGTCGCCGACGTGGCGACGAGCCGCAAGCGACTGGAGCTTCAGCTCACTCAGCTGAACAAGCAGTCCGCCACCCTGGAGGACCAGGGCCGCAAGGCACTCGCGCTGGGCCGCGAGGACCTCGCCCGCGAGGCGCTCTCGCGTCGCGCCGCCCTTCAGCAGCAGGTGACGGATCTGGACACGCAGCACCAGACCCTCCAGGGCGAGGAGGAGAAGCTCACCCTCGCCGCGCAGCGCCTCCAGGCCAAGGTCGACGCCTTCCGCACCAAGAAGGAGACGATCAAGGCGACGTACACCGCCGCCCAGGCCCAGACCCGGATCGGCGAGGCGTTCACCGGCATCTCCGAGGAGATGGGCGACGTGGGCCTGGCGATCCAGCGGGCCGAGGACAAGACGCAGCAGCTCCAGGCGCGCGCCGGCGCGATCGACGAGCTGCTCGCCTCGGGCGCCCTCGACGACCCCACGGGCATGGCGAAGGACGACATCCAGGCCGAGCTGGACCGGCTGTCGGGTGGTACGGATGTGGAGCTGGAACTGCAGCGCATGAAGGCGGAGCTGGCCGGCGGCTCGTCGTCGGGGCAGCAGGCCATCGAGGGCGGCGCGGGCCAGCACCAGTCACAGCAGCAGAAGGACGGCCCGCGCTTCGACAAGCAGTAGCCCAGGAGGGCGACATGATCGTACGGATCATGGGGGAGGGCCAGGTGAGGCTGGCGGACAGCCACCTCGCCGAACTGAACAAGCTGGACGACGTGCTCCTGGCGGAAATGGAGATCGGCGACGGCCCCGGCTTCCGCCGCACCCTCCATTCCCTCCTGGCCAAGGTCCGCGAACTGGGCGACCCCCTGCCCGACGACTCCCTGGAACCCTCGGAACTGATCCTCCCGTCACCGGACGCGACGCTGGAGCAGGTACGGGAGCTGCTGAGCGACGACGGGCTGATCCCAGGGTGAGTCAGGGCCGGTTTCAGCTCCGGCCGGCATCTTCAGCCCGTCCGGCGTTTGAGGACAAGGCTCGTTCAGGGCCGTAGCGGGGGCCTGGGGGCGCAGTCCCCAGCAACGCACACCGGGGGGCTACCTTGACAGACGTGACGACCCTCCAGCGCGCCCAATGCCACCTAAAAGCACACCCCCTCGCGCTGGACGTCGCCCTCGCCGCCGCCGTCCTCCTCTGCATGATGGGCGCCTCCTTCGTCGACCCCAACAGCCAGGGCCACGGCGGCTGGACGGCCCGCACCCCCGACCTCCTCAGCCTCCTCCTCATGGTGCTCGGCGCCGCGGCCCTCACCCTCCGCCGCCGCGCCCCCATGAAAGTGCTCGCGTTCACCAGCACCGCCTCCCTCGTCGAGTCGGTCACCGCCGACCCCCGGGCCCCCGTCGCGATGTCCGCGGTGATCGCCCTCTACACCGTCGCGTCGACCACCGACCGCACCACCAGCTGGCGCGTCGGCCTCCTCACGATGACCGTCCTCACCGGTTCCGCGATGCTGGCCGGCCCCCTGCCCTGGTACGCGCAGGAAAACCTCGGCATCTTCGCGTGGACCGGCATGGCCGCGACCGCCGGGGACGCCGTACGCAGCCGCCGCGCCTTCGTCGACGCCATAAGGGAGCGCGCCGAGCGAGCGGAACGCACCCGCGAGGAGGAGGCCCGCCGCCGCGTCGCCGAGGAGCGACTGCGTATCGCCCGTGACCTGCACGACGTGGTCGCCCACCACATCGCCCTCGTCAACGTCCAGGCCGGAGTCGCCGCGCACGTCATGGACAAGCGCCCCGACCAGGCCAAGGAGGCCCTCGCCCACGTACGGGAGGCCAGCCGCTCGGCGCTGAACGAGCTGCGCGCGACCGTCGGGCTGCTGCGCCAGTCCGGGGACCCGGAGGCGCCCACCGAGCCGGCGCCCGGTCTGCACCGGCTCGACGAGCTGGTCGGCACCTTCCACAACGCCGGACTCCCGGTCGAGGTGGCCCGCGCCGACCAGGACACCACCCTCCCCGCCGCCATCGACCTGGCCGCCTACCGGGTGATCCAGGAGGCCCTGACGAACGTGCGCAAGCACGCGGGAGCGGAGGCGAAGGCCGAGGTCAGCGTCGTACGGGTGGGGCCGAACATCGAGATCACCGTGCTGGACAACGGTCCGGGACGCGGGGCGGGCGAGGAGGGGCCGGAAGAGGGCGGCGGGCACGGCCTGCTCGGCATGCGGGAGCGGGTCACCGCGGTCGGCGGCCGCTGCACCACCGGTCCCCGGTACGGAGGCGGCTTCCGCGTACATGCGATCCTGCCGGTGAAGAGCGGCCCGCGCGCCGCGGACGGCGCCGGCAGCCTCGTACAGAGAACCGCGCAGACGTAGACGCAGCAGACTTGAAGTGCTCTCCCTCGTAAACGAGGGAGATTCCTGCCTACCTTGCGGTGGCGGGCTTGACGCCACGGGGACGCCTGACGACTGCCCTCCCGGCAGC
>NZ_LGDW01000134.1 GCF_001280005.1 Streptomyces sp. NRRL WC-3618 | reverse complement strand
CTGCCCCACCCCAAGATCCACAGACACGGCAGAACACAACCACAGCCACCGGCAGAACTCACAACTGCCCTACCAATAACTGTGATTGCAGTACTAGCCCTGGCGCCAGAGCTGGTTGTTGACGGCACCCAGGCAGTCATAAATCTGGACCGTCGTTCCGTTCGTCGCCTGACCGTCCCGGAGATCGAGGCAGAAGGTGTGCCCGCCGGAGTGGTTCGCGCTGACCACCGTGAGGAAGCCAGGGACGTTCGGTGAGACCACCAGCTGCCACCGCTCGGAGAGATCGCCGCCGCAGACGTGGTGCTTGACGGTCTGTGTATTCACCGGGCGTGCGAAGTCCAGGCACAGGTTGCTGTGGACATTCCGCAGGTTGAAGAAGCCGCCGCCGACCGACACCGGCAGCCAGTTCTGGTTGGGATCGGTGTTGTTGGCGAGGCAGTCATTCTCCACCACCGGGGCGTTGTCCAGCAGCGAGCCACCGGCGACCTCGGCGCACTTGTTGGTCCCCCTGTTGATGAGTGTGAAGGCGGCCCCGATATTGAGCGGCTGTACGACATCTGTCGGCCCGCCGGCCGCGTGGGCGCTGCCGCCCATGGCCAGGCTGGCCGCGAAGACCATCAGCCCGGCCAGCATCACGCTGACCATTCCGCGTCTCTTCATGGACTTCCTCCAGGTGATCGGGAGCGTGGCAACACGTGCAATCGGCGCTATGACCCGGGCTGGCGAAACTCCCCTGCGCAACACCGGCCCAGGAGTTCCAAACCCTCGGCAGACAGCGTGGGGGCGCGATAAACCGGTTGTCGCGTCCTGTTCCGCTCATCGGAACGGAGCAGGAGAGAGGCACCTCTACCGCACTCCTGACGTGCAACGGACTCGTGATCGCATTGGACCGTAGTTTGCTCGTTGTGGACTTCGGCACCGAAATATTCCGTCGTTAGCCTCGATCTTTCTTGAGGGTCCACCGACGGAGTCGGTGGACCCTCAAGAAAGATCAACGCTAGGGCGTGTCCGACGGATCTCGGCTCTGTCCTGCCCTCGCCCACGCTCCGCTGGAGGCGAGGGTTTAGGGCGTACACATCAGCAGAGGACAACTCTTCACCAGTAGGCCCTATCGATTAGCCGAACATGCGCGCGACCTTCTCGTCGGCAAATCGTATCCGCACCGCGCTGCGTCCACAGGAAGGAGCCGTTAACGCCAAGACCGACCACTACGCTGGCGATTGTCAGCGTCATGTAGAGCCATGCCCTTTCGTGGCCCCAGGCTCCCGGCGACAGTGCGTGGTACGCCTGAGTGAGGCCCAGCCCTGTTCCCGCAGGAACCGCCGTTATCTACGGCGGCGCCAGATTCGGCACATCATTCCCGAGCGCAGAGACCAGCGGGCTGATACTCCAGCTGTAGATCGTGATCTTCATATCTGGTGAGCCGACGCACGATAGTTGTCACATAGGCACGCTTGTTGTCACCGGCGTAGCGATGAGGCTGTTCAGCGTTACCGAACAGACGTCACGCGCTACCGCGGCGCGGCCCACCCGAAACGCACCGCCAAGCTGCTACGGCAGCCGGCCTGGTTCAGCTCTGAAGCGTGGTGAGCCAGTCGGTCAGCAGGCTGTTGACCTCGTCGGGGCGTTCCTGCTGGATCCAGTGGCCGCAGCCTTGTAGGAGGTGGGAGGCGGACAGGGCGGGGAGCGTGGTGGGGTAGGCGTCGATGGCGTCGGACATCCAGGTGGTGGAGGCGTCCAGGGCGCCGCCGATGAACAGGGATGGCTGCTTGATCGGAGCTCCGCGGTGCGGGGCGAGGTCTTCCCAGTCGCGGTCCATGTTGCGGTAGCGGTTGAGGGCGCCGGTCAGGCCGGTGCGCTCGAACTCCGCGGCGTAGACGTCGAGGTCCTCCTCGCTCAACCATGCCGGGAGCGGGCCTGCGGGGAAACGGTCGCACAGCTGACAGCCTGGGCCGACGAAGTGCGGGTCGGGCTCGCCCTCGGCAGGCATCGTGTCGCCGGAAAGGGCCGCGTAGAAGCCTGCGAGCCAGCTCCGGACGTCGGGCTCGATCTCCGCCTCGGCACTGCCGGGCTCCTGGAAGTAGGAGACGTAGAACTCCTGCTCGGGGCCGCCGATTTGGCCGAAGACATCGGTGGGACGGGGACCGCCGGGCGGCGCGTAGGGGACGCTCAGCAAACCGACCGCGCGGAAGACTGCGGGGTGGAGCAGGGCGGAGGCGGCGGCGATGTTGGAGCCCCAGTCGTGGCCGACGATCACCGCGCTCTCCTCGCCGAGGGCGCGCACGACGGCGACGTTGTCCTCCACCAGGTCGAGCATTCGGTAGGCGTCGATCGCTGCGGGCTTGGAGGAGCGGCCGTAGCCGCGCACGTCGATCGCCACCGCCCGGTACCCGGCCCCGGCGAGGGCAGGGAGTTGGCGGCGCCAGGAGTACCAGGACTCGGGGAAGCCGTGCACCAGCAGGATCAACGGGCCGGTGCCCTGCTCGACCAGGTGCAGGCGCCCGGCAGGGGCCTCGACGGTGCGGTGGCGGAGTGCGGCGGACGGCTCGGATCGCATGGGCGACTTCTCCTCGGTTCGCGGGCGGCCGGCGGGAACCCGTCGATCATGCGACGCGGCGACCACTCGGCGCGATGAGCGTTGCCATCGTGGCAAGGTTGCAGGACAGGGCGGTGATGCGGCACGGCGGAAGGAACGGGGACGGTGGCAGGTGACGAGGTGACACAGACGCTGGCGGCGATGGGGCCGCGGCTGCGGGGTGTGCGCGAGCGCCGTGGCGTCACACTCGCCGCTGTCAGCTGCGCGACCGGCATCTCGCCCAGCACGCTGTCGCGGATCGAGACCGGCCGGCGCAAGCCCACCCTGGAGGTGGTGCTGCAACTGGCGAAGGAATACGGAGTCGCCCTGGACGAGCTGATCGGCACCGCACCCGCCCCTGCGGCCGAGCCCCGCAGCGCGGCGCCGCACAGCTTCGGCAACGACAAGGCGGTGTTGCCGCTGACCCGGTACGTCGGCGGCCTGCACGCCCACAAGCACGTCCTGCCTGCCGTCGCGGAGCCGCCTGGGCGGCCCCGCCAGGTATCCCACGAGGGCTACGAGTGGCTGTGCGTCCTGTACGGGCGGTTGTGGCTCGCACTCGGCAACCAGGACCTCGTCCTGACGGCCGGGGACGTCGTCGAGTTCGACACCCGCATCCCCCACGCAGTCGCAAACGCCGGATCCGCCGGACCGGTCGAGTATCTGATCATGTTCGGGCCTCAAGGAGAACGTCTACGGCTGCGCACCCCTCCAGCAGCTGGTCGCGGGACTGGTGACAGAAAGGCTGCTGAGTGAGCAGTTGTGACAAGCCGCGTGCCTGGTCGGTGACAACCACGCTGCTTCGGCCGGCCTCATTCGCCACGTCATCCGGCTCTACCGGTGACAACTACTGAGCTTCGGCTCATCTTCGATGCGGCTTGTCGCTCGTAATGGCTGGTGCGGGATCGCTGCTGATGGCGGCGTCGCCAGTCGGACCAGCCGAGTCGGTGGACGACATCGTGGACGGGCTGGACGACGAGCGTGATGAACAGGCGCTGGATCTCGTTGCAGGACAGCGGGACCAAGCCCTCCGGGGCGGGGTTACGGGCGTGTTCATCGGCGCGGACGACGGCCAAAAAGGCGTGAGCGAGCATCGCGAGGGTGACCCAGCGGGTCCAGGAGGGACAGCGGCGGACCTGGTGCTCACCGAGTCCGGCCAGCCCTTTCTCACTCTGGAAGGCCTCTTCCACACGCCATCTGGATCCGGCGACCCGCACCAGCTCGGTCAGCGGCACCGGCGGGGGTGAGAAGCAGCGGTAGTAGGCGAGTTGCCGGTGGTGCGGTTGCGGCGGATCAGGAGCTGGCGGCTGCCCGGCGCCGCCTCGGTGAGATCGATGACGGCCCAGTCGTAGAACCGCTGTCCCTTCGCACCACGTCCAGCAGAGAGCTTCTGCCAGACGCGCTTCGGCACCTTCTTCACCAGGGCATCGGCGCGGAACGTGCCCGCGCCGGTGACCACTTCGGCCGAGCAGGCCACCGCGAGGACATGGCCGATGCCGCGTTCCTCCAGTGCCGTGCGCAGTTTCGGGTTGCCGCCGTAGACCTCATCCCCGGTGACCCAGCCCACGTGGTGTCCGGTGTCCAGGAATCGTTCGATCATCGTGCGGGCCAGTTCCGGCTTGGTCGCGAAGACGGTGTCCTCGCCGAGCCCCGCTGCCCGGCAGCGGTCCGGGTCGCTTGTCCAGGAGCGCGGGATGTACAGCTCCCGGTCCACCGCCGCGTGTCCCCGCTCGCCGGCGTAGACGAGGTAGACGGCGACCTGGGAGTTCTCGATTCGCCCGGCCGTGCCGGTGTACTGGCGCTGGATGCCGACGGTGTGGGTGCCCTTCTTCACGCCGCCGGTCTCGTCGACGACCAGCACCGCGGCCTCGTCGTGGAGGTGCTCGGTGACGTATTCGCGGACGGCGTCGGCATCCCAGGAGGCCCGGCACAGCAGATGCTGCATGCCGTGCGGACTGCCCCCCCCGGCCCACTCCGCGATCGTCCCGCAGTTTTTGCGCGGCAGGTCCGACAGCAGGCCGAGCACCAACGCCCGGCCCGCAGGCGGGGTTCGACCCGGGTGAACCGGCCCGCGATCCGGCTCATGGCCACCTCGAACGCCTCCCGCCAACGGGCGGGAGCTATGCTGTGGCCTGCGGCTACCGTCTCGTCGTTAGTCCACACAACTCACGATGATCACCGGTGGCCACACCCCTTCGTGCCCCCCAGTCAGTCTCGGACGAGACAGAACGGGTGTCCTGCCGGGTCGGCAAAGATGCGCCAACTCCGTTGCCCGTCACCCTCGTCGAGCAGTGTGGCCCCCCGATTGAGGACGTCCTCGTGGGCTTGTTCCAGGTCCTTGACCCCCAAGTCCAGGTGGAACTGCTGGGGCCGAGCGGGGTCCGGCCACCGTGGTGGCTGATGGTCTTCCACCCGCTGGAAGGCAAGCACAAGCCCGTCGGTGTGAAGCGTCGCCCAGCCGTCGCTGAGCGACCACCGCGGATCCGGCTGGTTCACTACGCCGCCGAGAAGCGACTGGTAGAACCGAGACAGCTCAACGACATCGGCACAGTCCAACACCACACACTGCAGCCTGGCGATCATGAAGGGCAGCGTCTCACGACGCCTGATCACGATCTACAGCTGGAGTACTCACCGCCAGCGGCGTGGCAGCCACGGTGGCTGGCCCGCAGAGTCAGGACGGGCCCGTGGATGCCCGCCTGCCGGGCGCGGGACTCGGATGCGGGTGACGACCGGGATCAGCTGGGGTGCGTCTCCCCACTGACCCGGCGTAACCAAGATACTCAGCGGACGGCAGCCGCCGTCACATGTCAGATGAATCTTGGTGGAGAAACCGCCGCGTGAGCGGCCCACCGCCTCATCGGACCGATGCTGGAGGGGTCGACTGCGGTGCCCTGGTATCCGTGCCGGCCGGTGATGGGCCCCGGCCGCGTGCTCGTGGGCACGGCACACGGTGGAGCCGACGCTCACCACACTCCAGTCGATCCGGCCCTCCACGCCGGCATCCGCCTGGACAGCTCGCAGGATCCTGTCCCAGGTACCGTCCGCCGACCACCGCCGGTGGCGATCATGAAGGGTCTTCCACTTCCCGAACCGCGCGGGTAAGTCTCGCCACGGTATGCCGGTCCGTTGGCGGAAGAGAATGCCGTTGATGACGGTGCGGTGGTTCTTCCAACGTCCACCTCGGCCGACGTTCTTCGGAAGGTGCGGCTCCAGCAGAGCCCACTCCGTGTCAGACAGATCACCCCGCCCCACATCAGCCGAAACGATGCGTGCCCGGCACTGGTCACGCAATCCATCGGACAGTGCCTAGGACGCCTGGGCGAAGGGCATGAACCCGGACGTCCCCGAGGCCAAGGTCCTCGACAACCCCTACACCGATTACCGCAGCACCTTGACCCACGGCCGCTGAGGAGACATGTGGGCCTGCGCCGATGAGTTTCGCGCTGGCGGACGGTCCTAGAGAAGTATCCGCCGTCGGCCGTGACACGAGGGGCAGAGCCTGATGAACCACCTGACCGCACTGTTGGAGAAGTACGTCGCCGAGGGAGCCTTCCCCGGAGCGGTCGCCCTGGTGGACCGCTCCGGTGAGGTGGAGGTCGCGGCCGTGGGATCGCCGGAGCCCGCAGGCTCGGCACCGATGCGGGCCGACACCATGTTCCGGCTCTCCTCGGTCACCAAGCCCGTGACCGCCGCCGCGGTGCTGGCGCTCGTCGACGACGGTGTGCTCACCCTGGACGCGCCGATCGCGCGCTGGCTGCCAGAACTGGCGTCCCTGAAGGTTGTCCGCACT
>NZ_LGDW01000133.1 GCF_001280005.1 Streptomyces sp. NRRL WC-3618 | reverse complement strand
CCACCCCCCGCCCCCAAAAAACCCCCCCCACTATGACCCCCCCCAACCCCACCCCCCCCCCCCCTCAAACCCCCCCCGTCCACCCGCCGCACCCCCCGTCGACCAGCCCACGAGGATGCTCAAACTGGGCGACGTCCCGCGCGTGAAGCCCAAGGGCGACAGGCGCGACGCCGACCCCCGCGCGAACGCCTCCGCTGCGGCCGATGCCAACTCCGCCGCCGCCACCGCCGGCGCCGCCGCCGCCGCCACCGCCGCCGCCACCGCCGCCGCCGGCGCGAAAGCCGACGTAGACGCCGACGCGGAAGCCAACAGCGAGCCCGTTGCTGAACGCACCAGCAAATTCGTAGCCCTGAAGCGGCTTGACGACCCGGCGACCCGCAAGCCCCCGCCCGGCGCCGAGCCGCCCTCCGTGCCCGGGGCTCCGCGGCCCAAGTCGGCGGCTGCCACACCCGGCGCCGTCACCCCCGCCGACGCCACCGCCGCGATTCCGCAGGTCGGGCCGGAGCGGACGACGCAGCAGCCGTTGCCGCCGCTGCCGCCGTTGGATCTGCTGGCCGAGCTGACGAACACTCCGCCGCCCCGGGACACCGCGGTGCGGACGATCGCGCGGCGTATCAAGATCTGGTCGCCGGTGGCCGTCCTGTTGGCGATCGTCTTCGCAGTCGTACAGGCGATGCGTCCGCTGCCGGCCCCCGAGCTCACGCTGACCGCCAAGGACTCCTACACCTTCGACGGAACGGCCGCCGCTCTGCCGTGGCCGTCCGACGGCCAGGGCTGGATGGACGTCAACGGCATCGGCACCATGGGGAAGTTCGGCGAGCAGAAGCCGGTCGCCATCGGGTCGGTCGCCAAGGCGATGACCGCGTACATCGTCCTCAAGGACCACCCGCTGAAGGTCGGCGAGGAGGGCCCGAAGATCACGGTCGACGCGACCGCCGAGAAGGAGGGCGGCTACAACACGGACGGCAAGGGCGAGTCGACCCTCGACACCGTCCGCAAGGGCGACGTCCTCACCCTCAAGCAGGCGTTGTCGGCCGTCATGATCCCGTCCGCGAACAACATCGCGCGGCTGCTGGCCCGCTGGGACCTGGGGACCGAGGCCGCGTTCATCAAGAAGATGAACGTCACCGCCAAGGAACTCGGCATGAAGAACACCGTCTACACCGACGCCTCCGGCCTCAAGGAGAGCACCCTCTCCACCGCCGAGGACCAGGTGAAGCTCGGCAACCAGCTGGTGCGGATGCCGGCGCTGATGGACATCACCAGGCAGCCCTTCTGGTTCGACCCGTCGGGAAAGAAGTGGCGCAACTACAACGAGGTCATCCCGGCCAACGGCGGCATCGGCATCAAGACCGGCACCACCTCCATCGCCGGCGGCAACCTGCTCTTCGCCGCCACCAAGGAGGTCGGCGGGGAGACGGCCATCGTCGTCGGCGCGATCCTCGCCCAGCACACGGCGCCGATCATCGACACCGTGAACCACGTCAGCAAGACCGCGATGATCGCCGCCCGGGAGGCGCTGCTCTCGTCGAAGATCCTGAAGAAGGGCGACGTCGTCGGATACGTCGACGACGGGCTCGGCGGCCGGACACCGGTCGTGCTGTCGAAGGACGTCACGGCGGTCGGCTGGGCCGGACGGAAGGTCGAGCTGTCGTTCGCCGCCGCCGACGACCTGCCGCACTCCGCCAAGGCGGGCACCCAGGTGGGCTCCCTCACCGTGGGCGACGGCAAGAGCGGCGCGGTGAAGGTACCCGTACAGCTCCAGCAGGACCTGACCGAGCCCGGCTTCGACAAGAAGCTGACGCGGCTCGGCTGACCGTACGGAGCACACGGCACCACTGACAGAGAAGCGCCCGTCCCGGTCGGACCGACCGGGACGGGCGCTTCTCTGTGCCGTAGCCGTAACGCAGTAACAACGCCTGCGCTACGGCTTGTCGTCCTCCTTCTCGCACCGCAGTGCCGTCTCCCGGGACGGACCGCCGTACGCGGAGCTGATCCGGACGTCGCCGGGCTGCTCGACGGTCAGCCTGGTGAACTCGCCGTCGTCCGTGAGGCAGCCGTTCTCCGCCCACAGCCAGGGCGAGTACGCGATCCGTACGGTCACCGCGCCGGCCTTCGGCATGCGGACGACGAGGTTGGCGCCGTCGGCGCTGACCACGGTGGCGGGCCGGTCGACCAGCGGGGTCGCGTTCTTGACCCGGTAGATCTTCCAGTTGGCGTCCTCCCAGACCGGCTGGAGATAGCTCGGCCCGCTGGTCACCAGGGCGTGTTCCAGCTTCGCTGGGCCGTCCGGTTCGCCGTTGACGAGGACGACGAAGCCGACCGCCCACTGGGAGAGCCACGCCTTGTAGGCAGAGGCGGAGAAGCCGCCCTCGGGCTCCGCGGTGCCGCCGTGGCCCTCGTAGAAGAGCCGGCCCCGCTCGACGTCGGCCTGCCGGTTCCAGCCGCGGGCCATGTTGATGTACGGGGCGAGGATGGCGGCCTCGCGGTGGTCGCGGGCCGGCACGACCTCGACGCGGGTCTCCTCGGCGCCCAGCCGCTTCAGCTCGCCCACGACACCGTCCGTCTTGACGGCCCACTCGGGCACCGTGGTGTTGGTGACGATGTCGGCGATCGTCTTGCCGGACAGCCAGCTCACGGCGATGGCCATCGCGAGCCCGAGGGCCACCACGCGCCGCCGGGACGTGAACCAGGGGTGGGGCAGCGGGGGCATCCAGGACGGTCGGGGCAGGAGCGACCGGGGAGCCTCCTCGTCCCGCGCCGCCGCGCCCGTCTCCCCCTCTCCGGCACCCCGCGCTCCCGTACCCTGCCGCTGCTCGGTGCGGTACATCAAGATGGCGAGCAGCGTCGCCGGGGCCGCCAGCTCGGAGAGCCGCTCGACGTTCGTACCGATCGGCGTCGGGATCAGGTAGCAGAGGACCACGCCGAGCGCGTACACCGCGGCGCCCAGCCGCAAGGTGCGCCAGGCGCTCGGGGCCGTCAGGACGATGATCGCGCACAGCACGACGGGCGGCCATATCCGGGTGAAAGGCATGGGCTGCTCACCCTCGAAGGGGAACAGCAGCGTCGTTACGCCCACGACCGCCACCGGGGGAACCAGCAGGGCCGCGGCCCTGCCCCAGTCGCGGGTCAGGAAGTACGCGGCGCCGACGACGAGGACGAACAGACCAGCGACGGGGCTGCCCGTGGTGGCCAGCGTCGCGCACACGGCGGCCACGGCGAGGTGCCGCGCGCCGCGCCCGCTCACCACCGCCAGCACGGCCGCCATCCCGAAGGCGGTGCCCAGCACGAACGTCGAGCGCCCCGAGATCACCTGGCACCACAGCGAGAAGCCCACCGCCATGGCCGGCCACAGTGGATTCCGTACGCCCGTACGCGCGACGAGTTCCGCGCCGAGCACCGTGGCCGCGACCCCCGACAGCATGGTGGTCGCGACGACGCCGATCGCTGCCATCAGGTACGGCGACATCAGGCTGTAGTTGGCGGCGTGCAGACCGCCGTACCAGAACAGGTTGTACGCGGAGCCCGGGTACATCTTCGCGAACTCGGCCCACGCCACCTGTGCGGCGAGGTCGCCGCCGCCGGTCGCGAACACCGCCCACCACACGAAGTACAGCGGCACCGCGCAGGCGGTCACCGTCAGGGCCACCCGGTGCCGCTCGTGCCACACCTCACGTGCCTGCGTGGGCTTGTCGGCGCGCATGGCAGGTCTGCGTGGGGTCAGCTCGGCAAAGGCCACTGCAACTTCCGTTTCGGTTCGGCTCGGGCGCGCGGGGACGACTGTTCGTGTCTGTCCTGTGGAGGTATCCAACGGGGTAGACGCTAATGGCACCCCGGCCGTTGGTTCGCAGGGCCCCACGTGACCGGGTGGTGACCGGGGCATGACGGGAAAGAGCCTTACCAGCTTCGAACGGTTCCCGGGCGGACGCGACCGGATAATTCCGGCCGCGTCCTTCCAGACACCTGTCAGGGCATGCTTCAGGGCACGTTCACGGGGAACGCGATGTCGCACACCGCGTCGTCCGGTCCCGCCGCGTCCCAGTCCACGAAGTACACCTCGCGGCACGGCCCCGCCGGTGCGATTCCGCGCCCGGCCATCCACCGCTCCACCGCCTCGAAGGCGGCGACGATCTGCGGGTGGGCCACCTGCGCCTTGGTGATCCGCGTGTACGCGAGCCGCCGGGCCGGCTCCACCCGTACCGCCGTCGCCCAGGACCGCCCGTGCGCCGCCGCCCAGGCCCGCGCGGCGGCCTCGTCGGCGACCGGAACGCACGACTCGGCCGGACCGTCGCTCTCCATGGACACCTCGGAGTGGTAGACGACGAACGGCGCCGCGCTCACACCCCCGCACTCCCGGGCCCCGGCCTCCAGGCGCCCCAGCGACGCCCCGATCCACGCGGGCAGCTCGTCCGCGAGGGTGTGCCGCTTCTCCGTCAGCACCACCCGCTCGGGTACGTCCACGGTCTCGACCACGAATGTTCCGTACAGCTCGTCCATCTCGGAGCTCCTCCCCGACAGTCGTCCACGGAGATAGCCGGCGAGTGCGCGCTGACCGGCGAGCCGCGCCTCGACGTCCGCCCAGTAGGCGGCGAGCCGCTCGGCGGCGCCCGCCCCGTCCCGCTCGGCCTGGGTCACCAGCTCGCCGATCAGGGCGAGCGGCATGTCCAGTTGCCGCAACAGGGCCACCAGCCGGGCGCGTTCGGCCTGCGCCGGCCGGTAGTAGCGGTAGCCGCTCGTCTCGTCGACGTACGCGGGGGCGAGCAGCCCGAGCCGGTCGTACAGCCGCAGAGCCTTGGCCGAAAGCCGGGCCCGCGCGCCGAACGCCCCGATGGTGAGCAGCTCGCCGTCGTCCCCGTAGTCGTCCACGCCGCCATCCTCCGTCACCGGGCACGGTCGGCCCGACGACACGGACGCTCGACCCTGCCCCAGGGGCAAGGTCAAGTTCGTACGTGGCTAATGGCGCAGCGGGTCGCGCAGCATCGTGGCGAAGACGGGGGAGTCGTCGAACGGCTGCTGATCGCCGATGTCCCGGTATCCCCAGGACTCGTATACCGCCTTCAGTCGTCCCTCGGAGCGGGTGGGATCGACCAGGAGCGTGGCGCGCTCCTCATCCCGCTCGGCGAGGAGCGTCTCGTGCAACGCCGGGAGGTTCCTGCGCCCGCGGTGCTGCGGAACGCCTCGCGGACCAGGACCTCTTGGACGGCGAAAGTCCGGCTTCCCGTTTCCTGGGTGAATTCATCCGGCTGGGGCTGTCGCATGGAGGACCACCACAGGGATCCGCGCATGAGTGGCGAGCCGAAGATGTAGCCGGCGGGCTCATCGGCCTGGTAGGCGATGACGACTTCCCAGCCGTCCCGGGAGGCGTAGCCGGCCAGGCGCTCGTCGAACCGTTCCACGGAGTTGAAGGGGTTGTCCATCAGCCCGAACTCGGTTCGGACTTCCACGTGGATGTCGAGAATGAGCCGGCGATGATCGCGGCCGTCCACGCGAGTGTGACCGGTGCCAGGCCGAGGCCCAGGCCGCCGCGGGTGTGGGCGAGTGCCATCCAGTCGGCGAGGGAGGCGCCGAGGGGGCGGGTGATGACGTACGCGGTCCAGAACGCGGTCACCGCGTTCAGGGAGCCGAAGCGGTGGGCCAGGGCGGGCAGGCAGATGGCGGCGGCGAAGAGGACGACCGAGCCCAGGTAGCCGAAGCCGACGGTGGCCGTGAGGTCGCCGGCAGCGGTGCCGAGGGCGAAGGTGGCGAGGACGGCCGCCCAGTAGAACGTCTCGCGGCGGCGGGTGCGGATGCTGTGGATGGACAGGGTCCGCTCGCTCGCGTACCAGAGGACGAAGACTGCGGCCAGTACGGCGAGGAAGGCCGGCGTCGATACGGCGTACGGCACGCCGAGGCCGACGTGCAGGACGTCGGCTGCCATGGTGCCGAACACGCTGACCATGACGACGGCCGTCCAGTAGGCCCAGGCGACGTACCGACGGCGAGTGAACTGGACGGTCAGGGAGGCCGCCAGGGCGAGGCCGCCGAGTGCTACCGCCGGTACCGGGCCGAGCGTCCGTGCCAGGAGGTCCGACGCCGTCTCGCCCATGCCGGTGGTCAGCACCTTGATGATCCAGAAGTAGACGGTCACCTCCGGCACCTTGTTCGCCATCCGGCGTACGGGGGCGGGGGGCCGGTCATCGAGGACATGCTCTGCGGTCATGATCCGCACGATGACATTTCGAGCCTGAACGCGACCTGAACAGCGGGCGCACGGCAGCGGTGTGACGTAGTACCGCGGTACGACCCGCCGGGCCCGGATCAGTCCGCGGTATTACCGAATCGGGGCGTTTCGGGTCTTAGCGTGGTCGGTGAGGCGTTCGGGGGCCACGGACGGGCGCCGGTGTCCGACAGGGAGAGACGCGAATGAT
>NZ_LGDW01000132.1 GCF_001280005.1 Streptomyces sp. NRRL WC-3618 | reverse complement strand
GGGCTGTTGTAGGGGCCCGTCGGCGGTGGCGGTGTTCGACTCCGAGATGCGGCGAGCAATCGCGGCCGCGACCATATGGGTGAGGAGCATCGTTCCGATGGAGTAAGGACGGGAGGTGGCGGCGCGGTGATGGCGCACCCTTCGCTCCTGCGGGAGCTGGTAGAGCGGTGTGAGACGCTCCGGCGGCGCACGGCGTCCGGCGGCAACGCGGAGACCGTCCGCGAGCTCGAGGACACGACGTACACGCTGTGCGTGGTCACGGGCACCCACCAGTTGGACGCGGCGTTGTTCGTCGCCCGTGGCCAGCTGAGCGATGCCATGGCACGGCAACAGCCGATGCGCCATTGAACCCCGCGTGGTCGCGCATGGGACCCCCTTCGACGGTCCCGCACAGGTACCACTGCAACGTTGGCCATAGCTGTTGATAGCGTCCATATCATAAAATATGTGTCACCTAGCGGCAAGGAAGCCAAGTCACAGTCCGCAGCGGCGAGCGCGGCTGCCGGGTTCGTGATCGTGACCCAGCTGGGCTGGTGGCGTCCGGGAACCTCGCGTGGCTGAACCGGCTGGCGATCGTGCTGGCGCTGCCCGTCGTCGGCGGCTCGGCCACCACCGACGCGCTGGGCCTACCCGCCCCGCCGCGGTTCGCGGCCACGCCGACCTGGTACGAGGGCGTGGTACTGGCGGCCACCGTGCTGGTGGCGGTGCTGAGCTACCGACCCGCCCGGAAACTGCTCTCCCGCCGCCGGCTGATGAACGCCTCCTTCACCCCGCTGCACCTGGTCAACACCTACGGCGCCTTCGGCAGCGTCGGCCGGGAGCGCTACGAGGTGGTCATCGAGGGCACCGACGAACCGGAGGTGAGGTGCGGCAGCAGCCGGGAAGTGACCTGGACGCTGCGAGAGTGGCCCGCCGCGGAGACGATATGAGGAGAGGAACCATGGCACGCGCAGTGGGAATCGACCTCGGCACGACGAACTCGGTGGTCTGCGTACTGGAGGGCGGGGAGCCGACGGTCATCACCAACACGGAAGGGGCGCGGACCACCCCGTCGGTGGTGGCCTTCGCCAAGAACGGCGAGGTGCTGGTCGGTGAGGTGGCCAAGCGCCAGGCCGTCACCAACATCGAGCGCACCGTGCGCTCCGTCAAGCGCCACATGGGCGACGGGAGCTGGCGGTTCCCGGACTCGGGAAGCATCGACGGCAAGCGGTACACGCCACAGGAGATCTCCGCACGGGTCCTGCAGAAACTCAAGCGGGACGCCGAGGCGTACCTCGGTGAGGACGTCACCGACGCGGTGATCACCGTTCCGGCGTACTTCAACGACTCCCAGCGCACCGCGACCAAGGAGGCCGGTGAGATCGCCGGGCTGAAGGTCCTGCGGATCATCAACGAGCCCACGTCCGCCGCGCTGGCCTACGGCCTGGACAAGGAGAACGACCAGACGGTCCTCGTCTTCGACCTCGGTGGCGGCACCTTCGACGTGTCACTGCTGGAGATCGGCGAGGGCGTGGTCGAGGTCAAGGCCACCAACGGCGACACCCACCTGGGCGGCGACGACTGGGACCAGCGGGTCGTCGACCACCTGGCCAAGCAGTTCAAGAACAACTACGGCGTGGACCTGTCCAAGGACAAGATGGCCGTGCAGCGGCTGCGCGAGGCCGCGGAGCGGGCGAAGATCGAGCTGTCGAGCTCATCGGAGACGACGGTCAACCTTCCCTACGTCACCGCGTCCGCCGAGGGCCCGCTGCACCTGGACGAGAAGCTCACCCGCGCCCAGTTCCAGCAGCTCACCAGTGATCTGCTGGACCGGTGCAAGGCCCCGTTCCACAACGCGATCAAGGACGCCGGGATCAAGGTGTCCGGCATCGACCACGTCATCCTGGTCGGCGGCTCGACGAGGATGCCGGCGGTGACCGAACTGGTGCGGGAGCTGACCGGCAAGGACCCGCACAAGGGCGTCAACCCCGACGAGGTCGTCGCTGTCGGCGCCGCCCTGCAGGCCGGTGTCCTCAAGGGCGAGGTCAAGGACGTCCTGCTGCTGGACGTCACGCCGCTGTCCCTCGGTATCGAGACCAAGGGCGGCATCATGACCAAGCTGATCGAGCGCAACACCACGATCCCGACGAGGCGTTCGGAGATCTTCACCACGGCCGAGGACAACCAGCCGTCCGTGCAGATCCAGGTCTTCCAAGGTGAGCGCGAGATCGCGGCGTACAACAAGAAGCTCGGCATGTTCGAGCTGACCGGTCTGCCACCGGCCCCGCGTGGCGTGCCGCAGATCGAGGTGGCCTTCGACATCGACGCCAACGGCATCATGCACGTCTCCGCCAAGGACCTCGGCACGGGCAAGGAACAGCGCATGACCGTCACCGGCGGCTCCTCCCTCCCCAAGGGCGACATCGACCGGATGATGCGCGAGGCCGAGCAGCACGCGGAGGAGGACCGGCGCAGGCGCGAGACCGCCGAAACCCGCAACCAGGCGGAACAGGTCGCCTACCAGACCGAACGGCTGCTCACCGACAATGCCGACAAGATTCCCGCCGACGTCAAGGGCGAGGTCGAGGCCCCCCTGGCGGAACTCAAGGAGGCCCTGAAGACAGAGTCGGCGGACACCGCCGCCTTGCGGCAGGCCGCCGAAAAGGTCACCGCCGCAGCCCAGAAGGTGGGCACCGCCATGTATGCGCAGGCACAGGGCCGGCAGACGGCCGACGGCGGCGGGGGTGACGGTCAGGCAGGCACCGCAGGGCAGGACGAGGATGTCGTCGACGCTGAAATCGTCGACGACGACAAGGGGCAGGAGGGCAGCGGATGACCCGCCCGAGCGGCACCCGACGGCCCGGCGAGCACTCGCTGTCGCTCATCGGCGACAACCGGCGGCGGAATCCAGGCACCAGCCTGGAGCCCCGCCGCCGCGGCGACATCGAGCCCGCCCCGCAGGCACAGGCGGACTCCGGCGAGGCGGCCGTACTGCGGGTGCGCCTGCGCGAATGCGCGGCGGACCTGCGGCGCGTGAAGTCCGAGTACGACAACTACCGCAGGCGGGCCCGCCGCGACCGTCGTGCGGTCGGTGAGATAGCCGTGGCCAACGTGCTGACCCGCTTCCTGCCCGTCCTCGACGCCATCGACCAGGCCCGCAGGCACGGAGAAGTCACCGGCGGCTTCCAGCGCGTCGCCGAGATACTGGAAACGGAACTCGCGGCGCTGGGACTGCGGTCCTTCGGCACGGCGGGCGACCCCTTCGACCCCGCCGTGCACGAGGCCGTTTCCTGCACCTTCTCCGACCACGCGGAACAGCCCACCCTCACCACGGTCCTGCGCCCCGGCTACCTGGTCGGCGACCAGCTTCTGCGGCCCGCGCAGGCGGAAATCGCCCAACCACCGGCCAGGTGACGGCCACCGTCCGGGAAAACGTCAAAGTGCTGCTGGAGTACCAGGAACGGTCACGTCGGTGCCCTCCTGCTGACGCGGACGTGGACGCCCTCCGGCGGCCACCGAGGCGAAGACCAGCCCGTACAGCGCCATGGTGGTGACGTCACCCACAGCGCCCGGCGCGTAGTCGTCCTCCACCGACGCACGGGCCCCGGGAACACCTCTCCCGCTCCCGCCGACGTCAGAGGGCCGGTCCTCGGTCCAGGTCAACGGGTGCGTCTGCTCGGGCACCGTTCCTCCGTATGGTCGTGATGGTCGTGGCCTGGTCCGAAGACGATCAGCGAGACGGCCCACTGCGCCGCTGCGCCACTCCGGGAATCGGGCATCGGCAACCGTGCCACCCGACGACGTCCGCATATCGGGTCCGCGCCGTACCCCTGTGTGGCCTTCACCCGGACGGACCAACACGGCAGCGCGGGTCCAGGCCGGTACTCGCCGCGCCGGCCCGGCGATTCCGCCCGATTTCCCCCTGCCGAGCGCGGGCGATCTTGCCGGGTGTCCCGCAGGCTGGGTTCCGGTTGCCCGGTCGTGGCAGGGCCGCGGGGTGCAGCCGCTGGTCCGCGTGTGGCGAACCGCCACCCCATTCGTGACTCAGGAGCCTTCATGGCAGTGATGACGGAGGAACTCGTACCGGTGCTGGAGGACGCGCGCCATGCTCATGCCGCAGTCCTCGACCGGTTCCGGGCGGATGCCACGGTCACGCCGCCGGGGGCGCACCGGCAGCTGCTCGAACGCCGAGCCGAGGAGATCCGGAGCAGCGTCCAGCGCATCAAACGCCAGGAGCGTGCCCTGCACCCCCGGGGCGTGATGGACACAGCGGCGAGCGTGACACGCTCCGTCTCGCGGGGCGTGGCGCGCACGGCGATGCTGCCGCTGACCTTCGCGTCCGTGATCGGCAGGGCCATCCTGCCCGGCGGGGGCCCAGCCGGTCCCCGCCAGCTGCTGAGGAACACGGAAGACGAGTACGCGGCTGCGGCGCGGGCGCTGGCAGCCTGCCGGGCCGGCGAGGTTGTCGCCGAACAGGCGGACGACCAGCTCACCGCCGACCTGCTCGGTTCGCTGCGCCGGCAGGACGAGGAACTGCTGCAGGAACTGGAGAACAGCCTCACCGAACACGCCCGAGCCGTGGCGACAGCCACGAACGGCTCCGCCTCGCGCGAAGGCCAGGGCGGTGGTCTGTCCGACGCCGCGGCACAGACGATTCAGGCCACTTTCGACCGGGCGCGCGACGTCGCCCGGCACGGTGTGCAGCGGACCCTGAGCGCGGCCGAGGAGGCGAGGCGGAAGACGCCCGTGCCCGGCGCCGTGGCCGAGGAGGTCCTGGGGGCGGTCCGGCGGGAGGAGGACCTGCCGATCCCGGGGTTCAGCCAGCTCAGCACGGAACAGATCACCAGGCGGCTGCGCACGCTGTCCCAGCTGGATCTGACCGTGATCCAGGGCTACGAACGCACCCACGCCAACCGCAAAAGGGTCCTGAAGGCCATCGAGGAGCTGCACGAAGCCACGCCCTGGACCGGATACGACGCCCTGGACGCGGACGACATCATCGCCAGCCTGGGGGACGCTCCCACCGGCGTGGCCCGTCAGGTGCGGGAGTACGAACGGCGCCACCGGCAGCGCCAGGAGGTCGTATCCGCTGCCGAGACGCGTGTCTCCTCCGCCTGATCCGAACCCCGCCCGTCAGCCCACCTCACCCACCGGCACCCGCCGGAACTCGATCGACTCATAGGTCCCCGCGTCCCCCGTCTCGTACAACACCCCCACCACCTGCGGGTCCACCCGCACCAGATCCGAGTAGGCCGCCTTCCGGTTCGACAGCGTCAGTACCTTCTCGAACGTCTCCCCCGCGTCCCCGCTCCGCCAGATCGCCATCGACCGGCGCGCCGTGGGTTCCGAGGGCCCCGAGAACAGCAACGCGTCCGAACCGTCGCGCAGTTGGAGCACGCTCCCCTGCACGATCGGTACGTCGTTCAGCGTCGGCTGGACGGCGTATGGGCGGTCCAGGGACTGTGCGCCGTCGCTCGAGTACGAGTCCAACCGGTTCCCCGGCATCGAGCCGTTCTGGTCCCTGGACGAGAAGTAAAGCCTGCCGTCCGGGAGTTGCGCGGCGCTCGTCTCGTTGGCGTTCTCGACGCCGTCGTACGAGTCGTCGACGAAGCCCAGGTGCCAGGTGCCGCCGCCGTTGTCGCTGTAGATCGCGTGGCCGCCGTAGTACCTGGACTCCTGGCCGGTGTCGGACGAACCCGCCGGCGGGGCCGCCGAGTGGTTGGACGGGATCACGATCCTGCCCGCGTGCGGCCCCTCCGACAGGTAGACGGCGTGTCCTGGGCCTGTCGCGTACCAGCGCCAGTTGGGCGGTTTCACCTGGGCCGTGATGTCGCGCGGGGCCGTGAAGCCGCGGCCGTCGCTCGCGGCGGAGCTCGTCTGGACGAAGACCCTGCGGCTCTGTTCCGGTGTCGCCTCGCCGCGCATGATCTGGGCCTCGGTCACCGCGCCGTCGTTGTACGACGTCACCAGGACGATGCGGCCCGTCCGCCCGTCGACCACCGGCGCCGGATTGCCCCGGGTGTCGCCGTCCCCGGCCGCGACCACCGACAGGGGTCCCCAGGTGCAGCCGCCGTCCGTGGAGCGGCGCAGGACCACGTCGATGTTGCCGCTGTCACCGGCGCTGTTGCGCCTGCCCTCGGCGAAGGCCAGGAGGGTGCCCTTGCCGGTCGTGACGGTGGCGGGGATGCGGTAGGTGTCGTAGCCGCCCTGGCCCGCGAGGTAGGGGACGGAGGAGGTGCAGGAGGCGCGGGTGGCCGCCTGGGCCGTCGTCGCGGTGAGGCCGGCGCCGATTCCGGTGCCGGTGATCAGGGCCGCGCCGGTGGTCACGGCGAGCAGGGTACGGCTCAGGGGGGTCATCGCTCTCCTTCGCGCAGTGGAGTCGAGCCGGTGCGTGGGGTGCCGGTACGACGGCGACAGGAGGCGACAGTAACTCCGCTGACGGACCGTCAGCACTCGTGGCGCGTACGGAACATACGTACCCGGGTGGCCACCGCCCGCTGCACGCCGCGCGGGGTGACGACCCGTCCCGCGTCCGTGCCGCACCTCGGAGAGCTCCGCCGCGAACGGCCCCACCCACGAGGGCGAGCGCCCCGACCCACAGCCCGAGCACGAGCCTCACTCCCCGGGGAGTACACGCGTGGTTCGGGGCCCCTAGGTCCTGTCTGGAGTTCGGATCTGGAGTTCGGTAGATCGCCTGCGCGTGTGGGCTCGGTCTTGATAAGCCGTCAGTCATGGCGCGAGGCGATCTCA
>NZ_LGDW01000131.1 GCF_001280005.1 Streptomyces sp. NRRL WC-3618 | reverse complement strand
CTCCACACCCGGCCCGCCCCCTCCACACCTGCCCGCACCCTCCATACCGGGCCCGCACCCTCCATACCGGGCCCGCACCCTCAGCCCGTCCGGCGTTTGAGGACCAGGCCCCTCAAGGGCCGAAGCGGGGGCCCCGGGGGCGCCCGCACCCAGCGACGCCCGCCCCCAGCGAGTCCGCGCCCAGCGAGGCCCGCACCCCACACCGGCAACCACTCCCCACCCCGCCGACTAAGCTGACCCCCGTGAAGGTCCTCCTCATCGGTAACGGCGCCCGCGAACACGCCCTGTGCCGCTCCCTGTCCCTCGACCCCGACGTCACCGCGCTCCACTGCGCACCCGGCAACGCCGGCATCGCCGAGGTCGCCGAGCTGCACCAGGTCGACCCCCTCGACGGCAAGGCCGTAGCGGCACTGGCCCTGGAGCTGGGCGCCGACCTGGTCGTCGTAGGGCCGGAGGCGCCGCTCGTCGCCGGGGTCGCCGACGCCGTGCGTGAGGCGGGCATCCCGGTCTTCGGTCCCTCCAAGGAGGCCGCGCAGCTGGAGGGCTCCAAGGCCTTCGCGAAGGACGTCATGGCGGGAGCCGGCGTCCCGACGGCCCGCTCGTACGTCTGTACGACGCCGGAGGAAGTCGACGAGGCCCTTGACGCGTTCGGTGCGCCGTACGTCGTGAAGGACGACGGACTCGCGGCCGGCAAGGGCGTGGTGGTCACCGCCGACCTCGAAGAGGCCGCCGCACACGCGAACTCCTGCGACCGCGTCGTCATCGAGGAGTTCCTCGACGGCCCCGAGGTCTCCCTCTTCGCGATCACCGACGGCGTGACGGTCCTCCCGCTCCAGCCCGCCCAGGACTTCAAGCGCGCGCTGGACGGCGACGAGGGCCCGAACACGGGCGGCATGGGCGCCTACTCGCCGCTCCCCTGGGCAGACCCGAAGCTGGTCGAAGAGGTCCTCGACACGGTCCTGCAGCCGACGGTCGACGAACTGCGCCGACGTGGCACCCCCTTCTCCGGCCTCCTCTACGCGGGCCTCGCGATCACCTCGCGCGGCACCCGCGTGATCGAGTTCAACGCCCGTTTCGGCGACCCGGAGACCCAGGTGGTCCTCGCCCGGCTGAAGACCCCGCTGGCCGGCATCCTGCTCGCGGCGGCGAACGGCACCCTCGCCGACCTGGAGCCGCTGCGCTGGAGCGACGACGCGGCGGTCACCGTGGTCATCGCCTCGCACAACTACCCCGGCACCCCGCGCACCGGCGACCCGATCACCGGCCTCGCCGACGTGGCCGCCGAGGACGCCCCGCACGCGTACGTCCTGCACGCCGGTACGAAGCGCGACGGCGACGCGGTCGTGAGCGCGGGCGGCCGGGTCCTCTCCGTGACGGCGACCGGCAAGGACCTGAGCCAGGCCCGCGACCGCGCGTACACCGCTCTCGGCCGCATCCACCTGGACGGCTCCCAGCACCGCACGGACATCGCGGCGAAGGCGGCAGCAGCGGAGTAGTACGGCACCACGAAGCCGTACACGTCGATGAACCTCTCGGGCCCCGAATCCGTCTAAGGATGCGGGGCCCGAAGTCTTTGTTCTGTGACGCGCCCGGAGGCCACCCGCCGCCCTGCCGACCCTCTGCCGACCCCTTCTCGATCCTCCGTCGACCCCCTCCCAACTGCCGCTTCGTCGTCGCCGTGTGTCATCCACCTCTCCCCAAAGCCATTCCATCGAGTGACCGATCCCCCATCCGGCTGACGAGGGCCGGACCCCCAACTATGGTGCGGCGCAAGCATTCCGGCACTTGGCCCACCGGCATTGCGATGTCAGTCGCGGGTGCCACAGTGGGGGAATGAGCAACGTCAGGTGTGTGCGGAGAAGGTAGGGGGTGACATCCGGTCGTGACCGGTATGGGTGTGGAGGCGGGCGCGCAGGTCGCGCGTTCCCGGGCCCTCGCCGTGCTGCGCGTCCGCAGCAGGGCCCTGGCCGTCGCTCTGCTGCCCGCGGCCCTCGCCGTCGTGCTGCTGGCAGGCGGCTCCACCGACCACCTCGTGGGCGGCGGCTGGCACCTCGCCCGCTGGATCACGTGCGTCGCCGCACTGGTCGTACTCCTCGCCGCGACCGTCGTCGCCCTGGTCGTCGCCCGCGCCCGCCCGGCCATGAGCCCCACGGTCCCGATCGCCGAGGAATCGGCGCTGGACCTCTATCACCTGGTGCGCGACCTGGCCGACCGCCTGGGCGTCCCCGCGCCTTCCGCGATAGCGCTCACCCCGGACTGCGACAGCTGGCTGGAGGACCGCACCCACCCCGCCCACGCCCCGCTCGCGCCGGAGGGCCGGGACGAGATATCGGGCGTACGAGGCATGCGCCCCGCCTTCCAGGGACAGCGCCGGCGGACGACGGCGCCCGCGTCGCCGGTCCTCGTGATCGGCTCACCGTTCCTGTGGTGGATGCGCGTCGCGGAACTGCGCGCCGTGCTGGCCCCGGTCGTCGCGGGTACGGGACCTTCGGCGCACCCGGACATCGCGGCGGCGAGACGTTTCGTACGGGGCCTGGACGCGGCGGTGGCCGTGGCCGCGGCGCCCCGGCGTGACCCCGTGTCCCGGGCGGCGCTCGCGGGCGTCGGCTGCGTGGCGCGGGTGCTGCTGCGCAGCTGCCGGGTGCACGCGTCCGAGATGGAGCGCGGGGTCGCGGCGGCCGCCGCCGAGCGTGCACAGGCTGTGGATTACGGGCTGCGGATCGTCGCGCAGGAGCAGGTCGGCCTGGCGTACGCGGGCTGGGACCGGCTGCTGACCCGGGTCGCGCTCCCCGCCTGGCGGATGGGCCGCTGGCCGGCCCGGCTGGACGCGGGTGTCGTCGCGGCGCTCACGGAGCTGTCCCGCCGCGACCGGCTGGCCGAGGGCTTCACGTCCCGTCTGGGCGAACGCCCGGCCTGCGACCTCCTGGAGGAACCCGGCCTGGTCGACGAGGCGGCCTCCCTGCTCGCCGCCCGCCTCTTCCACGGCGGCCCGGCGGAGCCCGGCCCCGACTGGGCGCCGGTCGACTGGCAGGAGTACCCGGACGAGGTGGTCGACCGTAAGTGGCGTACGGACGCGGCCCGCCTCCACCGGGTCCTGGACGCCCTGGACGCCAGGGGCGCCCTAGGCACGACGCCACCCAACCCGCAGGACCCCGACGCCCCGACCCTGTCCCGGGTGATGAACCACCTGACGACCCCCCAGACCGATATCGACCCGACCCTGAACCCGGACCTGGACCCGACCCTGAACCCGGACCTGGACCCGGCCCTGGACCCGGACCCGGCCCTGGACCCGGACCCGGACCTGAACTCGGACCCGGCCCCGGCCCCGGCCCCGACCCCGACCCTGGACCTGGCCCCGGACGAGGCCCCGGACGAAGAAGACGACGAACGCGTAGGCAGCGAACGCGGTGTAACCCTCGCCGCCGGGCTCAGCGCGGAGGTCGCCCGAGAGGAAGCCGCCGCGCCGGCGCGCGGACAAGGGCCCCCGGCAGGTCTGACCGCGGGTCAGGGCCAGGGCCCGGACACGGCCCTCTGGGACGACGGCATACTGCCCCTGTTCCCGTTGCAGCCCCCGCGCACGGGCCGCGAACTGCTCGCCGATCACGTCACCGCGATGGTGTGCTGCGCGGCGATGGACACGGCGGGCGCGACCCCGGGCCTGGACTGGCTCGACGGCCCCTCCCTCCTCCTGAACGGCGAACGAGCGGCCGACCTCGCCCCAAAGGTCCTGACCCTCATAGAGACAGGCGACCCGGCCCCCCTGGAGGCCTGGCTCCGCACCACAGGAGTACGCCCGGAAAAACCCGTACGCCTGGTGTGATCACGTTTGTCAGCCCCGGCCCGCACCGTCCGCCCCGTCCGGCGTTTGAGGACAAGGCCCCTTAAGGGGCGAAGCGGGGGCCTGGGGGCGGCAGCCCCCAGCCACCAACCGACCCGGCGTCGAAGAAACCGGTCGGACCCCTTTTTTCCGCTTGAGGCCAATTCACGACGAACGGTGACGGACCGCGTGCGAAATGTGATGTGCTTGGACCGAACGCGCGCATGGCAATCGCTCGGGACATAGGACAGCAGCTGACGGGGGAGCCAGGGAGGAACGCAGACATGGGGTCACAGCCGATCCGCCGCTGGGAGTCGGGAGCTCTCGCGCACGCCGTCACGGACCCCTTCGGCCTGGGCCCCGTCCCCTGGCTCCGAGGCAGCGAGTCGTATTTCGACGACACCGGGCACGTGGTCCCCTGGTACGTCGACCCCTTAGACCCGACGTCGGCCGGCCGCCCGCCCGGTACCGCCAAGATCCCCGCTCCCCGCACGGCGTCCTCCTCCACCGGCGGCCCCCGGGCCTCGGACGACGTGCACTGCCAGATCAAGGGGTTCACCTCCACCGGCCCGGCCGCCCCCGGCGAAGCGATCGACTTCCACATCACGGTCGACCCGCCGCAGGAATTCGCCGTGGACATCTACCGCATCGGCCACTACGGCGGCGACGGCGCGGCGAAGATCACGACGAGCCCCCGCCTCTCCGGCATCGTCCAGCCCCCGCCGCTCGCCGCCGACCGCACCGTCTCCTGCCACCACTGGTGGCTGTCCTGGCGCCTGCAGATCCCGTCGTACTGGAACATCGGGGCGTACGTCGCCGTGCTCACCACCCTCGACGGCTACCGCTCCCACATCCCCTTCACGGTCCGCGACAACCACCCGGCGGACCTGCTGCTCCTCATGCCGGACATCACGTGGCAGGCGTACAACCTCTACCCGGAGGACGGCCGCACCGGCGCGAGCCTCTACCACGCCTGGGACGAGCACGGCCGGCTCCTCGGCGAGGCCGACGCCGCGACGACCGTCTCCTTCGACCGTCCGTACGCCGGCGCGGGCCTCCCCCTCCATGTGGGCCACGCCTACGACTTCATCCGTTTCGCCGAGCGCTACGGCTACGACGTGGCGTACGCCGACGCCCGCGATCTGCACGCCGGCCGCGTCGACCCCACCCGCTACCGGGGCCTGGTCTTCCCGGGCCACGACGAGTACTGGTCCTCGGCGATGCGCCGCACCACCGAACTCGCTCGCGAGAACGGCACGTCCCTCGTCTTCCTCTCCGCCAACACCATGTACTGGCAGGTGGAGCTGGGCCCGTCCCCGTCAGGCGTCCCCGACCGCCTCCTCACCTGCCGCAAGCGCCGCGGCCCGGGGAAACCGGCCCTGTGGCGCGAAATCGACCGCCCCGAGCAGCAGCTGATCGGCATCCAGTACGCGGGCAGGGTCCCGGAGCCCACCCCCTTGGTCGTCCGCAACGCCGACCACTGGATGTGGGAGGCGACCGGCGCGCACGACGGCGACGAGATCGCCGACATGGTGGCCGGAGAGGCCGACCGCTACTTCCCGCGCACCCAGCTCCCCGAGCACGACGACCGCGTCCTCCTCGCGCACTCCCCGTACGCCGACAGCGAAGGCACCCCCCGCCACCAGGAGACCTCCCTCTACCGGTCCCCCTCCGGCGCCCTGGTCTTCGCGTCCGGGACGTTCGCGTGGTCCCCGTCCCTGGACCGCCCCGGCCACGTCGACCCGAGGATCCAGCGAGCCACCGCGAACCTCCTGGACCGCATCTGCAAACGGGACTGAACCCGAGCCGGAGCCGAGCCGGAGCCGAGCCTGAGCCGCGTCCGAACCCGCACCCGAAACCGCACCCGAAACCGAACCCGCCTCCGCGACGACCTCCCTCCGCAACCCACTCCGCACCCCCTCCCCCCAGCCCCGTGGAAAAACGCACTCCCCGCATACGGGAGAATCGAGCCACTTGGTCATCACCACGGGGAGGAACCGTGTCCGGATTCGTAGAAAAGCCCGAGCCCCTCCAGGTTCCGGGTCTGGTGCATCTGCACACCGGCAAGGTGCGCGACCTGTACCAGAACGAGGCGGGCGACCTCGTGATGGTCGCCAGCGACCGCATCTCCGCTTTCGACTGGGTGCTGCGGACGGAGATCCCCGACAAGGGCCGCGTCCTCACCCAGCTCTCGCTCTGGTGGTTCGACCAGCTCGCCGACCTGGCCCCCAACCACGTCCTGAGCACCGAACTCCCGCCGGGCGCCCCCGCCGACTGGGCGGGCCGCACCCTGATCTGCAAGTCCCTGCGCATGATGCCGGTGGAGTGCGTGGCCCGCGGCTACCTCACCGGCTCCGGCCTGACCGAGTACAACGACTCCCGTACGGTCTGCGGCCTGGCGCTCCCCGAGGGCCTCACCGACGGCTCCGAGCTGCCCGCCCCGATCTTCACCCCGGCCACGAAGGCGGCGGTCGGCGAGCACGACGAGAACGTGTCGTACGAGGAGGTGGCCCGCCAGGTCGGCGCGGAGACCGCCGCCGAGCTCCGCCAGGCGACCCTGGCCGTCTACTCCCGCGCCCGGGACATCGCCCGCGAGCGGGGCATCATCCTCGCGGACACGAAGTTCGAGTTCGGGTACGAGAGCACCGAGGACGGCGAGAAGCTGGTCCTCGCCGACGAGGTGCTCACCCCGGACTCGTCCCGTTTCTGGCCGGCCGACGAGTGGGAGCCGGGCCACGCGCAGCCCTCGTTCGACAAGCAGTTCGTACGGGACTGGCTGACGTCCTCGGAGTCCGGCTGGGTCCGCGCCAGCGAGCAGCCCCCGCCGCCGCTCCCGCAGCACGTCACCGACGCGACCCGCGCGAAGTACATCGAGGCGTACGAGCGCCTGACGGGCCTGAGCTGGACATAGCCGGCCCCCGCCACAGGGCGCACGGCACCCGGCATAGAGCACAGGCCATAGCGCAACTGGACCGGGGTCTTGATCTGGAGCGGACGACCAGGTTCGAACTGGCGACCTCAACCTTGGCAAGGTTGCGCTCTACCAACTGAGCTACGTCCGCATCGCGTCCCGCACATGTCGTATGTGCCGTGGCGCGAGACCAACTATACCCAACCCCGAAGCCGTGCGAGCCGCACTGCCGCATGCCGGTTCTCCGCCCCGAGTTTCGACACTGCCGACGACAGATAGTTCCGTACGGTCCCCTGCGACAGCGCGGCCCGTTCCGCGATCTCCGCGACCGGCGCGCCGTCGGCGGCGAGTTCGAGCACCTCGGCCTCGCGCGCGGTCAGCGGCGAGTCCCCGGCGGAGATCGCGTCGGCGGCCAACTCCGGGTCGACGTAACGGTTTCCGGCGTGCACGGTACGGATGATCTCGGCGAGCCGCTGGGCGCTGACGGTCTTGGGGACGAACCCACGCACACCCGCCGCAAGCGCCCGCTTGAGATGCCCGGGGCGGCCGTGACTGGTCACGATCAGCACCCGGCACCCCGGCAGTTCGGTGCGCAGCGATGTGGCGACCTTCACACCGTCCGCGCCCGGCATCTCAAGATCGAGCACCGCGACGTCGGGCCGGTGCGCCCGCGCCATGGCCAGCGCCTCGGGCCCGGTGGCGGCCTCGGCGACGACCACGAGATCGTCCTCGAGGCCGAGCAGCGCGGCCAGCGCACCCCGGATGAGGTGCTCGTCGTCGGCGAGCAGCAGCCGTACACCGCTCATGAGGTGACCCCGCTCACAACGCCCCTCGCATCCGACCCCGAACCGGCCGCGGCCCCTGAACCCGCAGGCAGCGGCACAGTGGCGACCACCCGAAACCGGTCCTCACCCGCACCCACGACCCCCGCCTCCAGCCGCCCGTCAACGGCGGACAACCGCTCCCGCAGCCCGACAAGCCCGGACCCCGCCCCACCCCCTGCCACTG
>NZ_LGDW01000130.1 GCF_001280005.1 Streptomyces sp. NRRL WC-3618 | reverse complement strand
CACTGAGGTGGCGCCGGGGGGGGGTGTTTCGCCCCCGCCGCCCTTACCCGTCCCGTCCTTCTGGGCTGCCGCCCCAGACCCGCTTTCGGCCCTGAAGGGGCCTCGTCCTCAAACGCCGGACGGGCTGAAGTGCTGGGCCTGGGCTGAAGGGGGCTTGTCCTCAAGCGCCGGACGGGCTGGAGAGGAAGCTGGGGGGGCTCCCCCCCCAGACGCCCCCGCTACTGCGGTGGGAGTTTGCGGAAGTCCCAGGAGACCGTTTTTTCTGGGGTCAGGCGGATCCACGCGTGTCTGCCGTCGTGGGGCATCTCGTCCAGGCGGAAGTTCTTGCGGGCGAACAGGGTTTCCGGGACGTCCAGTTCGGCGCGTAGTTCGCCGGTGCGGGGGGACTCGCCGACGAACTCGACGGTGCCGGACAGTTCGACGCCGCGCAGTTCGTCGTACTCCTCGCCCGTGTCGACGACGATCGCGACCCGTGGGTCGCGGCGCAGGTCGGTCCAGCGCTTGCTGCGGACCACCGAGTACAGCCACATCGAGATGCCGTCCCAGGCGAACCACAGCGTGCTCACATGTGGAGCGCCCTCGGCCGACACGGTGGCGACCCGGCAGGTGCGCTGCGTCGTCAGGAACTCGTCCAGCTCGCCCGGCGTCATCATGATCTTCCGGCCTCGGCGCTGAGTGGCGGTCATAAGATCCCCCTCTTGTTCTCTTCTTGTTCTCTCACGTCGTGTCAGAGGTGATCCTCTGACATCACGTCAGAAAAGAAAACGGTCCGTCTTCCGCCCGTGCGCGACGGGCACTACTCTCACCCGCCATGCCGTCGTACGAACAGCTCAGCGAACTCCTCGACCCCGTGACCACGGTCCTGCTCACCGTCGAGTGCCAGCAGGGCGTCGTCGGACCGGACAGCGCCCTGCCCGAACTCGCCCGGGAGGCACGGTCGTCCGGGGCGCTCGCCCACGTCGCCAGGTTGGTGGCCGCCGCCCACGAGACCGGCGTCCAGGTGATCCACGCCATCGCGGAACGCCGTCCGGACGGCCGGGGCGCGAATCGCAACGCACGACTGTTCCGTGCCGCCGAACGACTCCCCGTCCAGCAGCTCTCCGGCACCACCGCGGTGCGCGTCGCACCGCCGATCGAGGTCGCCGACGAGGACTTCGTCGTACGGCGGCTGCACGGGCTGTCGCCGATCCAGGGCACCGATGTCGACGCCCTGCTCCGCAACCTCGGCTGCCGCACGCTGATCGTGACCGGCGTCTCGGCCAACGTCGCGATCCCCAACGCCGTGTTCGACGCCGTGAACCGGGGATACACCGTCGTCGTGCCCGGGGACGCCATCGCGGGTGTGCCCTCCGACTACACCCCCGCGATGATCCGCAACACCCTCGCGCTGGTCGCCACCGTCGCGACCACCGACGAGGTGCTGGCCTGTCTCAAGCGGTCCCGCCGCGCCGGGTGAGGGTCAGGCGAGGGTGATGGAGTCGCCCGACACCTTGATCGACTCGGCGGGGAGCGGCTTGGTCGCGGGGCCCTTCTTCACGCTGCCGTCGGCGACCGAGAACTCGCTCTTGTGGCACGGGCAGGTGATGACGCCGTCGGTGATACCCGTCACGGCGCAGCCCGCGTGCGTGCACTTCGACGAGAACGCCTTGAACGTGCCCGCCGTCGGCTGGGTGACCACCACACCCTGTTCCTTGAATATCCTGCCGCCGCCCTCCGGGATGTCGGAGGTCTTCGCGAGGGCGGTGCCCGCGGCACCCGGCTGGGCGGCCGAGTCCGACGAGTCGTCGTCAGCCCCGCACGCGGTCAGCGCGACGGTGAGCCCCGCCGCGCCGGCCGCCGCCATGACCGTACGACGACCCGGTCCCGATACGGGCTGAAGCGAGGCGCTGCTCATGCTGACGTTCCTTCCGCAGGCGTTTTTCGATCCGTGCGGAGATACGAGCAGCGCCCGCGTGCCGTTCAGGTTCACCAGCAACAGCGGCTACCGTTCCGGTGCCTCACCCGCCGTGACGTACACCCAGCCCCCGTACCGGGTCAGCGTGCGGTGGCGGGCGGCGCCCTCCTGGACCGGTTCCCACGGGTGACGCTGGACCATGCTGGTGTCGCCGCCGAACGGGGCGATCATCGGGCCCAGCGCCGGGATCAGCCGGTCCGGCCACCAGCGCGGCAGCCGGTAGTCCAGCACCACCCAGCGTCCGCCGGGGCTCAGCGCCTCGTAGCCGCGCTCGACGACCTTGGCGTACTCGCTGATGAGGGTGAGGGAGAAGCAGGCGATGATCCCGCGCACGTCCTCGGGGTACTGGTACGTCGTCAGGTCCGCCTGGACGAGGGAGACCTGGGAGAGTCCGGCCCGCCGTACCCGGTCCTCCGCCTGTTCCAGCATCGCGTCGGTGAGGTCCACCCCGATCACCCGGCCGGTCGGCCCCACGGCCTCGGCGAGCAGCGGAAGGTTGTGGCCGGTGCCGCAGCCGGCGTCGACGACCGTGTCGCCGGGGCGCAGGGCGAGCTGCTCCAGGGCCAGGTGCTTGTAGGCCATCGTGCGCTGGCCGATGAGGTAGAGACGGTTGGACGTGAGGTCGTACCGCTTGGCCCGCTTGCGGTAGACCTCGACCATGTGCTGGGACTCGGTGGTCATGGGCGTTCCTCCGGGAGGTGGGTCCCGCCGGCGGGGCCGGGGGGCGAGGTGGTCGGGGAGGTCGCGTTCCGCGGGCCGCGCAGCACCGAGGCCAGCACCCTCGGCCGGAGCACGACCTGGGGCGGGGCCAGCAGATGGGTCATGTCGAACAGGGCCGTGGCGACGGCCCGGTCGGTGGTCGCCACCTTCAGCAGCCGGTCCGTGTAGCGCTTGCCCAGCCGTGCGGCGAGCGGCAGCGGGCCGTCGGCGGCCCCCGGATACGTCAGGTCGGCGTTGCCCGACAGCATCCACGCGGCGTCCACACAGCGGGCGATCCGCTTGCGCAACGGGCCCGTGAGGCCGGCCGGGATCCGGCCGGTGCCACGTGCCCCGGACCGTTCCAGGGCCCGGCGCAGAACGAGGGCGCTCATGCCCGCGACGGAGATTCCCTGTCCGTAGGCCGGGTTGAAGGCGCCGACGGCGTCGCCGAGGACGAGGAAACGGTCGGGCCAGCGTGTCAGCCGCTCGTAGTGGCGCCTGCGGTTCTCCGTACGGCCCGATCCGTACACCTCGCCCAGGGGCTTCGCGTCGCGGATCGCGTCGTACAGGACGGTGCTGCGCAGGCGTTTGGCGAAGTCCACGAAACCCTCGTGGTCGAGAGGCGGCCGTTCGCCGCCGAGGCCGGCCACGGAGACCATCCAGCGGTCGTTCTCGATGGGGTTGAGGATGCCGGAGCGGGGTTCCTCGGGTGTCGACTGGAGCAGGACGCACTTCCAGTCGGCGGTGTGCCCCGGCGGGGGTTCGAAGACGCAGGTGGCGTAGGCGCAGTCGGCGTCCACGACGGTCTCCTCGGGGGCCCGGTAGCCGAGGTTCTGGAGCCAGGCGCCGGCCCGGGAGCCGCGGCCGGTCGCGTCCACGACGAGGTCGGCGTCCAGCTCGTACGGCACTGCCCAGCCTGTGCGCGCCGAGGTGTCCCGGTCCCGCAGCCGTACCCCGCGGATCGTGTCGCCCTGTCCGGCGACGAGCCCGACCGCCTCCGTCTCCTCGCGTATCTCCACGGTGGGCAGTTCCCGCAGCCGGCGGCGGACCGCCCAGTCGAGCAGGTTGCGCGAGCCGGACAGGACCACGTGCCGGCTGTCGAAACGGTCCACCCAGCCGCCCGCCACGAGGAGCAGCATGTCCTGCGGCATCCGGACCTCGACCATGCCCAGGCCGCGTAACTCGCCGAGCAGGCCCGGGAAGAGCAGTTCGAGGGAGCGCTGGCCGGCGCCCAGCAGGTTGTGGGTGTGGCGGGCCTGGGGCACACCGCGTCGCCAGCGCGGTTCCTCGGGGTAGCGGTCGCGCTCCACGAGCGTGACGCGGTCCACGTGCGGAGCCAGCGCGGCCGCCGCGCAGAGTCCGGCGAGGCTGCCGCCCAGCACCACGGCGTGGCTGCCCGCGTACGGGCCCGCACCGAGGTCGGTCATGTCCCGCCCCTTCCGCTCACTCATGGGACGGGCCCCGGCGGGCGAGCCACTCGTGGGCGGCGGCGTACCAACTCGGCGCGGTGCGGTGGACGTTGAGGGAGTGGGCGGCGTCGGGGACGACGAACGCCTCCAGGTCGGTGGTGCCGGTGTAGAACTTCTGCTCGTACGCGACGACGGACGCGGCGTCCTCGGTGGAGACGTCGCCGCCGCCGAAGAGCCGGTCCTCCCGGCCGACCACGAGCAGGACGGGCGCCTTCACCCCGGCGGCCACCTCCGGCTGGTAGATGGTGTCCAGGGTGAAGCCCTCCCCTGCGGTCACGGTCGACTTGGTGTCCTCGTGGTAGGCGGACAGGTCGGGGTCCATGCCCGCCGGGTGCTCGTACAGGGCGGCACGGCGGCCGGGGCGGGTGGTCAGGTAGTTCTCCGGCGGGTCGGTGGGCGCGAGCAGCGGGTCCTCGGCGGCCGGGTACAGCGCTGGGAGCGCCTCCGGATAGAGCGGGCCGAGGGCGTGCAGCAGGCCGGTGACGACCAGGGCGTCCAGGTCGTGGTGGCGGGCCGCCTCGAGCAGGGCGATGCCCGAGCCGAGGGAGTGTCCGACGGCGACCACGTGGCGGAAGCGGGGGAAGCCGGGCGCGCCTTGGCGCAGGGCGGTCACCACCTGGTGCACGGCCTCGACGTTGCTCTCCACCGTCACCTCTTCGGCGGGCGGATGCTCGCTCGTGCCGGTGCCGGGGCGGTCGAGGGCAAGGACGGCGTAGCCCGCGCCGACCGCGTGCCGGGTGTAGTCGAGGGCTCCGGGGGCGGTCCAGTAGCGGCGGTCGTAGGTGAGACCCGGCAGCAGGAGCTGCACCGTGTCGGGCGGGTCACCGGCCGGGAGGAACAGTTCCGCCTCGAGCCGCCAGGTGGTGTCGGGGGCGTGCGGAGGGGTCACGTCGAAGCTGACGGAGCTCATACGGATGGGTGCCCTTCTGCTGTACGGGGTCGGCTGCCAGGGATGGGGATGGGTCACGGGACCGATGGGGTCACAGGACCGTGACGTCCGGTTCTCCGCTCGGGGTGCCGTCGGCCTGCATCTGCTCGGCGATCTTCAGGGCCTCCTCGATCAGCGTCTCGACGATCTTGGACTCGGGGACGGTCCGGATGATTTCGCCCTTGACGAAGATCTGGCCCTTGCCGTTGCCGGAGGCGACGCCGAGGTCGGCCTCGCGGGCCTCGCCGGGGCCGTTGACGACGCAGCCCATGACGGCGACGCGCAAGGGAACCTCCATGCCGTCGAGCCCGGCCAGGACCTGGTCGGCGAGCTTGTAGACGTCGACCTGGGCGCGTCCGCAGGAAGGGCAGGAGACGATCTCCAGGCGCCGTTGCCGCAGGTTCAGCGACTCCAGGATCTGGATGCCGACCTTGACCTCCTCGACGGGCGGCGCGGACAGGGAGACGCGGATGGTGTCGCCGATTCCCTCGCCGAGCAGCGCGCCGAAGGCGACCGCCGACTTGATGGTGCCCTGGAAGGCGGGGCCGGCCTCGGTGACGCCGAGGTGCAGGGGGTAGTCGCACTGGGCGGCGAGTTGCCGGTAGGCGTCGACCATGACGACGGGGTCGTTGTGCTTGACCGAGATCTTGATGTCCCGGAAGCCGTGCTCCTCGAACAGCGAGCACTCCCACAGGGCCGACTCCACCAGTGCCTCGGGGGTGGCCTTGCCGTACTTCTTCAGGAGCCGCTGGTCGAGGGAGCCGGCGTTGACGCCGATCCGGATGGGCACGCCCGCGTCGGCGGCGGCCTTCGCGATCTCCTTGACCTTGTCGTCGAAGCGTTTGATGTTGCCGGGGTTGACCCGTACGGCCGCGCAGCCGGCGTCGATGGCGGCGAACACGTACTTGGGCTGGAAGTGGATGTCGGCGATCACCGGGATCTTCGACTTCCGCGCGATCTGCGGCAGCGCGTCGGCGTCGTCCTGGGAGGGGCAGGCGACCCGGACGATCTGACAGCCGGACGCGGTGAGCTGCGCGATCTGCTGGAGCGTGGCGTCCACGTCGGCGGTGAGGGTCGTGGTCATGGACTGCACGGACACCGGGGCGTCCCCGCCGACCGCCACGGAGCCGACCCTGATCTGCCGCGACGGGCGGCGCGGGGCGAGGCGGGCGGGTACGGCGGGCATGCCGAGTGCGACGGACGCGGTCATCACACCGCTCCCTTCAGTGGGGGCCGTCCGGTGGCCTCGGCCACCGCTTGAGTGACCTGCTCCGCGATACGGTCGCTCGACAGACCGCATTCGGCGAGCAGTTCGGCGCGCGAGGCGTGCTCCAGGAACCCGGAGGGCACCCCGAGCGTGCGCAGTTCGCGGGGGACGGTGCGGGCGTCGCGCAGCGCCGCCGCCAGGGTCTCGCCGACGCCGCCGGTGCGCAGGCCGTCCTCGGCCGTGACCACGACGTCGAACCCGGCGGCCAGTTCCACCAGCGCCCGCGGTACGGGTTTCACCCAGCCGGGGTCGACCACCGTGCAGCCGATGCCCTGTTCCTGGAGGCGGTGGGCGGCCGCCACGCAGGGGCCGCCGAGCACGCCCACCGCGACGAGCAGCACGTCCTCGCCGGTGCGGGCCAGCACGTCGACGGACGTGGTCCCGTCCGGTCCGGCGATCCGCTCCCGCGCGAGCAGGTCGGGCGGCAGGGCACCCTTGGGGTAGCGCAGCAGGGTGGGGGCGTCCTCGGTGCCGAGCGCCTCGTCGAGCTGGCGGCGCAGGGCGGCCCGGTCGCGGGGGGCGGCGATCCGCAGGCCCGGGACGGCCTGGAGCGTGGCGAGGTCCCAGATCCCGTTGTGGGACGCCCCGTCGTCGCCGGTGATGCCGGCGCGGTCGAGGACGAACGTCACCGGCAGCCGGTGCAGGGCCACGTCCATGAGGACCTGGTCGAAGGCCCGGTTCAGGAAGGTCGCGTAGACGCACACCACCGGATGCAGACCGCCCATGGCCATGCCGGCCGCGCAGGTCACCGCGTGCTGTTCGGCGATGCCGACGTCCACCACCCGTGCGGGCAGGGCGCGTTGCAGGGGCAGCAGACCGGCGGGCTCCAGCATCGCGGCGGTCAGCGCCACGACGTCGGGGCGGCGTTCGGCCTGCCGGAGGAGTTCCTCGCCGAAGGCCGCTGTCCAGGTCGGGGCGGCGGCCGTCGGCTGTCCGGGGGTGGCGGCGGGGGAGGGCGAGGGGGCGGCGCGTACGGCGTGGAAGCGGTCCCTGGTGTCCTCCTCGGCGGGCGCGTAGCCGCGGCCCTTCTCGGTGATGCAGTGCACCACCACCGAGCCGCCGAAGGCACGGGCGCGCAGCAGTACCGCCTCGACGGCCTCGCGGTCGTGGCCGTCCACGGGGCCGAGGTACTTCAGGCCGAGGTCCTCGTAGAGCGCCTGCGGGGCGAGGAAGTCCTTGAGCCCTTTCTTCGCCCCGTGCAGGGCGCGGTAGACGGTGTCACCGACGGCGGGCACGCCCTGGAGGGTGTCCTTGGCGCGCTCCAGGAACTCCTCGTACCCGCGCGAGGTCCGCAGCGCCGCCAGGTGCTGGGCGAGGCCGCCGACGGTCGGGGCGTAGGAGCGGGCGTTGTCGTTGATGACGACGATCAGCGGGCGGCCGGGCGCCGCCGCGATGTTGTTGACGGCCTCCCAGGACATGCCGCCGGTGAGCGCGCCGTCGCCGATCACGGCGACCACATGGCCCGGGTCACCGCGCGACTGGCGGGCGTGGGCCAGCCCGTCGGCGTACGAGAGGGCGGTGGAGGCGTGCGAGTTCTCCACCAGGTCGTGCTCCGACTCGGCCCGGCAGGGGTAGCCGGACATGCCGCCACGGGTGCGCAGCGTCGCGAAGTCCGCGACACGGCCGGTGAGGAGCTTGTGCACGTACGCCTGGTGGCCGGTGTCCCAGACGAGGCTGTCGCGCGGGGAGTCGAAGACGCGGTGCAGGGCGATGGTCAGCTCGACCACCCCCAGGTTGGGGCCGAGGTGACCGCCGTTGTGGGTCACCCGTGCGATGAGCAGCGCCCTGATCTCGTCGGTGAGCCGCTCGAGGTCCAAGGGGTCGAGGTCGCGCAGGTCGGCGGGGCTCTTGATGCGATCCAGCAGTTCCAAGGTCAGCTCCTCGTTCCCACGGGCCGGTCCGCGCGGACGTCCGCCGCGACCTGGTGGAAGGACACCGGTGTCTCCGGACGGAGGTCCAGGTCGGGGCCCGTCACCAGGGTGTCGGCGGCGATCAGCACGTTGTAGTGGTTGGGGAAGTGGCAGGCGTCGAAGCCGAGCACGGTGCCCGCGAGGCGGCCGTCGACCCACACCTCGTCGCCCCGGTCGATCACCCCGGCGCCCTGGATCTCGGCGAAGCCGAGGAAGCCGACGCGGTCGATGCGGGCGCCGGGCGGGCTGCCGGTCTGGTCGGTGGTGACCAGCTCGTGCACCTCGCCACCACGTACGCAGCGGCTGGTGAACTCCTCCAGCCGCATGCCCCGGTCGTCGCGGCGATGGGTCAGCACCTTGACGACCGTGGCGTGCACCGCGCGTTTGGCGCCGTCCTCTCGTGGGTTCACCGGAGGGCTCCTTCCGCGCGGTAGACGGCGTCGACGAGTTCGAGGGCGGCGAGTCCGTCGGCGGAGGCGTCGTGTCCGCCGCGCAGCCGGGCGTCGAAGTCGGTGAGGACACCGACGTACTCGTGCCAGAGCGAGCCCTTGAACTCCGGGTGACCGGCGAGCATGTCGGCGAACAGCCGGGTACCGTCGGCGAGTTCGACGGTGACGTCCTTGACCTCACCGTCGTAGGACCAGTCGAGTTCGACCCGGGCGGTGACGCCGGGCGCGGCACTCAGGGCGACGGTGGCCCGGCGGTCGGTGCCCAGCTCGTCGCGGACGACGTCCGCCGCGGTCAGGTCGACGTCGCCGAGGAACAGCCGTACCAGGTCGAAGGCGTTGGGGCCGTTGTCGGCCACGCAGCCACCGCCGCAGCGGTCGGCGTCGAGGTACCAGCGGTCGCCGCCCGCGTGGTCCTCGATGCGTTCGAGGTAGCGGACGGTGAGGGAACGTACGGGGGCGTCGGCCGCCGAGACCTCCTCCAGGAGGCGCAGGACGGCGGAGTTGTAGCGGCGGTGGAAGGAGGTGAAGAGGGTGGCGTGCCTCTTCCGGGCCAGTGCGGCGAGCGCGTGGCCGTGTTCGACCCGGGTGGCGAGCGGCTTCTCGACGCAGACCGCGACCCCCGCCGCGAGGGCGGCGGCGCACACCGTGGCGTGCGTGTCGTTGGGGACATTCACGACGACCGCGTCCACGGCGGCGTCGGCCAGCAGTTCGGCGTGGCCGGTGTAGCACTTGGCGGTGTCGTGGAACGGCTCCAGGGCGGCCGGCCGCAGATCGCACACGGCGGTGAGCTCCAGGCCGGGCAGCCGGTCGAAGGCGGCGACGTAGAACTTCGAGATGACGCCGAGGCCGATGAGGCCGACGCGGGTCGGCAGGTCCGTGGGCCGGGTCATCGGGCGTCCACCTCGGGGAACGTGAGGCCGCGTTCGGCGGCCAGGGCGGTCAGTTCGGCATGGCGTTCGGCCGACAGCGGGACGCCGTGTTCGCGGCGGTGCGTGGCGGTCAGTTCCTCGGGACGGCCGGGATAGCTGACCGGGCGGGCGGGGTCGAGGGGTGGGCAGTCGAGGAGCGCGCCGAAGAGTCCGTCGGCCTCGGTGCGGAAGTCCCGCTCGGGACGCAGGGCGCCGGGGGCCAGGACGAGGGCGGTGAGCCCGATGTCGTCGTCCCGCCCGCTGGGCCGTCCGTCGCCGGTGAGGGCCTCGGGGGCGGGGCCGAGCCCGGCGCCGGGCACCAGCGCGGCCAGCACCTCGACCATGAGGCCCAGGCCGTAGCCCTTGAAGGCGCCGGTGGCCGGGTCGCCGCCCAGCCAGCGCAGGAAGCCCTCGCCGGTGTCCAGGGCCAGCGGGTCCGTCACCGGGTGGCCCTCGGCGTCCTCCAACCAGCCTTCCGGGATCGGCTCCCCGGCACGGGCGGCGGCCCGAACCTTGCCGGTCGGCACCACGGTGGTGCTCATGTCCAGGACGTACGGGGGCCTCTCGCCCGCGGGCGCCGCGACGCTGAAGGGGTTGGTGCCGAGCATCGCGGCCCGGCCGCCCGGCGGGCGCGCGATGCGCTGACGGCCGCAGTTGGAGGCGAGTACGGCGACCATGCCGCGCCGGGCGATCCGGGCCGTGTGGTATCCGGCGCAGCCGAAGTGGGTCGCGTCGCGCATGGTCACCAGCGCGACGCCGGTCTCCTGCGCGCGGTCGGCGGCCAGTTCCAGCGCCTCGGTCGCCGCCCACAGGCCGAGGGAGCGGCGTCCGTCGAGGAGGACGGCGGCGCCGGTGTCGGTGATCTTCTCCGGTTCCGCGGTGGCGTCGATGCGGCCCGAGTCGAGAGCGGGCAGGTACAGCCGCGTGAGGTTGGCGAGGCCGTGCGAGGTGAGCCCGGTGAGGTCGCCGTGCACCAAGGCCTGCGCGGCGGTGCGGGCCCGCCCCCGCGGCACCCCGCGGTCGGCGAAGACCTCGGCGGTGAAGGCCACGAGGGCGTCGTGGGAGACGCTCACCCCGTCGTGCGGCGGGGTGTGGGTCGGCTGGGTCACTGTCGTTTTCCTCCCGTGGCGGCGCGGTGCCGGGCAGCGAAGCGGACGAGGATCCCGCTCACCGCCCCGGCGAAGGCTTCGAGATCGGACAGGTCGGCGAACTCCCCTGCCGCGTGCGCGTGGTTGCGGCCGAGGTCACCGGGGCCGAGGACGGCGGTGTAGGCGCCCGGCAGGCCCGCCGCCCACAGCGCGTCGCAGGTGAAGGCGGGCTCGTCGGCGGGCCACCGGGTCAGCCCGGCGCCGCGCTCCAGCAGGTCGGTGGCCCAGGGGTCGGCCACCGGCGCGAGCGCGGGCAGGCCCCGCTTGTGCCACTCGACGCGGGTGATCACGCCGGCGTCAGCGGCGGTGCGGGCCAGGTCCCGGTGGGTGGCATAGGTCTCGGTGAACTCCCGCAGCCCCTCGGCGACCTCGCGTTCGAGGTGGCCGGCCAGGGCCCGGCCGGCGGCGGAGTCCGGGTAGGAGCAGTTGAGCAGCAGCCGGCCGGTGCCGTACACCCGGTTGTGGAGGTGGCCGGTGTGCAGCCCGGCGACGCAGACCTGGCCGCCGCCCGCCCGCTCGGGGAGCCGGGCGGCGAGCCGACCGGCGAGGTGGCCGAGCAGGACGGTGGCGTTGTGCCCGGCGGCGGGGCGGTCGTCGATGGCGTCGTCGCCGTCGACCCGGACGCAGGCGGTCATCGCGGCGGTGGAGCGCGGCAGCAGCCGCATCCCGGTGGGCTCGCAGAACAGGTTGAGCCGGCCGTACCAGCCGCGCCGGATCAGCGGACGGGTGCCGAACACCCCCATGGCACCGCCCTCCTCCCCGGACACGGCCTGGATGAGCACCCGGGTGCCGACGGCCAGGCCGGGATCGGCCTCGAGCGCCGCGCGCACCCCGGCCAGCAGCGCAACGGCGGGGCCCTTGGCGTCTATCGCGCCGCGCCCGGTGAACCGTTCCCCGTCGAACCCGGCCGGTTCGAGGCCGGCGACGGTGTCGAGGTGCACGTTGAACATCACCGTGTCCGCCTGCGGCAGCGCCGGGCCGAGCGCCAGCACCAGGGAGGGCTGTACGGCGAGAAAGCCGGGGTCGTCCGCGACGGCCCGCCGTACGGCGAGCGGCACCTGGTCGTCCGTCAGCTCGGCCGGGTCGGCGGCGGCATGGTGCACCACGCCGAAACCCAGCCGGCGCGCGACATCGGCGTACGCGTGCTGGGCGTCCCACAGACGGGGCTCACCCTCGCCCTCCAGCAGGCCGGCCGTGGGCAGTTCGAGCAGGTGCAGCAGCAACTCCCGCTCCCCGGAGCTCAGTCGGGTGCCCGTCATGGCGCCACCTCCCCGGTCAGCCCGGCGGCCAGGGCCTCCAGGGCGCGGCCGTAGCGGACGAACTCGGCGACGCCGTCCCGGCCGGCGTCGGTCCGGCCCTCGTGGGGACGGACCGCCCGGTGCGGTTCGATGGACCAGGCGCCGGTGTAGCCGTGGTCGAGCAGCAGCCGCAGACAGTCGGCGACCCGGCAACTCCCCTCGCCGGGCAGGGTGTAGACCGCCTCGTCGCCTTCGGCGCGGGCGTCCTTGACCTGGACGTGGTCCACCCACGGGACGAGTTCGGTGAGCAGGTCGTAGGCCTCGTAGCCGTACGCCACCCCGTTGCCGGTGTCGAACACCAGCCGCAGCGCCGGGCTGTCGACCTCGGCCAGCAGACGCAGCGCGCGGGCCGCGTCGGCGCCGGCCCAGCCCGCGCAGTTCTCGTGCAGCAGGACCAGTCCGTGGTCCTCGGCCTGCCGGGCGAGGCGCGACATCCGGTCGACGCAGCGCCGGGCCCACTCCGGTTCGTCGAGTGGGGTGGCGGGGTCGTTCGGGTAGGACATCACGCGGATGTGGCGGGTGCCGAGCGCGGCGCACCTCGGGGCGAGAAGCTCCAGCTCGCCGCGGTCCAGCTCGAAGTCACCGGTGATCGGGCGCGCCCAGTTGGCGATACGGGAATCCACGCACACCACGTCGAGACGTGCCTCGCGCAGTGTCTCGGCCACCCGGTCGAAGGCTGCGTCGTCGAGGTCGGCGAGGGCGGTGCCGTCGATGTCGCGCAGCTCGACGGCGGACCAGCCCAGTAACCGGTGGGCCCGGATCTGAGCGGCGAGGTCGGGGGCGGCCTCGTCGCCGATGCCGGCGAAGCGGATGCCGGGCGGCGGGTGGAGCCGGGACGCCTCGGCGGCGGACCGGGCCGCGGTGTCAGCCCGCATGGCTCACCCACCGTCCCGGGTGCCCGGCGGACGGGAGGGCGTCCGCCGGGCCGGACCGCGAGCTCGCCTCCTTGGCGTCGGCGAGCAGCTCCACCACGCGGGAGGCGAGGCGTAGTTGGGGTTCCAGGGCGGTGCCGTCGCCCAGGGCGCGGTAGGTGTCGACGAAGTACGTGGACAGCGCGTCGTCGGGGAAGACCTCCCAGGTCTCGGCGTGGCCGGTGCGGCTGAACCGGAGCTGGGCGTAGTGGTCGTCCTCGGCGCCCGGGTAGTGCGCGACCGCCAGGCCCTCGGTGAACCCCAGCTGGACGCGGCGCTCGCGGATCGGTGCGGTGAGGTCGGAGACGATCCGGCTGGTGGCCCCCTGATGCCGCAGGACCAGTTCGGCGCGGCCCATGCCGGGGACGACGGTGTCGCCGATGTGCATGTCGGTCAGTTCGGCGCCGGTGAGAACGGCGTCCCCGGCGAGCCGCAGACACACCCCGAGGGAGTGCGGGGGTTCGACGTCGAACGCGGTGGGGTGGCCGTCGGCGGCCAGGGTGCGGCTCATGCGCGGCTTGCTCTGCCGTACGTCGATGGACCGCAGTTCGCCGAGATCGCCCTCCTCGACGAGGCGGGCCAGGCGCGCGGTCAGCGAGCTCGCCAGCCAGGGCGCGACGACGGCCAGGCGCAGCCGCTCCGTACGGACCAGGTCGAGGATGTCGTGGACGGCCCCGCGCTCGACCGCCAGGGGCTTCTCGACGATGATCCGGCGGAAACCGGCGCCCGCCAGTTCGCGCAGCAGGCCGAGGCGGGCCACGGGCGGGGTGCACAGGTGGACGACGGTCCGCTCGGGGTCCAGCAGGCCGCGGGCCTGGGCGACCGAGGAGACGGAGCGCAGTTCCTCGCCTCGCGGGGGTGCCGCGGGGGCGAGCGGGTCGAGGGTCAGGACGGGTGCCGGGTCGAAGAGGTCGGGATGCTCCCCGGCGGCGCGCAGTCTGCGCAGGACCGCCCAGTGCAGTCCGAGGCCCGCCCGCCCGAGCCCGATGATCAGTGTCCGCTCCATGCTGGTACGGCTCCTCTCAGCGGTCCCGGTACGCCACACGTGTGGTGAGGTCCATCAGCTCCGTGCGCCACCGGGGCACCAGGGGAGCGTCGGCCACGGCCCGGCGGGCCTGGTCGACGAGCTGGGCGATGCGCTGTTCGACCTCGTCGGCGACGCCGGTCGCGACGAGCAGGTCACGCATCCTGGCGGCGCCGTCGGGTCCCGCGGGTGCGGCGGCGAGTTCCCTGATCCGTTCGTCGCGGCGTACGGCGAGGCTCAGCAGGTAGCTCATCTTGAACCGGTCGAAGTCGAGACCGGTGGGCTTGCCGGTGTCCTCGGAGTCGCCGAAGGCGTCGATGAGGTCGTCCCGGAGCTGGAACGCCTCGCCCAGCGGCAGCCCGTACCCCTCGAAGACGTCGGCGAGATCGGACCGGCCCGCGAGGGCGGCGCCCAGCTGGAGGGGGCGGTGGATGGTGTAGCGCCCCGACTTGCACACCGCGATCCAGCGGGAGAGCTCCGGGTCGGCCACCCCTTCGGCGGCGACGGCGATGTCGAGGTACTGCCCGACGGTCACCTCGACGCGGGTCTCGTCCCAGACCGCGCGCGCATCCTCGGACAGGGCGCGAGTGAGCCGGTCGGCATAGACGTGCGCGAGATCGGCGGCGAGGTTGGCGACGCCCTCCCCGTAACGGCGGGGCTCGCCGCGCAGGTTTCGCGCCCGGTGGTCGTCGGCGTGCCGTTCGTGAGCGGTGACGGCGCCGCGGCGCAGTGGGGAGTCGTCGAGAACATCGTCGCGCAACAGGGCGAAGCTGTGCAGGAGTTCGAGGGCGGCGGCCGCGTCGACGGCCAGTGGATCAGCCGGGTCGCCGCCGCCGGCGAGGTGACCGAGGAGGCAGAACCTGGGGCGCAGCAGCTTGCCCTTGGCGGTGGTGATGGCGGTGACGGTGTCGACGAACGCGCCACAGCGCGGATCGACGGCTCTCCAGCGCGCGCTCTCTTCGGTGAGGCAGGAGTGGATGCGCTGCTGGACGGCGTCCAGCGATCGGGTGAGGACGTCGTCCTCGCTCATGCCGTGCCTTTCAGTTGGGAAGGCAGTCCGAACACGATGTCCTCGGTGGTGGTCCGTTCGACCTCGACCGTGGAGTAGCCGAGTGCCGCGAGCCGGCGCAGCAGGCCGTCGACGAGGGTGCCGGGCGCGCTGGCGCCGGCGCTGACGCCGACCGAGTCCACGCCGGCCAGCCAGCTCTCGTCGAGGTCGTCCGGACCGGGGACGAGGTGGGCGGGGGTGCCGGCATCGCGGGCGACCTCCACCATGCGCACGGAGTTGCTGGAGTTGGTGGAGCCGATGACGAGCACCAGACCGGTACGGGCGGCGACCGCCTTGACCGCGTTCTGACGGTTCTGACTGGCGTAGCAGATGTCGTCGCTGCCCGGGCCGCGCAGATCGTCGAACCGCTCCTCCATCGCCTCGATGATCTCCCTGGTCTCGTCCAGGGCGAGGGTGGTCTGGGTGAGGTAGGCGACCGGCGCGTCGCGGGGCAGGTCCAGGGCGCGCACCTCGTCGACGGTGCTGACCACGAGGGTGTGTTCGGGTGCCTCGCCGTAGGTGCCCTCGACCTCCTCGTGCTCGGCGTGGCCGATGAGGAGGATCGTGCGGCGGTCCTCGACGAACCGCCTGGACTCCTGGTGCACCTTGGCCACGAGGGGGCACGTGGCGTCGATCACCTGGAGTTCGCGGTCGGCGGCGCCCTGGCGCACGGCGGGCGAGACGCCGTGGGCGGAGAAGACACAGACCGCGCCGACCGGCACCTCCTCCTCGGAGTCCACGAACCGCGCGCCGCGGGTCTCGAGGTCGCGCACCACGTGTTCGTTGTGGACGATCTGCTTGCGTACGTACACGGGAGGCCCGAAGCGTTCCAGCGCGGCCTCGACGATGTCGATGGCCCGTTGCACACCGGCGCAGAAACTGCGGGGCTCGGCGAGAACCACGGTTTTCCCGCGATTTCCTGCCGGTTCTTCTGGGCTTCCGGAATTGTCCAGCGATTTCAAGGAGAGCACATCCTCTGTCACCCGCTATCGGACACGCGGCTGCCGCCGGCACCCATGCCACCGAGGGTGCGCAGGGCCCGTCCGCCTGCTCCTGGCCTGTGAGTCGAGACCTGAGCACGGCGACGCGGCGGCGTTTTGAGAAAACTGCGGCAGGGCGGGTCGGTGTGTCAAGCGCCGGGCCGGTGCCGACCCCTGACAGGGTGCCGGCTGACTTGTTCCGCACTCCTGTGACCTGCCGATTCTCCGCTCCAAGGACCCGGCATGACTGGTTCCTGCCAGTTCCCCGCACCCGGTGCTGACAAGGGTTTGCCATTGCCGCCGGGAAAACGAGCGGCTTAGCTTCGCCCATCCATAACTCCGCCCGGCACACGGAGGATTACCGCGTGATCTCCCCTACCCGGAGCACCGATCGAAACCCGGAAACGGAAACAGAACACCCGGTTCCGTTCTTCACCCAGGCCGACACCTTCAGTGACTGCTGGCCGGACATCAATCGCCATCTCAATGAGATGTTCGACCGGGGTAAGTATTCCCACGGCCGACAGGTCGCCGAACTGGAAAAGGCACTCGCCGAATACACCGGCGCACGGCATGTGGTGGCGGTCAACAACGGGACCGACGCCCTCGTCCTGCTGCTGCGCGCCTGCGGTGCCGGCCTTGGCGACGAGGTCGTCGTGCCGGCCTTCAGCTTCGTCGCCTCGGCATCCTCGGTGGCACTGGCCCGTGCCACGCCCGTGTTCGCCGACATCGATCCGGAGACCTACTCGCTGGACCCGGCCTCCGCGGCGGCGGCGATCACGCCCCGCACCCGGGCGATCATGCCTGTGCACCTCTTCTGGCAGCTCGCGGACATGGGGGCGCTCGGCGCCCTGGCCGAGCGGCACGGGCTGAAGGTGGTGGAGGACAGCGCGGAGGCGATCGGCATGCGCCGCGCGGGCGTTCACGCCGGGCTGCTGGGTGACGGCGGCGTGCTGTCGTTCTTCCCCACCAAGACCCTGGGTGCGCTGGGTGACGCCGGGGCCGTCCTGACGGACGACGCGGAGATCGCGGAGCGGGCGGCGATCCTGCGCCACCACGGCCGGATGGGCCGCACCGTGGACCACATCGCCGGCATCTCCAACCTCTCCGGGGCCTCGGGCACCAACAGCAAGATGGACGACATCCAGGCGTCCGTACTGCTCGGCAAGCTGCCCCGGCTCGACGCGGCGATCGCCCGGCGCGCGGAGCTGGCGGCGGCGTACACCGAGGCGCTGAGCGGCGTGCCCGGCGTCCTGCGGCTGCCCACGGTGGCCGTACGGGACGTGCCGCAGGACCCGGTGTTCTACGTGTACGTGATCGAGGTCGAGCGCCGGGACGCCCTGGTGGAGCACCTCACCCGCGAGGGCATCGGCACCGAGGTCTACTACCCGACGCCGCTGCACCTCCAGCCCTGCTTCGCCGAACTGGGGTACCGCCGGGGCGACTTCCCGCACGCGGAGGCCGCCTGCGAGCGCACGGTCGCGCTTCCCTTCCACCCCGATCTCGGCCTCGACGACGTGCACCGGGTGTGCGAGGCCGTCCGCCGCTTCTACACGGGGGCCGCATCATGAGGACTCTGCCCTTCTTCCCCACCGACCTCTTCGAGGAGGACCGCGAGGCGCTGCTGTCGGCCGTGCACGACCTGGGCACGGGCCCCGGCCAGCGGTTCATCCTCGGTGAGCGCACCGCGCAGCTGGAGGAGGCGCTTCGCGAGGAGACCGGCGCCGGCCATGTCGTCGCCTGCGCCAGCGGCACCGGGGCACTGGAGCTGTCCGTGCGCGCGCTGGACATCGGCCCGGGCGACGAGGTGATCGTGCCCGCATTCTGCTGTCAGCCGGTGGCCAGTTCGGTGGCGAACGCGGGTGCCACGCCGGTCTTCGCCGATGTCGACCCGTGGACCATGGTGCTGGACCCCGACGCGACGAAGTCGCTGATCACCGAACGCACCAAGGCGCTGATGCCGGCCCATGTCTTCTCGATCATGGCGGACATGGCGCGGCTGGGGGAGATCGCCCGCGAGCACGGGATCGCGCTGATCGAGGACGCGGCGGTCGCCCAGGGCGCCGTCCTGGACGGCCGGCCCGCCGGTCGCTGGGGCGATGTCGGGGTGTTCTCCTTCTTCCAGGTCAAGGCGTTCGGTACGGCGGGCGAGGGCGGGGTGGTCCTCACCGACGACCCCGAACTGGCCCGGGCCGCGCGGATGCTGCGCAACCACGGACAGGACGGAGTGCACCGCTTCCTGCACCACCGCATCGGCCAGAACAACCGTTTCGACGAGGTGCTCGCCGCCTTCCAGTTGCACCGGCTGCCCGGCTTCCCGGACCGGCTGGAGCGCCGCGCGCGGATCGCCGACTACTACACCGAGCGCTTCGAGCCGCTGCGTGAACGCGGGGTGCTCGCCCCGCCGGCCGGGCGCAACGGCCGCTGCTACTACGTCTACTCGCTGCTCGTCGACCGTCGCGAGGACCTGCGCGCCTATCTGACGGAACGTCAGATAGGCAGCCACATCTACTACCCCGTGCCGCTGCCCCGGCAGCCCGCCTTCGCGCCGTGGGCCGCCCCGGACGGCCGCTGGCCCAACGCAGAGCGGGCCTCCGAGCGCAATCTGGCCATCCCCATCTGGCCCCATCTGACCGACGCCGAGGTGGAGTTCATCGCCGACACGGTCTGCGAGTTCTACACGTGAGAACGCGAGAACAGTCCAGGGAGACCATCATGACGAGTGCGCCGGCACAACAGGAGTACGTCTTCGACCCGGTCTGGGAGAAGGAGACCGAGCGGCTGCGGACCAACGAGGCGATCTGGGACCCGGGCACCCTGGAACGGCTCGACGCGCTGGGCGTGGGGCCCGGCTGGAACTGCCTGGAGATCGGGGCCGGTTCGGGTTCCGTGGCACGCTGGCTCGCCGAGCGGGTCGGCCCCACCGGCCGGGTCCTCGCCACCGACCTGCAGACCGACCGGCTGGGCGCGCTGGCCGCCGTGCCCCAGGTGGACGTCGTACGGCACGATCTGCGGGAGGAGGAGCTGCCGAACGCGGCCTTCGACCTCGTGCACTCCCGCATGGTGCTCCAGCACCTGCCCGACCGCGCCGCCGCCGTGGCCCGGATGGCGCGGGCGCTGCGCCCCGGCGGGGTGCTGTTCCTGGAGGACACCGACTCCTCCACCCTCTTCCGCTCCTTCCTGTCGGAGGACTTCCTCCAGGACGTGCGGGCGGCCGGGTACGGGCTGATGCGCGAGTCGGGTCACGATCCGCGCGGTGGCCATGTCGATCTCCAACTGGTCCTGGCCGCCGGTCTGGAGGCAACGGCGGAGGGCCGGGCGGTGATGGTGCGCGGTGGCTCCGACCAGGCCCGGCACTACATGCTGTGGCTGGAGTTCATGCGGCCGCGCATCGTGGCCGCCGGGCTCCTGGACGACACCCGGATCGACGAGGCCCTGGCCGAGATGGCCGACCCGGCCCACCACTGGCTGAGCCAGGTACTGATCAGCACGGTCGGCCGCAGGGCGGGCGGGACGGAGCCGGGGCGATGACGGCGACGACCTCGGCGCCGCCGAGCCTGCGCGTACGGGAACGGGCGGGCGCCTACGCGAAGTTGGCGAAGCTCTCGTTCTTCGACTACTACCTGTGCGTCCTCGTCGTCGCGGCGCTGCTGCCCACCGCCGCCTGGCACGAGCCGCGCACCTGGTGGGCGCTGGTGCTGTTCGACGCGGGCTGGGTCGGCGTCGTGGCGGCCACCGTCGCGCTGGACGACGTCACCGGGCTGCGGGACGGCAGCGACGCCCGCAACTACGACCCGCAGGAGTCGCTGCGGGCCCGGGACCGCAAGCCGCTGCTCGACGGCAGGCTCACCCTGCGGCAGGCGCTGCGCTTCGGCTGGGGCTGTGCCGCCGCAGGGAGCGCGCTGTGGGCGCTCACCGCGCTGGTCGCACCGCACCGGCCCTGGTGGGCGCTGGTCGCCGCGGGCTTCTCGGTGGTCATCAGCGTGCAGTACTCGTACGGCCTCAAGCTCAGCTACCGGGGCGGCCAGGAGGCGGTCATCTGGCTGAGCACCGGGCTGTGCGTGCTGGTCCCCTTCGCCCTGCTGAACGGGGAGATGACCGGCGCGGCCTGGCTGGAGTGCTTCCTGTTCGGCCTGTGGAGCCTGATGGTCTCGGTCTACTCCAACATCAACGACGTGGCCGGCGACCGGGCGGCCGGCCGCCGCAACCTGGCCACGAGCGTCTCCCCGGGCGTCTACCGGGGCTTCATCGCCGGACTCTCGCTCACCGAGACCGGCGCGATCGTCCTCGCCGCGGCCCTCGGCGCGGTGCCGTGGTGGTTCTGCGCGTTCCTGCTGCCCGTGGTAGCGATGCGCGCCCGGCAGGCGCACGCCGGACTCGTCGCGGGTGAGGTGCTGTCGGCCCGCAAGCAAGGCGTCACCATCCACCGCTGGGGCGTCGTCCTCCTGATCGCGGCGAACCTGGTTCTCGTGCACAACGGCTGAAAGGGCACACCATGTCCCAATCGATGAACGGCGGTGCCCCGGGCCCCACGGGCCGTCGAGTGGCGGTGGTCGGCCAGGGGTATGTGGGCCTGCCGCTGGCCGTACGCGCGGTGGAGGCGGGCCACACGGTCGTGGGCTACGACGTGGACGCGGCCCGGGTCTCCCGGCTGCGGTCGGGCGACTCCTACGTGGAGGACGTGGACGAGCAGCGGCTGGCCAAGGCGCTGGCCACGGGCGCCTACCAGCCCACGACCGACGCCGGCGCGCTCGCCGGGTTCGACGTGGCCGTGGTCACCGTACCCACTCCGCTGCTGGACGACGTACCCGATCTGACCTGCATCGAGGAGGCGGCTCTGACCCTGGCCGCACATCTGCGGCCGGGCGCGCTGGTCGTCCTGGAGTCCACCACCTATCCGGGCACCACCGAGGACGTGTTCGGGGCGCTGCTGGAGAAGGAGAGCGGGCTTCGCCCCGGAACCGACTTCCACCTCGGCTACAGCCCCGAGCGCATCGACCCGGGAAACCAGCGCTGGACCCTGGAGACCACGCCCAAGATCGTCTCCGGGGTGGACGCCGAATCCCTGCGCCGGGTCGCGGAGTTCTACGGCACGGTGGTGCAGCGGACCGTTCCGGTGCGCGACACGAAGACCGCCGAGCTGGCCAAGCTTCTGGAGAACACCTACCGGCACGTCAACATCGCGCTGGTCAACGAGATGGCGGTGATCGCGCGCGAACTGGGTGTGGACGCCTGGGAGGCGATCGACGCGGCCTCCTCCAAGCCGTTCGGCTTCATGCCCTTCTCCCCGGGCCCCGGCGTGGGCGGCCACTGCCTGCCGGTCGACCCGCGCTATCTCTCCTGGCGCGTGGAGCGTCAACTGGGCCGCCGGTTCCGGTTCGTCGACCTCGCCAACGACGTCAACAGCCAGATGCCGCACTACGTGGTGCAGCGCCTGGTCGAGGCGCTCAACCAGCTCCAGCGTCCGGCGAACGGCTCGCGGGTACTGCTGCTGGGGCTGGCGTACAAGCGCAACAGCGGGGACGCCCGGGAGTCGCCGGCGCTGCGGGTCGCGGAGCTGCTCCTGCGCACCGGCGCGCAGGTGCACGCGGTGGACCCGCACGTCCGGGAGACCGCGCCGCTGGACGCCCGGGTGCGCCGGGTGGAGCTGACCGAGGCGGAGGTGGCCGCCGCCGACGCGGTGGTGCTGCTCACCGATCACGACGACTTCGACTACGACGTGGTGCTGCGCGGGGCCCGGCACGTCCTGGACTGCCGGCGGCGGCTGCGACCGGCCGCCAACGTCGAGATCCTCTGATGGCGGAGGCCCTCGGCGGCGGCGCACGGCGGGTGTGGCATGACGCGTCCCTGTCCGCGGTCGTCGCGGGGGCCGTCGCGGTCGTGGTCTCGTTCGCCGGGCCGCTGACCATCGTGGTGCAGGCCGCGCACGCGGGCGGCCTGGGGGAGGCCCGGCTCTCCTCGTGGATCTGGGCGATCGCCGTGGGCAGCGGCGTGACCGGGCTCGTGCTGAGCCTGCGCCACCGGGTGCCGGTCGTCGCGGCCTGGTCGACTCCGGGCGCGGCGCTGCTGGTCACGCAGCTGGACGAGATGCCGTACGCGACTGCGGTCGGCGCGTATCTGGCCGCGGCCGCGCTCACCGTGCTGGTGGGGGTGACGGGCTGGTTCGACGCGCTGATGCGGCGTATCCCGGCCGCCGTCGTCTCCGCCGTGCTGGCCGGAATCCTGCTGCGGTTCGGTCTGGAGGCGTTCCGGGCGATCGAGGACGCTCCCGCCGTGGCCGGGGTGATGCTGGCGGGCTACGTCGTCCTCCAGCGGGTGGCGCCCCGGTACGCCATCGCGGTACCGCTCGTCGCGGCCGTCGCGGTGGCGGCCGGCACCGGCACGCTGTCTCTGGGAGACGTACGTCTGTCCCTGGCCACCCCCGTGTTCACCGTGCCCGCGTGGCCGGGTGAGGCGTTGGTGAGCCTGGCGCTGCCGCTGTTCCTGGTCACCATGTCGGCGCAGAACGCGCCGGGGGTGGGGGCGCTCAGGGAGGCGGGGTACGCGGTGCCGTCGGGGCCGCTGGTGCGGGACACCGGCGTGGCGTCCGCCGTCTTCGCGCCGTTCGGGGCGCACGCGCTCAACCTCGGCGCGATCACCGCGGCCATCTGCGCGGGGCCGGACGCGCACGAGGACCGCGACCGCCGGTATGTGGCCGGATTGAGCTGTGGGGCGCTGTACATCGCGGTCGGTCTGTTCGGGACGACAGTCGCCGGGCTGTTCGCGGCGCTGCCGCCGGCCCTCATCTCGGCGGCCGCGGGCGTCGCCCTGCTGGGCGCTCTCGGCGGGAGTCTGTCGGGGGCGTTCGCGGAGCCACGCGACCGTACCCCCGTGCTTGTCGCGTTTCTCACCACCGCCTCCGGTCTCACCCTGGCGGGACTCGGGGCCGCTTTCTGGGGTCTGGTTCTCGGGACGCTCTGCAGGGCGGTACTGAGGCAGACAAAGCAAAAAACGAATTCGACCGAGGAGGCCGTGCGGCGCGAATAAGCCAACAATTCGGCTGGGAAGTTCCCTGAGTGCTGTTGGTCGTATGCTTTGTGCTGCAGGTTACGCAAGGTAACGGGACGGGGGACAACGTGCCGAATATGAGAATTCAATCAATTCGCAGTAAAAAATTCACGATCGGTAAATCCCGGTGACGGCCGGAGCGCTCGGCTCCGGAAAACTGCGCTCGCAACTGATCATCGACACGCCTTCCCGGTCGCCCAGCCACCGGACCACCCTTGTGGGACGCGACCTCGAGGTTCTCACCCTCTCCGCCCAGCTCGGCCGGGACGAGCACCAGCTGATCACCCTGACCGGCCCGGGAGGCGTAGGAAAGAGCAGGCTGGCCTGCGCGGCCGTGGCCGCCGTCCCGATCGCCCGGGTCGCCTATCTCGACCTGCACGAGACCGTCGGCGGCGACGGCCTCACAGAGACCTTGGCAGCACGGCTGCCGGACGAGCCGAGTCTGCTGATCCTCGACGGTTTCGAACAGGCAGCCGCCGCCACCGCGGAAGCCGTCGACACGCTGCTGAGCCGCTTTTCCCGGCTGCGGGTCCTCACCACCAGCCGCCGGCCGTTGCACCTGTACGGGGAGCGGCTCTTTCCCGTGCTCCCGCTGCCGACGCCGACCCCGCCGTACCGGCAGGACGTCCTGGAACTCCAGGACCACGCCGCGGTGGAACTGTTCGTCGACCGGGCTCGGGCGATCGACCCGTCCTTCGCGCTGACCGCGCAGAACGCCCAGGCGGTGGCTGAGATCTGCACCCGGATGGACGGGCTGCCCCTGGCCATCGAACTCGTCGCCGAGAAGCTGCGGCTCTTCCGGGTGGACAGCCTGCTGACCCGGCTGCGCGAGGGCCGGCCGGTGCTCGGCGGCGACCATGCCGCACGCTCACCCCTGCACCGCAGCGTCCGCTCGATCACCGAGCACAGCTTCCGGCTGCTCGACACGGAGCAGCGCGCGCTGATCACCCGTCTCTCCGTCTTCACCGGCAGCATGAACCTCACCACCGTCGAGGAGTTCTGGGACCTCCCCACACACCGCACGGAGCAGGTCGTGGAGGCCCTCGTCGGCCACCATCTGCTGCGGGTGACGCCGGGCAGCGGGGAACCGCGGTTCACGATGTTCAACACCGTCCGGGAGTTCTGCCTGGAGAGGCTGGCGGCGACGGGCGAACTGCCGGACGCCCGGCGCCGGCACGCGGAGCGCTTCCTGGCGCTGGCCCTCCAGGCCGAGGACTGTCTGACGGGTCCCCAGCAGGCGCAGTGGCTCCAGCGGCTGGCCCCGCTGCACGAGGACCTGCTGGCCGCGCTGACCCATCTGGAGGCGAGCGGCCGCCGGACGGACGCGGCGCGCGCCGCGCTCGCCCTGCACCGCTTCTGGCTGGTACGCGGTCATCTCGCCCTCGGCGAGCAGTGGCTGGCCAAGGCGTCGACCGCGTTCCTGGCCGTCACCGGGCCCGGCGAACTGAACGCGCGCGCCGAGGCGGCGCGCGGCCAGTTGGCGCTGGCCGGCGGCAAGACACGGCTGGCGGCGGACTGCTTCCGGCACGCGGCCCGGGCCTTCCACGAGGCGGGCGACACCGTCCAGGAGAAGGCAGCGCTGGCCCAGCTCGCGGTCAGTCACCGGCCCGCGGAGCCGGCGGCGGTGCGCAAGGCCGCGGTGAAACTCCTCGACGCGGCGGCCGGCAAGGGGGCGACCGTCGAGGCGGCGAACGCCGCGCTGGCGCTGGCCACCGGCAGCCGCCTCATCGACGCCAAACTCGCCGCCGACCTGCTGGACATGGCGAACGCGCTGTTCATGCGGGCCCGGGACGTCCGGGGTGAGGGGCTGGTGCTGGCCGTGCGCGGCGCGCTGGCCGACTCGCGCGGAGACCAGGCGCTGGCGGAGCGGCTGCTCTGGGAGAGCCTGCACCGGCTGCGGGCCATCGGGGAGCACACCATGCTGCCCACCGTCCTGGAGGGGCACGCGCTGCATGTGTGGCGTCGGCTGCCGAGCCAGGGGCACCGGGTGGCCCGGCTGCTCACGGCCGCGTCCGCCCTCCAGGAGGCGACCGGGGCCCGTCCGCCGCTGGTCGCCGGCGACGCGGAGGCCGCGCTGCGCGACGCGCGCCGGCTGCTGTCCGGCCCCGAGTACGAGGCGGCCCGCCGCGAAGGGCGGACGCTCTCCGCCGACGCCGCCGCGGGCGAGGCGCTCGCCGTCGGCCCGCCCGCACCCGAGCCCACGTCGGCGGTGTCCCGCCCGGTGCAGCTCACGGCGCGCCAGTACGAGGTGGCCATGCTGGTCAGCCAGGGGCTGACGAACCGCCAGATCTCCCAGCAGCTACGGCTGTCGGAGTGGACGGTGGTCAACCACGTCCGCCAGGTCATGCGCCGCCTGGACGTCCCCTCCCGCATCCACGTCGCCCAGTGGGTCATGGACCGCCAACGCCGCAATGGCTTGGGCACTCTGGCGGAGTGACCGACGATCGCTGGTGGACAGGCGGGCGGGGTGCGGGGCGCTTGAAACAGGCGTGGGGCGCCGGCCGCTGGCGTTCGGCGGACGGCTCGGCTCGTGGGGGCCCCGGGCGCCGGTTTGGGGGTGTCGGCCGGTGCTCTGACTGACGGCGGTCGTGTCGCGGGGTGGGGGCCGCCGTTTGAACAGGTGCGGGGTGCCAGAGCCTGCCTTCCGGCGGCCCGGCTCGTCGGGGTCCCGGGTACCGGCTGGGGCGCCGGGTCGGCGCTCTGGCTGCCGTCGGCCGCGTCTGGAGCACCATCGGGATGCGGCCCACGACCCGGCACTCACGGACACCACTCCGGGCAAGGGGCGCCCGGCGGACTCGCGGGCTGTCGGCGTCGCTCAGCGGATCGTCGGTACCTGGCCCAGTTTCTCCGGATTGCGTACGGCGCGTACGGCCGTGACGCGGGGGTGGCCGTCTATCAGGTCGATGTCCGCGGTGACCACGGCGAACACGCCGGCCGGCGTGGCCAGTACGGCGGCGGGCGCGCCGTCGTACTGCTCGTGCATGTGGACCACCAGCCCGGCCGGGTAGCGGCCCGCCGTGGACGCGAAGTACTCGGTGATGGCGGCGGCGCCGTACAGCGGGACGCGCGGGGTCTCCGCGTGGCCGTTGCCGTCCGCCCACATCGTCACGTCGGGGGCCAGCACCGCCATGAGCGCCTCGACGTCGCCGTCGAGGCAGGCGGCGAGGAAGCGTTCGGTGATCTCGCGGGCCTGCCGGCGGTCCGGCTCGAAACGCCGTCGGCGCAGCCGCACATGGCGCCGGGCCCGGCTGCCGAGCTGCCGTACGGCCGTCTCCGTGCGGTCGACCGCTTCGGCGACCTCGGGGAAGCTGAAGCCGAACACCTCGTGCAGCACGAACACCGCGCGCTCCAGCGGCGACAGCGTCTCCATCATCACCAGGACCGCCATGCTCAGCGACTCGCCGAGGATGGAGGACTCCATCGCCACGTCGGACGAGACCAGCAGCGGTTCGGGCAGCCAGGGCCCCACGTACTCCTCGCGCCGGGCCCGGCTGCGGCGCATCTGGTCGATGGCGGTGCGGGTGACGGCACGCACCAGATATCCGCGAGGATCACCGACCGCGTCCCGGTCGACGCGCTGCCAGCGCAGCCAGGTCTCCTGGACGACGTCCTCGGCGTCGACGACGGTACCGAGCATGCGGTACGAGATGCCGAACATCAGCTGCCGGTACTGTTCGAACGGATCCGAGGTCCCGGACCGCTCGGAGACGGCTGTCGCCTCGGCCATGACTCCCCGTTTCCTCAGGGTCGGCGCTCGTCGCGATCGCTCGCCAACTGACCTGCCGAGTCTATAATCATGGCCCTCAACCGCTCATAGCGAATTTTGCCGTTCTCGTTGCGCGGCAGCTCCGGGGACACCTCCAGCAGCCGTGTCGGCAGGTACCACCGCGTCATCCCGCGTTCGACGAGGATGCCCACCAGCTCCGCGAGTGTCGGGCAGCGGTCCCCGTCGGCCACCACCACGGCGCACGAGCTCTCGTGTCCCGGCTCCTCCTCGTAGCCGACGATCACCACCTCCCGTACCCCGGGGTGGCGCAGAATCTCCTGCTCGACCTCCGCCACCGGGATCATGAACGTGGTGCCGACCCGCCGGCTCGCCCGGCCGGCGAAACGGATGCCGCCCCGGCCGTCCTCGCGTACCAGGTCCCCGGTGTCCAGCCAGCCGTCGTCGTGCTGCCACGTCGCGTGGAACGGCTCCCCGGAGCCCGGCTGCCAGAACCCGACGGCCAGCGACGCGCCCCTGACCAGCAGCCGGTGGACGCCGTCGTCGCCGGGGCCCGGGAGCAGCCGCATCTCCAGGCCCGGCATCGGCGAGCCGTCGCTCTTCGCTGCCCAGTCGCAGGGGTCGTCCTCGCGGGTCCGGAAGCCCATGCCCACCTCGGTCATGCCCCAGCACGCGCGCACCGGGACCCGCAGCTCGTCGTGGATCGCCCGGGCGAGGTCCGCCCGTACCGGGGCGGCGCCGGTCATCACGAACCGCAGCGAGGGCAGCGAGCGGGGGCGCCGGCGCTGCTCCTCCAGGAGCTGCTTGACGAAGGAGGGGGCCAGGAAGGTCTGGGTGACTGAGGCCGCCGACAGCAGTTCCAGGTACCGCTCCGGCGCCCACACGTCCTGGTAGGCGCCGGTGCCCCCGGCGAGGATCGGGCCCCATACGCAGTACAGCAGGCCCGCGGGACCCGTGATGGGGTGCGGGGTGCTGAACACCTCGCGGGCGGCCCAGCCCCGCTCCACCGTGCCGGCCCCCGCCCCGGTGCCCGCGTACAAGGTGTTCTCGGTGTGCAGCACCGCCTTGCGTTCCCCGGTGGTGCCGGAGGTGAACAGCAGCATGCAGACCCGGTCGAGGGCCTCCCCGGTCGGCAGGCGCGGCGGCGCGAACCGTTCCTCGTGCGGGGTACGCAGGAAGTACTCGCGGAAGTCGACCGCCCACGGCGGGACCCGCTCCCCGTGGACAACGCCATGACGCAGCCAGGGAAGCCGGGTGGAGATCTCCTCCAGCGCGGCCACGCAGTCGTAGCCCTCCCAGGTGTCCACGACGACGCACACCTGGGCGCGGGCCGCCTTGAGCATGAGTTCCAGCTCCAGGGCGCGCAGGGTGGGCAGCAGGGGTACGGCGATCGCGCCGGTCCAGCAGCAGGCGAGGGTGAGGGCCGCCACCTCCCACCAGTTGGGCAACTGGAAGGCGACGCGATCGCCCCGGCGCACCCCGAGGGAGGTCAGCGCCGCCGCGAACCTCCGGACGTGGAACGCCAGTTCGGCGTAGCGCACGGTGGTGGTACGGCCGTCCTGCACGCAGTAGACGACGATCGCCGGGGCGTCCGGACTCTCGGCGGCGACCCGGAACAGATCGTGCAGGACGGAGGTGTCCCGCCACCATCCGCGCTCCCGGAACCGCTCGGCGACGTCCCCCGGCACCAGCCCGGCGGCGCCCTCCAGGGACCAGGGGCCGTCGACGAGCGGCTCGGTCACGGCGCGGAGACGATCTCGGGAGCCGGATCGACGGCGTCCTTCACATACGCCACCCCCCACGCCTCCTTCTGGAGAAAGTGCAGCCCCAAGGTGCTGGCCGCGACCACCTGCTCGACGATCCGCCCGTCCTCGATGCGTACGGTGTGCTGCTCGATGCTCGATCCGCGCTCGCCGGTGGGCGCGTTGCCGAAGTACGGGCCGGTGTTGTGCCAGTGCAGCGCGAACCGGAAGGACCCCCGGGTGCCGTCGGCGCTGTAGAACTCGTCGTGCAGGACGGCACGGATACCGGGGTGGGCGCTGTGGACCTCCTGGCAGAATTTCAGCAGGAATTCCACGCCCTGCACCCCCCAGGCGCTGGGTGCGTACATGGTGACGTCCGGGGCGTACAGCTTTTCCAGAGCGGCCCAGTCCTGATCACCGAGCGCCATGATGTAACGCTGGATGACGGTCTTTTCCGACATGGAAATTCCTCCTCGAAAACGATGCGAAAACGGTGCGAAAGCAGTAATGCTGAGATCCGGGAAAGGCGGCTGGGGCCAGGCGCCCTAATCCACGGCCCGGGCCGCGTCCGCCCCGGCGCGCGGCTCCGCGGGTGCTTCCGGCTCCGGTCGCGGGGCCGGGGGCGGCAGGAGCAGCGCGAGGGCTGCGGCGACCACGGCGACCGCGACCGTCAGGTACAGGCCGGAGCGCACGGCGTCGGTGAGACCGTCGGCGTACACCGAGTCCGTGAGCCGGCCGGCCTGCTGCCGCACCTCCTCCGGTACGCCCTCGGCGGCGAGCCGGTTCTGGAGCAGCGCACCGACCGTCGCCGCGCCGACGACGGCGCCGATCTGCCGGAACGTGGTGAAAACACCGGAGGCGACGCCGGTCAGCCGCAGCGGGATCTCCTGCATCGCGAGGGTGCTGGTAGGCGCGAACACCAGGCCCATACCGACACCGAACACGATCTGGCCGGGGATGATCGCCCACACGCTGGAGTCCGCCCGCGCCATGGCCGCCGTGAGGGCGATTCCGGCGCCGAAGATCAGCAGCCCGGGAACGAGGAGCTTGCGGCCGCCCAGCCTGCCGACGGCGTTGCCCGCCACGGGCGCCACGAACAGCGAGACCAGCGGTCCCGGTACCAGGGCGAGGCCGGCCTCGCCCGCCGAGAGCCCGAGGACGGACTGGAGATAGAGGGTGAGCGGCAGCAGCACGCCGATGGAACCGAAGAGCAGCATCGCCCCGAGCATCGCGGAGACGGTGAACCTGCGGCTGCGGAACAGCTCGAACGGGACCAGCGGACGGCGGTCCTGGCGGGCCCGCTGGTGCAACGCGAAGAGCCCGAGGAGCGCCACGCCGAGCACCAGGACCAGGGGGATGCTGAGGAAGGACTCGATGGTGCCCCAGTCGTAGCGCTGGCCCTCGATCAGGCCGTACACGATCAGGCTGAGGCCGGCCGTGGACAGCACCGCGCCCGGCAGGTCAAGCGAGGTCTGCTGCCCCGTCCGAATGTCGGGCACCACGACGAACGCGCCCACCAGGGCCGCCAGGCCGATCGGGACGTTGATGAAGAAGATCCAGCGCCAGTCCAGGCCGGAGACCAGCGCGCCACCGACGGTGGGTCCCGCGACGGTGGCGAGGCCCGCGACCGCGGACCACACGCCGAAGGCCGCGCCGCGGCGCTCCGCCGGGAAGACGGCGCTGATCAGGGCCAGGGTCTGCGGCATCATCACCGCGGCGCCGAGCCCCTGGACCGCCCGGGCCGCGATCATCTGCCCCGGGGTGTCCACGAACCCGCACACCGCCGAGGCCACGGTGAAGATCGCGAGCCCGGCGGTGAAGGCGCGCTGTGCGCCGAACCGGTCGCCGAGCCGTCCGGAGAGCAGCAGCAGCGCCGCGAAGACGAGCATGTAGGCGTTGGCGAACCAGAGGATGTCGTCCAGCGATGCGCCGAGCCCCGCGGCCATCTCGGGGATGGCGATCGTGACGATGGTCGTGTCAAGCAGCGTCATGAAGAAGCTCGCGCAGAGTACCGCCAGCACCAGCCAGGGGTTTCGCTGCTGCGCTTTCGGTGCGTCCGTGCCCATCCTGTCGCCTCTCGTTCGTCGTCGTGTGAAGTGCTTCAACAGGACCGACGCAGCCGAGCGGAAAACCGTGACATGGGTGGGACACCGGATGTGTGACCGACCGAAGCGACGGGACGCCGTCGTCCGGCGGCCCGGCTCCGGCCCCGCATACGAGAGCCGGCCTCCGTCCGCATCTGCGGACGAAGGCCGGCTCACGTGACCGAAGGCCTGGGCAAGTGGAAGAAGTCCGGGACCCTGGCCTGCGGCCGGGACCCTGGCCTGCGGCCGGGACCCTGGCCTGCGGCCGGGACCCTGGCCTGCGGCCGGGACCGCGTACGAAGGCCGGAGCCGCGCCCAAGCCCAGGACCGCGCACGAAGGCCCGGGCCCGGGCATGAAGACCCGGGCCCGGGCCTGTCATCCATCGCTCAGTCGAAGACCGGGCCCCCCGACCGCGCCCGCTTCAGCTCCGCGAAAGCGGGCACCGAGGCCGCGAGAAGGAGCGCGTCCCAGAGGCGGACGGCCTCCTCGCCCCTGGGGACGGGCGTGAGGACGGGGCCGAAGAAGGCGCGCCGCTCTCCCGCGCCGTCGGGCACCGCGATCACCGGGCTGCCCGACTCCTCGCCCACCGCGGCCTGGGACCGCTCGTGGGAGGCGCGGACCTCGGCGTCGTACGTCTCCGTGTCGGCGTACTGGATCAGATCCGCCGGGAGACCCGCCGCCGTCAGCGCTTCCTCGATGGCTTCGAGGGTGGGGCTGGGGGTCTCGCCCTCCTTGTGGAAGCGGGTGCCCAGTTCCGTGTAGAGCCGGGCGACCGCGTCGGCGTCGTGCTGCTGCTGGGCCGCGACGATCACCCGTACCGGGCGCAGCCCCTTGGGACCCACCAGGTCGTGGAACTGCTCCGGGATCTGGTCGAGCCGGCCCTCGTTGAGGATGGCCAGGCTCATGACATGCCAGCGGATGTCGAGGTCGCGAGAGCGCGCCGCCTCCAGCAGCCAGCGAGAGGTCCCCCAGGTCCACGCGCACAGCGGGTCGAACCAGAAGTCGACCGGAGTCGGAGACTTCACCGTGTCGGACATTGCTCTCTCCCCTGTCAGATTGTCAGACGGTCGCGATGCCGAACAGCAGCGGAGCCGCCGCGACCGCCATCAGGACGGCCGGCATCGGCAGGCCCTTCGTGTCCTTGGCGCGGAGGTGGGTGATGATCGCGCCGATGAAGTAGAGGATGATCCCGACGCTGGCGGCGATGCCCAGCGGCCGGTAGAAGATGCCGACGATCAGGCCGAGCGCGCCACTGATCTCCAGGGCCGACAGCCGCGGGAACCAGCTGTCGGGCACGCCGATCTTGTGCATCCCCTCGGTGACCTTCTCGTCCCGGACGAGTTTGGCTCTGCCGGAGGCGATGAGCACAAGGGCGAGCAGGCTCGCGGCGACGACGTACGCGATGAACACGGAAACTCCTGGAGTGATGTGAACGGAAGCGATGTGAAAAACAGGACGCGGTAGGGGAGTTGAGTGGGCGTCAGGCGAGCGGCGCGGGAACTGCCTCCACCACGCTGCTCGGTGAGCGGGTGGGCAGGATGCGGGTCAGGGTGAAGCCGGCCGCCGCGAGGAGCTGCCGGAACTCTTCGGCCGTGCGTTCCTGACCGCCGCTGAGCACCATCATGTTGAGGTCGATGATCTTGCTCGGCGAGAAGTCGTCGCCGTCCGGGACGACCGTGTCCACGACGAGCAGACGCGCGTTGTCGCCCATGGCCCGACGGCAGGACTTGAGGATCTCGAGGGCGCCGGCGTCGTCCCAGTCGTGCAGAACCCACTTCATCGTGTAGAGGTCGCCGCCCTCGGGAACCTTCTCGAAGAAGTCCCCCCCGACGAGTTCGCACCGGTCCGCGAGGCCCGCGGCCTCGATCCGCTCGTGGCCGTGCGCCACGACGTGCGGGAGATCGAGGACGACGCCGTGCGCCTGGGGGTGGGCGGTGAGGATGGAGGCGAGGAAGCCGCCCTCGCCGCCGCCGACGTCCACGATCCGCTCATGGGGGCCGAAGTCGTAGACGTCGAGGACGGCGTCGGCGACCATCGCGGTGAGCCCGGTCATCGCCTTGCCGAGGTGGGCGTTCATGGCGGGGGTGTCCTCGAAGAACTGCCAGATCTTCTTTCCCACCGCCCGCTCGAAGACCGGTTCGCCCGACCGTACGGAGTCCGCCAGCAGCCCCCAGGTGGCGTGGTGGGCCTCGCCCAGCTCCATCTCGACGAACGACGTGAGGGAACCGGGGATGTCCGAGCGCAGGGTGTCACCGAGCGGGGTGGTCGTGTAGCGGCCCTCGGCGTCCGAGCGCACCACGCCCACACCGGCCAGGGCGCGCAGCAGCCGGGCCAGGGAGCGGGGGTCGGTGCCGGTGTCGGCGGCCAGTGCGGCGGCGGTCCGGGGCTCGACCGCGAGCCGGTCGGGCAGGCCCAGCGCGGCGGCGGCGTGCACCGCCCGCGCCACCCAGAAGCTGGTGACGATCTGGAACATCCCGTCGAAGTCGGGGTGGGTACCGGCGTCTTCGGGGCGTGCGTTGGCATCCATGGCAGTCTCCGGGCGACTCGACAGTGTGGCAGCGAGAGGATGGGCGGGACCATTCGGCCGTGCGCGGCGACGACGCCGCCGCGCACGGCCGTCGGCGTCGGGTCAGGCGACGGAGATGGCGATCTTGCCGACGGTGCCCGCACCGAACGCGCCCACAGCCTCGGCCACCGAGTCGAGCGGGTACGTCTGGCCGATCGGCACCTGGAGCTCGCCGGCGGCGACGGCGGCGGCGAGTCGGTCCAGCGTGGCCGTGTCGGGGTTGGCCATCACGGAGGTCACCGTGATGTCACCGCGCCCGGCCTGCTCGGGGCCGAAGCCCAGGGTGGAGGCGAGCCGGCCGCCCTCGGCCAGCAGCTTCACGACCTGCTCCGGGTCACCGGCCAGGTGGACGGCGGCCGTCACACCGTTCGGCGCGATCGCGCGGACCTGCGCGTCGACGTCACCGGTGTGGTCCACCACGTGCGCCGCGCCGAGGCCGCTGACGAACTCCGTCTCGGCGCCCGGCTTCGCGGTGGCGACGACCGTCGCGCCGCTCGCCACGGCCAACTGGACGGCGTACGCGCCCACTCCGCCCGTCGCGCCCACGACGAGGACCGTGTCACCCGCCTTCGGCGCGATCGCGTCTACGGCGCCCGCGGCGGCCGTGCCCGCGAGGCCCAGCGCACCGGCCCGCTCGAGGTCCACGGTCTCCGGGACGGCCGCGATGCCGTAGCCCTCGGCGACCACGACGTACTCGGCGAAGGCGCCGTCGGAGACGACCGGCTTCATCACCACGCCGAACACCCGGTCGCCGGCGGCGCGCGCCACGCCCTCGCCGACCGCCTCGACCGTACCCGCGAAGTCCTTGCCGAGCGTGACCGGGAACTTGTGCTCCAGCATGTCCTTGAACACGCCGTAGATCACCGCGCCGTCGAAGCCGTTCAGCGACGAGGCGTGCACCTTGACCAGGATCTCACCCGGCCCCGGCTCCGGCTTGGCCAGCTCGGTGACGGCGGGGGTGGTACCGAAGTCGTCGATGGTTACTGCGCGCATGGAATGTTCTCGCTTCCTGATGAATCGTCAGAATCGTTGTATGGATGATCTGTTGCCGGGCGGACCACAAAAGGCCCCAGCGCATGGCCTTAGCGCATGGCCTGCTCGTACGACGCCTGCATCACCGTCGCGACGACCTCCAGCTCGTCGGCGTCGCGCGGGGCGTAGAGCATGACGATGCTGCTGGGGAACTCCGGCCGCCGGGTGATCGGGTGCGGTTCGATCCAGCCCAGCTCGGTCAGCGCTCCGAGCGACTCCATCGGCACCGTGAGGTGCATGAAGCCGGTGCGGTGGATGTGCCCGAACTCGTCCACCGACGGGTGCAGGAACGCCTCGAAGGCCCGGTTCTTCTTGTTCAGGCGCAGCGCCAGGGAGGACGGCTCCGAGACCTGGCTCTGGGTCATGAACACGCCCGGCAGGGCCTCCGCGCGGGCGATCAGCGCGGCCCGGATCTCCGGCGGGGAGAAGTCCTCGATCTGGTCGTGCGGGATCTCCCGGCCGGTTGTGGCGGGCCGAGGCCCCTTGCGGGGAGGCAGCGCGCTCAGCGCACTCGAGTCGACGGCCATGATGCTCCTCGGATCCTGGTACCGGGTGTACGGCAGCGCTGCACGGCATGCCGGAGGCACGCACAGACAGTGCGCTGGTCACTTCTTGTTCTCACCGGAATTCTGGGCGATGCTGCTGGTGTGGCAGAAGACGGCACCTCAAAGAGCGCTACGCACATGGATGTTCCCGACCAGGTCAGCGAGGCATTGACCACCTGTCGGCTGCGGGACGTGTTGGACCGGGTGGGTGACAAATGGAGTGTTCTGATCATGGCGCTGCTCGGCGACGGCCCACGGCGCTACTCGGATCTGCGGCGCTCCATCGACGGCATCTCGCAGCGGATGCTCACCCTGACGCTGCGCAGTCTGGAGCGTGACGGCCTGGTCATCCGGACCGTCACCCCGACCACGCCGCCCCGGGTCGACTACGAACTGACACCGGTCGGGCACACACTGTCCAAGGAGGTGAGTTCACTCATCCAGTGGTCCGAGCGTCACCGGGAGTACATCGGCATGTCCCGCCGAAGCTACGACGCCCGCTAGCCGTCGGACACTCGCCGTACCGCAGGCAGGTCACCGGTCCGGGGCCAACGAGCACCCCGGACCGGACCATCAGACCGGGACGCGCTGGGCCTGAACCCGCGCTCCTTCGAGGGCCTGCTTCAGGGAGGTGGCGGCCATGTCCTGGAACCCGGCGAGCCGGGGCACATGGCCGGACTTCGTCATCTCGGCGTGCAGGAAGGTGAGGTCGTCGGCAAGGGCGACCATGCTGAACGCGGCCTTGAGGTAGGGCTCCTGGAAGTCGTACGCGGCCCGGGGCGTACCCGGTCCGTAGGCGCCGCCGCGGGCCGTGATCACCACGACCTGCTTGCCGGAGAGGGGACCGGTGCCCGTCGTGGGGTCGACCACCAGCGGCGGGATCACGACCCGGTCGAACCATGCCTTGAAGGTGGCGGGCAGCGAGAAGTTGTGCATGGGCAGCCCGAGGACGAGCGTGTCGGCGGCCCGCACCTCCTCGACGAGACCCCAGGTGATGGCCCAGCTCGCCTTCTCCTCGGGGGTGACGGCCGCGTCGCGGGCCGCGTCGAGGTCGCGCACCTCATCGCTCTCCAGTCGGTGCATCACCGCGATCTGCTCGGCGTCGACATGCGCCACGGGCTGCGCGGCCAGGTCCCGGTGGACGTAGGTCCCCTCCGGGTTGGCCGCCCGCCAGGACGCGGCGAACTCGGCGGTGACCCGCCGCGTGGTCGACTCGATCCGCGGGCTGGTGTCGAGGTGCAAAAGGGTGGGCACGGGTTCACGCTCCGGGGTGGTGGTGGGGTGGTCGTGTGGGGGACGGAGAGGAGGTGTGCGGGTGTGTGGGTGGCGGGCGGTCCCGTGGTCAGGCCGCCTCCTTCTCCCGCTGCCCCCAGCGCGGATAGCTGCCCAGGAAGCGGGCCCCCGCACCGAGCCCGGCGATCGCGGACATCGCGTCGCGGACGGGCGGGTTCTCGATGTGGCCGTCGACGTCGATGAAGTAGCGGTAGCTGCCGAGGCGATCGCCGGTGGGCCAGGAGTGGAGCCGGCTGACCTCGATGTTCCGGGAGGAGAACTCGGTGAGGATGCCGATCAGCCGGCCGGGGCCGTCGCCGGGGTTCACCATCAGGGAGGTACGGTCCAGCCAGGTTCGCGCCTGCGGGAACCACGCCGGGGCGACCGAGACGAACCGGGTGACCGCCCCGGCCCGCTGGCCGATGCCGGTGGCGAGGGTCGAGAGGCCGTACAGGTCCGCCGCCAACGGGGCCGCGACTGCGGCGGCCCCCGCAGCCGACGCCGTCTCGGCCACCTCGCGCGCCGCCGCCGCCGTGGACTCCACGGGCCGTACACGCACCCCGGGCAGGTGCTCCGCGAGCCAGACCGCGCACTGGGCGAGTGCGTGCGGATGACTCAACACCTCGGTGACAGCGGTGAGTTCGATGCCGTCCCGGGCCATCAGCGCGAAGGTCACCGGCACCTCCACCTCCGCCGTGATGTGCAACTCCGCCGAGACCAGCTGGTCCATGGTGCTGGGCACCACGCCCTTCACGGAGTTCTCCAGCGGCACCATGGCCGCCGCGCAGTCCCCACGGCGCACCGCGTCCAGCGCCGCGGGGACCGTGGGGTAGGGACGGCCGCGCCCGACGGGCATGACCTGGCGAAGCGCCGCCTGGGTGAACGTGCCCTCCGGGCCCAGATAGGCGTACGTCATGATCGGTCGTCAGCTCTCTATCAGGCGATGGAAGACAACCGTGTCGAAGATGTCCTCCATACGGACAGCCCGGCCGTCCCGGAGGGTCCAGGAGTGCACGAAGTCCAGGGACTCGGTGTGCCCGGAGCGCGAGGTGACGTCCCGTACGCCGAAGACCACGACCCGGTCGCCGGAGTGCACGAACTCCAACGGGTGCAGGCGCATCCCGCCCAGCACGGTGGGCACATGGGCCAGGAACTCCTTGACACCGGCGTGACCCACCTTGGTGCCGCCGAGGCCGTACTCGTGCATCCCCTCGGGGTGGATCCACTCCACGTCCTCGGAGAGGACGGCCAGCAGCGCGCCCACGTCCCGGGAGTGGAACGCCTGGTACGCCGCGTGGATGAGATGGATGTTGCTCTGCTTCGTGTTCACCGGGCTGTTTCTCCTCGTCACTTCGCGTACTCGGGATACATGGACTCGACGGTGCGGCGGATGCCCTCGCGCCAGCCGGTCTCGCAGGGACCCGTCAGGCGCCTGCGCAGTGTCGGGTCGAACTGGTACGTCTCCCGGGTGACCTCGCTCGGCACCAGCTTCGCCTCGACCCCGGTCAGCTCCTCCAGGTAGCGGACGCAGTCGGTCATGCCGACAGCCTCGTCACCGCCCCAGTTGGTGAGGACGGCCGGCACCGACGCCGCCTCCCACAGCCGGGGCACCTGGCCGATCAGGTCGTCGGTGTACAGCAGGGAGCACCAGTTCTGGCCCTCTACGGGCACCGGGATGGGCTCGCCGGCCAGCATCCGCTTGAAGTAGAGCATCGGCACGCCGCCGTAGCCGCCGGGGCCGTAGGCGATGTTGAGCCGGGCGATGACGGTCGGCAGGCCCAGAGTGCGGGCGTACGCGCGGACCACGCCCTCGGTGGCGATCTTGGCGACGGGGTAGACAGGCATCCAGTCGGCGACTCCGTCGACCGGGTCGTCCTCGGTGTAGGCGTGGTCCAGGGTCTGGCGCGCGTACAGGGCTCCGGTGGAGACGTACAGGAACGCCTCGGCGCCCCGGCAGTGGGTCATCAGCCGGGCGGTGGAGACCGTGTTGACCTCGATCGCGGTGTTGAAGTCGCCGTCCTCGCCGCGTCGTACGGCGGAGTGGATGACGTGGGTGAAGTCTTCGGGCAGCCCCTTGAGGGTGTCCTCCCCGGTGTCGTCCATGTCCCAGCGGAACGTGGTGACGCCGTGCTCGGTGAGCGCCACCTCGGAGCCGGGGGTGCCGAACCGGCCGAGCGCCCAGACCTCGTTGTCCTTGGCGAGGGCCTTGGCCACCGGGCCGGCGACCTGTCCGGTGCCCCCGGTGACCAGGATCTTCTTGCCGTTCATCGTGTTCTCCTCAGTGGTCGGGTCGGGGTGTCAGCCGGCGTCACCGAGCGCGCGGTCGAGTTCCTTGCGCAGGATCGACTGGAAGACGGCCACATGGTTCGGGCCCATCAAGGTGTAGTGCTCGCCCGGCACGTCCAGGTAGCGGACGTCGGGGCAGTGCTCGTCCCACCGGCTCAGCTCGTTCTTCAGCCAGTCCTCCTTGGTGCCGCGCAGCGGTATCGCGTAGAAGACGGACATCGAACGCACCGAGCCGCCGGGCGCGTAGGTGCGGCCCAGGTCGGTGAGCCCGTCGGCGAGAGTGGCCCACGCGGTGAACTTCTCGAGGGTGAGGTCGAGTTCGGCGAGCCGGGCCTTCGGCGCGATGTCGATGAAGTGCGCGAGCTGCTCGTCCCGGGAGAGGTGGCGCAACTGCTCCGGCAGGTCGAGGGACTGCTTCTTGTCGATGAGCGCCAGGAAGAACGCCAGGTTGGCGGCGGTCTCGACGAAGTCCAGTTCGTTCATGCGGTACTTGATGTGCGGGGGCAGGTTGAAGCTGCCGACGAAGTCGACGCGCTCGCCCTGCGCTTCGAGGACCTTGGCGATCTCGAAGGCGACGGCGCCGCCGTAGGAGTAACCGGCGACGGCGTACGGGCCGTGCGGCTGCTTGGCACGGATCGCGTCGACGTAGGTGGAGACCATCTCCTCGAAGCTCTCGAAGGGCTTCTCGCCGGCGTTGAAGCCGCGCGCTCGCAGCGCGTAGAACGGCCGGTCGCCCACGAAGTACTTGGCGAGGTTGACGAAGACGAGGACCTCGCCGACGCCCGGGTGGACGCAGAACAGCGGCGTCTTGTCGCCGGCGACCTGCATCGGGACGATCGGGTCGTACGGCCGTACCGTCGCCGCGTCGTCGCCCAGCCGCGCCGCCAGTTCACGGACGGTGGGGGCCAGCAGCACGGTGATGATCTGGAGGTCGTGCGCGCCGAGCCGCTGGGCGACCATGCTGCGCAGCCGCAGGATGTCCAGCGACGTGCCGCCCAGGTCGAAGAAGTTGGCGGTGGCGCTGAGCTTCTCCGGGTCGGTGTCGAACATCTCGGCGTAGATCTGGGCGAGGGTCCGCTCGGTCTCGCCCTCGGGCGCGGTGTATCCGCCGAGCCGGCGCAGGACCAGGTCCGCGACGGACCGGGTGACCGGCTCGTAGGCGCCGCCCTCGAGCCGCCTGCGCATGAGGGAGCGCTGGATCTTGCCCAGGCTGGTCTTCGGGAAGGCGTCCTTGGGGAGCGGCAGGATCAGTGCGGGGCGGAAGCCCCAGTGCATCACGACACCGGAGCGCAACGCCGACAGCACCCGGTACAGGGCGAGTTCGTCGCCGTCCTCGGTCTCCGGGTGGAAGGCGACGACGAGCTGCTCGGTGTCGCTGCCCGGGGCGCGGGTCGGGAAGGCGGCGACGTAGGAGCGGGCGACGCCGTCCAGCTGCTCCAGCACCGTCTCGATGTCGTGGCTGAAGTAGTTGACGCCATTGACGATGATGCTGTCCTTGCTGCGGCCGACGAGGGTGAGCCGGCCCTCGTCGAGTCGGCCGAGGTCGCCACTGCGGAACCAGCCGTCGGCGGTGAAGGCGTCCCGCGTGGCCTGCTCGTTGTTGTAGTAGCCCGGGGTGATCATGGGCCCGGTGAGCTGGAGTTCCCCGACCTCGCCCTCGCCGAGCTCCCGGTCCTGCTCGTCGACGACGCGTAGGCGCAGGCCCTCGACGGGGGCGCCCAGGTTGGCGAACTCGTTGCCCTGGTCGAAGGCCGGGAACGCCTGGGAGTAGATGGAGCCGGCGCAGGTCTCCGTCATCCCGAAGGCGGGCCACAGGGCGTCGGGGCGCAGCCCGTGGGGCGCGAAGCGGTGAAGGAAGGTTTCCCCGGTGGTGCGGACCACTGCCTCGCCGCCGCTGATGATGTGGCGCAGCCGGGACAGGTCGACGGGCCCGGTCTCCTCGAGCCGGTCGGCGGACGCGTTCAGGAGGCCCAGCAGGAAGTTGGGGGTGAAGGTCATGGTGACGCCGTGCCGGGAGACCAGTCGCAGGAACTCCAGCGGCTCCCCGAGGATCACGGCGGCTTCGACGTGCAGTTGGACGGAGCCCGTGGACAGGGGCAGCAGGTGGCATTCCAGGAGGGCGGCCACGTGGTCGAAGGAGACCCAGTTGAGGGAGATGTCGTCGGGGCCGAGCCGGTGGTAGCCGTTCTTGGCGGCCATGGAGGCGAGCAGGTTGGCGTGGGTGAGCCGGACGGCCTTGGAGTTGCCGGTGGAGCCTGAGGTCAGTACCAGGAGCGCGGTGTCCTCCGGCGCGGCCACGTGGACCAGGTCGGCGGCTTCGGCGGCGTACAGGCCGGCCAGCGGGGTGATGCCGAGGCCCTCCATGGGCGGCAGTTCGGCCGCGAGCTCCTCGGTGGTGACGATCAGCGGCTGGTCGAGGAGCGCGTTGACATGGCCGAGCTGGGCGGCCCAGCGCTCGGGATCGCCGCCGAGAGGTGCCATCGGGACAGGGACGAAGCCGCCGAGCAGACAGGCCCAGAAGGCGGGCAGGAATTCGTGCGGGCGTTCCAGGAGCAGGACGACCTTGTCCTGCGGGGTGAGGCCCCGGCCGCGGAGGCCGGTGAGCACCCTGAGGGCCTCGTCGGCGAGTTCGGGATACGACTGGAACCGTGAGTCGCCGGAGTGGGTGCCACCCTGTTGGTAGAGGAGGCCGGACTCGGGGTGGTGTTCGGCGGCCCGCAGCAGGAGGTCCGCGATGCTCCGGGTCGATGAAATGCCCATGGTCATGTCAATGCCCTCTCTTGTCGCTCGCGAGGAAACGCGCGCCAGGAAGTGGCGGTCGCGCATCGGTGGTCGGGGAGGAACCGTCAGCGCGGCGTGTGTTCGGGGCCGGGCGGCGTTCCGTGAAGGCGGAATCCGCGGTGAACGAACGGCGCAACACGCGGCTCCCTGGTTCCCGGACACTGATGACTGAGTGGTCGACCGCGTCCCCGCCGCATCAGGAAAATCTGCGTACGGGCCCTTGACAACAAGCCTCTGTGAGGCCGGTCTCCGGTCGCAACAGACCTGGGCTCAGGGTTCTGTCAGGTTTCACAAATCGCGCGCGAGTATGTGGGCTCCGGCTCAGATCCATGTCAGATGAATGCCAGATCCGCAGGTCGGGCGGGGTCTGTCGGCGAAAGATCGACTGGACGACCGGACGGAGAACGGGGCGTGGGTGTCGCGGACGCAGCTCGGGGCGGAGCGGCACTTCGCTCGCCCCGCCCCGGCGGGATTTTCTGCTGCCTTTCTGTGGGCCGGGCGTCAGTTGTTTCCCGCCGCGGCGGATGAACGGAAAATACTGCACCTCGGGAGATCCATTCGGAATTCATCCGTTGCCGAGCCTGAACCCGACTCCTCGGATGTTGATGATCCAGTCACTGGCCCCCAGTTTGTTTCGCAGACTGCTGACATGTGTGTCGACAGTCCGCCGGGACCAGGAATCACCCCATACCTGCTGCATGAGTCGATTCCGTGGAATGACACTGCCCGGATGGGAGGCCAGTACATGCAGGAGATCGAATTCCTTACGGGTGACAATGACGGGTTTTCCGTAGAGGCTCACCTCACGGGAGCCGGCGTCGATTCTGAGCGGGCCGTGCGAAATGACGTCGACGGACCGGGGCGTGGGCCGGGCCCGTCGCATCACCGCCTGCATCCGGGCCATCAGTTCCCGGAACCCGTACGGCTTGACCATGTAGTCGTCCGCACCCGCCTGAAGGCCGAGGACCCGGTCCAGCTCGGTGCCGCGAGCGGTGAGGGCGATGATGGGAATGTCGGAGACGGTCCTGATGGCCCGGCAGACCTCCAGCCCGTCCAGGTCGGGCAGCTCCAGATCGATCAGGACGAGATCGGCGTGCCCGTACACCTGCAGCGCCGCCCCGCCTCGCTCGACCACGTCCACTTCGTGTCCATGGCGGCGTAAACCATGGAGCAGGGAATCCGCGTATCGGGCGTCGCCTTCGACCACGAGGACCCGCCATGCCTCGGTTGTCATTGCCGGCGGCATGACTGCCGTTCCGGCTCCCGAGGCGTTCCCTGCAATTGCCAGAACTGGCGGTTCCGGTGCACGACTCATCGTCCCCCCAAGACTCGTCTAGCTCTCAAGACCCCTGACGGAGCAGGTCACAGAACTCGGCGAGTCTAAAAACCCCTCCTTGCGACTGTCAAAGATCCATGGCGTAAACGAGCTATGCCGCGCGAGTCAACCGGAATTTCGTACTCCAATTGAGGATTCTTGTAGAACACCGGACGAACAGGAACGTCGCCTCGCCCGGATCTGGCCATTCCGGATGCCCCCAACCAGCGATTTGTCTGCCCTTGGCCGATCGTCCCGCGCAATGTGACGGGTGCGCGGGTGATCCAGGTGGGCTCCTCCCGGTATGGGGCCGAGGGGAATCGCACCGCACCCCCGCCGCTGGCCGAAATCGTGTGGTCAACGGCGTTGGGGGCGCTCGGGTTCTTCTGCGCGCTATGACCTTGTTCTCATCCGCCCGGCTTCGAGGAGAGATTCATTCCGGCTTCAGAAAGGCCGAAAAGGGGTGCGAACATCAATGTTCGCAGGGAACGCGGAGGTTCCCTCGTGCGAGGAATGCCAGAGAGGTCATCATTTCACCAGGCAATGGAATATTGCAAATCTTTTACCGCTGGCCGTGGAAGTCATTGTCAATCGTCATGTAGTCGCTCGCGCGGGCCGGGCGGGCGTGAGCCGGACGGTCGGGCCGCTCCCGGCGGGACCGCCGACATGAGGTCGCCGCGGCAGAGCAGTTCGTGCGGGCCGGGCGGAGCCGTGGGGCGATCACCCCTGGTTACTATGCTCACTTCGTGGATCGCAGGTTGAAGAGACGGGTGGCCTGGGGAAATGCTGAAAGAGGTCACCGCGACCCGCTACATCACACCGTTGCGGGAGGGCGGTTCGCTGCCGGGACTCGTCGAGGGCGACGATCTCGGCGCGTACGTCATGAAATTCACCGGCGCGGGACAGGGCCGCAAAACACTTGTCGCCGAGGTCGTCTGCGGTGAACTGGCGCGCAGGCTGGGGCTGCGGGTGCCGGGGCTGGTGACGCTCGCCCTCGATCCGGTGCTGGGTCTCGGTGAGCCCGACCAGGAGGTGCAGGGGCTGCTCAGGTCGAGCGGCGGCATCAACCTCGGCATGGCCTTCCTGTCGGGGGCGCTCGGCTTCGATCCCCTCGCGTTCGAGGTGAGTTCCGAGGACGCCGGACGGGTCGTGTGGTTCGACGCGCTCGTCAACAACGTCGACCGGTCCTGGCGCAACCCCAACCTGCTGATGTGGCAAGGCGACCTGTGGCTCATCGACCACGGCGCCACGATGATCTGGCATCACCACTGGCCCGGCGCCCACACCTCCGCCGCCAAGCCGTACGACGTCCGTGAGCATGCGCTCGCGCGGTTCGCCCCTGACATCGCCTCGGCCGCCGCGGAACTGGCCCCGCTGGTCACCGAGGAACTGCTCGCCGAGGTGACCGCCGAGATCCCCGACGAGTGGCTCGCGGACGAACCCGGTTTCGACTCGCCGGACGCGCTCCGGCGGGCCTACGCTCAGCCGCTTCTCGCGCGCGCCGCCGTCATCCACAAGCGTATCAAGGGCGTTGAGGGCAACGTGGGCATCAAGGGCATCGAGGGGGATAAGTGAGCGAGCGGGACGTCTTCGAGTACGCGCTGCTGCGGGTCGTACCCCGGATCGAACGAGGCGAGTGCTTCAACGCCGGCGTCCTGGTGTACTGCCGTGCCAAGTCCTTCGTGGCGGCGCGCACCCATCTGGACGAGAGCAAGCTGCTGGCACTGGACCCCCGGGCCGACGTGGTCGGTGTGCGGGCCGCGCTGCGTGCCGTCGAGGGGGTCTGCGCGGGCGGGAGCGCCGCAGGTCAGGCGGGGTCGGACGACGAGGGGCGACGCTTTCGCTGGCTGATCGCGCCGCGTTCGACGGTGGTCCAGCCAGGACCGGTGCACACGGGGCTCACCGTTGATCCGGGCGCCGAGCTGGAACGGCTGCTCGACCTGCTGGTCAGGTAATGGCTCACACCGCGGTGGCATGCGTTGACACCGGGTGCCAGGACTTCTAGCGTCACGGGTACTGAAGGTACTAAGCGGTCGCTCACCTGAGGGCGTACCGTGGGCCGCAGGCTTTTCAAGGGCGAGGAGAACCAGCAATGTCCACCACAGAGCAGCGGGTCGCCGTGGTCACTGGCGGTGCGCGCGGCATCGGCGCCGCCACCGCCGTACGACTGGCGGCGGAGGGCCGCGCCGTCGCGGTGATCGACCTCGACGAGGCCGCCTGCAAGGACACCGTGGAGAAGATCACCGCCGCCGGTGGCAAGGCGATCGCCGTCGGCTGCGACGTCTCCGACGAGGCCCAGGTCGCGGCCGCGGTGACGCGTATCGCCGAGGAGCTGGGCGGGCCCACGATCCTCGTCAACAACGCGGGCGTCCTGCGCGACAACCTGCTCTTCAAGATGAGCGTGTCCGACTGGGACACGGTCATGAACGTGCACCTGCGCGGCGCCTTCCTGATGTCGAGGGCCTGTCAGAAGTACATGGTGGACGCCAAGTTCGGCCGGATCGTCAACCTGTCCTCGTCCTCCGCCCAGGGCAACCGCGGCCAGGTCAACTACTCCGCCGCCAAGGCCGGACTCCAGGGCTTCACCAAGACCCTCGCCCTCGAACTCGGCAAGTTCGGCGTCACCGCGAACGCCGTCGCCCCCGGCTTCATCGCCACCGACATGACCGCCGCCACCGCCGAGCGCGTCGGCATGGGCTTCGAGGACTTCAAGGCCGCCGCCGCGACCCAGATCCCCGTGCAGCGTGTGGGCTACCCCGAGGACATCTCCAACGCCATCGCCTTCTTCACGGGCGAGGCCGCCGGATTCGTCTCCGGCCAGGTGCTGTACGTCGCCGGCGGACCGCTCGACTAGGACCGGGGGACACGAACATGACGACTGTGGAACTCTCGGGCAAGGTCGCCCTCATCACCGGCGCCAGCCGGGGCATCGGCTACGGCATCGCCGAGGCGCTGCTCGCGCGCGGTGACCGGGTGTGCATCACGGGACGCAACGAGGACGCGCTCAAGGAGGCCGTCGAGACACTCGGCGCCGACCGGGTCATCGGCGTGGCGGGCAAGGCCCACGACGAGGCCCACCAGGCCGTCGCCGTCGAGCGCACCCTGGAGGCCTTCGGGCGGGTCGACTTCCTCGTCAACAACGCCGGTACGAACCCGGTGTTCGGGCCGATCGCCGACCTCGACCTCAACGTGGCGCGCAAGGTCTTCGAGACCAACGTCGTCTCGGCGCTCGGCCTCGCCCAGAAGACCTGGCACGCGTGGCAGAAGGAGAACGGCGGCGCGATCGTGAACATCACGTCCGTCGCCGGCCTCTCGGCCTCGCCGTTCATCGGCGCGTACGGCATCAGCAAGGCCGCGATGGACAACTTGACCCTGCAGCTCGCGTACGAGTACGCGCCCGGGGTGCGGGTCAACTCCATCGCCCCGGCCGTCGTGAAGACGAAGTTCGCGCAGGCGCTCTACGAGGGCCGCGAAGAGGAGGCTGCCGCCGCCTACCCGCTCGGCCGGCTCGGCGTACCCTCCGACATCGGCGGCGCCGCCGCGTTCCTGACCTCGTCCCAGGCCGACTGGATCACCGGCCAGACCCTCGTGGTCGACGGCGGGATCTTCCTCAAGGCCGGCCACGGCTGAGTAACAGTATGGAAGGGTCGGGCGCTCGTCGGAAGACGGGCGCCCGCGTCTGTACTCGGGGGTAGCCAGGTTGTGGATTTGATGTGTGCTTCGCCAATTACCGGAAGATCCGTGGCGAAACCCCCTTATGTCGACCGCTGCAAAGTCATGCGTGTCAGCCGACAGAAAAAGCTTCTGTGTCGACGTCCGAGGTCACACGGTCCACGGGCCGTGTTGCTGGATACGCGCTGATCAAGAGGCCTTCCGGAAGCTGGACCACCCGGCGGGGCACTGCGGTATGGTCTGCCGACCGTTGGCTTGGTATAGCAGATCGAGGAGCGTGCGCGTGTTCAACCGGAACCGGGGCCTGCGGCAGTTGGCGGTGGCCGCGTCCATATCCATGGTCGCCGGATGCGGAGTCTTCTCCTCCGACTCCTCCAACGACGGGAAGCCGATCGTGGTGGGGACGACCAGTGAGCCCAGCACTCTGGACCCGGCGGCCTCCTGGGACAACTCGTGGGAGTTGTTCCGTAACGTGCACCAGACGCTGCTGAACTTCGACACCGGTGGCTCCGAGCCCAAGCCCGACGCTGCCAAGAGCTGCGCGTTCACCGACAGCTCGAGCACGGTCTACAGCTGTGAGCTGCGCGAGGGCCTGAAGTTCTCGGACGGACATGTGCTGGACGCGAAGGCCGTCAAGTACTCCATCGACCGGATCCGGACGATCAACGTCAACGGTGGCCCCGCTGGTCTGCTGACCAGCCTCGACCGGATCGAGGTGAAGGGCGACCGCGGGCTCGTCTTCCATCTGAACCAGGCCGACGCGACCTTCCCCTTCGTGCTCTCCACACCCGCCATGTCGATCGTGGACCCCGAGGAGTACCCCGCGAAGTCCCTCCGCCAGGACGGCAAGGTCAACGGCTCCGGGCCGTACATCCTGGAGTCCTACAAGGAGGGCGACAGGGCCGTACTCGTCCGGAACGACCGCTACAAGGGCATCGCGGACCTCAGGAACGACGCCGTCACCATCCGCTACTTCAAGAAGTCGTCCGAGGAGGCCGACGCCCTCCGCGCCAAGAAGATCGACATCATCTACCGCGGTCTCAGTGCCGACGACATCGTCGACATCGAGGACAACGAGAAGAAGGAGGGTCTCCAGCTCATCGAGAACGCCACCACCGAGATCAGCTACCTCGTCTTCAACCCCAAGGACCCGTGGTCCAGCAAGCGCTCGGTCCGCAGGGCGATCGCCCAGATCGTCGACCGTCCGGCGCTCGCCCACAACATCTACCGGGACACCGTCGAACCGCTGTACTCCATGATCCCCAAGGGACTGGTCGGCCACACGACGGGCTTCTTCGACAACTTCGGGAATCCAAGTACCTCCAAGGCCAAGCAGATCCTCCTGGAGGACGGCATCACCCAGCGGGTCCCGCTCACCCTCTGGTACACGAGCGACCGCTACGGCTCCCAGACCAAGCCGGCCTTCGAGGAACTGAAGCGACAGCTGGAGGACTCCGGCCTGTTCACCGTCAAGCTCCAGAGCCGCCCGTGGAAGACCTACGTGGACGGCTACCGGAAGGGCGAGTACCCGGTGTTCGGTCGCGGCTGGTTCCCCGACTTCCCCGACGCCGACAACTTCATCGCCCCCTTCGTGGGCGAGCAGAACGCGCTCGGTACGCCGTACACGTCGCCCGAGATCACCGGCCAGCTGCTGCCCGAGTCACGCCGGGAGAGCGACCGGGGGGCCGTCGGCGAGGAGTTCAAGGAGGCCCAGCAGATCCTCCTCGACGACGCCCGCCTGCTGCCGCTGTGGCAGGGCAAGCAGCATGTGGCGGCGAACCAGGACATCGGCGGTGCCGAGGTGTCCATCGACCCGGCGACGATGATGGTCATGTGGGAGCTGTACTGGAAGACCAGCTGGTAGCGGAGCTCATGGCAGGCGCACGGCACATGGTGTAAGGCACATGGCGCACGGCGGGGGCGGGCGTCCAAAACGGCTGTCAGTGACCCGTTCCCGGCGACTGTTGTCAGTGGGCGCCGGTAGGTTCTTCGGTGAGTGGAACACACCGCACATCGGAGGAAGTTCACGTGACCGACATCGCCATGCTGCCCGAGTCCTGGCGCGGCGTCCTGGGTGACGAGCTGCAGCAGCCCTACTTCAAGGAGCTGACCGAGTTCGTCGAGGAGGAGCGGGCGAAGGGTCCTGTCTTTCCTCCGCGCGACGAGGTGTTCGCCGCGCTCGACGCGACGCCCTACGACAAGGTGAAGGTCCTGATCCTCGGGCAGGACCCCTACCACGGCGAAGGGCAGGGCCACGGCCTGTGCTTCTCGGTCCGGCCCGGGGTGAAGATCCCGCCCTCGCTCCGCAACATCTACAAGGAGATGAAGGAGGAGCTGGGCACGCCCGTCCCCGACAACGGTTACCTGATGCCGTGGGCCGAGCAGGGCGTGTTGCTGCTCAACGCGGTGCTCACGGTCCGCTCCGGCGAGGCCAACTCGCACAAGGGGAAGGGCTGGGAGAGGTTCACGGACGCGGTCATCCGCTCCGTCGCCGACCGTCCCGACCCGGCGGTCTTCGTCCTGTGGGGCAACTACGCGCAGAAGAAGCTCCCGCTGATCGACGAGGAGCGGCATGTGGTGGTGAAGGGGGCGCACCCCTCGCCGCTCTCGGCGAAGAAGTTCTTCGGCTCGCGCCCGTTCACACAGATCAACGAGGCGGTGGCCGGCCAGGGACACGAGCCGATCGACTGGACCATCCCCGACCTGGGCTGAACCGGGAGCGGTGAGCGCCGGCGCGGGGCCGGTCCGGTGCCGTACCGGCCCGCCTGACCGGGATTGTCGGTGCCTGCCGTTAGCGTCGGGAGGGACAGTGGGCACAGCGGACAGTGTGGAGGGGCGCGGTGGCGGAGCGGCAGGAACAGGTGACGCCGGAGGCCATGATGACCCGGATCGGACAGGCCGTCATGCTGCATCACGGCGGTGACCGCGAGGAGGCCCGGGACCGCTTCCTCGGCCTGTGGGCTGAGATCGGCGAGGACGGCGACCCGTTGCACCGCTGCACGCTGGCGCACTACATGGCCGACACCCAGGACGATCCTTCGGACGAACTGGCGTGGGATCTGAGGGCGTTGTCGGCGGCGGAGGAACTGTCGGACGAACGCGTCGCGGAGGTCGTCCAGCACGAGGGGGCGCTCGCGGTGCGAGCCCTGTATCCCTCGCTGCATCTGAACCTCGCCGCCGACTACGAGAAGCTGGCCCGCCCCGACGCCGCCCGCACCCACCTCCGCATCGCCCGCGGCACGTCCGACGCCCTCGGCGACGACGGCTACGGCGACGGGGTCAGAGCGGCCATCGGGCGGCTGGAGTCGCGCCTGGGGGAGGGGGAGCGGTCCAGGGGACCGGACGGCGGCTCGGAGGGGGACTCCTGGGGTCCGCCGAGGCAGCGGCCCTAAGGGCCTGTCGTCACATTCCCGTCGTCCGCCCGGAGGGCAGGCAGGCGGGCATGTGACGACCAGCCCTGGACTTCAACGCCCGTACGCCTCCTTGCAGATGACTGCCTGGGGGCTGTCCTTGCCCCAGCCGCCGTACTTTCTGCCGAGGGCGCACACGTCCGTGTTCTCGCGTACCGGGCGGGACACCTCGGGAATCTCGACGCGCGGCGGGGTGGGGCGGCGCTCCGGCTTCGGCGGGCGCTGCTTCGGCTTCGTCCGGCGTGGCGGCGGCGGAGGTGCCGGAGCGGCGGCCGGCGGGGGCTCGGGCGCGACGGCCGCCGGACGCTGCCGCTCCACCGGGGCCTGCGGTGCCCGCTGGACCTGCGTGCGCCTGCGCTCGGGGCCGATGAGCGCCAGTGCCTCCCGGGCGGGCGCCTGCACGATCTGCGGTTCGGCCCGGACGTCCGGGCGGGGCGCCGTCGGCTGCGACGGTGCCGGCGGGAGCGGGCCGGGCGCGGACGGGTGCTGGACCGTGACGCAGCCGGAGAGAGCCGTGACAGCCACGGTGACCAGAAGCGTTGCGGTGGTCGTCGTTCGATGCACCCGCGCAACTCTGCTGGTTCCGCTGCGTTCGCAGACCGTGGACGAGCGCAGGATGCCCCACACGGGTGATCTCCGGCCCCTTACGGAGGGTGCGCGGCGACCTCTGCTGACGGCTACCACCGCCCCGAGGCGCGCGGTCCCGCAGGCGCGGATGGGCGCGGGTGCGTTTGCGGGTGCGGCCCGGTGGGGGCTTGGCGCGCAGTTCCCCGCGCCCCTGGAGGGACGCCCCCCCCGCTGCGGGCATGCGTGCCGCTAGGGGCGGCACGGGTGGGCGCAGCGGCGCCCGTTCAGCGCCGGGTTGCGCGACTCCGCCCCCGCCCAGCCGCACCTCCGAGCCTCAGTAGCCGGTCGCTCCGTCGACCCGCTCGCGGAGCAGGTCGGCGTGGCCGTTGTGGCGGGCGTACTCCTCGATCATGTGGGTGTAGATCCAGCGCAGGTTGAACGGCTCGTCACTGTGCCTGCCCCTGCCCTTCGAGAGGTCGTCGAGACCGAAGTCGGCGGCATTGCGCCGAGCGATCCCGATCTCGGCCTGCCAGGTGCCGTGCGCCTCCTCCCAGGTGTCCGCCCCGGTCAGATGGAACTCGCCGTCCGGGTCCTCCTCGGTGAAGTAGATCGGGCCTGGGCTCTCGTCCATGAGGACCGTGCGGAACCAGTGGCGCTCGACCTCCGCCATGTGCCGTACCAGGCCCATCAGAGAGAGCTCGGACGGTTCGACCGAGGCGGTCCTGAGCTGGGCGTCCGTCAGGCCCTCGCACTTCCACGCCAGGGTCTGCCGGTGGTAGTCCAGCCAGCCCTCCAGCATGGTGCGCTCGTCGGCGTTCTGGGCGGGTTCACTGCGCGGTGCCTGCGTCGTCATGCGGACATGGTCGCCTACCGAGACCCGTCCCCACCATGTGTTTTCCCCGGGTCCGGCCGCCCTGCGAGGCGTCCGGCGGCCGTATGCTTCCGGCATGCCCCCGGCAGGCAACCCAGGCAACCTCTGAAGGAGACCCCGTGAAGGTCGGCTGCATCGGACTCGGCGACATCGCGCAGAAGGCGTATCTGCCGGTGCTGGGCACGCGGCCCGGGGTCGAACTGCATCTGCACACGCGGACCCCCGCGACGCTCACCCGGGTCGCCGACGGCCTGCGCCTGCCTGCCGGCCAGCGGCACGCCGACCTCGACGGGCTCATCACCCAGGGCCTCGACGCGGCCTTCGTGCACGCGCCCACCCTCGTGCACCCGGAGATCGTGACCAGGCTGCTGGAGGCGGGCGTACCGACGTTCGTCGACAAGCCGCTCGCGTACGAACTCGCCGTATCGGAGCGGCTCGTGAAGCTGGCGGAGGAACGTGCCGTCTCGCTCGCCGTCGGGTTCAACCGGCGCTTCGCGCCCGGGTACGCGCAGTGCGCCGACCATCCGCGCGAGCTGATCCTGATGCAGAAGAACCGCATCGGACTGCCCGAGGAACCCCGCGCGATGATCCTCGACGACTTCATCCACGTCGTGGACACTCTCCGGTTCCTGGTGCCGGGCCCGGTCGACGACGTGACCGTGCGGGCCCGCACCGAGGGCGGGCTGCTGCACCACGTGGTGCTCCAGCTCGCCGGGGACGGTTTCACCGCGCTCGGGGTGATGAACCGGCTCAGCGGTTCCGCCGAGGAGATCCTCGAAGTGTCCGGGCAGGACACCAAGCGTCAGGTGATCAACCTCGCCGAGGTGATCGACCACAAGGGGCAGCCGTCCGTACGGCGGCGCGGTGACTGGGTGCCGGTGGCCCGGCAGCGCGGTATCGAACAGGCCGTGCTCGCCTTCCTTGACGCCGTGCGCGCCGGCAAGGTGCTCAGCGCCCGGGACGCACTGGCGACCCATGAACTGTGCGAACGGGTGGTACGAGCGGTGGGGGAGCGGACCGGCGCCGCCTGAACAGGCCCACCCCCTCGACGGCACCCAGGACGACAAGGACGACCACCGCCGCGTGCACCGGCCAGTCGCCGAAGCGGACGTACGGCGTGACACCCCGGGCCAGCGGTACGTCGTACACCGCCGAGGTGCTCGCACCGGTGCCGAGCCAGGAGCCGACGCGCTCGCCGCTCGGGCCGTAGACGGCGGAGACGCCGGTCAGCGTGGCGTGCACCATGGGCCGGCCGGTCTCGGCCGCGCGCAGGGCCGCGATCGAGGCGTGCTGCTCGGGCGCCCAGCTGTGCTGGAACGACGAGGTCGAGGACTGTGCGACGAGCAACTGGGCGCCGTCCTGCGCGAGATGGCGGCTCATGTCCGGGAACGCGGACTCGAAGCAGACCATGGGCCCGATGCGCAGCCCATGCCCGACGTCCATCACCACCTGCTTGCTGCCGCGCCTGCGGTCCTCGCCCGCCGCCTTGCCGACGGAGGTCGCCCAGCCCAGCAGCGAACGCGCCGGAATGTACTCACCGAAGGGCACGAGCCGCATCTTGTCGTACCGGTCACCGGTGGGGCCGTCCGGCCCGACCAGCACCGAACTCTTGTAGATACCGGGCCGGGCGGAGCGCCTGGCGTCCACGTTGACAAGGATGTCGGTCCCCGTCGTGCGGGAGAGCGATGCGAGCCGTTTCGCCAGGTCGGGGCGGCCGGCGAGGTCGTAGCCGACGCTGCTCTCGCCCCAGACGACCAGATCGACGTCCTGGCCGGCCAGCCGGCGGGTGAGCGCCTCCTCGAGCGCGAACCGTTTCTCCGCGCTGCCGGCCCCGTCGACGACGCCCGGCTGCACGACGGCGATCCGCACCCGGCCGTCGGCCTCCGGACGAGGTGACCACACCCAGGACGCGGACGTCACGGCGGCGGTGGCGACGAGCCCGGCCACGGCCGGCAGCCGGGACTCGCGCACCGCGATCAGGACGGCGACCGCCACGTTCACGGCGACCACCAGGAAGCTGAGCAGCCACACCCCGCCGACCGAGGCCAGCCGCAGCGCGGGCGGCACCTGCCACTGGCTGGATCCGATCATGCCCCAGGGCCCGCCGAGCCCCTGCCACGAGCGGACCAGCTCGACCATGAGCCATCCCGACGGCAGCACGACGAGCCCGGCGGCGATCCGCCCGGCCGAGGCGCGGCCCGCCAGGAACCGGTGGACGAGCAGACCCCAGGGCGCCCACAACGCGCCCAGCAGCGCCGCGAGGACGAAGATGAACACATGCAGGCTGGGCAGCAGCCAGTGATGCACCGCCACCATGAACCCGAGGCCGCCGAACCAGCCGTCGTACGCTGCCCGTTTGCCGGTCGGCGCGGACCGGACGAGCAGGATCCAGGGCACGAGAGCGACGTAGGCGAACCACCACAGCGCCGGTGCCGGGAACGCGAACATCGGCAGGGCACCGGCCAGCGCGGCGACGAGGGAACGCCGCCAGGGGGAAACGATCCAGTGGCCGGGCAGTTTCATACGATGCCTCCTACCAGTCGCTTCCCCGGGATCACCCGCTCAACCACCCAGTCGGTCACCCCTTCGGAAATCCAGTGTGCGTGCTGGAGACGATCACGGACCAGCAGGACTCCGGCCAGGAGCGGCGGATTCCTCATACGGCGTACGGCGGCCGGTCAGGGCGTGAGAAAAAGTCAGGGAAGGAGCGGGGAGAGGAGGCGGTCAGTCGAGCGGCCGGTGGGCGGCGGCGCCCGGGGCGGGCTCCGGCATGCGACGCCACTTCTCCTGTACGACCACCTCGCGCAACCGCCAGCCGTCCCCCGTACGGACCAGTCCGAAGGCGTACCGGCCGCCGCACACGAAGTCGGGTGCGGTGGACCCGGATTCGCCGTTGTGGTCCGCGAGACGCATGGGGTTGACGTAGTCCGCCTGGACGCGGGCCGTGTCGCCGGTGTCCTGCTCCAGGATGCCGAAGCCGACCCGGCGGTTGACGATCAGATGCTGCCGCATGGGGAAGAGTTCCATGCTCTGCCTGAGCCACCCGGCGACCTGCCGGGCGTCCCCCTCGATCCCGCCGGCCGAACGGTAGTCCGCCCGCCCGTCCGGTGCGAACAGTTCCACGTAGGTCTCCCAGTCACCGTCGTCCACGGCCACCGCGTACGCGGTGACGAGTCCGTCGAGGGAGAGCCGGTCCATCACGGTCGCGAGCTCCACACGCTGCGTCATCGGCTCAGTGTTGGGCACCGGGCGGGCGGAGCCAAGGGACATGCGGATATTCGGAGGCCCATGGGCGTGTCCGACTCCCCAGCGGGTCGCGTGAATGATCGGACAGTCGTCTCGTCGTAGACTCTCCCGCCGGTGGTTGACGCTGTCTCGGGGGGCGTACATATGGAAAGACCGGACGACCGCATCGCATCCGTTCTGCGCTTCGCCGCGGAACTCGTCGCGTGGGTGGCCACCCCATGGGCGCTGTCCTTGTACTCGTGGCCGCTGGCCGTCCTGTCCTTGGTGGTACTGATCGGACTGCCGACCGTTTTCTCGACTCCGGGCGACAAGAATCAGGTGATCGTCCCTGTCCCGGGCACGGTCACGATTCTGCTGGTGCTGCTCCAGCTCGCTGCCGCGGTGATCGCCGCGTGGTGGGTATGGCCCGTCTACGCGGCGGTCCTCGTGTCTGTCCTGGTGGCCGCCAGCCTCGTCGCGGAACGCCATCGGTGGCGGTGGCTGCTTTCCCTGGACCGGCACACCGGCTGAATGCCCTGACCGACTGACTGTCGCGAGTGCTGCCCTGCTCGTACGGGCCGGTGAACCGGAGCGTACGAGCAGGGCTGTTGCCGGTGGGGTGGGTGTGGAACAACGAGACACGGAGGTGAGCCCTATGAGCGGGACGTCAGTCACGGTGGTCACGGGTGGCAGTCGGGGGATCGGTGCCGCGACCTGTCTGCGGCTCGCCGCGGACGGTCACGACGTCGCGGTGGGGTACGTACGGGACGCCCGGGCCGCCGAGTCGGTCGCGGCGGGGGTGCGGGAGGTGGGGGCGCGGTGTGTGACCGTGCGGGTGGACACCTCGGTCGAGGCGGAGGTGGACCGGCTGTTCGACACGGTGGAGGAGCGGCTCGGGCCGGTCACGGGGCTGGTGAACAACGCCGGGGTGACCGGCCCGTTGGGCAGGCTCGTCGACACGGATCCCGGTGATCTGCGACGCGTGATGGAGGTCAACCTGCTGGGTACGCTGCTGTGTTCGCGCCGCGCCGCGCGGGCGATGACGGCTCGGGGGAGCGGTGTGATCGTGAACGTGTCCTCGGCGGCGGCCACCCTCGGCAGTCCCGGCGAGTATGTCCACTACGCGGCGACCAAGGCGGCGATCGACGCCCTGACCGTGGGCCTGGCGAAGGAACTCGGTCCGGACGGTATCCGCGTCAACGCGGTGGCTCCGGGCATCATCGACACCGAGATGCACGCCACGATGGGCGACCCGGGCCGGGCGGAACGCGCGGCCCCGACGATTCCGCTCCGCAGGCCGGGGCTGGCGGAGGAAGTCGCGGCCGCCGTCGCCTGGTTGATGTCCGGCGAGGCCTCCTACGCCACGGGCGCGGTGCTGCGGGTGGCGGGCGGGCGATGACGCCCGCGGGGCGCTCCCGGGGGGGCCTCCTGGTCAGGCGGCCTCGATGATCTCGCCGCGTATCGCCGCGGCCCACTTGACCACCAGCAGTTCGTACTCCTCCCGCTCCTGAGCCGAGAGGGAGCCGCCCGCGCGGAGCCAGAGTGCGCGGATCTGCTCGTTCAACGCGGCGGCAGACCGCACGGAACCAGGGGTCAGGGAATCGGGGGACATGCGTATCAGCGTAGGGGCAGGGACTGACAGTGCGCTACCGGCTGGCTACTCAACCGGTATGCGGTTGGTCACGGTCGCCGGACCGTGACCGTGACCGCGACTCCGCCCGCGTCAGCCCGACGACTCCGCCGCGTGCGGGCTCAGCGCGCCCGTCGCCACCAGGGCGATGATCACGATGCCGAGGGCGATGCGGTAGTAGACGAACGGCATGAACGACTTGGTCGAGATGAACTTCATGAACCAGGCAATTACGGCATATCCGACCGCGAAGGCGATCACCGTCGCGAACGCCGTCGGGCCCCAGGAGACATGGCCGCCCTCCGACGCGTCCTTGAGTTCGAACACGCCCGAGGCGAGCACGGCCGGCATGGCCAGCAGGAAGGAGTAACGGGCCGCCGCCTCGCGGGTGTAGCCCATGAACAGGCCGCCACTGATGGTCGCTCCGGAGCGCGAGACGCCGGGGACCAGGGCCATCGCCTGGCACACGCCGTAGATCAGACCGTCCCGTACGCCCAGGTCCTTGAGGCCCTTGCGCTCCCTGGCCGCCCGGTGCTTCCCGCCAGTCTCGTCACGCGCCGCGAGCCGGTCGGCGACACCGATGACGACGCCCATGACGATCAGCATCGTCGCGGTGATCCGCAGATCCCTGAACGGCCCCTCGATCTGGTCCTTGAGCGTGACACCGAGGACGCCGATCGGAATCGAGCCGACGATCACCAGCCAGCCCATCTGGGCGTCGTGGTCGCTGCGCATCGACTTGTTGATGAGCGAGCGGAACCATGCGGAAAGGATCCGCCCGACGTCCTTGCGGAAGTAGATCAGCACCGCCGCTTCCGTACCCAGCTGCGTGATCGCGGTGAAGGCCGCACCCGGGTCCTTCCAGCCGGAGAACGCGGCCGTCAGGCGCAGATGCGCGCTGGAGGAGACGGGGAGGAACTCGGTCAGCCCCTGGACGAGTCCGAGGATGAGGGATTCAAACCAAGACATGAAGTTACGTGGTCCAAGCGCTGATCGTGGGAGGGCCGACGGACACACCGGGCCGCCGTGCGCGAAGCGAAGGTCGGCCAGGATCAGGTGTGTTGGGGGCAGCCTAGCCGCCGCCGGCGGCGGGTCGAGCACAGGGGCCGGGGTCAAGGGGTGGTAAAGGGTGGGGTTCTCCGGATTGGCCGCCCCCAGCATCCGGCCTGCGGACAGCCCCCGACGCGGTGTTGACCGACCGCTCGGACGGAACATACTTTGCGAGGTGAGGGAAAGCGCTTGCTGCCCCCGGAGGGTCCGGCGTCATCGCGTTGGCCCACGTCAGACATCGCGTCCGATGGAGTGCTGATCACGCACATGACCACACCCGCACCCAGCCCCGGCACCTCCCCGGCCGCCCCGGGGAGCCCTCCTGCGGCCGACCCCGCTTCCCGGACCTCGGCCGCCCCGCTCCCCGCGCTCACCGGACGTCGTATCCGGGCCGCCGTCATCGGGGCGGGCGCCATCGGGCGCGGGTCACACATGCCGGCGCTCGCCCGACTGGCCGACGAGGGGGAGACGGAGGTCGTCGCCGCCGTCGACATCAACGCCGACGCGGTGAAGGCGTTCTGCACCGAGAGCGGGATTCCGCACGCCTACACCGACCTGGAGCAGATGCTCCGGGAGCAGCGGCCCGACCTGGTCACCATCTGTACGCCGCCCACCCTGCACCGCGAGCAGACCGTGGCCGCGCTGCGCGCCGGCGCCTGGGTGTGGTGCGAGAAGCCGCCGGTGCCGACGCTCGCCGACTTCGACGCCATCGAGGCCGAGGAGGGGCTCGGAGGCGGCCCGTACGCCTCGATCGTCTTCCAGCACCGCTTCGGCTCCGCCTCCACCCACGTACGGCGGCTGCTCGCCGAGGGGGCCCTGGGCCGGCCGCTCGTGGCGCACTGCCAGACCACCTGGTACCGCGACACCGCCTACTACGCCGTGCCCTGGCGCGGGCGTTGGCAGACCGAGGGCGGCGGGCCCGCCATGGGGCACGGTATCCACCAGATGGATCTGCTGCTGGATCTGCTCGGGCCCTGGAGCGAGGTGCGGGGCATGGCCGGACGGCTCGTCCACGACGTCGAGACCGAGGACGTCTCCACCGCCCTCGTCCGGTTCGCGAACGGCGCGCTGGCGACCGTGGTCAACAGCGTGCTCAGCCCCGACGAGGTCAGCCGGATCCGCATCGACTGCGAGCGCGCCACCGTCGAACTCACCCACCTGTACGGGCACTCCAACGCCGACTGGACGATCACCCCGGCCCCGGACGTGCCGGCGGCGGAGGTGGCCGCCTGGCGTGACTTCGGGGCGGACGTGCCGAGTTCGCACCTCGCGCAGCTGCGGGAGTTGGTCGCCAGCATGCGCGCCGGTGAACGGCCGCGCAGCAGCGGGGCGGACGGGCGGACCAGCCTGGAACTGATCACCGCCCTGTACAAGTCCGCCTTCACGGACACGACCGTCAGGGCCGGCGACATCGGCCCCGGCGACCCCTACTACGCCGCGCTGCACGGCGGCGCGCCCGGCTGGGCGCCCGCGATCGACGACGATGGCGACATGTCCGGTTCCACCGAGGAGGCGTCCGCGTGACCACGTCCGAGGACCTGCGCATCGTCCACGCGCACGGCGACCGCATCACCGTGACCGAACCGGTCACCGGGGTCGAGCTGTTCAGTTACGTGTACGGGGCGGAGGCGGCCTGGGAGGCGCCGAAGCCGTATCTGCACCCGATGCGGACGCTCGCCGGAAACGTTGTCACCGACTACCGTCCCAACGACCACCGCTGGCACAAGGGCCTCCAGCTGACGGCCTCGCACCTGTCGGGGGCGAACCTGTGGGGCGGCAACACCTATGTGCACGGCGAGGGGTATCTCGCCCTCCCCGAGCGCGTCGGCTCGATGGCCCACGTCGGCTTCGACGAAGTCGCCTCGGACGCGGGCCGGGTCGTCATCGCGGAGCGGCTCACCTGGCACCCGTACAGCGGGGAGCTGTGGGCGGACGAGGCGCGGCGGGTCGAGGTGCACGACGTCGATCCGGCGGCCGGGTCCTGGGCGCTGACCTGGACGAGCGCGATCACCAACCGGCGTGACGAGCCGCTGCTCTTCGGCAGCCCGACCACCGCCGGGCGCGAGGCCGCGGGCTACACCGGCCTGTTCTGGCGCGGCCCGCGCGCCTTCCGGGACGGGCGGGTCCTCGGCCCCGACTCCGAGGGGCCGGGGCTGATGGGCGAGCAGGCGCCGTGGCTGGCGTACTCCGGCGAGTTCGACGGCGCCGACGGCCACGCCACGCTGGTCTTCGCACACGCGCCCGAGAACGACCACCTGGGAGCCGAGGGCGCGCACCCCGCCCACTGGTTCGTGCGCAACGAGCCGTTCGCCGCCGTCGCCCCCTCCTGGGCCTTCTACGACGAGCTGGAGCTGGCGCCCGGCGACACGCTCACGCGCCGCTACCGGGTCGTCGTCGCCGACGGGGTGTGGGAGCGCGAGGGTGTCGCCAAGTACCTGGAGGCCCACCCGTGGTGAACACGACACCTGACGGGGCGGCCTTCGCCGGGCTGCCCGGTGGCGTCGCCGTCTCGCACCTGTCCGTCTACGACTGGCCGACCGACGACGGGGTGTGCGGCGGAACTCCCCATATGCATCTGACCTGTTCGGAGGCGTACGTCGTCACGGGCGGCCGAGGCGCGGTCCAGACGCTCACGACGTCCGGGTACGAACAGACGCCGCTCGCGCCCGGAACGGTCGCCTGGTTCACGCCGGGCACGATCCACCGGCTGGTCAACGAGGACGAACTGCGCATCACCGTCCTCATGCAGAACAGCGGCCTGCCGGAGGCGGGGGACGCCGTGCTGACGCTGCCGCCGAAGTACCTGACCGACCCGCAGACGTACGCCGCCGCGACCGTGATCCCGGCCGACGCGCCCGTCGCCGAGCAGGAGCGGGTCGCGCGGGCCCGGCGCGACCTCGCCCTCGAGGGGTACCGGGCACTGCGGGACGCCGAGGGGCCGCAGGCGCTGGCCGCCTTCCACGAGGCGGCGGCCGCTCTCGTACGGCCCCGCCTGGCCGACTGGCGTGAGCGCTGGCGGCGCGGCGCCGAGGCGGCGGCCGGCGCGACGGGCGAGCAGCTCGACCGGCTGGAGCGGGGCGACACGTCCCACCTCGCGGACGCCGTCGTACGGGCCGAACAGCCTTCGGCCCACGGGAAGTTCGGGATGTGCGGGCGGCTGGACGTGTACCGGGGCACCCCCTAGGGAGGCTCTCCGGGCGAGGCCTACACGCCCGCCGGGCCCGGTGTCAGTGCCCGCGCAGATGGTGCCGCTTGCGCCAGGCCACCACGGCGCCCACCACGGCCGGTACGGCGATGAAGGCCATCGCGATCAGGAAGGCGGGCGACGTCGGCGACGAGGCGCGGGCGCCCGCGACGACGTACGCGGCGGTGTTCGGGACGGATCCGAGTGCCGTCGCGAGCAGGAACGGCAGCCAGCGCATGCGGGAGACGGCGGCGCAGTAGTTGGCGGCCCAGAAGGGCACCCCGGGGAACAGTCTCGCCGCCATCATCGAGCGGAAGCCGTGCCGGCTGAGCTGGCCGTCCGCCGCCTGGAGCCAGCGGGCCCGCAGCAGCGGCCGCAGGGCGTCCTGGCCGAGGACGCGGCCCAGACCGAAGGCGAGTCCGGCGCCCAGGACCGTGCCCGCGAGTGCCGAGACGAGGCCCGTCTGGGATCCGAACAGCGCGCCCGCCGCGAGGTTCAGCAGCGGGCGCGGCACGAACGCCACGGTGCACAGTCCGTACGCCGCCCCGAAGAGCACCGCCGCCGCTGCGCCGCCGACCTGGGGTGGCCAGCCGTCGGCGAGGAGCCGCTGGGGTTCGAAGAGCAGGACGCAGGACGCGGCGGCGCCGAGCAGCAGTACCAGGAGCGAGAGCCGCGACCACGGCGAGAGCAGTGCTCTCGTGCAGCGCGCGGCGAGGCCGCCGGCCGGGGCGACGACGATCACGGCCGGCGAGGGCGGGGAGAGCTCCGAGGCGATGGCCTGGGGAGTGGCCGTGGCGGTGCCCCCAGAGCGGGTGGTGGCATCGAGCATTCGGCGAGATTATCCGAGGAGTATGTGTGATCGCCGTACGGTTGGTCTCAACGGTGGAACAACCAGGGGAACTCCCGGCGCGCCGGGTGACACGTGCCCCCACACCCTGCGCAAACACCACACCGTGACATGCGCCACTGAGGCCGGCCCTCCCGCCCTCGTTCCCCCCGGAAAACCATTCGACGTGCGGTGACGCGTCGGCGATGATCGGCCTCATGTTCCGGTACGCCTTCCTCCTCGCAGCGTCCGCAGTCGCGGATGCCCCGAAGGCTGCCGTCCCGATCCTCGTGGCCGCAGTCGACGGCGCCCGAAGCTGACCCTTCCCGGATCGTCCGGCGGACCCCGTAGGGGGAGGGTCGGCGAACTTCCTCGGGGTCCCCGTCCCGGCCGCGTTCTGTGCGCCGGGACCTTCACTCAGTACCGCTGAAGAGGCTTCGAGGTACCGCCATGTCCAAGACGGCATACGTTCGTACGAAACCGCATCTCAACATCGGCACGATGGGTCATGTCGACCACGGCAAGACCACCCTGACCGCCGCCATCACCAAGGTGCTCGCCGAGCGCGGCTCCGGCACGTTCGTTCCCTTCGACCGGATCGACCGCGCCCCGGAGGAGGCCGCGCGGGGCATCACCATCAACATCGCGCACGTCGAGTACGAGACCGACACCCGGCACTACGCGCACGTGGACATGCCGGGCCACGCCGACTACGTCAAGAACATGGTCACCGGGGCCGCGCAGCTCGACGGGGCGATCCTCGTCGTCTCCGCGCTCGACGGGATCATGCCGCAGACCGCCGAACACGTCCTGCTGGCCCGGCAGGTGGGCGTCGACCACATCGTCGTCGCCCTCAACAAGGCCGACGCGGGTGACGAGGAGCTGACGGACCTCGTGGAGCTGGAGGTACGCGACCTGCTCACCGCGCAGGGCTACGGCGGCGACGCGGTGCCCGTCGTACGGGTGTCGGGTCTGAAGGCGCTCGAGGGCGACCCGCGCTGGACGGCGTCGATCGACGCGCTGCTCGACGCGGTGGACACGTATGTGCCCCTTCCCGAGCGGTACTTGGACGCCCCGTTCCTGTTGCCGGTGGAGAACGTGCTCACCATCACCGGCCGGGGGACGGTCGTCACGGGCGCGGTCGAGCGTGGCACCGTCCGCGTCGGCGACCGGGTCGAGGTGCTCGGCGCGGACCTGGAGACGGTCGTCACCGGCGTGGAGACCTTCGGCAAGCCGATGGAGGAGGCGCAGGCCGGGGACAGCGTGGCGCTGCTGTTGCGCGGGGTGCCGCGCGACGCGGTGCGACGCGGGCACGTGGTCTCGGCGCCGGGCAGTGTGGTGCCTCGGCGGCGGTTCTCGGCGCGGGTGTATGTGCTGTCGGGGCGCGAGGGCGGGCGTACGACGCCGGTCGCGACGGGGTATCGGCCGCAGTTCTACATCCGGACCGCGGATGTCGTGGGGGACGTGGACCTCGGTGAGATGGCTGTCGCGCGGCCCGGGGAGACGGTCACGATGACTGTGGAGCTGGGGCGTGAGGTGCCGTTGGAGCCGGGACTCGGGTTCGCCATCCGTGAGGGTGGGCGGACCGTGGGGGCGGGGACCGTGACCGCCGTCGTGTGAGGGGGTCGGGGCGCGTGGGGGCTGCGGGCCGGTTGTGGCTGGTCGCGCCCCCGCGGCGGAGCCGTATCTCGGCACAGCCCCGCGCCCCTTTGGGGCACGTCTCGGCCAGGCACAATGAGAAGGTGAACGACGAGTCGATACCCGTTGCCCGTGCCGTTGACCACGGGTTCGCCAAGCTCATGCCCGATGTCGACCGCGAACGTGCCTGGCTGCTCACCGTCGACGGGGCGCCTCAGTCGTACGTCGATCTGGACGAGCCGACGCATCTGGAGTTCGAGTACACGCGTCGGCTCGGGCACGTCCTGGACACCGTCGCGGAGCCGGGGCGGGCGCTGGACGTGCTGCACCTCGGTGGTGGCGCGCTCACCCTGCCCCGGTATCTCGCGGCCACCCGGCCCGGTTCCCGGCAGGACGTCGTCGAGGCCGATCGTGGGCTGCTCGACCTGGTCGTCGAACACCTTCCGCTGCCCGTCGGCGCGGGCGTCGCCCTGCACGCGGCCGACGCCCGCGCCTGGCTCGAAGCCGCCCCCGACGCCTGCGCCGACGTGCTCGTGGCCGACGTGTTCGGTGGCTCCCGCGTCCCGGCCCACCTGACCTCCGTGACGTACGCCGCAGAGGCCGAGCGGGTGCTGCGCGGCGACGGCGTCTACCTCGCCAACCTGGCCGACGCCGCGCCCTTCGCTTTTCTGCGCTCCCAACTCGCCACGTTCTCGGCTGTGTTCGAGGAACTGGCACTGATCGCCGAGCCGGGCGTGCGGCGGGGCCGCCGCTTCGGCAACGCGGTACTCGTCGCCGCGCACCGCCCCCTGGACACGGCCGCCCTGGCCCGCCGAGTCGCCTCCGACGCCTTCCCGGCCCGCCTCGAACACGGGGCCGCGCTCCAGGACTTCATCGGGAACGCCACACCCGTGCGCGACGAGGACGCGGTGCCGTCACCGGTGCCGCCGCAGGGGGCGTTCGGCATCGGGTGAGGCCCGGGGTGGGCCGACCCGCGGCCGGCCCAGGAGGGGCGGGGCGGGGGAGCCGGCGGAGGTCACCGGGCAACTGCCGTGGCCCGCCGCCGACTTGCCCATCCCTTTCCGCCCAGCCCCGCCCCGACCGGGACCGGCCGATCGCGGCCTCACGCGCCGGTCGGGTCCCCGTGCAGGCGTACCGTGCTCAGGATCTGCATGATCGTCTTCTCGGGGACCTCCCCGTTGACGCCCGTCGCGCCGTACAGGCTCCACGCCACGTAGTCGCCGGCCGAGTTCTTGAAGCCGAAGGTGATCGCCTTGCCGTCGCTCGCGCACTTGCCCTTCTGCGGCGTGTTCTTCGAGTGGGCCCGGGCGAAGCTGCCCTTGATGCCGGACTTCGTGGTGTACGGCGTCGCCTTCTCGTCGTAGACGAGGCTCTTCTTGTCCGGCTGCGTGTAGCCGCCGTAGACCCACCAGGGGACCTGGTTCACGGCGACCTCGCCGGCGTTCTTCGCGCCGCTCGCGCCCTTGGTGCCCACGGCCGCGAGCGCCGTGTCCGACGTACGGCCGTCCTTGTCGTCGTCCGACACGCACCACTTGGACTTGTAGTAGGCGGGTGCCGACATGGTGATGAGCGGCTTGGCGCCGGCCTTGGGGTCGGCGTCCTCGAAGCCGATCAGTGTGCCCGGCGACTTCACCTCCCAGTCCGCCGGCACGTCGAAGGCCGTGCCCCACTTCGGATTCACGACCACCTTCCAGCCGGCGACGGTCGGCTGCTCGGCCTGGGAGCCGCGCGGGTTGTCGTCGGAGGCGGACGCCGGGGAGGACGCGGACGCGGAGGCCGAGTCGCTGGGATCCGCGGATTTCGCGGCGGGCGCCGACGCGGGTGCGGACGAGCCAGGCTGCTGCTTGTCCTTGGTGTCCGAGCCCGCCTGCTCGTCCTTGTCGCCGCCCAGGACCAGGAAGCCGGTCACCCCGGCCGTGATCACGACCGCGGCGGCCGCGACGATGGCGGTGATCCTCGTCCGGTTCCCGCCGCCGCCGGACGGCGGCTGTGGTGCGCCGGTCGGGGCCGGAGCGCCCCAACCCGGTTGCGGGGGCTGGGGATAGGGGTGGGACTGCGGATACCCGGTCTGCTGGTATCCGGGCTGCTGGTACGGGTTCGGCTGTTGATAGCCCGGCTGCTGGTACGGATTGTGCGGCGGGACCTGCGGAGGGTGCGGGTCCTGCGGGTTCTGCTCGCCCCCGGGCGGCTGCTGTTCTGGCCACATGGCCGGTAACGATACGGCGGTCCACGGGCACTTGGCGTCATCAGTATCCTCGGCCGCTCCGTCGCGCGACGGCCAACGTCTCCGGATGGCCGGAAGTTGAAGATTGTGTGTGCCATCCGGGTACTCCTGCACACAACTTGGCACCCTTGCGGGGCTTAATTCCGCAAGCCGGGACGGATACCGTCGGTAACACATCTGAATTGCTCTCGTTTTGAACTTCGGTCACCGAACTCCTTGTTTACGGCGAGACGGGTGTGCGAGTGTGAGCCGACTCGCGCGGGGGCAGAGGTCAGACCCCCTTTTCCCGCTCGGGATTCTGTGCCGGTCGACCCGAACTCCTCAGGTGGCGAGCTTCCCGTGGGTGTGCAATTCGCTCGTGCCGTCCTGCGGCTTGGAAGGAATGGGTTCTGTGCGATCCCCTCACCCCCCGCGTCCGCCCTACCCTCCTCGCCCCGGCGCCACTTCCGGGGAATCCGACATGAACCTCGCCGCGCAACTGCGTGGCCGGGTCGAGGGTGAGAGCGGGTACGCCGTCGCACTGCTGCTGGCGCGTCACTGGCAGTCGACGTACGACTACGCGGCCGTCTGTCTCGCCGCCGAGGGGGACCTCGCCACCATGGCCGCCACGGCGGCCTTTCACCGGGTGCTCGGGCGACTTGAGCGCGGTGAGTCGAATCAGGCGCTGCGGCCCCAACTCCTCGTAGCGGTAAGGGAAACGGTCCGCGAGTGGTCCGCCGACGACGGTATTTCGGGGCTGCTTCCCGAACTCCGCAAACCTACTGGCGCGCGTGGTCTACGCGCGGCGAGGGCTCGCACATCCGAAAAGCGGGAGCTGGCCGAGCGGTCATTCGGCGTGCTCCCGAGAGCGGCCCAGTGCCTGCTCTGGCACACCGAGGTCGAGGCCGAACCCCTTTCCGTACCGGCCGGTCTGCTGGGGGTGTACACAGTGAGCGCCGCGGCGGCGCTGGAGCAGGCCCGCGAGCAATTCCGCAACGCCTGTGTACACGCCCACCGTGAACTCGCGCCGACCAAGGAATGCCGCTTCTACAACCGCCTCCTCGACGTCCCGATCCGACGGGGCGGCGCCCTGTTGCCCGATGTCGAACAGCATCTGCTGGTGTGCCGTCACTGCCGGCACGCCGCCGAGCAACTCAGCCATTTCGAGGGCGAGCTCGGCGTTCTGCTCGCCGAGGCGGTGCTCGGCTGGGGAGCCCGCCGCTATCTCGACTCCCGTCCGGGACGCAGTGGCCCGGGCGAGTACCCCCGCGGACAGGCCGGCCGGGGCGGTGGGCGCCCCGGCGGTGGTGGCCGGCATCGCCTCATGGCCCGTATGCCGCTGCCCGACGAGCGGTTCAACCGCCCGAAGGGACGCACACGGGCCGTGGTCGTCGGCGTCGGTGTCCTCTCGTTCGCGCTGCTCGCGAGTGTGATCGGCCTCCGTGACCGGTCGGACACGAGCTCCATGCCGAAGGCCGACTGGGGCGCGGTGAGCGGCTACACGACCGGACCGGCTGCCGCCTCACCCTCCGCCGGCCAGCAGTCGGTCAGTTCCTCGCCGCCGGCCGGTGACTCGGCGTCGGCCGGTCCCGCCGGCTATCCCGGCGTGACGGAACGCGGCAGGCTGCGCCACCTCGCCACGGGCCTGTGCCTGGACATCCGCGGCGGCCGGGTCGTGGCCGGCGCCGGCACCGGGCTCGCCGTGTGCTCGTCCGCCGCGACGCAGCAGTGGTCGTACGAGGACGACGGTCTTCTGCGCAGCCTCGCCGACCCCGGACTGTGCCTCGACTCCCACTCCGCCGCCGGAGAGGTCTTCCTCTCCGGTTGCGTCGGCTCCCGTGCCGACGAGATTCGCTACGACCTCACTGTCCAGGGCGAACTGCTGCCCCACTGGCGCGAGGAACTGGTCGTCGCACCCGTCTCGCTCCGCGCGGGCGCGGGTGTCGTGGTCAGAACCAGGTCCGGGGCGGTGGGGGAGAAATGGACCCTCGACTCCGACCCCGCCGCGTCCGACGACTCCGCCGGGACGGACGACCGGCAGAAGGACGTCGGGGCGAAGGGCGCCAAGGACCCCAAGAGCGGGGAGTTCGACCAGAAGGACCAGAAGGAGCAGAAGGGGGAGGGTGCTGCGGGCGGTACGCAGCACGCGGCCGAGCCCGGTGCGGGGAACGGGGCTCCGGGGTCCGCCGGGTCGCCCTCATCCACACCCGAGGTCGCGCCCTCGCCCGACGCCGGTACCGGCCAGCAGTTCGAGACGCGGTTCGTCGTGGACGACGGCGGCGAGGAGCCCGCGCCCGCGCCCGCTCCGGCGACGGCCCGGCCGCCGCAGCCGCTGACCGCGGCGCGGCCGGTCGTCGCCACGGTCGCGCAAGGAGTCGGCTCGCTCACGGGGATCGTCGGTTCGCTCCCCTCCAGGTGACGGGCACAAGGCACCGTCAACCCCGGGTGTCACCCTGACCCGGTAGGCTTCCCGGCACGCGCCCGTGGCCGGACGCGTGCCGGGAACGCAGACGTACCGGGCGTACGGCGAGAGCGGAAGGAACCGGCGTTGCACGTGCAGGAATGGCTGGAGACGATCCCCGCGGTCAGTATCTACGCGCTGGTGGCACTGGTCATCGGGTTGGAGAGCCTGGGCATTCCCCTGCCCGGCGAGATCGTTCTGGTCTCCGCCGCGCTGCTCGCCTCCCAGCAGGGTCACATCAACCCGTTCGTCCTCGGTGCCTGTGCGAGCGCCGGCGCGATCATCGGTGACTCCATCGGCTACGCCATCGGCCGCAAGGGAGGCCGGCCGCTGCTGGCCTGGCTCGGCGCGAGGTTCCCCAAGCACTTCGGTGAGGGGCACATCGCCACGGCCGAGCGGTCCTTCGAGAAGTGGGGCATGTGGGCGGTCTTCTTCGGCCGCTTCGTCGCGCTGCTGCGGATCTTCGCGGGGCCCCTCGCAGGGGTGCTGCGGATGCCGTACTGGAAGTTCCTGATCGCCAATGTGCTGGGCGGGATCATCTGGGCGGGCGGTACGACAGCGGTCATCTACTACGTGGGCGTCGTCGCGGAGTCCTGGCTGAAGCGGTTCTCGTGGCTGGGGCTCGTGCTGGCGGTGCTCATCGGTCTGACGTCGATGCTGGTTCTCAAGCGCAAGGCCAAGAAGGTGCAGGGCGCTGTACGTGAGGCGGAGACGGTAGCGGCTGCCGAGTGATGTCGGGCGCGGGCCGTCCGGTGCCTGTCGCCCGGTTCCCCGCGCCCCTTCAGGCGGGCCGCTCTACTCGTGGATCTCCTGGTGGGCCTTCGCCAGTTCCGCGTACATCGTGCCGTTCAGCGAGATCCCCTCCCGCTCCTCCACCGTCAACTCACGTTTCACCTTCGCCGGTACGCCCGCGACCAGTGAACCCGGCGGGACCTCCATGCCCTGCGGTACGAGGGCCTGGGCCGCCACCAGTGAACCCGCGCCGATCACCGCGCCGTTCAGGACCGTCGCACCCATGCCGATCAGGCAGTCGTCCTCGACCGTCGCTCCATGGACCACCGCGTTGTGGCCGACGGAGACGCGTTCGCCGATGGTCACGGGGAAGCTCGGGTCGGCGTGCAGGGTGCAGTTGTCCTGGATGTTGCTCCGGGCGCCGACGGAGATCCGTTCGACGTCGCCGCGCAGCACCGCGCCGTACCAGACGCTCGCGCCCGCCCCTAGGGTCACGTCCCCGATCACCGAGGAAGTGGGCGCCACGAAGGCGTCCTCGTGCACTTTCGGGTCCCGGCCGCCGATGCCGATGATCAACGCCTTGTGCGTCATCTCGCCTCCTGTACCTCGCCTACGTCAGACCGTACGCCACCGCTGTGGGGCGAAGATCACAGGTGTGCGGCCTGCTGGCCCCGCCCGGCCGTGAGTACGGTGTGCGGGTGCCCAAGCCCAAGAACACGTTCTCGTCATGGCGGCGTCGGCTGGCGCAGCGCGCGGTGCACGCGGGCTGGGCCTGGGTGCAGCGCACGGGTTCCGTGACCGCCGAGCACCCCGGGCGGCTGACCTTCCGGGCGATGGGAACAGGTACCAGGCTGGCCTTCCCGCTGGGCACCGTCTTCGGTGAACGCTGGATCGAGCTGGGCTCCCACTGCATCGTCGGCGAGCAGGTGACCCTGACGGCGGGCCTCATGCCGGACCTCGACCTCGGCCCGGACCCCATCCTGCGCATCGGCGACGGTGTAGTCCTCGGCCGGGGCAGCCATGTCATCGCCGACACGACGGTCACCATCGGCAGCGACTGCTACTTCGGGCCGTATGTGTACGTGACGTCCACGAATCATTCGTACGACGATCCGCACGAGCCCATCGGCAAGCAGTGGCCGCGTATGGAGCCGGTCGAGATCGGTCCGGGCTGCTGGATCGGCACCAACGCGGTGATCCTTCCGGGTGCGCGCATCGGGCGAAACGTGGTGGTGGCGGCCGGTGCCGTCGTGCGCGGGACCGTGCCCGACCACGCGGTGGTGGCGGGGGCTCCGGCCAGGGTCGTACGCCGCTGGACGCCGGCCGAGGGCTGGGTGCCTCCGCTGCGGACACCGGCCCCGACGCCGATCCCGGCGGGGACCACCCCGGAGCAGTTGCGGGCCTTGTCGGAGCTGGACGCGCTGGAGGTGGCACGGCTGGCCGAGCTGGACGCCGAGGAGCACACCGGGGACGTACGCGCCGAGTCCTGACCCGCGCGGCCGGGGCGGCCAGGGCTCAGCCCGTCGCCAGCAGAAGGGTGCCCACCAGGGCCAGGCCCGCGCCCGCCGCCTGGACCGCGCGCAGGCGTTCGCTGAGGAAACCGCGTGCCGCCAGGGCGGTGACCACCGGGTAGAGCGAGGCGAGTACGGCGGCCACGGTGACCGGGCCGTGCTGGGCGGCGATCGAGTAGGTGCCGTTGGCGGCGACATCGGCGAGGCCGACGAAGGCGAGCGCCGGGAGGGTCTGCCAGGGGAAGCCGCCCGCCGGGAGGGCGGCGCCGCCCCGGCGGACCGAGACGTACAGCGCTGTGCCGCCGACGGCCACGTTCGTCAGGCGCTGCACGAAGAGCGCGAGGAACAGCCCCGTCAGCGTGCTCGACGCCTCCGCGATCAGGGCGAAGACCGTGCCGAAGCCGAACGCCGCGAGCAGGGTGAGCAGGATCGCCTGCCGCTGCACGGGCGCGCCCCTGAGCTGCGGTCCACCCGCGAGCACGACGCCGACGACGGCGACCGCGATGCCCGTGAACTGGAGCAGCCCGGGGCGCTCGCCGAGGAAGAGCCCGACGCTGATGGGGACGGCCACGCCCAGCGAGCCGAGCGGGGAGACCACGCCCATCGGGCCCAGGGCGAGCGCCTTGTAGAAGGAGAGCAGGGCCACCGGTCCGGCGAAGCCCGCGGCGACCGCGAACCACAGCTGTGGCCCGGCCTCGCTCCAGCCGCCGGTCAGGACGACGATCGTGCCCAGTACGACCGCCGCGATCGACTGCGAGACCACGACCACGGTCAGCGCGGGCATACGCCGGGTCAGCAGTCCGCCGCCGAAGTCGGCCAGCCCCCAGAGCAGGCTGGTGACCAGGGCGAAGAATGCGGTCATGAGGACGCCTCGCAGTACAGTGGAATGAACGGGTCGGTGCACCATACGGTAGTTCAGTGAAGTGAACTCTGTCATCCATAATTTTGCACGCAGGGGAGTGCGGCAGGATGAGGTGCTGAGGCAAGCCCGAAGACGAGTCCGAAGGCAAGGCTGAAGACAGGCTGAAGACAAGGCCGTGGACGAGCCCGAAGAACAAGAGTGTCGGACGAGGATGTGGACGGAACCGTGTCGGATCTCGACCTGTTGACCCAGTCGCTGGCGCGCAGCGTGAAGCGCTGGCGCGCCGAACGCGGCTTCACCCTGGAGGCGCTCGCCGCCCGCGCCGGGGTCAGTCGCGGGATGCTCATCCAGATCGAGCAGGCCCGCACCAACCCCAGCCTCGGCACGGTCGTGAAGATCGGTGACGCCCTCGGCGTCAGCATCACGACCCTGCTCGACCACGAACGGGGCCCGAAGGTCCGGATCGTCCCCGCCGACCAGGCCGTACGGCTGTGGCACACCGACGCCGGCAGCTTCAACCGGCTCCTCGCGGGCACCGAGGCGCCCGGCCCGCTGGAGCTGTGGGACTGGCACCTCATGCCCGGTGACACCAGCCCGTCCGACCCGCACCCCCCGGGCACCTTCGAGATTCTCCACGTCACGGCGGGCGAACTGACGCTCACGGTCGACGGAGTCGAGCACCGTGTCCCGGCCGGCGCGAGCGCCACCTTCGAGGCCGCCGTCCCCCACACGTACGGCAACGACGGCACCGTACCGATGGAGATGGTGATGTCGGTGTCGGTCCCGCCGGTGAGCTGAGCCGTCCCGGCCAGGGCCCCGCCCGCGGCTGTTAGCGTGCCGTCATGCGCGCCCCCATCGGAGACTTCGACACCGCCACTCCCGCCCCCGACTGCCTCGGTGAACTCGTCGCCCCGGTCGCCGACGCCGTACGGCAGTGGGCAGGCGCCGTGTCCGCCGATCAGATCCTGTACGTCGACACCGACCCGGATTGGGCCGACACCGCCGTCTTCGTCGAGCACTACGGGCGGGAGCTCCTCGAACAGTCGGCGAACTGCGTGGTCGTGGCCGGCAAGCGCGGCGGCGAGACCACCCTCGCCGCGTGTCTCGTTCTCTCCGCCACCCGGGTCGATGTGAACGGGGTGGTCCGCCGCCAACTCGGCGCCCGCAAGGCGTCGTTCGCACCGATGGACACGGCCGTCGGGGAGAGCGGGATGGAGTACGGAGGCATCACCCCGATCGGTCTCCCGGACTCCTGGCCCCTGTTGGTCGACTCGGCCCTCATCGACCTGCCCTGGGTGCTGGTCGGCAGCGGGCGGCGACGCGGCAAACTGCTGGTGCCGGGGAAGGCGTTCGCGGGACTTCCGGGTGCGGTGGTGGTGGCCGGTCTGGGCGTCAACTGACGTCAGAGGGTTACGCCTGCTGAGCCGGTGTCAGTGGTCGGCGTCCCTGCCGATGTACACGTCGGCGAACGCCGCCGCGGCCGCGGGGGAGTTCAGGATGCGGCGCAGCCGGGCCAGGGTCGTGCCGGAGCGGAACGGATCGCCCGAGGACGCCCCGTGGTAGATGTCCGACAGCCACAGCGAGAACTCCTGGTACTGCCAGACGCGCCGCAGACACGCCTCCGAGTAGCCGTTCAGGTCGCCGGGGTCGCCCTTGGTGAGGTAGGTGACGAGTCCGTCGCCGAGCAGGAAGGCGTCGTGCAGGGCGAGATTCATTCCCTTGGCGGCTATGGGAGCGGTGAGATGGGCCGCGTCGCCCGCCAGGAACAGCCGCCCGAACTGCATCGGTTCCATCACGTAGTTGTGCATGTCGAGGACGTGCTTCTCGATCAGGCGGCCCTCGTTGAGCGGGGGTGCCCCCAACGCGTCGAACCGCTGGTGGAGTTCGGCCCAGACGCGGTCGTCCGGCCAGTTCTCCGGGTCGTCACCGGGCGGGCACTGAAGGTAGTACCGGGTGACCTCGGGGCCTCGGGCCATGTGCCCGGCGAAGCCTCGCGGGTGGATGCCGAACATCACGCAGTCGTTGGACGGCGGCGCCTCGGCGAGGAGGGCCAGCCAGCCAATGCCGTAGTCGTGCCGCGCGATCCGGGTGTGCGCCGCCGGGATCGCCGTACGGGTCACTCCACGAGCCCCGTCGCATCCGGCGATGAACTCGCCCTGCACATACTCCCGTCGGCCTGTCTCCGCCGATACGTACGACACCGCGGGCCGGTCGGTGTCGAGGTCGTGCACAAGAACGTCCCGCACGCTGAACCGGATGTCGCCGCCACGAACGTCCGCGTACTCGCGCACCAGGTCCGTCACCAGCAGCGGCTGGGGATAGGCGAAGTGGCGGTGGCCCGACAGCTCGGCGTACTCGAACCGGTGGCGTCGGCCGCCGAACCGGAACTCGCACCGCGTGTGCGTACCGGCCCGCTCGAGCAACGCGTCGGCCAGGCCCCGCTGTTGGAGGGCGCGCACCGCCCACTCCTCGATGAACCCGGCCCGGGGGTGCTGCTCGATGTACTCCCGGCTCTCGGTCTCCAGCACCACGCAGTCGATACCGGCGCCCCGCAGGATGTTCCCCACGGTGAGCCCGGCGGGCCCGGCGCCCACGATCACCACCGGAAAACTCCGCGCCGAGGGGGAGTTGGGCGTGGAGCCGGGAGGCGGTGAGGCGAAAGTCACCCGAGCATTATGTCGGCCCGCCCCGGACGGGCGACCCGCACTTTCGGTATCGGCGGCCGACGGCCTAACCGAGGCGGGGCAGCTCGATGGCCGGGCAACGGTCCATGACCATGTCGAGTCCGGCGGCGCGGGTGCGGCCGTAGGCGGCCTCGTCGATGACGCCGAGCTGGTACCAGACGGCCTTGGCGCCGACGGCGACGGCCTCGTCGGCGACCGGGCCGGCGAGGTCGCTGTTCACGAACACATCGACGACGTCGACGTCGAAGGGGATGTCGGCCAGCGAGGCGTAGCCCTGCTCGCCGTGGACCGTCTCGGCCTTCGGGTGGACGGGGACGATCCGCTTGCCGTGCTGCTGGAGTACCTCGGCCACGCGGTACGCGGCCCGCTGCGGGTTCGACGACAGGCCCACGACGGCCCAGGTGTCGCCGAGCTCGGTCAGGATCTTGCGGATCGTCGCTGAGTCGCCGTACACGCCCGGCCTCCTTGGGATTCGTACACTCGCGGTCCCTGCCGTGCGCAACAACAGCGACGGGCCCCCAGTGATTCCCCGCGTGGCCCCCGGGCGCCCCTCCCACGCCCCAGGAGGGAAGCCCCTCAGGGGCGCGGGGAACCACACGCCGGCACGGAGGCGCCCCAAAGGGGCGCGGGGAACTGCGCGACCAGCCCCCACCGGCCGAGAGCCAAATGGCCACCGACATGAACCACCCACCCAAAGGGGCCGCGAGGAACAACGCGACCAACCCGACGGACCCGAGTAAAAACGACCCCCCACCCCAGCGGAGCGTTACTCTCGGCACCGTGCTCCGCATCCTCGACGCCCGAACCAACGAGCCCGTAGTCGCCGCCCCGGCCCGCCGCGCCCTGACCCGTGTCGAGGCGTACGCGCCACGCTTCGACAGCACCGCCCTGCGCGTACTCCTGATCGCCGATGTCCTCGTCCGCGCCCTCGAAGTCGGCGGCACACCCGTCTGGCCGGTGCTGACCGGCGGACAGCAGGTCGCCGAGCTCCGGGCGGGCGCCGCGGCGCTCGGCATCCGCCCCTTCGAGGACCGCGGGGATGTCGGACCGGAGTTCGCGGGGGCCCAGCTGATCGAGGTGGTGAGCGGGGACGAGCGGGCAACGGCCGGCATCCGTCTCGACGTCGCGCCGGCCGACTCCCCGGGCGACCGGGCCGGATCCCTGAGCGCGCCCGGCGACGTCGACCCCGCCACCCTCCGCCTGGCCCTGCTCGCCCGCCCCCGCTCCGAGCCCGTGCGGTTGACCCCGGCCACCCTGGCCGACGCGGGGTGCGCGCTCGCGCACTGGCGCCGGTCGGTCGCCGTCTGGGCGTCGCAGCCCTCCAGGCCGGTGCCCGAGGCCGTACGCCAGGACCTGCGCGCCGCCTGGGAGGACGACCTGGACGTGCCCGCCGTACTGGACGTGCTGCGCCGCGTCGAGACCCTGGACGGGATGGCGGACGGTGCCCGCTTCGAGACGTACGCCTACGCCGACCGCATCCTCGGCCTCGAACTCACCCGCGAGATCGGATCGTTGACGTGACCACCCACCACGGTGCCGGCCCGCTCCGCCGCCTCGTCGTCCTGCGGCATGCCAAGTCCGCCTGGCCGATGGGCGTCGACGACCACGACCGCCCCCTCGGACCGCGCGGCCTGCGCGACGCCCCGGCCGCCGGACGCGCCCTCGCCGAGACCGACTGCCTGCCCGACCTCGTCCTGTGCTCCACCGCCGAACGCGCCCGCCACACCTGGGAGTTGGCGGCGGCCGAGTGGAGCGCCCCGCCGCCGGTCCGCCACGAGCCGAGGCTGTACGGCGCCGCCGTACCGGAGTTGCTGGCCCTTGTGCGTGAAGTCCCGCCCACAGTTGGGACGTTGCTCCTGGTCGGCCACAACCCCGGCCTGGAGGAACTGGTGCTGGAGCTGGCCGGGGACGACCTCGACGACGCGCTGGACGACGTACGGACGAAGTTCCCCACCTCCGCGGTCGCCGTCCTGGCCTGGCGCGGCGACAGTTGGCGCGACCTCGCGCCCGGCACAGCCCTGCTCACGAGTCTGATCGTGCCGCGCGGCAAGGCGCCCCGCTGACCTGACCCGCTCAGCCCACGTGAACGCGTGGACGGCGATCGAGGTCCGGTTCCGCGCGCCGGAGAACCTCGCGGGTGACCGGGGCGACCTCGCCGTGGCCGAAGATCAGGAAGCGGACGAGGTGGCTGAAGGGGTTGCCCTCGGTCCAGTTGAAGTAGGCGTGCGGGACCTGTCCGGTGCGGTCGCGCAACCGCATCAGCACCGCCGCGATGGTGTTCGGGACGGTCGCGCCCTCCACGCGCAGTCGGCGTGCGCCGTGCTTCTCGTCGCCGTGCACGGCGAGGTCGGCCGTGAAGTCGGAGGAGTCCCGCACGAACACCTCCAGGAACAGCACGGGACGGCCGTCCGGGATGTGGGTCTGCTCGCGCTGGCTGTACTCCTTGGCGCGGTACTCCAGGGTGCTGTGCTCCTGGGGCTCGTTGGCGACCAGGAGCAGCGGGCCGCTGGCCGCCGCCTCGTCGATGATCCGGACGGCGGTCTCGTCGAACGTCACTTCCGCGGCCCGCAGTTCGAAGGCGCGGCGCACCCGTGAGGCGAACGACGTGACAAGGATCGCCACGATGAAGATCATCGCGATCTTGATGCCGTCGGGCCGCTCGATCACGTTCGTGACCAGCGTGTAGCCGAACACCGCGGTGATCACGCCGAAGCCGATCGTGGCGGCCGGACGGCCGCGCCTGTGCACGGCGACCGCCGACGCGAACGACGCGGACAGCATCAGCACCAGCACACCGGTCGCGTACGCGCCGCTCTGGTCGTCGACGTTCGCGTGGAACCACAGCGTGATGAACACGGCCGCCGCCATGAACACCAGCACCAACGGCCGGACGGCCCGCGTCCATTCGGGCGCCATGCCGTAGCGCGGCAGATAGCGCGGTACGAGGTTCAGCAGACCGGCGAGCGCGGAGGCGCCCGCGAACCAGAGGATCGCGATCGTCGAGACGTCGTAGACCGTGCCGAAGGCCTCGCCGAGGTGCTCGTGGGCGAGATAGGCGAGCGCGCGCCCGTTCGCCGGGCCGCCGCTCTCGAAGGCGGACTGCGGGATCAGGATCGTCGTCGCCAGACTGGACAGCAGCAGGAAGCAGCTCATGATCACGGCGGCCGTCGTGAGCAGCTTGCGGGTCTCCCGGATCCGCCCCTCGGGCCGCTCGTGCGTGTCCGTCCTGTCCCCCTTGACCTGCGGCATCACCGCCACGCCCGTCTCGAAGCCGGACATGCCGAGCGCCAGTTTCGGGAAGACGAGCAGCGCCACACCGATCATCGCGATCGGCGAGGAGTGCTCCGCGGTCATCGCGTCGGTCCAGTCGCCGATCCTGACGGGGTGGCTGAGCACCTCCCACGCGGAGACGGTGAGGACGATCACGTTGAGAGTGAGATAGGCGCCCACGAGCACCACGGCGATGCCGATGGCCTCCTTGAAGCCCTTCAGGAACACCGCACCCAGCCCGAGGACCAGGACGAGCGTGATCCACACGTTCCCGCCGTGCATCCAGTGTGGAGCGAAAGGATTCTCCACGACATGCGCGGAGGCGTCCGCAGCCGACAGAGTGATCGTGATCATGAAGTCCGTGGCCGCGAACCCGAGCAGCACGAGGACGAAGATCTTCCCCGACCACCAGGGCAGCAGCCGCTCCAGCATGGCGATCGACCCCTCGCCGTGCGGACTCTCCCGCGCGACGCGGCGATAGACCGGCAGCGCGCCGAGCAGCGTCAGCGCGATCAGCACGAGCGTGGCGAGCGGCGAGAGCAGACCGGCCGCGAGGGCGGCGATGCCCGGCTGATAGCCGAGCGTCGAGAAATAGTCGACGCCGGTCAGACACATGACCCGCCACCACGTGTGCCCCCGGTGGTCCTCGGCCGGAGTGGCGTGCGGCCCCGGATGCCGGGCCGACTGCTCGCTGAGCCCCTCCAACAGCCAGGCGCGCCAGCGGGCCGCAGGCCGCACGGACGCGGGGGGCGTCGGGCCCGGCGGCCCGGCGCTGTCCGTACGATCCATATCGACGCCGGTCATGCGGTGATCTCCTCAGGGTCTTCTTTGCGCGCTGTTTGCTTCTTTGTTGACTTCTCTATGCGTTCGCCCGGCCTGCGGCCTTTTGGCAACGACGAGTGAGTATCCACCACGCCCACGACCGTAGGGTGGCCGGATGCCGGACGAGTACCGCACAGTCGCCCACGCGGGCGTGCACGAGACCGAGGTCAACCGTTCCCGCTTCCTGTGCGCCCTCGCCCCGGCGGCCACCGAACAGGAGGCCCAGGAGTTCGTCGCCGCCGTCCGCAAGGAACACGCCGACGCCACCCACAACTGCTTCGCGTACGTCATCGGCGCCGACGCCTCCGTACAGAGGGCGAGCGACGACGGCGAACCGGGCGGCACCGCCGGAGTCCCCATGCTCCAGATGCTGCTGCGCCGGGACATGCGGTACGTCGTCGCCGTCGTCACCCGCTACTACGGCGGCGTCAAGCTCGGTGCGGGCGGACTCATCCGGGCGTACGGCGGCGCGGTCGGCGAGGCGCTGGACGCCCTTGAGGTGCGCACCCGCCGCCGGTTCCGCCTGGCCACGGTGACCGTCGACCACCAGCGGGCCGGAAAGATCCAGAACGACCTGCGCTCGACCGGACGCGAGGTGCGTGACGTGCGCTACGGGGAGGCCGTCACGCTCCAGATCGGGCTGCCGGACGCCGATGTGGAGGCGTTCCGGGCGTGGCTGGCAGACGTGACGGCGGGAACCGCCGGGTTCGAACTCGGGGGAGAGGCGTACGGGGACGCATAAGCGCCGTGACGCCCTCGAGGGCCGGGCAACGGGCCGGGCACCGGGCCGTGTGTGAGGCCGCACACCGGGCTGATACGGGAGTAACCACCCGTGATCTCAGACCCGGCTGTTAGTTTCGGGGATCATGAGACTGCTGCACAAATTTTCGGGACGCTGCTTACCGTAAGTGCGCCAGATGTGGCAAAGCTGCAGGTCAGAGAGTTGTTGTTCGCTCCATGAGAGGTCCATTGGCGTTGCCGGTGCTGGTTGGGTGCTGACCTGTGGGCACCCCTCGTCATCCCTGGTGACCTGTCCCGTGCTGGTTCTGTGCTGGGTGCGGAGGGCTTCGAATTGCAGGCGGTGGAGCGAGGTCTGGCAGCCGCCCTATTCGCAGTCGCCGAACTGATGGGTTTGGCGAGGCTGCTTCTGGCGGACCGGTTTTCATTTGCCTGCGCCCGCATGCCGAGCGCCAGTGCTGAACAGGTCCCAGCAGGACTGGACACGTCAGACGGAGCATCCGTGTTGGGGCGGCAGTCGAAGAATCCACTTTCCGCGTATGGCAGCCTTGTGGCAGATCATCCGCTTCAATTCCGCAGCGGCCCGAATCCGGGAAATGTGGGGCACACTCTGCGAGCTCTTCCGAGGTGCGCACGCTGTGACCGCAGGCGGTAGGTGTCGGGGCTGTCAGCAGATTCTTCGTCTGCTTGGCGGTACAGCAGCTGAATCCGCGCTGACCTGGCAAAACGGTAGTTGGCGCAGCCTTCGGTCGGGGACTGGGCCGGAAATGGTCCGGATCCTGGTCTGGCGGCGCCGGTTCGGGTCATGCTGAGGCTGCAGCGCGAGCGATGGGGAGCGAGCGGGACTGGACAGGGCAGATGGTTGGCTGCCCGGACGCTGGCTATCTGGGATCGAGGGTGTGGTGGTGGACCCGCGGGCTGGTCCAAATAGTGCGGGGTCGGAGCTTGTGCCCCGGCGTCGGCCGAGCCGCAGCAGTCGATGGTCGCGAACCGAAGCCACGGCGCAGGGCACAGCTGGGAAATCACCGCGTTGAAGTCCCGGCTGGCAGCCGCCCGGAGCCCCCGTACTTCGCACACCGGGTCTGGGTGAAACCGGCAGTCAAGTGACCGGAGTGATAAGAACCGTATGACGGAAGACTGTCATGTACGGATCTGTTGGAGCCCCGGGCTGAGATGCCGGGGCCACCAGACCAGTTTTCCGCAGCCGCCGTCAGCGCGCACACTCTGTTGCGATTCTCGCGACCTCGCGACATGAACAGGCAACTGAAAGGCCGCCAAACAGAACCTGATTGCGTTGACGAACCCATCTGCTCTATCGAAGCGCTTCGGCTTTTGTGTGATCGGCGCGCGCGAGATCGATCACCATGCGCTCGATCTCGCGCAGTAGCGCCGATATCTCCTCGGTGTTGAGGTATTGGTCGTCCGCTTCGAGTGAGAGGTTGAGCCGGTCCACGTTGTACCACAGGTGGATCATCGCCTGGACCCGAAGCGGGCCGGCGCCGACGGCGCGTGCATCGTGGTGTTCGAGGGGGGTCGGAGGCGCGTCCTCGTCGTGCCGCAGGAACGCGTCGGCGAGGCGAACGTCAACCCGGACTCCCCGCGTGAGCAGCAGCTGACAAACATCCGCCGCATCTACGGCCCCGAGAAGGAGGCCCTGGGAGTCCTCGCCATCGAGATCGAACGCGTCACAGCCTGACCCGCACACAAAGAGGCGCCCCGTCCCCGGCATTCCAGCTGCCGGGGACGGGGCGCCTCGCATGCTAACCGCGCCTGATCGACGTCGTCGCTGCGCGGCGCGGCAGTGCTGGGGTATCACCAGGTTCGGCGGCCATGGAGTTGAAGGTCTCCCGCATGAGCCGGTCGGTGGCGCCGGGCTGTTCGACCAGGCTGTCGAAGAGGTCGGCAAGCAGCCAGAGCACGAAGGTGTGCACCATGGCTTCCTTCGGCGGGATCGTCCCGAACTGGTCGCGCCAGGCCACGGCGTCCATGCCCATGGCCGCGGCCACGAGGACGCCGGCGACCATCGGTCCCGCGCGTTCGTGACCTCTGGCAGAAGATCTTGGCCGGTTGCCAGGAGAGTTTGATGGCCAAGAGGTACTTGCCACTTGATCTTGACCCCTGGTGTCAGCCTTCGAGTTGGGGTTCGTCAAGTCCGGGCAGTGTCACCGCCTGCCGTTGGGCCAGGGATCGAACCGTCGGTTCGTGGCGGCCGGTCCGGTCCGGGAGTTCCGCTGGGCCCAGGAAGGGTGAGAGCACCCCTGCGATTTGCTGACCTGGCCGTAGGTGGTGCGGACGCCGCCTCATCCCGTCGATGTGGCGAGGGGCGGCGTCCGTTGTTCCGGGGCGGGCCAGGGGTCAGCGGTCGAACTCCCCGATCAGCCAGGTGCACAGCTCCTCGGTCGGGAGGGTGTGCGGGGTCGTCGTGGACGAGCAGTGGAACGCGTCCACGCCGCTCTGGGAGGGGTTCAGGCTGTCGACCCTGGTGTACAGGTCTTCCTGGCGCTCGAAGTCCAGGATGTCGACCGCGCTGACCGAGGGGACGAAGCACACCTTCGGGTGCCGCAGGTCCGCCTCGCCGCCTGCTTCGATCATGGAGTGGGCGAGGATCTCGTACGTCGCGAGCGTCCCGCCGGGTGCGCCGTCCAGTTCCGGGAAGCCGCTGGTCGTGATGGTCTGCTCGGTCTCCGGGAACTTCCGGTACAGGTAGGCGACCGTCACGTCGTCGCCCTGTGCCTGGGCGTAGAAGGTGGTGCCGGGGTAGCGGACCTCGACCCGCAGGGCGACCTCGCCGGGCCCTACGTCGGGCAGCCCGATGGCGTCGCCGCGGCCGTTGGCGACCGCCAGCTTGCGCGGAATCTGCGGCCACTGGCCGACCCGCGCCAGCTCGTTCAGCAGCGCCGTGCGCTCGGGGGCCACCCCGGTCTTCTTGGTCGCCTCGTCGTAGTGCTGCCACAGCATCTGACGGGCCGCTGGGCTGTTCATCTGCTGCCTGAAGGGGTGGGGCTTGAAGTTCACTGGCGGGAGCAGGTACGCGAACGCCTGGACGCCGATGGGGATGGTGGCGCCGCGGTGCGGGGTGTCGAACGAGAAGTACACGCCCGTCTGGTGCTCGTCCTCGTGGAAGTCGGTCTCCATCCGGGCGAGGGTGTAACGGGTGATCAGCCCACCCATGCTGAAGCCGCCAACGATCAGCCGCTCGGAGCCCTCGCGGAGCTGGATGGTCTTGCGGATGGTGGCCTCGGCCGCCTTCGAGTTCTCCACGATGGACGCGGTGCGGTTGTCGAAGCCGAGCAGGATCACATCCCGGCCGCTTCGACGGAGTTCGGTGAGGAAGGGATAGTCCTCACCGTCCAGGAACTGGTAGAGCTTGTCGAGTTCGCTCTTGCCGTGGTTGAAGCCGTCGGCGATGATCACCGGCCGGGTGAGGCGGTGGCCGTCACCGGCGTGGAATACCCAGGCGAAGCCCTTGTCGATGTCGTCCCACACCTCGTGATCGGGGACGTCGATCGGATGGGTGGGCGCGTCGAGCGGGTCGCCGATCCTGATCGGTCCGATCTCGGGCTCGGTGGTCTCGGACATGGCCGTGTCTCCTCGCAGTAGGGGTGGGGGAACGACCACATCATGAGGGGTGAAATGCCTGCACCACCCGTTTGACCTGCGGAGTTCATTACAAATGATGTATTGTCCCGCAGGAATTGTTTAGCCCGGGGGACATCGGTGCCACTGCTCGGTCGGCGAGGAACCCGGGGCTGGCCAGGCTTGCGACCGAGAACATCACGATCGGACCAGTGACGGTCCTGCCGTCGCGCACCGGCACGATGTGTGGCTGCCTGGCGACCCCGAGGTACTGGCATACACGATCCGGGAAATGGTCAAGATCGAGTGACAAACGGCCAAGATCAAGTGTCAGAGGACATGACCTCTGACATTTGGTTGCTGCACGGCGCCGCTGCACGGGGTCAGCTGCTGCGGGTGGCCCACTGCTCCATCGGGCTCGGGTCCTTCTTCAGCAGGGTGTCGCGGCGGGACTGCGCGGTAGCCCGGGTGACGCCCATGGAGTTTGCCAGCGCGCCGTACGTGCCGCGCGACGGCGATAGCGACGGCCCGAAGACCTCGGCCAAGAAGTCGGCGCCGGCCACGCCCACCGCCAAGCACTCCGCTGGCGACGACGTTGACCAGGTCAGCGGCAACGAAACCGTCACCGAGGCTCCGAAGATCGGCCGGAAGATCATCGCCTCGTTCGCCAACGGGCAGTTCGGTCGCGCCATCCCCTTCAAGGGCGGGCTGCGCAAGGGAACCCTCGGGATCGCCCTGAACTGCGAGGGCAAGGGCAAGGGCAAGGGCAAGGGCAAGGGCAAGGGCACGGTGAAGGTCGAGGTCCCGGACCTCGGCCTGACCTTCACCGAGGACTGCGAGGCCGGCAAGGTCGCCTGTATCTACAACGAGGTGGAGATCAGCACAGCGGACCCGGACGCGTACGTCCACGTCAACGGCACCTCCGGCGTGCGCTGGTCGGTCTCCGCCGGGCAGTGACACACCTGAACCGGACCAACACGGTTTCTCAAGCGAATTCTCACCGGGCTTCCACCTCTAAGTGGGCGCCAACTCCCGTATTCATCAGCGGATTTGATCGTTTGCAAGTGCGGTTACTATGATCCGATCATGAACAATTTGCTGAAGACGGGGGCAGTGACGGCCGCGTGTGCCGCACTGCTTGTAGCAACTTCCGGTTCCGCTCAGGCGGCGTCGTGGGACTTCAAGAACATCCAGCAGAACGAGACGCTCAACGAAGGCCCGGTCATCGGGTCGGCGAAGTGGACCGACGCCGGGGACAAGCTGACCGTGTGCGACAAGCGCGCGGACGGCAAGTCGGTGGCGGTGTACGTCGTGAACAGGCACGGCCACAAGGTGCTGCTGAAGGTGCGGGCGCTCAGCAAGGGCAAGTGCGCCTCCGGCACCAAGGACCTGGACGAGAACAAGACCTACGAATGGTGGGTCTCGCACGGCAACGACGGCGATGACCTGATCAAGATCAGCAAGCCGTAGTAGGACACTGCCTGACGTTCTGCCGTCAGGAGTTCAGCGAGGCGTTCGGCTGGGAAACCCCAGCCGGACGCCTCGCCCGCGTACCGGCACCTCCAAAGAAGCGTCGCGAAGCGGGTCCCACCCGTTCGGGTGTGCCTGACCGGCTGGATCTGCTGTCTCCTCGGTCCAGACGCCGAGGAGGTGCGCGGTGGACAACGAACGCGCCGCCGTCGCACCGGCGTTGGCCGCAGGCGTCTGCGGGCTGCTGGTCAAGGACGCCGGCGGTACGGCGGTGCGCGACGCGATCCGCAGCGTCGTCCGTACCGGCACCTTCGGCACCGGCACATTGCGCGCCGGGCGGTCCGCCCCCTCCGCGGCTCTCGCCCAGCACTCCGACGGACGCCTGTTCGTCTCGCTGCCCCGGGCCGGGCGCGTCAACGCCGCACAGATGCTCGCCGAGTGGGGTGACTCCCGCGATGCCTACGACGGGCCGGACGCCGTCGCGGCCTTCGCCGGCGTCGCCCCGGTCACCAAGGCACCGGGACGCATGCGCGGAGTCTCCTACCGCTGGGCCTGCAATAAACGCCTCCGCCAGGCCATCACGACCTTCGCGGACAACAGCCGCCACGAAAGCCTCTGGGCGGCGGACGTCTATCAGCGGGCCCGAACCCGCGGCATGGACCACCCGCACGCCATCCGGGTCCTGGCCCGCGCATGGGACCGTGTGATCTACCGCTGCTGGCTCAACCACGAGCCCTACGACCCCGCCCGACACGGCGCGGCACAACACTTCTTGCCCCAGCCCAAGCTGGTTCAAGCGGTCTGAGGTTGACACAGGGGGTGTCATCGATGGGCCTTCCAAGGGCGGTGACGGGTGCTGGATGGGTCTCTAGAGCCATTCGAAGGCGCGCCGGACGTCACTCGCGGCCCCGGCGAGGTTGTCGGCGTGCAGTCGCACGTCGAAGTCGTACGGGTCGTCGGCGGTGTCCATGACGCGCTCGGAGGCGGCGTCGAAGACGCCGGCGAACGCCTCGTGGACACCGGCGGCCTTGAAGGTCTGGACGATGTCGTCGTGGTCGGCGCCGCCGCGCCGGACGGCGTCCTCGAGCAGGCCCAGCGCGGCGGCCGCGGCCGGGGCGAGCACGGCCAGGTCCTCGCAGCCGGTGGTGCCGGCGGTCCGTTCGGCCGACGTCTGGACGCTGCTGATCCGGGCGAGCCCTTGACCTGCGCATTTCCCGCCCGTGGGAACCGTGCGTCCGGATCCGGCACCCGCCGACCGCCGGAGCACACTCCGGAGTGCGCGTCGGGGACGCACCGCCACGCCCTCGCGATGAGGAGCTGCACTCTTGTCTGGACGGCCAGGGCGTGGAGGGCGTCGCGTACGGGCAGGGGGCGACGGTGTCGCCGGGGGCGGCGGCGTGCGCGGTGGCGGGGGAGAGCATGACGGCGAGCGTGGAGGCCACGGGGGCAGCGGTACGGGCTCAGGCGGAGCGCACGGAGGATTCCTCTCGAGATCATGAACGGTTCGTGATCTTCGTAGTGGGGCGGGGGCCTCACACTGCCCGGCGATCCGCTGCCGGCTCACCCGTACGGATCGGTAAGTCGCGCAGGGGTCCCGACGCCGCTGTGGTCAGGCCATCGGGTCGCCGGGCCGCCT
>NZ_LGDW01000129.1 GCF_001280005.1 Streptomyces sp. NRRL WC-3618 | reverse complement strand
GCAACCCATCTTGTTGTCGCGTACTCAACAAGCGAGGGTTCGTCGCGGGCCGCCAACCCGCCGCCGGGGACACCGCACCGGCGGCAAGCACCTCCCCGCACCCCCACCCGCACCGCCCCTGACCACCCCCTCACAGGAGGCTGTACGTTGCGTACGTCACTCCCCACCAGCCACTCCACCCACGGCAGATGGCGCCGCACAGGCACCGCCGCCATAGCCACGGCAGCGCTCGCCCTCGCCGGACTCGGCACCGCGACCCAGGCCGGAGCAGCCACCTCCACGGCCTCCGCAACCCCCAAGGTCACCGCCAAGGCCATCGCCGCCCAGGTCGCCAAGGCCCACGTGAGCTACACCAGCCAGTGCGGCGCGGCCCCGGCGAAGGGCTTCGCCTCCTGCAACGCCCTACGCGTCACCGGCGGCACCACCGCCTTCCAGGAGGAGCAGGCGGCGAAGAAGGGCGCCACCCCCGCGACCATCAAGCCGCACGCCAGTTCGGCCACCCCCACGGGTTACGGCCCCAGCGACCTCCAGTCCGCCTATGGACTGACCTCCGCCGCCGCCTCCAACGGCACCGGCCGGACCATCGCGATCGTCGACGCCTACGACGACCCGAACGCCGAGTCCGACCTCGCGGCCTACCGCTCGCACTACGGCCTCCCCGCCTGCACCACGGCCAACGGCTGCTTCAAGAAGGTCGGCCAGACCGGCTCGACGACCTCCCTGCCCAGCGCCGACAGCGGCTGGGCCGGCGAGATCTCCCTCGACGTCGACATGGCGAGCGCGATCTGCCCGAACTGCAACATCCTGCTGGTCGAGGCCAAGTCGGCCTCGATGGCCAACCTCGGTACGGCCGTGAACCGCGCGGTCACCCTGGGAGCCAAGTACGTCTCCAACAGCTACGGCGGCTCGGAGTCCTCCTCCGACGCCGGCTACGACACCTCGTACTTCAACCACCCCGGCGTCGCCATCACGGTCAGCGCGGGCGACGAGGCCTACGGCGCCGAGTACCCGGCCGCCTCCAAGTACGTCACCGCCGTCGGCGGCACCAGGCTGTCCACCTCCTCCACCGCCCGCGGCTGGACCGAGAGCGTGTGGAAGACCAGCAGCACCGAGGGCACCGGCTCCGGCTGCTCCGCGTACGACGCGAAGCCCGCGTGGCAGACCGACACGAGCTGCGCCAAGCGCATGATCTCCGACGTCTCCGCCGTGGCCGACCCCGCGACCGGCGTCTCGGTCTACGACACCTACGGCGACGGCACCGGATGGGTCACCTACGGCGGCACCAGCGCCTCCGCCCCGATCATCGCGGGCGTCTACGCCCTCGCCGGCACCCCGGGCAGCAGCGACTACCCGGCGTCGTACCCCTACGCGGCGGCCGGCACCTCGGCGCTCAACGACGTCACGTCCGGCAACAACGGGACCTGCTCCACGAGCTACTTCTGCACCGCCAGGTCCGGCTACGACGGCCCGACCGGCTTGGGCACCCCGGAAGGCCTGAGCGCCTTCACCGGCTGACCTGAACCACCAGATCCAGCCAAAACACAACTCATCGCACAAACTGGGGAACGGGTCGCGGCCACCAGCCGCGGCCCGTCGCCATGTCCGGGGTCCGCGATAGCCTGGCCCTGGATACAGACCGTCAGAAGCGGCCCGTGACCACACCGGTGTTCGCAGCTGGCCATCGGTGGTCAACGACGGAACCACACCACAGGTTCCGCCCACACCTCATTGCCCGGCGTAACCTGCCGTGATACACAGAGTGACCATACGATCCGTTCAACCCCTCGCGTACCGTCCCGCGCTCCCTCCATAGGGTGCCGCGAGGGCCGGTGGCAAGGTATTCGTACGAAACCCGCCAATCAATGACTTCAAGTCGACGTCCGACAGGGTCATCTTCGGCGAGAATGGACCTGACCTCTGCACTGCGGCAGGGGGCGCGCGGAACTACCCGACAGGGGCGGTGACTTAGGTGAGTTACATGTGGCTTGCGGCCGAAAAAGGCGACATCAACACCATCATCGGCGGGATCGCTCCGGACTGGGGCCCCTTCGGCAGCCTGGGCACCGAAGCGAAGACGATGGTCCAGGTCGTCATGGCCGTGGCCATCCTGATGTGCCTGGGCATCGCGATCTGGGGTGCGGCAAAGCAGCGTATCGGCGCCACGGCGCTACGTGACACCTTCAGCGCGGAACAGGGCAAGGGCCTCATCATCGCGGGCCTGACGGGCGTGTTCATCATCGGCTCGCTCGGCACTCTCTTCACCATCGTGTACGGCATGGCCGTGTAGCGGGCGCCACCCGCGCGTGGCGCGTCTCGTCAGTCGGACCGCCGGGCGCACCCGGTTCTTCCCTCCACCATCCACCCACCCGTCGTGCCCACCGACTGAGGTTGCGTCTCCCTGATGTCGAGTCACCACACCGCGCCCGCCCGGGGACCAGCACGGCTACCGTCGTACTGGCACGCGTACCCGTACGCGTGGATTCGACGCGAGTTCGATACGAGTTCGTGCGAGACGAGTTCGAGGGGGCGGGCGCGCAATGAGCCTTGGTGACAGCCAGAGCAACGGCGACGCCACGCGCCCCGACGACGGCGGGTACGGCGGCACCGGCCAGACCCGGACCCGCTACCACGACCAGCAGACCGGCGGCCCCTACGGCGGCGCCCGGCGCCCCAAGTCGTCGCGGGGCATGGTGACGGGGGTGGCCGTGGTCGCCGCGCTGATCGCCGCGATCGCTTTCGCGAACCGTGGAGGAGACGATTCCTCTACGTCCGCGGCGCCCTCCACCAAGGGCAGCGGTTCCGGCAGCAACAGCGGCAGCGCCGGCCAGCCCGACGCGGCGCCCACCGCGGCCTCCGGCAAGCAGCCGGTCACGACGAAGAAGGCGGACATCCCGTCCGGGTTCGCGCACGACCGCCAGGGCGTCCAGTCCGCGGCGGCCAACTACGCGGTGTCACTGGGCTCCACCGGCATGTTCCGCAAGGACAGCCGGGACAAGATCATCGACACCTTCTTCACCGCCGAGGCCGCCGCCAAACTCAAGGCCCCCCTGGACAAGGCCTATTCGGCCAACCTGCTCACCAGACTCGGTCTCGACGCGCGCGGCAACGCCCCCGAGGGCAGCACGTTCGTCTCCCGGGTGACCCCGCTCGGTACGAAGACGGTGGCGTACGGCGGCAGCACCGCCACGGTGGAGGTCTGGTACGTCGGCCTGAGCGGCATCGCCGGCGACAAGTCCACGAACCCCGTCACCTCGTCCTGGAACACCTGGACGTACGACATGCGCTGGTCGGGCGACGACTGGAAGGTCGTCTCCTACACGGAGAAGGAAGGTCCGACCCCGGTCCCCGGCGACGGCCGGGCCGCCGGCTCCGACGAGATCAGCAAGGCCATCGACGAGTACGGAGGGTTCACCTATGCCCGGTAACACGCCAGGTAAGCCCCACCTCGTGCTCAAGCTCGCCGGCGCGCTGACAGCCGTACAGACGACGGCCGTACTCCTGGCGTCCCAGGCATACGCGGCACCGACACCGTCCCCCTCGCCGTCGGCATCACCAACGGCCGACAGCGCGAAGTGCGCGCTACTCACCGACAAGGCGAAGGAACTCTGCGAGAACGAGCAGGGCGCCGCCGGCAAGGGATCGCTCCCCAACCCCACCGCCACGCTCGACCCCCTGTCCTCCCTCGCCAAGGGCTGTGCCGACGCCGCCTCCTGGACGGTCGACAAGCTCAGCGAGGCCGTGAAGGCGACGGCGACCGTCGACTTCACCAACCAAAAGTTCCTCCAGCAGTACGCGGTCGTGTTCGCCGCGTCCACCGTCCTGACCCTGGTGCTGTGGCTGCTCGCGGTCGCCAAGCGGGCCATGCGGGGCGTCCCCCTCACCACGGCCGTCTCCGAGGCGATCGGCTTCCTCTGGCTGACCGTCCTGGCCTCCGCCTTCACGCCCCTCATCCTCTACACCGTCGTCTCGGCGACCGACGGCGTCACCGAGGTCCTCGCGAGCGCGACCGGCGACCAGACCGACACGTTCTTCGGCACCTTCTCCGGTGCTCTGGCCAAGGGCCGGGACATCGGCGGCGGCCCGATCATGCTGATCGTGGTGTCCATGGTGTCGATCCTCGCCGCCGGCATCCTGTGGCTGGAGCTCGTCATCCGGGCCGCCCTGCTGTACGTCGGCGCGCTGCTCGGCACGGTCGTGTACGCGGGGCTCGTCGACAAGAACCTGTGGGGGCACGTCCGCCGCTGGGCCGGCATCATGATCGCGGTCATCCTGGTCAAACCGGTGATCGCCATCGTCCTCGGCCTGGCCGGCGCGCTGTCCGCGAACGACGGCCCGGACTCCTTCTCGGCCGTCGTCTCCGGCCTCTCCATCATCCTTCTCGCCATCTTCGCGAGCGCGATGATCTACCGCTTCGTCCCCGGCTTCGGCGACGAGATCGCGAACTCCCGCAACAACCGCATCATGCAGGGCGCCGAAGGCAAGGCCGCCGCCGTCATCAGCTCCCCGGCGACCCTCGTCGCCCAGGGCATCAAGACCCACAGCAGCCGGGCGGACAACAACGGGGGCGGTGGAGGCGGCGGCCAGTCGTCCTCCGCACCGCGCCCCGCCAACCCCGCGTCCGGCGGCGTGGCCGCGCACAGCTCGCGGCCCTCGGGAGGCGGCGGATCTGTCCCCTCCGCCGCACCCCCGCCGCGCAGCGCCCCGCACGCCGGCAACAGCAACCGATCCAACCGCCCTGGAGGTGACGGGCGTTGACGACCGATTCCCATGTGGCCCACGTATCCCACACGGTCTCGCCCCGCCGTACGTATCTCATCGGCCGCGCCCGGCCGAACGCGATCGTCGGCCGAAACCGTGAGTCCGGCGAGATCGCGCTCATCATCGTGGGCGCCTTCCTCGGCATGGTGTGCGGCCTGGTCGTGCCCGTCCTGGCCCTGCGGATCGTGCTACTGACCGGCTTCCCGATGCTGGCCCTCGCGGTGGTGTACGTCCCGTACAAGCGCCGCACCTTCTACAAGTGGTTCGAGATCAACCGCAGTTACAAGCGCTCGCTCCGCCAGGGCACCGCCTACCGCAGCTCCGTCATGGAGGCCGGCACCCAGATCGACGGCCGCGAGGTCGAGATCGGCCCGCCGCCGGGCATCGGCCGCATCAACTGGCTCGCCGCCCCGTTCGGCCCGGACGAGATCGCCGTACTCCTGCACGCCGACCGCCGTACGGTGACGGCGGCGATCGAGATCGAGGGCCCGGGCGTCGGCCTGCGCGACAGCGAGGACCAGGAGGCCCTCGTCGACCGTTTCGGCACGCTGCTCAAGCACGTGGCGAACGGCGACGGCTTCGTCACCCGCCTCCAGATCCTCGCCCGCACCCTCCCCGCCGACCCGGACGCCCACGCCAAGGACGTGGCCGTACGCGGCGACGAGAAGTCACCGCCGTGGCTGCAGCACTCGTACGACCAGCTGCAGTCCATGGTGTCGACGAGCAGCGAACAGCACCGCGCGTACCTCGTCGCCTGTATGCACTTCAACCGTGAACTGGCCGCCGAGGCCCACACGATGGCTCGCGCGGCCCGCCCCCAGCACGGCCGGAAGGTCGACCGGGACGCCGGCCTCGCGGTGGTCATGGCCCGCGAGCTGACGGACATCTGCTCCCGGCTCCAGGAGGCGGACATCCGCGTCCGCCAGCCCCTCGGCCAGGGCAGACTGGCCTCCCTCATCCACTCCATGTACGACCCGGACCACCCCATCGACCATCTCCAGGCGATGACGAAGCGCAACGCCTGGCCGGCCGAACTGGACGCCATGGAGCCGACGTACCTCCAGGCGAAGACCCGCGAGTCGTCGACGCGCGCCCCCTGGTGCCACTCCACGGCGTGGGTGAAGGAATGGCCGATGACCCCGGTGGGCGTCAACTTCCTCGCCCCGCTCCTGGTCCACACCCCGGACGTCATCCGCACGGTGGCGGTCACGATGGACCTCGAACCCACCGAGGTAGCCATCGAACGCATGCTCACCGAAAAGACGAACGACGACGCGGAGGCGAGCCGAGCCGCCAAGATGAACCGCACGGTCGACCCCCGCGACATCGCCTCCCACAACCGCCTCGACCAGCGCGGCGAGGACCTCGCCAGCGGCGCGGCCGGCGTGAACCTGGTCGGCTACATCACCGTCTCCTCCCGCTCACCCGAGGCCCTGGCGCGCGACAAGCGCACGATAAGGGCGTCCGCGGGCAAGTCGTACCTGAAGCTGGAATGGTGCGACCGAGAGCACCACCGAGCGTTCGTCAACACACTCCCGTTCGCCACCGGAATCCGAAGGTAGGGCTGATGCGCTGATGCGGGACCCGCTGACCGCCCTCACCGACACCTTCACGTCGTTCCTCTTCGGCAAGGTCGAGACGACCCGCCTGCCCGTCCGCACCTCCACGGGCCAGGCCCAGGCCGTCTACCTCCCCACCGCCGCCCCCGGCCTCGGCGACTCCGGCGTCATCATCGGCCGCGAGGTGTACTCCGGGAAGGGCTACATCTACGACCCCTTCCAGCTGTACGGCCAGCAACTCCCCGCCCCGCACTGGCTGGTGCTGGGCGAATCGGGCAACGGCAAGTCAGCCCTCGAGAAGACCTACGTCCTACGTCAACTCCGCTTCCGGGACCGCCAGGTGGTCGTCCTGGACGCCCAGGGCGAGGACGGCGTCGGCGAATGGAACCTCATCGCCCAGGAGTTGGGGATAACCCCCATCCGCCTGGACCCCATGGCCGCCCTGGACATGGGCATCCGCCTGAACCCCCTCGACCCGGCCATCACCACCACGGGCCAAAGGGAATATTTAGGCTTAACGGGTGGTCCCGCCAGATTCACACGGGATTTCTCGGGCCCCGTGCTACTTGGGTGTCTCTCAAACGAGCCGTTGATGTTT
>NZ_LGDW01000128.1 GCF_001280005.1 Streptomyces sp. NRRL WC-3618 | reverse complement strand
GGTTGAGGGCGCCGGCGGCGAGGTCGGCGGCGGTGGCGACGGCGAGGGGCGGGCAGTGGAGGTGGGCGGCGCAGTGCGGGTGGGCGGGGTCGGCGGCGCCTTCGGCGAGGGCGCGTACGAGGTCGTGGAGGGCGCCCGGGTCGCCCTTGTCGGGCAGGACGTCGCCGACGGCGTCGCGTAGCCGCTGGGCGACGGTTTCGGGTCCGCCGGCCGGGAGGGGGCCTCCGCGCGCGTGTGCGCCGTCCGCGAGGGCGCCGAGGACCGTGTCGAGCAACGGCCGCAGGGCGTCGGGGCCTTCGGCGCCCGAGGCGAGGGGCGGTGTGCGCATGGTGGTCCTCCCGGGGCGCGTGGCTGGGGAGTTCCAGCTTGGACGGGGGCTGGGGCGACGCGCCCGGGAAGACCAACGATCGGAACCCGAAAGGGGGCACGGGGTTGCCGTTGGGCCGGTGCGGGGGCAGGGGCGTCCCCCGCCCCCCGCGTACCCGTTCCGCGACCGTAGGGGCGTTACGCCTGCTTCTGGGCCCCTTCCCGTACGCGCAGTGCGCGTCCCAGGTCGTCGAGTTGGTCGGCGAGTTTGCGGCGCAGGGACGGTATGGGGGCGGCGTCGCGCAGGCACTCCTCGCCGAGGCGGAGGGTTTCGGGGGTGACGGCGCCCGCCGGGAAGGCCCAGCGGCCGGCGGCGTCGGCCATGGCGGGGCCCCGGCGGGTGGCTACGGCGACGGCGTCGGTCCAGTACCGCTTGACGTACTCCTCGGTGAGGTCGCTCTGTTCGGGCTGCCAGAAGCCCTGGGCGGTGGCGACGAAGAGGTAGTTGGAGAGGGCGTCCGAGGTGAACATCTGTTCCCAGGCGCGGAGTTTGGTCTCGGGGTCGGGCAGGGCGGCGCGGCAGCGGGCGGCGCCTTCCTGTCCGGAGGCGCTGGGATCGCGAGCGAGTTCCGCGTCGATCTCCGTCTCGTTAGTGGCGCCCAGTACGGCGAGCCGGGCCAGGACGCGCCAGCGCAGTTCGGGATCGAGTTCGGGGCCGCCGGGGACGATTCCGTCGGCGAGCCAGGCGGCGATGGTGTCGGGGTGGGCGGCGACGTCGATGAAGTGGCGTACGGCGATGAGGCGCAGGCCGGGGTGGTCGCCGTCCTCGGTGCGGCGGATGAGGTCGCGGCACAGGGAGGCGAGGGTCGCGAGGGCCGCGGGGCGCTGTGCCGGGGACAGGTAGCGGTCGGCGACGAAGGTCGACGCGAACGTGAGGACGCCTTGGACGAGGGCGAGGTCCGTCTCGCGCGGGAGGTGGGCGCGGACGGTCTCCAGATAGTCCGCGGGCGGGAGCTGGCCGTCGCGTACGGCGTCGCGCAGGGCGTTCCAGACGACCGCGCGGGTGAGCGGGTCGGGGAGGCCGGAGAGGGCGGCGCGGACGGTCTTGAAGGACTCGCTGTCGAAGCGGACCTTGGCGTAGGTCAGGTCGCCGTCGTTGACGAGGAGCAGGGCGGGGCGCTTGCCGACCGGGTGCGGGGCGTCCTGAGGGACGTCGAGGTCGACGCGCTCGCGCAGGGCGAGGGTGCCGTCGCCGGCGACGTCGTGGTCGTACAGGCCGACGGTGACGCGGTGGGGTCGGCTGCCGTCGTGGCGGACGCTGAGGGTGTAGCCGCCGGCGTCGCCGTTGGTGAGGCGGGGGGTGAGGGTGTCGACGCCGGTGGTGCGCAGCCAGGCGTCGGCCCAGGCGTGGACGTCGCGTTCCGTGGCGGCGGCGAGGGAGTCGATGAAGTCGGCGAGGGTGGCGTTGCCGAAGCGGTGGCGCGCGAAGTGGGTGTTGATGCCGGCGAGGAAGTCCTTCTCGCCGAGCCAGGCGACGAGTTGACGCAGGGCGGAGGCGCCCTTGGCGTAGGAGATGCCGTCGAAGTTGACGAGGGCGGCGGCGGTGTCCTCGACGGCTTCGGGGGCGACGGGGTGGGTGGAGGGGCGCTGGTCGGCGTCGTAGCCCCAGGCCTTGCGGGAGACGCCGAAGTCGGTCCAGGTGTCGGTGAAGCGGGTGGCTTCGGTGAGGGTCTGGTAGCCCATGTACTCGGCGAAGGACTCGTTGAGCCAGATGTCGTCCCACCACTGGAGGGTGACGAGGTCGCCGAACCACATGTGGGCCATTTCGTGGGCGATGACCATGGCGCGGGTCTGGCGTTCGGTGTCGGTGACGGCGGAACGGTAGACGAACTCGTCGCGGAAGGTGACGAGGCCGGGGTTCTCCATGGCGCCGAAGTTGAACTCGGGGACGAACGCCTGGTCGTAGGAGTCGAAGGGGTAGGGCTCCTCGAACTTCTCGTGGTAGCGGTCGTAGCACGCGCGCGTGATGTCGAGGAGTTCTTCGGCGTCGGTGTCGAGGTGGGGGGCGAGGGAGCGGCGGCAGTGGAGGCCGAAGGGGAGGCCGCGGTGTTCGCTGCGGACGGAGTGCCAGGGGCCGGCGGCGACGGCGACGAGGTAGGTGGAGATGCGGGGGGTGGGGGCGGCCTGCCACAGTCCGTCGGCGGTCTCGGTGGTGATGCCGTTGGCGAGGACGGTCCAGCCCTCGGGGGCGCGCACGGTGAACTCGAAGACGGCCTTGAGGTCGGGCTGGTTGAAGTTGGCGAAGACGGCTGCCGCGTCCTCCAGGGACATCTGGGTGTAGAGGTAGGTCTCGTCGTCGACGGGGTCGGTGAAGCGGTGCATGCCCTCGCCGGTGCGGGAGTAGCGCATCGCGGCGTCCACGCGCAGTTCGTGCTCGCCCTCGGCGAGGCCCGTCAGGGGCAGCCGGCCGTCGGCGAGCGCGGCGGTGTCCAGGGGCTGGCCGTCGAGGGTGGCCGATCGCAGCTCGGCGGGCCTGACCTCGACGAACGTGTCCGCGCCGGTGTGGCCCGCCGTCACCGCGAAGCGGATCACGGTACGGGAGTCGAAGGTGTCGTCGCCGGTGGTGAGGTCGAGTTCGACCGTGTACCGGTGGACGTCCAGGAGGGTGGCACGGGCTTGCGCTTCGTCGCGCGTCAGTACGGACATGGAGGACATGCTGCCTGATGCCGCTGACAGGGCACAGGGGCGGATCGGTACACGGCGTTTGTCCGTCCGCGCGCCCCTGCCTCCGGTGCGGGCCCGTGGGGCCGTTCGTGGTGGCTAGGTTCGGTCGTCCTCGAGGGTGCGGGTGAGGAGGTCGTGGTCCTTGACGCGGGCGCGGAGTTCCCGCACTTCCTGTTCGAGGGCCTGGTGGCGGCGGTGGGCGTCGTAGAGGTAGCGGACCTTGGTGCGCAGGGTCCATGGGTCGATGGGCTTCATGACGAGGTCGGCGACGCCGAGGCGGAAGGCGGTGGAGGTGAGTTCGGCGTCGGGGCCGAAGCCGGTGAGCAGCACGACGGGGATGTGCTGGGTCTGTTCGAGGCGGCGCATGTAGCGCACGACGTCGAGGCCGCTGACGCCGGGCATACGGACGTCGAGCAGCAGGAGGCCGACCTGTCCGCGCAGTACCTGCTTGAGCGCCTCGTCGCCGCTGGTGGCGCGGGCGAGCTGGTAGCCGAGCGGGGCCAGGGCGCTCTCCAGGGCGTACAGGGTGTCCTCGTGGTCGTCGACGATGAGGATCCTGGCATCTGAGGGCATGGCCCGACGTCCCCTCCTGAGTCGACAACCAGCAGTTGCCCGCGGTACTGACGCGCAGTGCTCGTCAGCTGACTACGAGTGCACAAGGAGTGCACAGCGCAGCATGCCCCCGCGGGTGCCCGGCTGTCACGCCCCGGGGGTCAATTCACCGGTGGTTTCCCGCCGTTCAGGGTGTCGTCGGCGATGCGCTCGTGGTGTCTGATCACCTCGGCGATGATGAAGTTGAGGAGTTTCTCGGCGAACGCGGGGTCGAGGTTGGCGCTTTCGGCCAGGCTGCGCAGCCGGGCGATCTGCTGGGCCTCGCGGTTCGGGTCGGCGGGCGGCAGTTGGTGCGCGGCCTTGAGGTGGCCGACCTGCTGGGTGCACTTGAAGCGTTCGGCGAGCATGTGGACGACGGCCGCGTCGATGTTGTCGATGCTCTCGCGCAGCCGGCCGAGTTCCGCGCGGATCGCGGGGTCGACCTCACGGTTGTTACTGGTGGTCATGGGCGTCCACATTACGTGGCATGCGGGAGGCCGCCTCGGGGGGCGTCGGGTTGCGTGATGGGCGCGTGAGGTAGGCGCGATCTCGGTGTTACGTGGTGCGCGGGTGTTCGATCATCGGCGGGTCGGCGGGTCGGCGGGTCGGCGGGGTCGGGGGCGCGGTCGCTCCACACGGCGCCGGCGCCGGCCGACGGGGCCATACAGACGTTGCCCGCCGCGCGTCGCGCAGCCGTGGCCGGCGGGGCCGTCTCGCCCCGCCGGACTCGGGGCTCTACAGGGCGGACGCCGCCCGGGCTATGTCCTTCGCGAACGTGGACACCTGGGAGTAGACGCCGGGTACGCCGGGCCGGGCGCAGCCGTCGCCCCAGCTGACGATGCCGACCTGGATCCAGGCGCCGGTGTCGTCCTTGCGGAACATGGGCCCGCCGGAGTCGCCCTGACAGGTGTCGATGCCGCCCGCCAGGTAGCCGGCGCACAGTTCGTCGCCCGGCACGAGCCGCTTGCCGTAGTGCAGTTTGCAGCCCGCGTCACTGACGTAGGGGACGGTGGCCTTCTGGAGCTTGGTGGTACCGGTGCCGCCGCTCTCCTTGGTGTCGCCCCAGCCCGCGATGGTGAACGTGCCGCGGTTGTACTTGGTGGTCGTGGCGATCTTGAGCGTGGGCTTGTTGATCGGCCGGGCGAGCTTGATGAGCGCCCAGTCCTTGCCGTTGCCGTCGTAGCCCGGGGCCTGGCGGACCTTGGTCGACTTGACCTCGATCGCCCCCGAGGCGTTCAGGTCGGCGACCCCGGCGGTGACGGTGATGTCCGTGTTGGCACCGGAGCCGTCGACGCAGTGGGCGGCGGTCAGGACGACGTCCTTCTTGTAGAGCACGCCGCCGCAGCCCAACGAAAGATGCACCAGCCACGGGAACTCGTTCTGCGCGGCGGGCGTTCCTCCTACGACGGGCGCGGGCGCGGCCTGGGCGGCGAGGGGCTGGAGGCTCGCGATCGCGAGGGCCGCGGCCCCGACCGTCGCGGCCCGCTTGATGAGGGAAAGACCTCTTCCGGCCGACGAGGTGTGGGTCAACGTACGTCCCTTCGTGGGTGTGCGGGGGTGTGATGACAAAGAACGTAAGTATGAAGATCAATGCGGGTGCTGGGCAAGGGCGGATCTCACGTGCCCGCGGTGGAACCGGACGGAAGGAAATCCGCTCTTACTGACGGCACCCGGGCACGTATCGTGGAGAAGAGTTCAGGGCGTCTTGGGGGTACGGACGTGGCGAACGGCGGACCGGTCGAACACGGCTACCCACACCTGGAGACGGTGCGGGCCGCGATCAACGCGCTGTACAAGAGGCTGTCGTACGACACCGTCCAGACCTTCTCGACCAGCGTGGCCCCCGTCGACGTGGCCTTCTGCGACACCGACGACCTGTATCCGGGCGTGCAGCGCGTGGCCCGCGAGATGGTCCGGCACTACCGGCTCCCGGACGCTCGTATGATCGTCGGTTTCCGCGCGATGACCCACGCGGCGAATGTCGAACTAGCGGCGGGGCCCGAGTACTTCATCGAGCTGAACGACCGTTTCCGCACCCATCGCAGGGACATCGGCGCGGCCCTCGCGCACGAGGTGATGCACATCTACCTGCACCGTCTCGACCTGTCCTTCCCGGGGATGCGGGACAACGAGATCCTCACGGACACGGCAGCGGCCTACCTGGGCGCGGGCTGGCTGCTCCTGGACGCCTTCCGTGAGGACGCGACGTCCTCGCAGAAGCTCGGCTATCTCACCCCGGAGGAGTTCGGGTACGTCCTCGCCAAGCGTGCGCTGGTCTTCGACGAGGACCCGGCGATCTGGTTCACCAGCCCGCAGGCGTACACGGCGTACACGGCGGGCATGGAGCTGGCCTGCCGGGACACGCGCCAGCCCCCGCTGACGGCGGCGGGGTGGGCGGGCCGCCGGCGGTACGCACGCGACCGCCGCCATGCCCAGGACCAGCACTCGCCGGCGGCTGCACAGCCGGACGGTGTCCCGTACAGCTTCAGCCCCGCCGGCCGCGAGCAGCACGACGGACAGCAGGGCCACGACCACGACCGGCACGGGGGACACCATCCGCTGCGGGTCTCGTTCCCCTGCCCGACCTGTCACCAGCGCATCCGGGTGCCGGTGCGGGGACGGGTGCGGGCGCGGTGCGGGGTGTGCCGGACGGTGCTGGAGTGCGACACGTGAGATCAAGGAAGCGTGGGGCGTTTCACCCCGAAATCCTTTGCTCCACCGGGCCTTCGGGAGCGAAGGTCGGAAGGTATGAACGGGCGACGACCTCCGAACGGCAGTGAGCGCGATCTCTTCACCGCGGTGTACGAAGGTGACGAGGACGCGGTCGTACGGCTGCTGCGGCTCGGTGTGAGCCCGGAAGCGGTGGACGAGGACGGCCAGACCGCCCTGTACGTGGCGGCGGTGAGTGACGCGCCCGGCATCGTACGGCTGCTGCTGTCCGCCGGTGCCGCGCCCGACCGGCTGAGCGCGGGCTCGGACCTCCCGCTGTGCGGGGCGGCGTGCGGCGGGCACACCGAGGTCGTTCGCGCGCTGCTCGCTTCGGGCGCCGTTCCCGACGCGGTGGAGGCGTTCGGTTTCACGGCCCTGGCCTGGGCCCTGCGATGCGGTCACGCGGCGGTGTCCGAGGCCCTCCTGTCAGCGGGCGCGGACCCGGACCGCCCCGGCCCGACCGGCGAACCCCCACTGGTCACGGCCGCCCGCCGGGGCTCCCCCGCCTGCGTACGGTCCTTGCTGGCGCACGGCGCCGGGTCGAGGGTGGAGGCCCTGACGGAGGCGCGCCGCTGGACGCGGTTGGATGTGGCGACGGAACTCAGGGCGGGGTTGGGGCGCGCCCATGGCTTCGGCGGCGAGTACGTGACGCGGCGTTGGGCGGACGGGGTGTCCGTCGAACTCGTACGGGACGGAAAGGTGGTGGGGGGCGCGGATCAGGGGACCGGGCATGCGGAGATCGTGGGGGTGTTGGAGGGGG
>NZ_LGDW01000127.1 GCF_001280005.1 Streptomyces sp. NRRL WC-3618 | reverse complement strand
GGCCTGGGCTGTAGAAACGGCGGAGGCGGGGGGGTGGGAGAGAAGCTGGGGCTGAAGGGGCCTTGTCCTCAAACGCCGGACGGGCTGGGATGGCGGGGCCTGGGCTTGATAGATGCGGCGCTCGAGTGGGCGGGAAACGCGAGCTGGGCTGGAGGTGCCCTGGTGTCGAACGCCGGACGGGCTGGGATGGCTGGGCCTGGGCTTGATAGATCCGGCGCTCGGGTGGGTGGGCGGGAAACTCGGCCTGGGCTGGAGGAGCCTTGTCCTCGAAACCCGGGTGGGGTGGGGTTAGCGGCGGCGGCGGTGTAGGGCGATTGCTGCTGCTGTGCCGCCGGCTACCGCGCCTACGCCCGCTGCGGCCGGGATGCCTACCTTTGCTGCCTTGCGGCCGGTGCGGTAGTCCCGTAGGCGCCAGTCCAGTTGGCGGGCGTGTTTGCGGAGCTTGGTGTCCGGGTTGATCGCGTAGGGGTGGCCCACCAGGGACAGCATCGGGATGTCGTTGTGCGAGTCGCTGTACGCCGCGCAACGGCGGAGGATCAGGCCCTCGGCCGCCGCCAGCGCTCGTACCGCTTCCGCTTTTGCCGGGCCGTGCAGCGGTTCGCCCACCAACTTGCCCGTGTACACGCCGTCGACCGACTCCGCGACCGTGCCCAGGGCGCCCGTCAGGCCCAGGCGGCGGGCGATGACCGTGGCGATCTCCACCGGGGCGGCCGTGACCAGCCACACCTTCTGGCCCGCGTCCAGGTGCGCCTGGGCCAGTGCGCGCGTGCCCGGCCAGATGCGCTCGGCCATGTACTCGTCGTAGATCTCCTCGCCGATCGACATCAGTTCGGAGACCCGGTGGCCCTTGACGATGGACAGGGCCGAGTCCCGCGCGTCCTGCATGTGCTCGGGGTCCTCGATCCCGGCCAGCCTGAACCACGCCTGCTGCCAGGCGAACCGGTAGAGATCGCGGGTCTCGAAGAACTTCCGCTTGTACAGGCCCCGGCCGAAGTGGAAGATCGCGGCGCCCTGCATCACGGTGTTGTCGAGGTCGAAGAAGGCGGCGGCCTTGTCGTCACCGAGGACGGGGAACGCCGGTTCCTCCACGGTGCCGGGCGGAACGGGCGCATGCGTCAGTTCCTCCAGCTCCTGGGAGGTTTTGCGCGCTGCCTCCGCCGAGGCCTCGCCTGCCAACACGCTTCGCGCCGTGGCGGAGCGCCTACGGGGAGTGAGCCATCCGAGAGCGGCCATGGCGTGAGCATAGCCAGTTTGTTCGGTGCTTCCGGAGTCGCGAGGTTTGAAGGTTGTGAACTCTCGGCGGCGGCACAGTTAAACAATCGGGTCTGCCGTTCTCCTGCGGGCCCGATGGCCTCCTGATGGGCGCGAGACAATGGGCGTATGAGTCCCTTGTTCCGGCGCGTCGCCGGTCGTACGCCAGAGTCCCGGCTCGTCACTCTCATCCGGAAGCCTGGTTGTCATTTGTGTGATGACGCACAGGGAGTTGTCGAGAAGGTGTGCGCCGATCTTGGTGTGCCCTGGGAACAGAAGGACATCACTCAGGACGAAGAACTCAACCGTCAGTACTGGGAACAGATCCCTGTCGTGCTCATCGACGGCGCCCAGCACACCTTCTGGCGTGTCAACGAAGAACGTCTTCGCAAAGCCCTCACATAGATTCCTGATCGATTACCGAGCGGTCGAGTTCCGATCAAGTGCCGACTGGGCAGTCCAGGTGGTCCAGAAAGTCGCTTAGGATCGAGCGGGTTCAGATCTCGGGGGCGGGATTCATGAGGAGTGTGTGCGGTTTTGCCCCCGAACGGTGCCTGTGACGGCGAGGGACTGCGGTGCTTGTGTGCAGGTTCCATACGCGCGCGCCGGGGGTGCGTGACCCCGGTCACGTTGGCCGGGCAAATCGGACACCATCTTTGTGCACGCGTTCACAAAGACATAGCCTGCATTCGACGGGGCGGTCCAGGGACGTGTGACCGCCTGCAGCCCCGCGCTACCCGCAGGAGCACCGTGGCAACTGGCCGAACTCACCGACCGGCGACCCGCAGCCGAGGGATTCCCGAGGCCACCGTCGCCAGGCTTCCGCTGTACCTCCGTGCGCTGACCGGACTGTCGGAGCGCTCGGTGCCCACGGTCTCCTCCGAGGAACTGGCGGCCGCCGCGGGAGTCAACTCCGCGAAGCTGCGCAAGGATTTCTCCTACCTGGGTTCCTACGGAACGCGTGGGGTCGGGTACGACGTCGAGTATCTCGTCTATCAGATCTCGCGTGAGCTGGGGCTGACCCAGGACTGGCCGGTAGTGATCGTCGGCATCGGTAATCTCGGCGCCGCCCTCGCGAACTACGGCGGCTTCGCCTCCCGTGGATTCCGGGTGGCCGCTCTCATCGACGCCGATCCCGCCATGGCGGGAAAGCCGGTCGCCGGTATTCCGGTGCAGCACTCCGATGATCTGGAAAGGATCATCGCGGACAACGGTGTGTCCATTGGCGTTATCGCCACCCCCGCCGGTGCCGCGCAGCCCGTGTGCGATCGGCTCGTCGCCGCGGGCGTCACGTCCATTCTGAACTTCGCGCCGACCGTCCTGACCGTTCCGGACGGTGTCGACGTACGCAAGGTCGATCTCTCCATCGAGTTGCAGATCCTCGCTTTCCACGAGCAGCGCAAGGCGGGCGAGGAGGCCGACGCCGCAGCGGCCGCCGCCGACGCCGCCGCGACAGCCGCGGCAGCCGTCGCGGTGGTCTCGGCCAAGGCGCAGGGTCGTAGCGGCAGCGGCAGCGGCAGCGGCAGCAGTGGTGACGGCAATGGGCCTGACGGGGACATTCCCGCCGTGATGCCGGCATGAGTCTCCTCGTCGTCGGGCTGAGCCACCGCAGTGCTCCCGTCAGCGTCCTCGAGCGGGCCGCGCTGTCGCAGGACGCGCAGATCAAGTTGCTTCAGGACACCGTCGCCGCCGAACCCGCCACCGAGGCCGCGCTGCTCGCCACCTGCAACCGCATAGAGCTGTACGCGGACGTGGACAAGTTCCACGCGGGTGTCGCCGAGCTGTCCACCCTGCTCGCCCAGCACAGCGGAGTGGGGCTCGACGAGCTCACTCCCTACCTGTACGTGCACTACGAGGACCGGGCGGTCCACCACCTGTTCTCCGTCGCCTGCGGGCTCGACTCCATGGTCGTCGGCGAGGGGCAGATCCTCGGACAGATCAAGGACTCGCTCGCCCTCGCGCAGGAACTGCACTCGGCCGGCCGGCTGCTGAACGACCTGTTCCAGCAGGGGCTGCGGGTCGGCAAGCGCGCCCACTCCGAGACCGGCATCGACCGGGCGGGACAGTCCCTGGTCACCTTCGGGCTCCAGCAGCTCGCGGGGGGCAGGAGCGCCGGTGGTTCGGTGGAATCCTGGGCCGCGGGCAAGAAAGCCCTGGTCATCGGTGCCGGGTCGATGTCCTCGCTGGCCGCCGCCACCCTCGCGCGGCTCGGGGTCGCCGAGATCGTCGTCGCCAACCGCACACCTGATCGTGCCGAGCGGCTCGCCCAGATCATCAACGAGAACAGCGAGAACAGTCAGTACGAGGGGCGCGAAGGGCGCGAGGGTGGGGTCACTTCTGTGGTCGCCCGCGCCGTTCCGATGGCATCGGTGCCCTTCGAGCTGACACGTGCCGATATAGCCGTTTCCTGTACCGGTGCGACCGGGCTCGTCCTCACCGCCGGCATCGTCGCGGCGGCCGTCGAGGGTCGGGTGCCGGCCGACGAGGCCGGGCTGTCCCCTCGGACGACCGCCCGGGGTGGCGTACGGGCCGTCCTGCCGCCCACCAGTCTCGGTACCGAGGACGGTTGTCCGCTCGACCTGTCCGCGGCGCAGACCGGGCAGACCGCGCAGGCCGGGCAGGCCGTGCAGGAGTCCGCCGGGTTCTCCGTGATGGGCGAGGCCGCCGTCGCCGGGATGGACGCGGCGACGCTCGAACAGCACGCGGCCTGGGTCGACAACGGCACCGTGGACCGGCGGGACACCGCCCGCCGTACGCCGGACGACGACCGTGAACTCATCGCCGCGCTCGCCCTGACCGCGGCCACCCTCGGGCGGATTCCCGAGCGTCGGCGCCCCGAGGTGGTCGTCGGTGTTCCGCGGCCCGCCCCCGTGCTCTCGCTGCTCGACCTCGCGATGCCCCGGGACGTCGACGCCGCCGCGCACCGGCTGGCCGGCGTGCGGCTGGTGGACATCGAGTCGCTGGCCGAGGCCTCGGCGGACGCCCCGATGGCGGCCGACGTCGACCAGGTCCGGCGGATCGTCGCCGACGAGGTCGCGGCGTTCGGGGCCGCCCTGCGGGCCGCGCACATCACGCCCACCGTCGTGGCGCTGCGCGCCATGGCCGCCGATGTCGTCGCCGGTGAGATCGCCCGGCTCGACGGGCGGCTGCCCGGCCTCGACGAGAAGCACCGCGCCGAGATCACACAGACCGTGCGGCGCGTGGTCGACAAACTGCTGCACGCGCCGACCGTACGGGTCAAGCAGCTCGCGGCCGAGCCCGGCGGCGCCGGGTACGCGGACGCGCTGCGCACCCTGTTCGACCTCGACCAGGAGACGGTCGCCTCCGTGTCCCGGGCCGACCAGGACGGGCCGGACACCACCACCGAGACGAACGCCGAGAACCGAGGGCGAGCATGAGTGAGCCAGTACGAGGGCCAGCACAAGGGGCGCTGAGAGCGCTCAGACTTGGGACCCGGCGGAGTCAACTCGCCCTGGCCCAGTCCGGCCAGGTCGCGGACGCCGTGAGACGGCTGACCGGGCGGCCCGTCGAGCTCGTCGAGATCACGACGTACGGCGACGTGTCCCGTGCGGACCTCGCCCAGATCGGCGGCACGGGCGTCTTTGTGACCGCTCTGCGCGAGGCGTTGCTGCGCGGGGAGGTCGACTTCGCGGTGCACTCGCTGAAGGACCTGCCGACCGCGCAGCCCGACGACCTGGTGCTGGCCGCGATACCCGAGCGCGAGGATCCGCGTGACGTCCTAGTGGCCCGCGACGACCTCAAATTCACCGACCTGCCGCGCGGCGCGCGGGTGGGGACGGGGTCGACCCGGCGTACCGCCCAGCTGAACTCGTACGCGCGTGCCCATGGGCTGAGCGTCGAGGTCGTGCCGGTCCGGGGGAACGTCGACACCCGGATCGGGTTCGTGAGACGTGGCGAGCTGGATGCCGTTGTCCTGGCCGCGGCCGGGCTCAACCGCATCGGGCGCGCCGACGAAGTGACCGACTTCCTGTCGGTCGACATGGTTCTGCCTGCCCCTGGCCAAGGGGCCCTGGCGATCGAGTGCAGAGCGGGGAACACCTCCCACGACTCTGACCTCATCGCGGCACTCGGCGCGCTCGACGACCCGGACACCCGGGCCGCCGTGACCGCCGAACGGTCACTGCTCGCCGCCCTGGAGGCCGGTTGCAGCGCCCCTGTGGGCGCGCTGGCCGACCTTCTGGCCGACGGGCAGATTGTCAAGGAGATGCGCCTGCGCGGCGTCGTCGGCACGACCGACGGCTCGACGCTGGTGCAGCTGTCCACCACCGGTCCCGTGCCCGAGACGTACGACCAAGCAATGGCGCTCGGCCGTGAACTCGCAGCCGAGATGCTTGCCAAGGGCGCGGCCGGTCTGATGGGGGAGCGAGCACAGTGAGCCCCACCACCCTTCCCGCCGGTCCGGACCATGGGCACGTCACCTTTCTTGGTGCCGGACCCGGGGATCCGGGACTACTGACTCTGCGCGCCGTCGAGGCGCTGGCGAACGCGGACGTACTGGTCGCCGAGCACGAGGTGCTCGACGTCGTACGCGCGCACGCCAGACAAGGCGTTGCCGAGCTCGACACCGAATTGGACACGCCTATTGGCAGCACGCATCCAGGCACAGGCACGCCTCAACTAACGGTTGTTGACGGCGCGTCAACGACCGCTGGTCTACCCGCTGTGCGGGATGCCGCACATCTTGTCATGGAGGCCGCACGGGGCGGCAGGCGGGTCGTACGTGCGGTGTCCGGGGATCCCGGGCTCGACGCGTACGCCGCCGGGGAGATGCTGGCGTGCGCACGCGCCGGTGTCCCCTTCGAGGTGGTACCGGGCGTCGCGGCCGCCGTGGGCGTGCCCGCGTACGCCGGTGTGCCGCTGCGCGACGCGCAGGGCGCGGACGTCCGGTTCGTGGACGCCCGTACCGCCTCCGACCGCTGCTGGACCGAGGTCGGGGCGTCGGACGGGACCGTTGTCGTCTCGACGACCCTGGATTCGGTGGCCGCGGCCGCCGGTGAGCTGGTCGCGGCCGGGCGCAAGCCCGACACCCCGTTGACCGTGACGATCGCCGGGACCACGACGCGTCAGCGGACCTGGTCGGCGACGCTGGGGACCATCGCCCAGACGTTCAAGCAGGGCAAGGTGCTGCCGTCTCCCGACGGGGGCCGGCCGGTGATAGCCGTGGTCGGCGAGCGGTCCGCCGCCGCCCAGCGCGAGCAGTTGTCGTGGTTCGAGAACAAGCCGCTGTTCGGGTGGCGGGTCCTCGTGCCGCGTACGAAGGAGCAGTCGGCGTCGCTCTCCGAGCAGCTGCGGTCCTACGGGGCCGTGCCGCACGAGGTGCCGACCATCGCCGTCGAGCCGCCTCGGACCCCGCAGCAGATGGAGCGGGCGGTCAAGGGGCTCGTCACCGGGCGGTACGAGTGGATCGCCTTCACCTCGGTGAACGCCGTGAAGGCCGTGCGGGAGAAGTTCGAGGAGTACGGGCTCGATGCCCGTGCCTTCGCCGGGATCAAGGTCGCGGCGGTGGGTGAGCAGACCGCCAAGGCGTTGGTCGCTTTCGGGGTGAAGCCCGATCTGGTGCCCAGTGGGGAGCAGTCCGCTGCCGGGTTGCTGGAGGACTGGCCTCCCTACGATCCGGTTTTCGACCCGATCGATCGTGTGTTCCTGCCTCGTGCCGACATCGCCACGGAGACGCTCGTCGCCGGGCTGATCGAGCTGGGCTGGGAGGTCGACGACGTCACCGCCTACCGGACGGTGCGGGCGTCGCCGCCGCCGCAGGAGACTCGGGAGGCGATCAAGGGGGGTGGCTTCGATGCCGTTCTCTTCACGTCGTCGTCCACTGTGCGGAACCTTGTGGGGATCGCGGGCAAGCCTCATAACGTGACGGTGATCGCGTGTATTGGGCCGGCTACGGCGAAGACCGCGGAGGAGCATGGGCTGCGGGTCGATGTGATGGCTCCGGAGCCTTCCGTGCACAAGTTGGCGGAGGCGTTGGCGGACTTCGGGTTGCGGCGGAGGGCTTCTGCTGTGGAGTCGGGGGATCCGGTTACTCGGCCTAGTGAGCGGCGGCCGGGGGCTCGGCGGAGGCGGACCACTTAGGGGTGG
>NZ_LGDW01000126.1 GCF_001280005.1 Streptomyces sp. NRRL WC-3618 | reverse complement strand
AGTCGGTGGGGCGGGTAGTCGATGGGGCGGGGCTCCGGGAATTCAGGTTCTTTCGATCAGGTCGATCAGGTCGATCAATTCGCTTGGTTCGAAGTCATCGGACGCCCCTCATGTACATCTGTTACATTCATGACATGAATGACCCGGTGATCGAATCCATGGCCGAGGTCCGCAGCCACCTCGCTGACGTCATCGATCGCGCTCGCCGTGATGAGACGCCGACGGTCATCACGCGGCGCGGCAAGCAGGAAGCCGTCGTGATCGACATCCAGGAGTACCAGCGGCTGCGCCACATCGCCGAGAACGCCGAAGAGACATGGCTGAACCGGCTGGCTGACGAAGCGGAGTCCGAGGGCACGGAGGGCTCGGTCTCACTCGAAGAGATGGCCGCCCTCCTCCGCACCCAGGACTGACCATGGGATACGCCACGCGCTTCACGCCTCACGCCCAGCGGGACATGCTGAAAACCCAACGCCCTGAGGCCCTGCGCATCCTCCATCGCCTCGCCGGACTCCAGAAGGCGATGGATGCGGGGGACACGACCGCGTTCGACGTCAAGGCGCTCCAGGGGCACGACGCCCGCTGGCGACTCAGAGTGGGCGACTGCCGCGTTGTCTACACGGTCGAGGACGGCCAACTCGTCGTGTGGGTCCTGGCCGTCGCCAACCGTCGTGACGTTTATCGCCAGGTTCCGTAGGCCCGGGACATCGGGACACACCTGCTTTTCCTCCCTACGGGCGGCGCATCTGGCGGACGTGGGACACGAACGCTGTGAAGGCTGACGGGGGGAGGAGGAGGGCGGGCCCTTGGGGATTCTTGGAGTCACGGAGGGCTATGCGGGCACGGGTGGGGGTGAGGTTGGCGACCTCTACGCAGTTACCGCCTGAGTCGTTGCTGTACGAGGACTTGTGCCAGGTGGCTTCCGACATGCGGTGAGGAGTCATGGTCGTTCCATCTCTCGTGCCAGTCGTTGCAAGTACGGGACGAAGCCAAGCAGGTTCCCCAGCCGGGGTGTGTGGCCGGAGGCAGCCGCAGCGGCGATGGCCAGTGCGGCCAGACCGAGAGCCAGGAGCGCGGGTGCCCCGATGCCCCCGGGGTCAGCCGCGAAGGTGTTCATGCAGCAGCCGGAGGCAGGCCGGGTGAGGTGGCGCAGCCACAGGGGCTCCATCGCGGGCGGGTACACGTTCCACAGGTAGTCGCCGACGAGTACCACCGGGACGGCGGCCACCGCGGGCAGCCACATGCCGACCGCGTAGCCGACGACAGCGTGGGCGCAAACGATGACGCCGGCCGATGCGATGATCCGAACATCGCGCCACCCGGGCGGAGAATCCATCTGCAAGCGGGCCACTGCGAGGGCCGCCGCGAGGGCGAGAAACCCAGCAGAATGACCGCCGCGCGAGGGTTGCTGCGGCGATCTGCCATCCGTTGCGGGTCGGAGTTCCGGCCCCGATTTTGGCGCGGCGGAGTCTTCCGGCTTCCCAGGCGGCACAGGCCGCGGTGACCGGGGCGATGAAGATCAGGGCCGAGGCCGCCTTGGCGATGGCCGCGGTCCAGTAGCCGTCCAGGTCCCCGGCTATGTAGTCCGAGGAGACGTAGAGGGCGACGATGACCAACAGCAGCGGAGCAGTGATGACCGCCGAGCCGGCTCGCGGGTGGAGGCGGAACATCACCATGCTTCGCCCCCGCCGAGAACAGCCGCGTAAGCGCCGTCCGCGACTCGGCCCGACGCTGTGTCGTCCGGGGCCTGGGTGTAGAACTCCTCGACGGTGCCGCTGAATCGGACCATCCCATCCGACAGGACGACGACGTGGTCGTAGACCTCGGAGAGTCCTCGGTCTGGTGGGTGGAGACAACGACATCGGCGCTCTCGGAGAGCTCCTCGACAACCCTCCGGAAGGTCCCCCGCTGAGCGGGGTCCAGTCCTGCTGTCGGTTCGTCCATCAGCATGAGCCGACAGGAGTGCACCAGCGTCTGGGCGACACCGACCCTGCGCAGCTGTCCGCCGGACAACGATGCCGCCTGCCGGCCGGCCTTCTTGGCGAGTCCCACACGCCCGAGTGCCTCCAGGGCGCCGTCCCACGCCTCACGTCGTGACATGCCCTTGAGCAGGACGGTACGACCCGGGGGAAAGGCAAAGCTGAGTCCGTCAAGGACGACCGGGCCCCGCCTGTACTGGTAGGTACAGGCGGTGAACTCAACAGACACAGCCTCACAGCCTTCTTACGGAAAATGACGGGGTTTCAGCACACTGCTCGGTATCGGACGGAGACCGAGTTCACCTTCAGGTAGTAGTCCGACGAGCAAGGAGAGTGAACGCGTCGAGCCCGTCCGGTACGACGAGACGCACGTGTACGAAGCGGTGACATCAGTTACCCGACTGTCGAGAAAATGATGGACGGCCCACCCAACCTCCTCCGAGCCCCCCACCTCTTCAGATGCGTAGGCGCGCACTGACCCGCGTGCCAATCCGTACACGAGGGGAACCAGAGACTCCATGAACAACAAGCTCGCCGCCGTCGCCCTGGCCGCTGTCGTCGCCGGCGGCTACGCCGTCACCACCGTCCCGGCCTCGGCCGCCACCACCGCCAAGGCCGCTCCGACCCGCTGCCACACCGCCGACCTGAAGGCCGGTTTCGCCACGGGGGGCGACGCCGCGCCGGAGATGGGGCAGACCACGAAGCAGACGCAGGCGTTCATCTGGTTCACCAACAAGAACTCGCGCACCTGCACGCTGTCCGGCTTCCCCGGTGTCGACATGGTCGGCGCCCAGTCGACGGATGGGACGTGGTCGCTGGCGCGCTCCGCCAAGAGGCCCGTGAAGATCACCCTGGAGAAGGGCGACACGGTGGACTTCAGCATCAACCTGCTCCCGGTCGCCAAGTCCACGCCGAAGAAGGAGAAGTTCGTCCCGAAGACCTTCCTCGTCACCCCGCCGAACGAGACGACGCACTTCACCCTGACGTGGCCCTTCGGCGGCCAGATCCTCAAGCAGGACGGCGCCACCCACCCGGGCACCTACGTCAACCCGATCGGCTTCTGATCCACCGCCTGGACCGATGAGGGCCCCGCCTGCCAACCGGCAGACGGGGCCCTCATCGTCGTACAGCCAGAATCGACTACGCCAGCAGCGCCGGGATCGTCCCCTCGTGCGCCTCGCGCAATTCGGCGAGGGTGAGCGTGAACTCGCCCTGCAGCTCCACCGCGTCACCGTCGACGACGCCGATCCGCGTCACCGGCAGGCCCCGCGCCCCGCACATGTCGTTGAAGCGGAGTTCCTCCGAGCGCGGGACGGCGACGACCGCGCGGCCCGCCGACTCCGAGAACAGGAGGGTGAACGCGTCGAGCCCGTCGGGTACGACGAGACGCGCGCCCTTCCCACCCTGCAGCGCCGACTCGACGACCGCCTGGATCAGGCCGCCGTCGGACAGGTCGTGCGCGGAGTCGATCATGCCGTCACGGGAGGCGGAGATCAGGATCTCGGCCAGGAGACGCTCCCTCTCCAGGTCGACCTTGGGGGGCAGGCCACCCAGGTGGTCGTGCACGACCTGCGACCACGCCGAGCCGCTGAACTCCTCGCGCGTGTCCCCGAGGAGGTACAGCAGCTGCCCCTCCTCCTGGAACGCGACCGGCGTCCGCCGTGCCACGTCGTCGATGACGCCCAGGACCGCGACGACCGGCGTCGGGTGGATGGCGACATCGCCGGTCTGGTTGTAGAGGGAGACGTTGCCGCCGGTCACCGGGGTGCCCAACTGCTGGCAGGCGTCCGCGAGTCCACGTACCGCCTCCGCGAACTGCCACATCACCGCCGGGTCTTCGGGCGAACCGAAGTTCAGGCAGTCGGAGACGGCGAGGGGCTTCGCACCCGTCGTCGCCACGTTGCGGTAGGCCTCCGACAGCGCCAACTGCGCGCCCGCGTACGGGTCGAGCTTGGCGAAGCGGCCGTTGCCGTCCGTCGCGATGGCGACGCCCAGGCCGGTCGTCTCGTCGATGCGGATCATCCCGGAGTCCTCGGGCTGGGCCAACACCGTGTTGCCCTGCACGAAGCGGTCGTACTGGGAGGTGATCCAGGACTTGGACGCCTGGTTGGGGGACGAGACCAGCGCCACTACCTGTGCCTTCAGGTCTTCTGAAGTCACCGGCCGCGCAAGCTTGTTGGCGTCGTCCGCCTGGAGGGCGTCCTGCCAGTCGGGGCGGGCGTACGGGCGCTCGTAGACCGGGCCGTCGTGTGCGACCGTGCGCGGGTCGACGTCGACGATCTTGCCGCCGTGCCAGAAGATCTCGAGGCGGTCGCCGTCGGTGACCTCACCGATCACCGTGGCGATGACGTCCCACTTGTCGCAGATGGCGAGGAATCGGTCGACCTTCTCCGGCTCGACCACCGCGCACATGCGTTCCTGCGACTCGCTCATGAGGATTTCCTCGGGAGAGAGCGTCGAGTCGCGGAGAGGTACGTCGTCCAGGGTGACACGCATGCCGCCCGAGCCGTTGGACGCCAGCTCGGACGTGGCGCAGGAGAGCCCGGCCGCGCCGAGGTCCTGGATGCCGACGACCAGCTTCTCGGCGAACGCCTCCAGGGTGCACTCGATGAGCAGCTTCTCCTGGAAGGGGTCACCGACCTGGACGGCGGGCCGCTTCGACGGCTTCGCGTCGTCGAAGGTCTCGGAGGCCAGGATCGACGCGCCACCGATGCCGTCACCGCCCGTACGGGCCCCGTACAGGATGACCTTGTTGCCTGGGCCCGACGCCTTCGCCAGGTGGATGTCCTCGTGCCGCATCACACCGATCGCACCGGCGTTGACCAGCGGGTTCCCCTGGTAGCAGGCGTCGAAGACGACCTCGCCGCCGATGTTGGGGAGCCCGAGGCAGTTGCCGTAGCCGCCGATGCCGGCGACGACGCCCGGGAGGACGCGCTTGGTGTCCGGGTGATCCGCCGCACCGAAGCGCAGGGGGTCCACGACCGCCACCGGGCGCGCGCCCATCGCGATGATGTCGCGCACGATGCCGCCGACGCCCGTGGCCGCGCCCTGGTAGGGCTCGACGTAGGACGGGTGGTTGTGCGACTCGACCTTGAAGGTGACCGCGTAGCCCTGGCCGACGTCGACGACGCCCGCGTTCTCGCCGATACCGACGAGCAGCGCGTCGGACTGCGGGGCCTTCTCGCCGAACTGGCGCAGGTGCACCTTCGACGACTTGTACGAGCAGTGCTCGGACCACATGACTGAGTACATGGCCAGCTCGGCGCCGGTCGGGCGGCGGCCGAGGATCTCGACGACCCGCTCGTACTCGTCCTTCTTCATGCCGAGTTCGGCCCAGGGCAGCTCGACGTCGGGGGTCTCGGCCGCGTGCTCGACCGTGTCCAGAGGCGTCCGGCTCATGCGCCCACCAGCTTCTTGAGGATCGACGTGAAGAACGGGAGGCCGTCCGTACGGCCGCTGCCGATCAGCGGCTCGACCGCGTGCTCCGGGTGCGGCATGAGGCCCACGACGTTCCCGGCGGCGTTGGTGATGCCGGCGATGTCCCGGAGGGAACCGTTCGGGTTGCCGTATCCATCAGTGGCTTCGCCACGGGCGACGTACCGGAACACGACCCGGCCCTCGGCCTCCAGCTCGTCGAGCGTGTGCTCGTCGGCGACGTACCGGCCGTCCATGTTCTTCAGCGGGATCTGGATCTCCTGGCCGGCGGCGTAGTCGGCGGTCCAGGCGGTGTCCGCGTTCTCCACCCGCAGCTTCTGGTCGCGGCAGATGAAGTGCAGGTGATTGTTGCCGAGCATCGCGCCCGGGAGGAGGTGGGCCTCGGTGAGGATCTGGAAGCCGTTGCAGATACCGAGGACCGGCAATCCCGACTTCGCCTGCGCGATCACGGTCTCCATCACCGGGGAGAAGCGCGCAATGGCACCGGCCCGGAGATAGTCGCCGTAGGAGAAACCGCCGCACAGCACCACGGCGTCGACCTGCTTGAGGTCCTTGTCCTTGTGCCAGAGAGCTACCGGCTCGGCACCCGCGAGGCGGATCGCGCGCTGGGTGTCCCGGTCGTCCAGGGAACCCGGAAAGGTGACGACTCCAATACGAGCAGTCACTTCTCTTCCCCCACCATCTCCTCCACCTTCACGGTGAAGTCCTCGATCACGGTGTTGGCGAGGAAGGATTCCGCAAGATCATGGATGCGGGCGAGCGCGGCGTCGTCCACCGGTCCGTCAACTTCCAGTTCGAATCGCTTTCCCTGACGTACGTCGGAGACGCCTTCGAAACCGAGACGCGGCAGTGCACGCTGCACCGCCTGGCCCTGGGGGTCGAGGATCTCCGGCTTGAGCATGACGTCGACTACGACGCGTGCCACTGGCACTCCCGGTGTGTGGTGCTGAGCAGGTTCCTTCAGACTACCCGCACAAAATTTCTACGCGGGTAGATTTGTAGGAATCTACGGGAACCCGGGAGGGCGGCATCACGATCCGGTATCAGAGCGGTGCCAGCGCGAAAAATTCTGGGAAAGATCGCGGTTCCCATCCAGGATGTCTATTGCGGGGAGACACGCGGACAGATTTAGTCGGTCTTCCCATTGCATTGCCGGGCACTGTACAAAGGAAAAGGCAATAGCCGATACTTTGCCCAATAACTGTCCGGCAACCGAGATCTCCCGACACCTCCCGACGCCTTCACACGTCGTGGTCAAGGTGTCGCACGAAGGGACCGATATTCGTGGCTCAGCGTGTCGTGGTCACACTCTCCGACGACATCGATGGCTCGGAAGCGGCGGAAACGATCGCCTTCGGACTCGACGGCAAGTCGTACGAGATCGACCTGAATCAAACCAATGCCAAGAAACTGCGTAAGGCGCTGGAGCCGTACGTGGACGCCGGCCGCAAGCGGTCGCGCTCCGGCAAGACGTACAAGCAGACGGAGGTCGCCCCCGACCCCTCGGCAGTCCGGGCCTGGGCCCTCGCCAACAAGTTTGATGTGCCGACCCGGGGACGCATCCCCAAGAAGGTGTACGAGGCCTTCACCGCCGCGCAGTAGCCATCCCGGAGCGATCCAGCAGCCATCCGGAAGCGCCCCAGCAGCCCCTCGGCACAACCGACTTGCGTTGACCCCCCGCAGATCAGCTAGAGTCTGGAACACGCCGAGGGGCAAGGCCGAAAGGCCCGGCTCACGGAGCTTGCGGGTGTAGTTCAGTAGTAGAACATCCCCCTTCCAGGGGGAAGGCGCAGTGTGCAATTCCTGTCACCCGCTCTGCACTGCCGGTCTGACCACTCTTGTGGATCAGGTAGGCTGGTGCCCGCGCCAGTCGGTGAAAGCCGTGCGGACGTAGCTCAGTTGGTAGAGCGCAACCTTGCCAAGGTTGAGGTCGCCAGTTCGAACCTGGTCGTCCGCTCCAGATCAAGACCCCGGTCCAGTTCATTGGACCGGGGTCTTCTTCGTGTATGCCCCGCGATTCCGCCGGTCGCCTGGCATCCGGCATCCGGCATCTGACATTTGTCATGCGGGGTGATGACACCGCGCACTGCCTTCCCCTCCTCTCGGCCGAGATGCTGAGAAACATGGAAACCAACGAGCACGAACACGTGATTGAGGTCACTGACCTGCGGCGTGTGTACGGGGGCGGGTTCGAGGCGGTGCGCGGGGTGTCCTTCTCCGTGGGCCGTGGGGAGATCTTCGCTCTGCTGGGCACGAACGGCGCCGGCAAGACGTCCACCGTCGAGGTGCTGGAGGGGCTGGCGCCGCCGGCCGGGGGGCGCGTGCGGGTGCTGGGCCATGATCCGTACACCGAGCGGGCCGCCGTACGGCCGCGTACCGGTGTGATGCTCCAGGAGGGCGGCTTCCCGTCCGAGCTGACCGTCGGCGAGACCGCGCGGATGTGGGCCGGCTGCACGAGCGGCGCGCGGCCCGAGGCGGAGGCGCTCGCGCTCGTCGGGCTGGAGCGGCGGACCGACGTACGCGTGAAGCAGCTGTCCGGGGGTGAGCGGCGGCGCCTCGACCTCGCGCTCGCGCTTCTCGGCAGCCCCGAGGTGCTGTTCCTCGACGAGCCGACGACCGGCCTCGACGCCGAAGGGCGCCGCGCCACCTGGGAGTTGGTACGGGAGCTGCGCGACGGCGGTACGACCGTGCTGCTCACCACGCACTACCTGGAGGAGGCGGAGGACCTCGCCGACCGGCTCGCCATCCTCCACGAGGGGCGCATCGCCGTCGCCGGTACACCTGCCGAGGTGACCGCCTCGCAGCCGTCCCGGATCTCCTTCGAACTGCCCTCTGGGTACTTCGTGGGCGACCTGCCGCCGCTCGGCCCGCTCGGCGTGAGCGGATACGAGGAGGAGGGGCGCGTCATACGGCTGCGTACCCATGAACTCCAGCGCGTAGCAACGCGGTTGCTGGTGTGGGCGGAGCAGGCCGGGGTCACTCTGCGGGGGCTGGACATGCGGTCGGCCTCGCTGGAGGAGGCGTTTCTGCGGATCGCCCGGGAGGCGTCGGCGGGCGTGGAGAGTTCCGTTGCCACTGATGTCCCTGGTGTTCCTGAGGTTTCTGATGTCACTGAGGAGCGTGTCGCGTGAGTGCGGTTGTGGGTACCGGTCGTACGGCTACGACTCCCGCCGGACGAATGCGGGCCCTCGCTCGGGCCGAGGCGACGTTGTTCCTGCGCAACAAGGGGACGCTGGTCGCCGCCCTGTTCGTGCCGCTGGTGCTGCCGATCAGTGTGCGGTCGGCCGTCCCGGAGGGGGACCTGAAGGAGGCCGGGCTCAGCGTCGGGACGCTCGTCCTGCCCGCCGCTGTCGGCTTCTCGCTGCTCTTCGCCGTGTACGCGGCCCTCATCGGCGCCTTCGTCGCCCGGCGCGAGGAACTCGTGCTCAAGCGGCTGCGCACCGGCGAGCTGCGCGACGTCGAGATACTCACCGGGACGGCACTCCCGGCGGCCATGACAGGCCTCGTACAGTGCCTGCTGCTCGCCGTCGGCTGTACCGTCGTACTCGATCTCGACGCTCCGTCGGCGCCCCAACTCGCCATCATTGGGTTGCTGTTGGGGCTGGTGACAGCTGTGGCGCTGGCCGCTCTCACCGCCACTTTCAGCCGGACCACCGAGAGCGCGCAGGTCACCTCGCTGCCGCTGATGCTCCTCTCGTTCGCCGGCTCCGGGATGACCGTTCCGCTGGAGATGCTGCCCGACCGGCTCGCCTCGGTCTGCGAGCTGCTCCCGCTGACGCCCGCGATCACCCTCGTACGCGGCGCCTGGACCGGCGACCTGTCGGCGTACGAGGCCCTGGGCGCCGTACTGACCGGCCTGGCCTGGACCGTCCTGTCGGTGTTTGCTGTACGACGGTGGTTCCGCTGGGAACCGCGGCGGTAGTGGACAGCGGGGGGCGCGGGGACATGGACAGGCCGAGGCCGCTGAACTGGTGGGGGCGCAAGAGCACGCCGGCGAAGGTGGAGACGTACACGCGCTGGTCGTTCCATCTGTTCCCCTTCGTCGAGATCACGGCGATCGGGCTGCCCGTCCTCGGGCAGGTGGGAGCGGGGCTCGCGCCCTGGCTGTTCATGCTGGTGTGCGCGCACGCCGTGCTCTGCGGTGTCACCGCGTCCCGGGCACTGGACTGGGTCCGCAGGACGCGGGAGCAGCCGCTGCGGCTGATGGCCGCACTCGGCGCGGTCACCACGGCGATCGGGCTCGCGGCTCTCGTCCTGGCCACCCACGGGCCGGGCGGCGATGACACGGAGACCGTCGCCGGCAGCCTGTTCGCCGGGGTGGTCTCCTTCGGCACCGGCACCCTCACCCTCGGCCTGCGCAGCAGACTGCGGATGCTGTCGCTGGTGGCCGGGCTGGCTGTGGGCGCGGTCGCCGTGGCCCTTCCCCTGGGCCTGTCGGTGACCGCCGCCCTGGGCTCGGGGTTGGCTGTACTGTTCGGCGCCGGGTTCATCGCGCTCACCTGCGCCTTCTCCGTCTGGCTGCTCACCGCCGTCTACGAACTCGACGAGGCCCGCGAGACCCGGGCCCGGCTCGCCGTCGCCGAGGAACGGCTGCGGTTCGGGCGCGATCTGCACGACGTGATGGGACGGAACCTGGCGGTGATCGCCCTCAAGAGCGAGCTGGCGGTACAGCTCGCCCGGCGTGAACGGCCCGAGGCCGTCGACCAGATGATCGAGGTGCAGCGGATCGCGCGGGAGTCGCAGCGGGAGGTACGGGATGTCGTACGGGGGTACCGCGAGGCCGACCTCGGTGCGGAACTCCTGGGCGCGCAGAGCGTGTTGACGGCCGCCGGGATCTCGTGCGAGGTGACCGGGGAAGCGGTCGGGCTGCCGGGTGAGGTGCAGTCCGCGCTCGGGTGGGTGGTGCGGGAGGCCACGACCAACGTGCTGCGGCACGGGGACGCCGGGTGGTGCGGGGTGGGGGTTCGGGTGGGTGAGGGG
>NZ_LGDW01000125.1 GCF_001280005.1 Streptomyces sp. NRRL WC-3618 | reverse complement strand
CCCTCTCCGCCCACTCCCGCAGCGCCCTCCCTCCGCGCCCGGAGGGAGGGGGCGCGGAGGGAGGGCGCTGCGGGAGTGGGCGGAGAGGGAGGGTTCAGGGAGTGGGCGGAGAGGGAGGGGTCGGAGAGCGGCGGTATCCGGCTGGCTCCGTCCGGCTCCGGCCGGGCACAAAAAAACGGGCCGGTCCGTGGGGGGGAGACGGACCGGCCCGAGGGGGGGCTTCCACCATAACCCTTCGTGAGTGATGCTGCGCGCATCAGCGCCGAACAACTACTCTCCGAAGTCGCCCGACAACGCGCGGATGGCCCCGGAAGCCCGTTTTCACGGCCGGATCTTGGCCGGAAAACAGCTGATTCCCAGGCAGTTTCGCGGGATCCGAGGAGATCCAAAGGGATCCGGCGCGTTTCACCCCACTGGTCCACACCCCCCGGATGCTTCAGCGCCATTCGAGTGCCGTACGAGCGCGGGCGGCGCTCCGGGCCCGGCGTCCCTCCCTGGGGCGACCCGGTCACGAACGCCCGCTTGACGCCGTCGCTAACTTCGCACCCATGGCCACGTTCACCACTCCGCAGACCCCTGAGCCCATCCCGCTGGAGCTCGCCGACTCGGGACGAGCACGCCGACGCGGGCTGCTGGGCCGGGACGGAATCGAGGGCGCGCTGCTGCTGACGCCGGCGAGTTCGGTGCACACGTTCGGGATGCGGTTCGCGATCGACGTCGCCTATCTGGACGCAAACGCGCGGGTCCGGGCGGTAAGAACCATGCGCCCGGGCCGAGTTGGGCTGACCCGCCCCTGGGTGCGGTCGGTCCTGGAGGCGGAGGCCGGGGCGCTGGAGCGGTGGGGGGTACGACGGGGAGTGCGGCTCTCGATCCGGGCCGACGACGTGACACCGGAGGCCCGCTGAGCACGGGCGGGGCGGACCCGGAAGAGCCCCGAGGAGGGGAGGTACGGCACCGCGCAGGCCCCTCCTCTGCGCGGTACCACCCGCGCACTTTGCTCGCGCGAATTACCTTTAGCCAAATTTACGCGACACCGACCCCTGCTAGCGAACCCCGGCGATAACGATGTGGAAACCTCGTGAAGCCTTTTCGGGCATACGCACACATGTCCCTCGCATCAAGCGGGAGGGCATGGTCGATCACAGGTCCCATGCTGAGATTTCGCCAATATTCGGACGCATATGGACTAGGGGGAGCGATATCCGGATGTTTGCTGGAAATAAGACACGGAATGCCATCAATAGTCTCAATTGTCCGACGGTTGAGGATCAGGAGGTCGCTCATCGACGGCGGGCGGGCGCCGACTCTCCCTCGGCGGTTACTCGCCAGTTCGCGCCAGTTTTTCTCCACGCCCGGAAGCAGGGCGTCCGACCGGGCCACCTCTTGGCAGCCGGGGAGCGGTGCGATGGGGGGTGGGCGGGCGCGCGTGGTCGGTGGCGTCGGGGCGCGAAGAGGATACCGCGCGTACGCCGGGGTCAGCCGAGGGCGTTGGCGGTGTCGCGCAGGGCGGCCAGCTCGGGCGCGTACATACGGGCCTTGATCGTGCCGAGGGTGTCGCCGGCCTTGTTCACCTGGGCTTGGGCGAGTTCGACGGCGGTGGCGCGGACGGCGTCCTCGGCAACCGCCTGGTCGACGATGCCGGCGGCTGCGGCGTCGGTGCCGCCGTAGCGGTGGGCGGTGACCATGGACCGGTGGGCCGTCTGCGGGGTCAGCCGGGCCTGGATGAGGGCGGCCATGGCGGGCGTGAAGGGGATGTTGATGTCCGCCTCGGGCAGGCACCAGTAGCCTCGGTCGGCGCGCATGACGCGGAAGTCGTGCGCGAGGGAGAACATCGCTCCGGCGGCGAAGGTGTGCCCTTGCAGGGCGGCCACGGTGACCAAGGGCAGGGAGAGCATCCGCGCGAACAGCGTGTGCACGGAGACGACGTAGTCCTGGTACTGGTCGGTGTGGGCGAACAGCCAGTCCAGGTCGAGCCCGCTGGAGTAGAACTTCCCCGTCGCGGCCGTCACCAGGGCGCGCGGCCCTTCGGCCTTCTCCACCTCGTCCAGCGCCGCGTTGACGGAAGCGAGCCAGTCCGGGTGGAAACGGTTCTCCCCGTCCCCGAGGTCGAGAACGAAGACGTTGTCGTGGCGGTCGAGCGTGGGCATGTCGGCTCCTTGGGTGGTGTGCTGCGGCGGGGGGATGGTGCGATGGGCACCACGGCCTGGCGCGCAACAGTGCGGCAGCGCTGAGGGCCATCCGCTCGCGGCTGTCGCTCGCTGTCGCTCCGGCGGGGGCTCATGTGTCCGCCGCCCCACGGCCCGTCCGTACGACTGCCCATACGACCGCCCGTACGACCGTCTGCGGCAAGGGGAGAGCGGACGGCATACCGGCGGCCTCCTGGGACGGTCGGGTGAGCCTCACTCGGCGTAACTACTTGCCAGTAACTTATGGGATGGGCCTGGACCCCGCAAGGGGTCAGCCGGAGGGCTTGCGGGCCTCGAAGAGATGGCGGCTGCTGTGCGCCACGAACGAACCCTCGGCCTCGATCCGCTCGTGCAGGGACCGGAGTTGGGGGCGGTAGGCGTCGACGGTGAACCCCGGCACCATCCAGATCACCTTGCGCAGGAAGTGCACGACGGCGGCGATGTCGTAGAACTCCATGCGCAGCCGCTCGGCGCGCAGGTCGACGATCTCCAGCCCGGCGGCTTCCGCTCCGGCACGCTCACGGTCGGGGTGGCGCGCGCTGCGCCGTTCGTCCGGCTGCGGTCCGAGGAAGTGCTCGACGAGCTCGTGCGCGCTGGCGGGCCCGACGTGCTGGGCGAAGTACGTACCGCCGGGTCGCAGGACACGCGCGATCTCGGTCCAGTGCGGGGATACGGGATGACGGCTGACGACCAGGTCGAAGGCGTCGGCGGCGAAGGGCAACGGCGCGTCGTCCGGTACGGCGACGACAGCCACGCCGCGCGGATGGAGCAGGGCGGTGGCCCGGGCGACGTTCGGCGGCCAGCCCTCCGTGGCGACGGTGAGCGGGGGCAGCTGCGGGGCGGTGTTGAGTACCTCGCCGCCCCCGGTGTGCACGTCGAGCGCGGCGGACACGCCGGCCAGCCGCTCCCCCATGGCCCGGGCGTACCCCCAGGAGGGCCGCGCCTCGGTGGCCCGGCCGTCGAACCAGGAGAAGTCCCAGCCGTCGGTGGGGACGGCGGCGCCTTCGGCGAGGAGCTGCTCGAAGGTGGGCTTGGACATGGGCGCGGGGGCGGGAGTGGGTACGGACATGGACCGATGTTCGCAGGCGGTTGTCAGTGGCCGCTGATAATTTTCGGCGCGGTAACAGCCGGGGACGGAAGCGGAGGTGGTGCGGGACATGCTGTACGCCGATGACGAACGGGCGACGCTGCGCGCGAAGCTCGACCAGGAGCGGGACGCGGTGCTGTGGAAGCTGCGGGGCCTGGACGAGGAGCAGGTCCGCAGGCCGATGACACCGTCGGGCACGAGCCTGCTGGGGCTGGTGAAGCATCTGGCGTCGGTCGAGTACGGCTGGTTCGTGGAGACGTTCGGCCGCGAGACGGAGCCTTTCTGGTTCGACCCGTATCTCAACGAGGACATGACCGCGGGCCCGGACGACACCACGGCCCGGATCACCGACTTCTACGCCCGCGCCCGCGCCGCCGCCGACCGCGTACTGACGGAACTCCCGCTGGACACCCTGGGCAGGCCGACGTGGCGGGACGACGAGTGCTCGCTGCGCTGGGTCCTGGTCCGCATGACGGCGGAGACGGCCCGGCACGCGGGGCACATGGACATCCTGCGGGAGTTGATCGACGGGAAGACGGGGGAATACGAACCGTCATGACCGTCATGACAGTGGGGATATTCACGATCATCGGGGCATTCATGACCCTCATGGCCTCATGACCGTCATGGCGTCTCGGAGTCGAGGACGAGCATGAGATGTTCGTTGTCGCCGTGGCGGACCGTACCGGTGCGGCGGAAGCCGTGTCTTTCGAGGAGGCGGACGGACGCGGTGTTGTCGGCGAACGGGTCAGCGTGGAGGGGCCGGTTGGTCTCGCGCCGCAGGAACAGCCCGAGGGCGACGCTCCCGACTCCCCTCCCCCAGTACGGCCGCCCGAGCCAGTACCCGATGAAACGGTCGCCGCCGACGCCCTGTTCACCCTCCCACCAGGCGACGATGCTGCCGGCGGGCTCACCGTCCACGGTGACCATCTGCGCGAACACAGTGCTGTCGCCGAGGATGTTCGTCTTCCAGTGCCGCATGAAGGCGTCGCGTGGCCGGGGCGTGAACCGCGACCGCCGGACGGCTTCGGGGTCGTGCTCGCAGGCGAGGAGGAACTCCAGATCGGCTTCCGTCACATCCCGGAGTTGTACGTCGATGTCGGTCATGTGGGGAGTGTGGCAGGAGCCACTGACATCGCCCGCGGGGATGGCCGGGGATGGCCACGGCTGGATCCGGCTGCGGGCGACTACCGTCCGGAGACACCGGAGACAGGGGCCGAGCGGACGAGCGGCCGGACTTCCTCCGCGACGAACCGTACGAAGCCCTCGGGGTCGGGCTCGTCCCCGGTCGGCTGAAGGATGACGGTGTCGGCCCCCGCCTGGACGAGACGCCCCACGGCTTCGGCAACGGCACCGGCGTCCCCGGCGACGCCGAGATCGGGGACGGACGCCACTCCTTCGGCGGCCAGTTCGGCACGGAGCCGCTCATCGGCGTCCACTCCGGTGGCGGCGAGGAGATAGACGACGACACGGTGGCTCTGGCCGGCCGCGTCCGTCCGACCGGCGGCCACCCGCCCCTCCTCGATCAGCTGCCGGGCCTTGCGCACCCCGTCGGGCGCGGTCCCGGCATGGAGAACGGCCCCGTCCGCCACCTCCCCGGCCAGCCGGAGCGAACGGGGCCCGGTGGCCCCGGCGAGAAGGGGCAGCCCGGGCTCGGGCGGCCAGTCGAGGCCGACGTCGTCCAGCTTCACGTAGCGCCCCTCGACGGTGACCCGTTGACCGTCGAGCAGTGCGCGCAACGCCGGCAGATACTCCCGCAACAGGGTGAGCGGCGACGCGACCCGCGCCCCGACCTGCCCCATCCAGTCCTGCACGCCGTGCCCGAGGCCCAGGATGGCCCGCCCCGGGAAGAGACGGTGCAGGGTGGCGGCTTCCATGGCGGTCAGTGCGACGTTCCGGAGCGGTACGGGGAGCAGGCCTACACCGACTCGGACGCGCTCGGTCCAGGCGAGGGCAGCCGCGGCGGCGGAAATCCCGCCCTCACGGAAACAGTCCTCCCAGAGCCACAGCTCCTCGATCCCGGCGGCATCGGCGAGTTGGGCGAGGGCGCGCAGTCGCTCGGGCGGGAGTTGGGGACGGAAGACGACGCCGAGAGTGGTCATGGGGTCTTGGTATCGAGCACGGCCGCGCAGGACAGCCCCATTACAGGCTGTCGCTGCTGACACGCTCGTACCGCAGGAGTACGACGCCGTTGCCGAAGGTACGTGTCTCGGCATGCCGAAGCCGGGTGAGACGGTCGGCCTCGAGGAAGAGCGGCCTGCCGCGTCCGATCAGCACGGGATGGACGCAGAGATGAAACTCGTCGATGAGGTCAAGCCGCATGAACTCAGCGGCAAGCTCGGCACCACCGACCGCGAGATCACCGCCGGCCTGCTCCTTCAACGCCCGAATGTCCTCCGGAACGACTTCCCGCACGACGGTGGCGTTCCAGTCGGCATGCTCCAGCGTCCGTGAGAACACGTACTTCGGCATGTCCCGCCAGATCCCGGCAAACTCGCGGACGACTTCGGGACTGTCGGGGTCGGAGTCGGCGGTGGGCCAGAAGTCGGCCATGAGCTGATGGGTCAAACGCCCACTGAGAAAGGCCCCCATGGCCTTGATCCGCTGATTGAAGTACCGATGCAGCTCGTCGTCGACCATATGCCAGTCGATCTCACGATGGGGCCCCTCGAAGTAGCCGTCGAGGGAGACGGACATCATCAGGATGATTTTTCGCACGGCGCACACCTCAACGATGTTTGGGGACAACTGGTGTGCTTACGGTACTCAGCCAGGGCTGCCGGGGGACTGGGGACCGCGCGAATTTTTACGACTGAGTGATTCGCAACGCCCGCAAGGTAAATTCTCGCCCCCTTACACAGAGCCCTCATCTCCTACGCATCGACCAACGGTGATTCGAAGCTCGTAAGCTCCGCGATCTGTCGCAGGATTTCACGGTACTGCTCGCGTCTCTCCACCGTCGTCGTGCTCAGCATCAGGACTGCCATACGTTTGCAGTCCGGATGCGGGAGATAGGCGTAAATCTGGAGCATTGGAGTCGGAAGGAGGCCGGTTTCGGGATTTGGTGTGCGCAGCATCTCGCCCATCGACGCGGGCCCACTGGGCAGATCAACGTACTCGATGTTGGAATGCTGGTCCGCTGTGGCCACTGCCCGTGCCGCACTCACCGCCCGCGGGGACCAAGCGATGTCTCGCCAGGAAACGGTGAAAAGGGAGTGCAGGATTTCGCCGTTGTTTCCCACGGTATCGTCGCGGTGGGTGCCGAGGGAACAGTGGACTGTGCCCACCTCCCGCAGGGCACGCAAGAGCTGCTGCCCCGATGCCAACTGGGCGATGAACTGCTGCCGGGTGACGCCGTCAGGAATCGCTTCGACCAGAGGTGCGAGCGCCTGTTGGAGCCGCTCGGCCTCAGCAGAGGCGGGTTCGGCGAGGAGAATATCAATCGGCAGCTCAGTGAATCCTCCGGGAACGGCGAACCAGACGCCTGCGCTGGGATCACTTGCCGAGTCATCAAGGAAGACGCGATATGTCATTTCCATCAGTTTTCAAAAGCTTCGTCGATGTCGGTATTTCAGGGTTGGACAGGAACAATGCCGGCGCGGCGACCGCGTGCGACGTCCTCGGCAGTAGCTCCCCAGTCGGCGGCGGTGCGACGCCCGCCGTCCGACCCTGTCCGCTGGTGGAGGAAGCGGAAGCGGCGCGGCGTCGTCCCGTCAGATGCGGGTGCGGCGAGCACCCCGATGAAACGAGGGTCCCCGGCAAGCCATACCGAGCCGATCGCCAACCGGTCCGCCACTCGCCCCGTCCCCTCTCTTATCCCTGTCTCCTGCTGCCGCCTTGAGCAAGGACAGGCCAAGGACTCTGACTGTCCGCTAGCGAGACGAGAACAGATGCCCACCCTCACACACTGGAGTGGGCATCTTGTGACAACTTCTTCACGAGCGTTCAGCGGTTGACGGCTTGGATCTCCTGTACGACAACGTCCTGCTGGGCGCCGAACTCGCCGTCGGGCAGGTTCACCGGGTTGTTGACCCCGGTGCCGGTCCAGTGGATCTTCCAGGTGATGGTGGCGCGGAGGGGATAGGTTCCGTTGCCGGAGGAGCGCAGGTACTTCACTCCGCAGGGGGGTGTCCGGTCGGCC
>NZ_LGDW01000124.1 GCF_001280005.1 Streptomyces sp. NRRL WC-3618 | reverse complement strand
AACAGGACCCTAGACAAGTCCCATCGTTGCAGGTCAGGAGCACTCTCCGCTTATTTGATCAAGCCTCGGACACCCCACCTCGTGAAAGCGCGAGGCTAATGCCCCCTGAAGAATCTCCGCGTTATGACGGAAGGGGCCAAGCTGAAGGAACTCAGTGCGGACGAGGTGGACGACTGGTTGCACGACAGGGCTGACCCCTACTCGTCGGCGCGCCGGAGGGGCGCCCCGGCCGTCCGAGCAAGGCACTGAACCTGGAGCAGACGAAAGCCGTGCTCATCGCCGCGCGACCGTCACGGCTGTACGCCTACCTCGTGCTCTCGCTCCTCAGTGGGAAGAGGCACAGCCCCTCACCTGGGACCCACGTCTTCCTGGATACAGGCATCCCGCCCTACATCGCAGAAGGTCCGGGACAGTCTGACTTTGCTTCAAGACCGCTTGCTCCCGAATTAGGCCCTGGAAGATCGCCGACCTGGGGATCACGTCAAAGATGCAGGTCAGAGCTTCGGTGCGCGTCGGTCTGCGGTGGTGCTCCGGGGTCGCGATCTGTATGGCAAGGCTGTGTTGTGGGTTCTCTGCGCCTGCCATCCCCGCACACCCCCCTGCGTCGCAGTTGACGGACAGCAGGTGACCAAGACCCACGCATTGCCTCTGCGCATGCCCAACGTACGTTTCAACGTCGATGGGACAAGGGAGAAGACTCGCGGAACACCCAGCGACTGAGGTCATGTCACCTCCGCAGGCGGGTGGGAGGGCCGTGCGTGGCTTACGGCCATCCTACCCGCTGATGCCGGGTTTTTGTGCGTCACCCATCCGTGCAGTTGGCATGTCCGCCGGCCATCGTCCTCCCGCTGGGAGAGGACGAAACCGCCGGACTGCACGAGCTGGCTGCACTCGGGACATGGGCTGTGTCAGTCGTGCGGAGCATCGCGTTAATTTGACCGTTTCATCCCGAAGTGACTTCGCGGGGCGCTCGACCTGCCGTTGGTGGCAGACCGTGCGTAGTCGCAGGTCAAGCGGCTGTATCGCCACTAATGTTGCCTGTATCGACGTGAGCTTGCATGCCGCTCACGTAGCACTGTGGAGGCTCGGAGCTGCATGAAGCCTCTTGGGCAGGCTTGGAGAAGCTTGGAGCCGCTTGTAGCCTACCTAGAAGGTGAGGCTCTAAGTTGACTACAAGCTGAGGTGGGCCCGATGGAACTTCAAGACCTGGCTAATACACTAGCCACACTTCGAAGTTTGGATACCGACACATCCCTTGTGGAAGCCAAAAGGGCCAAAGGGGGGCTCCCAGCGAGCTTGTGGGAGACGATCAGCGCCTTCAGCAATGCTCAAGGGGGAGTAATTCTTCTGGGGGTCGACGAGAAGAATGGCTTCTCAGTGAGCGGGGTGGATGATGCCGGAAGTGCTGAGATTGCTGTCGCTAAGATTTGCAGCGATAGTATGGAGCCTCCCGTACGTCCCCTAATTCAGACGCATGACGTCGAAGGTGGGCGCGTTGTAGTCATTGAAATCCCGCCCATGTCGACCGGTCAAAAGCCTTGTTACTACAAAGGCAAGGGATGTTACGGCGGATCATACATCCGTGTCGGCGACAATGATCGACGCTTGACAAATTATGAAGTCAATCTGCTAATCGCAGGGCGAGGGCAACCCAGGGATGATGAGCGTGTAGTAGCGGAGGCTGTTAGGGCTGACTTGGATGAAGAAATTGTTAGGGCGTTCGTTGCTGGACAACGAAAGGAGCGTCGCCGAGCATTCGAGGATAAAAGTGACGATCAAGTCCTTTCCATGATGAAGGTTCTTAAGGAGCATGAAGGCCGCCTTGTTCCGACGGTTGCGGGATTGCTCTGCATGGGTGGATACCCGCAGCAGTTCTTCCCGCAGTTGAACGTTACTTTTGTCGTCTATCCAAACAGTCAGCCTGGAATCCCTGGTCCGCTAGGTGAACGTTTTCTTGATAACTCCTCACTCAGTGGCCCAATTCCAGAAATGGTTAGCTATGCCCTGGCGCTGCTACGGCGAAACATGCGGAGGCGTAGCGTAATCTCGGGAATCGCGCGCCAAGACATCTGGGAGTACCCCGAGACGGCTCTTCGAGAGGCAATCGTCAACTCTCTCGTCCACCGCGACCTTTCGCAAGGGTCGCTTGGTACTCCTTCGCAAATTGAGATGTACCCGGATCGTCTTGTAGTCCGGAACCCTGGCGGACTGTACGGCCCCGTTAACGTGGAAGATCTCGCGACATCAAATATCTCTTCTGCGAGAAATCAGGTGTTGGTTCACATTCTTCAAAACGTCGATCTCCCTGAAGGTGGCCGCGTTTGTGAGGCGCGTGGGTCCGGGATCGGCTCAATGATCAACTCCCTTAGGGCGTCTGGTATGGGGCTGCCTGAGTTTGACGATCAGGTTGCCTCGTTTCAAGTCACCTTTCCCAACGCTTCGCTCCTCGACGAGGAAACCGTGCGGTGGATCGGCTCCCTCGGGATTACCGGCTTGTCTGATTCGCAACTACTCGCGTTGGCGCGAATGCGTAACGGTGAATCGCTAAATAACAACAGTTACCGGTCGCATCTTGGTGTTGACAGTCGAGTGGCCACTTCGGAACTGCGAGACCTTGTAGATCGCGGCATAGTAATTCAAGCAGGGTCGCGACGCTGGGCCACTTATTCACTTGCCGATCAGGCCGATTCCGGAGGTGCACAGTATTCCCAACCTGGTCAGCTTCCTCTTGAGGAGAATGACCAACAGCTGCCGCCCGAGATGCGAGATGATTCTGTAGAAGTGGGTGATGAAGTCGCTCAGGCTGTTTATGAATTTTTGGCCGATGGTCCAAAATCCAGGAAAGAGATTGAGGAAGCTCTAGAGCAGCCCTCGCACGTTGTACTCCTCAGGCTCAGGCAAATGCGCGATGCTGGAATCGTTCGACAGACGGGCCCGTCTCGCTCACCTGTTGGGAAATGGACCAGGGTTGGTCAGTAGACAGCAATACGTAACGCACAACCCAAAGGGCGGCGTCTCGAAGGGGCCGAGTCCAGGAACGAGGTCGGCGGAACGGATTTGGGCTGGATCTGCTTTGAGGTGAGTGATCATGGACCCGTAAGCTGACGGCGAGTCGGGCAGTCATGGACCTACCTGTAAAGCGCGACGTTGGGCCATGATCTTCGAGGCTCGCCCCAAAGTGGCTGCCTGAAGCCGTGCAGCCGAAATAGCTCCCACTTCGTTCCCGCAGCCGCCGCACGGCCAGCCGGGTGTGGTCAGGGGGGATTACCCACACTGTGGAGGCGGCGCGCGCCCGCGCCGTGCGCGGGCCTTGATGACGTAGCCTGATCGACCAGAGCCGTGACGGCTTTCAAGAGCGTCGCTCTGCCTGTGTCCTTCCCCCGTGTGACCTGCTCGAACGCCGTCCTAGTCGCTCTGGGCTGCACTGCTGGCCCACACCTGGCCCACTACCCCTGCGTTGAGCACGAGGTCAGGACTCAGCGGCTTGTCCTCGGTCGGCCGTCGTGGTCTGCTGCTGTTGGGGCGTATCGGATGGCGTATGCCTGTCGCAGAGCGCAATCTGACGGCATGGATTCGACCTTCCTGGCAGCGCTGATCGCTGCAACGGTCACCGCTGGCGGGTGGCTGGCCAATCACTTGCTCTCAGCGCGGGCCGATGTGAAGCGAAGGAAGGCCGAAGCGCGGCTCACTCACGTTGAAAACCAACTGGAGCAGCTCTACGGTCCCCTTCTGTTCCTGGTGAAGGAAGGGCGGTCGGCCTGGATGGACTTCCTCGACACGCTCGGGCGTAATTACGTGTTCGCGTCAGGCATTCCCCTCAGCCCTGAGGAACGGGACCTCTGGCTGTTCTGGGTCGACCACGAGTTCATGCCACGTAATGAGGCGATCCAAGATCTCCTGGCCGCAAAGACGCACCTCATGGCAGGCGACCAGATGCCGGACTCCTACCTGGCATTCATCCACCACCACAACTCCTGGCGCGTGACTCACCAGAGATGGAAGGAGAGGGAGGTGGAGTACTCCTGGAAGTCCAAAGCCAACTGGCCTGATTCGTTCGAGACGGACGTGATCGCAACCTACGAACGGCTCAAGAACCTGCAGATTCAGATGGCCGGCCTTGTGAGAGGCGAGGAGGCCTGAAGACCGCTCAACCGTTGTTGGCCTACTACATGCGGCCAACGAGCGCCCCCGGCTGACCGCCGGGAGCCTGAGGTCCGTTGCCCCACGCATCTGATCCGTAGGCGCGTTCACCCCAGATGCGATCCGTGCGGACCAGCCATTCAGCACCCCCAAACCACGATGGCGGACCACATCGGTCCGCCATCGTGCGCTGGTGTACGGGGCTGTTGATGTCAGGCGTTGATGTCAGAGACGGGATGCGGCCCTCGACATTACGGTTGGCTTCATTTCATGACCGAATATCAATTAGTACAAGTGTTGCAGGGACGCGCATAACCCGCCTGCGCTGGACATCGTAGAGAAAATGCAGATTCCTCTCGGTCCCCAGGAATATTAGCGGAAACCCCTTAGTTGTTGCCACAGCCCCTTTCAAGTTCTCGCTTACCCAGACGACATTTGCAGGCTTTGCCTCCACGCCTAGCAGCCCCAACCTTCCCATCCCCGGGAAGGATTCGGGAATTACGTTAAACGAAGATTTTGGAGTAACTGTTGACTCGATGCCATAGGCTGCTCGAAGGCCGAAGATTCCAGCCGCGAAGAACACGAGTAGCACCGCAAACGATGTTAGCGTTGCCACCTCTAGCTTCTTCCCCTTCACGTTATTAAGGATCACCGAGAGATCTATCTCATGCATTGCGAAGACTGCAAAAATAAAGGTCATCTCGCCAATCGAAATCACCAGCGTCCCGACCTCGGCGACTGGAGCGAACAGCTTAACGATCAGAACATTTCCGATCGTAGACCCCGCAAGCGTAAGAAGAAGCCAAGGGAAGCTAGTTCGCCGGAAAAATATTACCAGCGGAAGGGCAACAATAAATAGGGCCACGCCGATGAGCATGAATGACACCGCAACTCGCCCGAGCGTCACTGCCGGATTTAGCCCTATGTCTTCTGGAGTCAAACCTAGGCGCGCATAAAACGCGGCGTCAGCAAAATGAACACTGCCATAGAGGGCAATTCCGGCAAGGGACGTGATACCGGCTGCGGTTGTGGCGATATCCTTCCAGGACGCTTTTGAATCTCTCTTCGCCCACCTTCCTTCCGATTTACCATTATTGTCGGTTATCGCTCTCCGCTTTCGTGCACGAATTGAATATCTAATCTCATCCATGTCACGGCAACCCTCCGGCTATCCCCTTGCCAGCACCTTGATTTACAGGGCGTTAACTTGCACGTTGGTGAAGGCCAAATGGGCGACGGCCCGCACCGTTTGCGCCCGCAGGTACCACCTCAAGTGGAGCCACCGGACTGGCAGCACTGCGCAAGTCACCATTGGCAGAGGATCACTGTTGCGTCATCCCCAGACTTATAACGTGGCCACCGGCGTCCAGTGGGGTCCGTAGCCTCCACCTTGCGTACGGCTGCGATCAACTCTCGGGGCCCGCCCGCTCGGAGCGTCCCGAACACATCGGACCAGGTCGCCATTTCGTACTCGGTCACGAGTCTCGATACGCCATCGGACATCACGGCGGCAGCCTGGACCTCGCTCAGTGATGTCGTGCCAGTCAAGGCGTGACCCGCTGCTCCTGGATCTGCCGCAGCCACCCAGTACCCCTCTGGCGTGTTGCGTACCTCCCGCTGAGCGCGCACGAGACGTTGCAGGGCGGCTCTGTGTTCTGGAGTGTGAGTCTCGTACTGCTCAACCTCAGCTCTTATCTCGGGAAGTACGTCGTCCACCCGAAGATCAGTAATCACGGAGTACCCCTGCGGTCCCTCAAAGACGATGGGCGAGTCTGCGAGGACGAGATGGTCAAGGACCCCGTAGCGGTGCCGCAGAACCGCGACCGTCGCTGACGGTGTCCCCGGATCTTTGAGGTCGCACTCCGGATGCAGCTCCGCAACGCGTTCGAGGGCATCACTCAGGCCGTCTGAGAGTTGACGATCCATATCTGCGAGGGCGGCTACAAGCTGGCCACCGAGGTGTGCCACGTACCACGGGACGCCATGCCGGCATCCCGTAGTCAGGCCTGCCGTGCTGAGTCCGTCCAGCACGACAGCGAGTGTGGGCGTTCCGGCTCCCCAGTCCTCGTTTGGGTTGGCTCCCCCGGGGCCTGTGTCCATGCAGACGCGCATGATCATCCCTCGTGTCGGTACAGCGGGGTAACGCGGCGGCTCTCCAGCACGTCAAGCGTATCGGGGTCGTAGCGACAAGAAATGAGCGTTGAGAACCGACGGGTGCGGACCTCTCGATACAGCTCAGCGAGGTTGTTCTCCAGGTAGTGCACGACCCCGTTCGCGCCTATGGAGTGGATTCCGGCGATGTACAAGAACGTGCCACGGCCGTCCAGCCGGGGAAGCCGGCCTAGGTAACCGAAGTCGCCTGCGGAGCCGTCCTCATCCATCGGCGATCGGTACTCCTTTCCAGCCTTCTGATCCACCAGGTGCCAGGCTCGATCTTTTTTGAACCGCAAGTTGTCGTCCCCTTCGAGCACCTGGGCGACGATGGGCGACAGCCGCGGTCCGCAGACGACCACGTGATTTTCGCGGTTGAGGTTGACCATGCCCGTCGTCGGGATCACCTCGTACTGAGTCTCAAGCTTCATGCCGGCCAGCAACTTGCGCAGGTGGTCGAAGTTGTTGAGGTCTTCCCTGGTCACAACCTCACTCGGATTCTGATCGGGGCCCTTGCCTGCCTCAGGCTTGCCACCGAGCGACACAGTCACCAGGTCTGTGCCGAAGAACGCGCGCTCCGGGGGCGGACCGGCAGACGCTAGCTGCCCTACGCGACCTCGGCTCACTCCGAGCTTGGCAGCGATCTCGGTCTGAGTCATGCCAGATGCCTGCGCCTCCTCGATGGCTTCACGCCGGATGCGGGACAGCTCCAGCACCCAGCCCTGATAGGTCGCCATCAGGTCTATCGCTGCCTTGGCCCGGTCGACCGGGGCCGCGATCTCAGAGACCCGCTTCATGTCGTCGTGCACGGCTTTCCACTCCTCGCCTAGGGGGGCTAGCGAACTGTATCGCGAGAGGGGGTTGCGCGCAGCCTTCGGTTTGCCTACGGTACCTAACAGGCAAGCGCGCAAGCCCCCCTAAGCAATTCGGGGGGTGTGCGTCTTGGCTGTTTGACCTGCTAGTTCGGGCCCGCCTTCATGTGGGGCCTGAGCTGGTCGTTCCTTGAGAACTGAACAGTGATCGTGCGGGGCTGACGCGGGAGCGGCGGTCACGGCAGGTGCCTAGTACTGCAATCACAGTTGCAGGATGTGGCCTCGGCGTTTGTAGTGGCTGCGGCGGGCCCGGGTTTGGCTGAGGCGTCTCCACCATGACCAGCGCA
>NZ_LGDW01000123.1 GCF_001280005.1 Streptomyces sp. NRRL WC-3618 | reverse complement strand
GAACCGGTCCCGCAGCTTCACCGGGTAGGGGCCGTACTCACCGACCGGCAAGTACGGCTTGATGAGTTCCCACTGGTCGTCGCTGAGCTGTCGGCGCGTTACACCGGCGTTTCTACCGCGATCCGCCCCGGCGCGGCAGCGGAATACGAATACTGATCACGACGTCACACAGGCCCTAGCCGGCGGCCGTGACCGGCGGCCCGAACGAGGTCTGGTCCTACGGCGAAGAGGCGTACGGCATCCTCCAGGACCACCTGCTGCTGCGCGAGCGGCTGCGCCCGTATCTGACGCAGCTGTCCGAGGACGCCCACCGCACCGGCGCCCCGCCGATGCGCCCGCTGCTCTTCGACTTCCCCGACGACGAGCACGCCTGGACCGTGGACGACCAGTTCCTGCTCGGCCCCGACCTTCTGGTGGCGCCCGTGTACGAGGCGGGCGCGCGGACCCGCCGGGTGTACCTGCCGTCCGGCGCGCGCTGGCTCGACCCGGCCACCGGACGCGTGACGGAGGGCGGGACGACGCTCGAAGCGGACGCCCCGCTGGAGCGCGTTCCCGTCTTCGTCCGCGAGGGGGCGGACATCGCACCTCTCCTGCACTGACCTCTCACCCATCCCGGCCAGCGGGGTACGACCGGCTGCCGAGCGCCCCCGGTGGGCAGGAGAGCGATTCCTGATCACGCAGGATCCCCGCCGGTGGCCGTACCCCCGAGCTGCTCCGCACCACAGGTCCAGACGTCATCCGCGCGGTACGTTCTCTCCTGCAGGACCGAAGTATTCGAGACGAAGGAAACAAGCAGTCATGCAGTCACCCCCCCGCGGCGCGGTACGCCTTCTTCCGGGCCCGTTCCTGGACGCGCAGGTCACCGCCCTCGACTACCTGCTGTCCCTCGACACCGACCGGCTCCTCGCGCCCCTGCGGCGCGAGGCCGGCCTGCCGCCGGTCGCCGAGTCCTACGGCAACTGGGAGAACTCCGGTCTCGACGGCCACACCGTCGGGCACGCGTTGTCCGGCGCCGCGCTCATGAGCGCGGTGACGGACGACCCCCGGCCGAGATCCATGGCCGAACGTCTGGTTCAGGGCGTCGTCGAATGCCAGGACGCCCTGGGCACCGGCTACGTCGGCGGCATCCCCGACGGCGTTCGGCTGTGGCAGCGGGTGGCCGCCGGGCAGGTGGAGCGGGACTCGTTCGAGCTCGGTGGCGCCTGGGTGCCGTGGTACAACCTGCACAAGCTCTTCGCCGGCCTGCTGGACGCCCACCGCCACGCCGGTTCGGACCTGGCCCTGACCGCCCTGCGGCGGCTGGCCGACTGGTGGGACCAGATGGCGGCGGGGATGGACGACGACACCCACGAAGCCATGCTCCGCACCGAGTTCGGCGGGATGTGCGAGGTGTTGGCGGACCTCGCCGACATCACCGGCACGGACCGCTACGCCGCCCTGGCACGGCGCTTCCTCGACCGGTCCCTGCTCGGCCCGCTGCGCGAGCACCGCGACGTCCTCGACGGGATGCACGCCAACACCCAGATCGCCAAGGTCGTCGGATACCAGCGGCTCGGCGAGGTCGCGGGCGATCCTGTCCTGCGGGACGCCGCACGGTTCTTCTGGCAGACCATGACCAGGCACCGGACGTTCTCCTTCGGCGGCAACTCCGTGCGCGAGCACCTGCACCCCCGCGACGACTTCAGCTCCGCCCTGGAGTTGCCCGAGGGCCCCGAGACCTGCAACACCTACAACATGCTCAAGCTCAGCCACGCGCTGTTCCTCGAAGACCCGGACGCCGAGGTGCTCGACCACTACGAACGCGCGACGCTCAACCACATCCTCTCCTCCCTGCATCCCAGCGGCGGACTGGTGTACTTCACACCCGTGCGACCGGGCCACTACCGGGTCGTGTCGACGCCCCAGAACTGCTTCTGGTGCTGCGTCGGAACCGGGCTGGAAAACCATGCGAAATACGGCGAGTTGGTGTACACCACCGAGGACGGCGACCTGTTCGTCAACCTCTTCATCGCCTCCCGGCTCAGCCTGCCCGAGCAGAACCTCGTACTGGAACAGACCGGGACAGCCCCCTACGACGACGAGGTCACACTCGTGCTACGCGGGGCTCCCGCCACCCCCGTGGCGATCCACCTACGCGTCCCCGGCTGGCACGAAGGGACACCGCAGGTCCGTATCAACGGCGCGCCGCCCGAGGAGGGACCCGCCCAGCTCACCACGCGCCCCGGGGCAGGCGGACAGCCTCTGACCTACGTGCGTCTGGAGCGGCAGTGGCGCGCAGGGGACACGGTCACCATGCGCCTTCGCCCACGCATCAGCGCCGAACTGCTCCCCGACGGCTCGCCGTGGGTGTCGTTCCGCTTCGGGCCCACCGTCCTCGCCGCCGAAGGCGACCGCAGCGACCTGGTCGGGCACTTCGCCGACGACTCCGGGATGAGTAACGTCGCCGTCGGCCCGTTGCGCCCCCTGGAGCACCTGCCCGTCGTCCTCGCCCGGAGCACCGCCGATCCGGCGGCCGGCCTGCGCCGACTCGCCCCGGACCGGCTGGCGTTCGCCCTGGAGAATGTGGACGCGCGACCGGGTGAGTCCGTCACCCTCGTCCCGTTCGCCGGCATACACGACTCCCGCTACACCCTCTACTTCCCCCTGGCGGAACCGGAACGGCTCCACGAACGGCGGGCGGAGCTGCGCGCGGCCGACGAAACGACACTCGCGCTGCGCGACCGGACCGTCGACACCGTCGCCGCCGGCCAGCAACAGCCCGAAAGCGACCACGGGTTCGAGGGGCAGGACACCTGGTCGGGCCTCACCGACGGGCTGACGTGGCGGGCCGCCACCGGATGGTGGTCCTACCGCCTGACAGACCCGGACGGCACCGCCACCGGCCTTCAAGTGACCCACCTCGCAGACGAAGACTCCGGACCCACCCTCGTACTCGTCAACGGACACCCGCTCGGCATCCTCGCGCCCTCGCCGGATCCCCAGAGCGAGGAAATCAGCCACACACTCCCCCTCCACCCGGAACGCCCCGCCGCCCCCCTCGAGATCCGCTTCGAACCCGTCGGCACCGCGGCCACCATCCGACTGCGCGAAGTCCGCCTGGTTTCTCTTTCGTGATCAGGCAGGGGGAGTGTCTACAGTAAGCCAGGCCTGCGCGGCCCCGTGCCGCCGGGCGACATAGCGGGGGTGCTTGGTGAAGTCGACCGTGCCCTGGGCTTGGTGGTGCAGATGGAGTTCCCACAGCAGCCGGCCGGTGTCGTAGTCCCGGTTGTAGATCGCGATCCGGCGCCCGGCGAGGGCCTCGGCGAGACGGGGGAGGATCTCGGAGAAGGTGGGCGCCCCTTCGACCATGGCGTCGGTGATGCCGTGAATCGCCGTGGCCTCCGCCGGGATCGGCTCACCGCCAGGGTTGAGCAGCGTGTGAGCAGCACCGTCCCGGACGCCGTGGTGACGGCGATCTCCACGATCCGCGACGTCGCGGCCAGGCCCGTCGTCTCGTTGTCCAGGACCGCGTACGCGTCCGGGTCGGCGAGGATCTTCTGAGCCCACGCGATGGTCGGCCTGAGGTCGCCCCAGCGGGCACGGTCAGCCCGACGCTGCGCCTCCACACGCTCGCGTTCGATCTCCTGATCGCACGACGTGCAGTGCCAGTCGGCCATCGCCTGCTCGCGCTCGCTCATCGCCGCCCACACAGCGCGCGAGTCGGCGGTAGCTGATGAGGGCTGCGGCGACGCCTGCGAAGGCGAGGAAATGCTCGGCCTTGCGTTCGTAGCGGCGGTGCAGGCGCCGGCATCCGGCCAGCCAGGACACCGTCCTCTCCACGACCCAGCGGTGGCGGCCCAGCCGTTGCGAGGATTCGATGCCTTTACGGGCGATGCGATGACGGATGCCCCGCTTGCGGAGCCATCGGCTCGCGCACCGTCGACGGCCTTTCCAGGTGCTCGGTGGGCACCGCATCGTACGAGACGCCGTCCAAGGGCCGTACGTGGTCGGGGGCCTGTCGAGATCCACACCGCGTTCGCCAAGCCGGGGCACCCGAGGTCACCCGGCTGGTGCAGTCCCAGACGCACAGAACTGTCTGTCCCGGTCCCCACAGCAGCCGCGGCGCCTGGGCCCCCGGTGCAGCGAGGGCGGGACACAGGGCAGGACTCCAGCATCGACACCAACTCCAAACGCACACCCGGCCCCGCCCTGCCGTCAACGCCGTGCCGTACGAGTCGCCAACGCAGCAGGGATCCTCCCGTACTTCCGCAAGCCCCAGCGCGCCACCTTCTTCCGCAGCCAGCACGAGGCCCTGGAGAAGATCGGCACGAGTTGGAGGTCTAACGCCTCCCACGGACCCGCTCTGCGGCTGTTCCCCGAATTCGGTGGCCTCGCCGCAGCGCCGCCTGAGCCCCGGGCAGCCATCGCGCGATGGATGGCCCTCTGCTACATCGGCGAACCGGGCGGCTACGGCACGATGGGACGCAACCGCAGGGTCTTCTACAGCAACAGCGCCGCCCCCCTGATCGAGCAGATGCTCAAGGAGGACCGCGAGGTCATCCGCGACGACCTCGACAAGCTCCAGAAAGACCGCGCGGTGAAGCGGGCGTGCGGGGACGAACACGTTGCCCGGCGCTTCCAAGACCTGCTTGACCTGGTCGACGCCTGACGGGGCAGGCCTCGGGATCACATCCTGGGGATCCGGCCGATCGTGTCGTTGTCAGCGGGGGGAAGGCGGCGACGGTGAGGGTGCCGTCGCCGTTCACGGGGACGTGGGCGGCGAGCCGGGCGAGGACCTACTCGGGGCGGAGGCCGAGGCGGGCCGCGATGGCGCGCAGGGGCCGGCTCGTGTCCGCCGACAGCCAAAGCTGCGCGCAGTTCGTCCTTTGCGTTCCCGCGTTCCTGCTTCCACGCGGCGCGTCGGCCCCACCGCGCCCTGCGCCGGGGCTTCCTTCTCCCGCGTCCACTCCCCGTCCTGGACGTCCTGCTCGGGGTCGTACGTCGCCCAGCCGCGGGTCCATCAGGGCGGCGACTCAGGCGCCGTCGCCTTCCCCAGGCGGAAGCAGCCTTTCGGCACGCAGATTGGTCAGTCGGCGCCTGGTCTGCTCGATCCGCACCCCCGGCGTGATCACCAGGTGCCTGGCGCCCGGGTAGGTGGTGTGTCCGGCGCCGTGCCACCAGCGGCGGATGGAGGCGACGGCGAACGCGGCGGCGTCGTGGTCGGTGCCCACGTCGACCCAGCCCATGTTCGTGGCCAGGTCGTAGATGCCGTACGGGATCGCCTTGCCGAGTTCCCGGTCGGGGCAATCTGCACCAGGTGAACACCTCCCGCCGTGACTGAACCACTCCAGTCATGGCTCATGCCGTTGCGTGATCGTTCAGATGGTGCGGTCGTACTCGAGCGGAAGCAGGACGAGGGCTGCGGCGGCGACCTCAGAGCGTCGAAGCGCTTCGACGCTGGTTGAGAACCCACTGGCGCCGAGAGGTCGTCAGGGAAACAGGGGAAAACCCATGCATCTCCGCGCAAATGGGCGTCCTGACTCGTTCATCGAACTTTTGCCGTAGGGCTTGTGCGACCCCTTCATCGGACCTAATCTCAGCCAACATCGAAGCGCTTCAACCCTCCTCTTACCCATGACGGCGGGCCCCAACGACACGAACACCTGACTCCACGCCACACCCCCCGCTCTCCACAGGCGGTGGCTCCGAGTCGCCCGGGCATCCCCCTGATCCGCCCGGCCCGGAGCCACCGTGGACAGCGAGGAGCGCTCCATGTCGAGCAGCATGGTTCGCCGACCTCCCCACCGCGGGCTACCCACCGCGAAGCGCGGGCCGTGACAGCTCACCACGCCCGATCACACATCGAATCGCACACCAACAAGGGCCGCCTTGGGTTTGGTGGTGCCGGACAGCCCGCCCTTTGGTGCGCTGATCCAGCGACCACGGTGAGAACCCGACTGGCCACGACCGTCCCCCTCGCCTCCGCCTACAGGGGCGCGAGCCGCCTCAATACCCCACAGATCCGCCTCAACCCATAGAAAAGGGGCACCTTGTGAAGCATCGAAAGTACAAACTCCTGATCGCCCTGGTGGCGGCCCTCCTCGGCTTGGTGGCCATACCTATGACCGCCCTGGCTTCGAACGCCGACGCCAAAACGGATCGGAAGCCGCCACAGGCGACCACCGCCATGGAGCAGGTCGCGGCCATGCAGCCGGGCTGGAACGTCGGCAACACCCTGGATGCGCTGGGCGGTGAGACCGCCTGGGGCAACCCGCTGATCACCGAGGAACTCCTCCAGACGATCAAGGCCGAGGGCTACAACTCGATCCGCCTCCCGGTGTCCTGGGACGAGCACACCGGCCCGGCACCGGACTACACGATCGACCCGGCCTGGCTCGACCGCGTCGAGCAGGTCGTCGACTGGGCGATCGCGAACGACCTCCAAGTGATGGTCAACCAGCACGACCAGATGTGGACCAAGGCGCTGCCGGACGACCACGACAACGTGATCGCGAAGTTCGACTCGATGTGGACCCAGATCGCCGAGCGGTTCAAGGACCACCCGTCCGAGCTGTCGTTCGAGAGCATCAACGAACCGCAGTTCCCCACTGACGTGGCCAACCAGGACGCCCACACCGCCGAGCTCAACGTCGCCTTCTACGAGGCTGTCCGCGCCACCGGCGGGAACAACGCGGACCGGCTCCTGGTGCTGCCGACGTGGGTCACCAACTCCGAGCAGCCGCACCTGGACGCGCTCAAGGCCACCATCGACTCGCTCGACGACGACATGATCGCCGCGACCGTCCACTTCTACGGGTTCTATCCCTTCAGCGTCAACGTCGCCGGGGTCACCACCTACGACGAGGCGACCCAGCAGGACCTCGAGAACACCTTCCAGCGCACCAGTGACACCTTCGTCGACAACGGCGTGCCGGTCATCGTCGGGGAGTGGGGTGTCCTCGGCTACGACTACACCCGCGGCGCCGTGCCCAACTCGCCGCAGTACGGCGAATTGCTGAAGTTCTTCCAGGCCACCGCGAACCAGGCCGTCGAAGAGCAGCTGACCTTGATGCTGTGGGACGCCGGCTCGTACCTCAACCGCAACACCCTGGAATGGCGCGACCCGCTCCTGAAGGCGTACATGGACTCAGGTTTTACGACGCTTTCGGGCACCGCCTCGTTCGACTCGATCTACCTCGAGAAGGCCGGGACCATCGCGGACGAGTCGCTCACCCTCAACCGCAACGGCCTTGACTTCGAGGGCCTGTGGCAGGGGGACATCGCGCTTACCGAGGGCGATGACTACACCGTCTCTGGTGACACGCTCACCCTGACCGCCGCCGCGCTCACCCGTCTCGCGGGCGACCGCGCCCATGGCACCAACGCGACCATCGAAGCCCGCTTCTCGGACGGCCTGCCTTGGGCGATCCACATCATCACCTACGACAAGGCGCAGCTCTCGGACGCGTCCGGGACCCTGGACGGCGCACCTTGGTCCGGGTGGGAGCCCTGCAACTCCTCGTGCTTCGCGATTCCGACCGAGTTCAACGGCGACCAGGTCGCCACGATGGAGGCCAAGTACGCCGACGGCACCAACGCCGGGCCCCACACGTGGACCGCCTTCAAGGAGTACTGGGCGACCTACCGGCCCGACTACGACGCCGACACGATCAGCCTCACCCCTGACTTCTTCAACGAGATCAGGGACGACGAGCCCGTCACCCTCACGTTCCACTTCTGGGGCGGCGGCACGATCGACTACACGATCACCAAGTCCGGCACGACCGTGACCGGAACCTCCGCCTAGGGCCTGTGTGAGGTCGTGATCAGTATTCGTATTCCGCTGCCGCGCCGGGGCGGATCGCGGTAGAAACGCCGGTGTGACGCGCCGACAGCTCAGCGACGACCAGTGGGAACTCATCAAGCCGTACTTGCCGGTCGGTGAGTACGGCCCCTACCCGGTGAAGCTGCGGGACCGGTTC
>NZ_LGDW01000122.1 GCF_001280005.1 Streptomyces sp. NRRL WC-3618 | reverse complement strand
GACGGGGGAACCCCAGACAGGCTGGGGACTGTCACCGTTGCTCTTGCCGGTGGCGCCGCCTTCACCTTTTCCTATGCCGAGCATGTGGAGTTGTTGCGGGCCGCCGGGGCCGAGGTTGTTGTGTTTGATCCGCTTCGGGATGAGCGGTTGCCGGACGGGACACGGGGGTTGGTCATCGGGGGTGGGTTTCCCGAGGTGTTCTGTGCCGAGTTGTCCGGCAATGAGCCGCTGCGCAAGGCTGTTGCCGCCCTCGCCGAGAGCGGGGCGCCCGTGGCCGCCGAGTGTGCCGGGTTGCTGTATCTGTGCCGGGAGTTGGACGGGCTGCCCATGTGCGGGGTGCTCGATGCCACCGCCCGGATGACGGATCGGCTGACCCTCGGCTATCGGGATGCCGTGGCCGTGAGTGACAGTTCACTCGCGGCGGCCGGTACCCGGATGCGGGGGCACGAGTTTCATCGGACCGTCGTCGAGCCCGGGGCGGGGGCCGCTCCCGCCTGGGGTGTGCGGGGTGCGGAGCGCCGGGTCGAGGGGTTTGTACAGCGTGGTGTGCACGCGAGTTATCTGCACACGCACTGGGCGTCGGCGCCCGGTGTCGCCCGTCGGTTCGTGGAGAGGTGCCGGACGTCATGAGCAGCAGGAGCAGCGTCAGCAGGCTTGTCGGTGTGGGGGTCGGGCCCGGTGATCCCGAGCTGGTGACCGTCAAGGGCGTCAACGCGTTGCGCGACGCCGATGTCGTCGTCGTACCCGTGATGGACACCCTGGAGCAGGGGCGTGCCGAGGCCACGGTGCTGCACTATGCGGGCGCCGAGAAGATCGTCCGGGTCGTCTTCGCGCTGAACGAGCGGTCCGACCGTGGCCGGCGCGAGGCCGCCTGGGATGCCGCCGGGGCCCGGGTCGCCGAGTTGCTCGCCACGCATTCCGTCGTCGCGTTCGCGACCATTGGTGATCCCAACGTGTACTCGACGTTCACGTATCTCGCCCACACGATCGGGGAGCTGGTGCCGTCGGTCGTCGTCGAGACGGTGCCGGGTATCACCGCGATGCAGGATCTGGCGGCGCGGTCGGGGGCCGTACTGACCGAGGGGACCGAGCCGTTGACGCTCGTGCCGGTGACGGCGGGGGCCGCCGTGCTCAAGGAGGCGCTCAAGGGGCCGGGCACGGTCGTCGCATACAAGTTCGGGCGGCAGGCCCAGGAGGTCGCCGAGGCGTTGCGGGAGAGCGGGCGGATCGGCGATGCCGTGTGGGGGTCGGCTCTGGGGCTGGCCGAGGAGTCCATCCGGCCCGCCGCCGACCTCGACGGTGAGCCGCTCCCCTATCTGTCCACGCTCATCGCGCCGGCGCCGCGCGACGGCGGGCGGGGCGGCAAGTTGTGAGCCACCGCCTCGACGGCGCACGCTCGGGCTCAGCCCGACAGGCCGACCACCAGCCAGATGAACGCCACGCCCGCGATCGTGCACAGCACCGTCGAGTGGGCGGGGTGTTCGTGGTGGGCCTCGGGGAGGATCTCGGCGGCGGCGAGGTAGAGCAGTACGCCGCCGAAGAGGCCGAGATAGCCGCCGAGTGCCTCTTCGGGGATGGTGAAGAAGAGGGTCGAGGCCGCGCCCACGACCGGTGCCGCCGCGTCGGCGAACAGCATGGCCACGGCCTTGCGGCGGGCGTTTCCGTACAGGCTCGTGATCGTGTACGTGTTGAAGCCGTCGGCGAAGTCGTGGGCGATCACTGCGAGCGCGACGGCGAGGCCCATGCCGCCGTCCACCTGGAAGGCGGCGCCGATCGCCACGCCGTCCATCGCACTGTGGCCGACCATGGCGGCGGCTGCCGTCAGGCCCACCTGGGGGGCCCGGCCGCCGTTCGGCCCGTGCTCACCGGTGCCCGTGGCGGCGCCGTGCGCGGCCTGCCGTACCGCGAGCAGACGTTCCACCAGATGGGCCAGCAGAAACCCGGCGACGAACAGCAGCAGCGCCGCCGGTACGCCGAACATGTCCTCGCCCGCCGCGTGCAGCGCCTCCGGCAGCAGGTCGAGGCCGACCACGCCCAGCATCAGGCCGCCGGCCAGGCCCAGGACGAGATGGCGGCGGTCGGTCACACGCAGTGCCGTCCAGCCGCCGGCCAGCGTCATCAGGAACGCGCCGAGCGCGACGAAGACCGCCATGTGCTCTTGCTATCCGATCGACCCGCCTTCGCGCACCTCCACACCCATCCGCATACTCACTGACGTTCACGACATTCCGTACGAGAGGATCTCGCCCCATGGCTCCCACGGCCGACGTTTCGACTGGCGCTCCCACCGGCAAGGTGACGTTCGTCGGTGCCGGCCCCGGCGCCGCCGATCTGCTGACGTTCCGCGCGGCCCGCGCCATCGCCGAGGCGGACATCGTGATCTGGGCGGCCAGCCTCGTACAGGAGGCGGTCCTCGACCATGCGCGTGAGGGTGCGGAGATCCTCGACTCGGCGACGATGTCGCTCGAGGACGTCATCGCCGTGTACGAGCGTGCCGCGCGCGAGGACCTGCGCGTGGCCCGTATCCACTCCGGCGATCCCGCGCTCTGGGGCGGCACCCAGGAGCAGGTCGACCGGTGTGCCGCGATCGGGATCGAGACCGAGATCGTGCCCGGTGTCTCCTCCTTCTCCGCGGTCGCCGCCCTCGCCCAGCGGGAGCTGACCATCCCCGAGATCGCGCAGTCCGTGATCCTCACCCGGCTGGGCGGCGGCAAGACGCCGATGCCGCCGGGCGAGGAGGTACGGGAGTTCGCCCGGCACGGGACGACCATGGCGATCTTCCTGTCCGCCGCCCGCAGTGGGCAGCTCGTACGGGAGCTGCTGGAGGGCGGCTATCCGGCCACAACCCCGGTCGTCATCGCCTATCAGGCGACCTGGCCCGAGGAACTGGTCGTGCGGTGCACGATCGAGACGCTGGAGGAGACGGTCAAGGAGCACAAGCTGTGGAAGCACACCTTGTTCCTGGTCGGCCCGGCCCTCGACGCCAGCGGCACCCGTTCGCACCTCTACCACCCCGGCCACTTCCACGGCTTCCGCAAGGCCGACCCGGAGGCCCGCCGGGCGCTGCGCGAGCGAGGGGCGAGTACGTGATCACCGTCATCGGTACAGGGGTCATCGGTACGGGGACGGGGGCGCCCCTTCCGCCGGACGCCACCGCCGCCGTCGCCGGGGCCGCGCTGGTCGTGGGCGGCCGGCGGCATCTGGCCGCGGTGTCGGCGACGGTGCCGAAGGACGCCGAGCGGGTTGTCCTCGGGGCGCTGGCTCCGGCGCTCGACACCATCGAGGAGTACGTCGGCAAGGAGCGGCCCGTTGTCGTGCTCGCCTCCGGTGATCCCGGGTTCTTCGGGATCGTGCGGGCGCTGTCGGAGCGGTTCGGGGCCGGGCGGCTCGATGTCCGGCCGGGAGTGTCCTCCGTCGCGGCCGCGTTCGCCCGGCTGGGGCTGACCTGGGACGACGCGGTGATCGTCAGCGCACACGGGCGGGCGCCGCGTACGGCGGTGAACGTGTGCCGGGCGCGGCCCAAGGTGGCGGTGCTGACCGGACCGGGCGCGGGGCCCGCCGAGCTGGGCGCGGCGCTGGCCGGCGGGCCGGGCGATGGTCCCGGGGCGCGGGTTCTGGTGGTCGCCTCGGCGTTGGGCGATCCGGTCCTCGAACGCGTCGAGCGGGTCACTCCCGCCGAGGCGGCGGCGCGGGACTGGGGGGACGCGGTCAGTGTGGTGCTCTGTCTGGACGAGGCGCGGACCCTCGCGCCGGGCCCGGTCACGGTCGCCGGGGAGTTCGCCGGGCCCGCCCGATGGGCCCTGGACGAGCGGGAGTTCGCCCATCGCGACTCGATGATCACCAAGTTCGAGGTACGGGCCCTGGCGCTGTCCCGGCTCGGGCCGCGGCTCGGTGATTTGGTCTGGGACATCGGTGCCGGTTCCGGTTCCGTGGCCGTGGAGTGCGCGCGGCTCGGGGCCGCCGTCGTCGCCGTCGAGAAGACACCGGACGGGGCGGAGCGGGTGCGGGCGAACGCCGCCGCGCACGGTGTGGACGTGCGCGTGGTGGAGGGGAGCGCGCCGGACGACCTGCCCGCGTCCTCCGGTGAACTCGACGAGCCCGACGCCGTGTTCATCGGTGGGGGCGGGCATGAACTGCCGGCGATCGTCACCGCGTGTGCGCGGCGGGCCCGGCGGACGGTGGTGGTCGCGCTGGCCGCCCTCGACCGGGTACCGGCCGTGCGGGCGGCGCTCATCGGCGCCGGACTCGACTGCGACGGTGTCCTGTTGCAGTCGTCCCGGCTCGCACCGCTGCCGGGTGAGGTGACCCGGCTCGCGGCGACCAACCCCGTTTTCCTGCTGTGGGGCACGCGCCCGGCGGCGCATACAGACAGACGTACCGGTGATGAAGGAGATGCTCTGTGATCGGCCTGATTTCCGCGACGGCGGCGGGCGCGGCGGCGCGTGATCGGCTTGCCGCCGCCTGGCCCGACCGTACGCGTGTGTACGAGGGGCCGGTCGCCGACGCCGTCCGGCGCGCGTTCGGCGAGTGCACGCAGCTCGTGTGCTTCCTGGCCACGGGGGCTGTCGTCCGACTGGTCGCGCCGCTGCTGTCCGACAAGGCGTCCGATCCCGGTGTGGTGTGCGTCGACGAGGGCGGGCGGTTCGCCGTGTCGCTGGTCGGCGGGCATGGCGGCGGCGCCAATGAACTCGCCCGTGCGGTCGGGCGGTTGCTGGGCGCGGAGCCGGTGGTGACCACCGCGACGGACGCCGTGGGGGTGCCGGGCCTCGACACGCTCGGGATGCCCGTGGAGGGGGACGTCGCGGGGGTCTCGCGGGCGCTGCTCGACGGCGAACCCGTCGCACTGGAGCTGGAGTCGGCCTGGCCGCTGCCCGCGCTGCCCGCCAATGTCGGCGCCGGGGTACCGGGCGCCGGGCCGACGATCCGGGTGACCGACCGGCTGCTCGACGGTGGCGACGCCGGTGCGGGCGAGGTCGTCCTGCGGCCGCCGTCGCTCGTCGTCGGTGTGGGCGCCTCCAAGGGGGCTCCGGTCGACGAGGTACTCGCCCTGGTGCGGGGGGCGTTGGCGGACGCGGGGCTCTCGGTGGCCTCCGTGGCCGCGCTGGCCACCGTCGACGCGAAGGCGGACGAACCCGGGATCGTCGGGGCCGCCGAGCGGCTCGGGGTGCCTGTGGTGACGTACTCCGCCGACGAGTTGGCCGGGGTCGAGGTGCCGAATCCCTCCGACGCGCCGCTCGCAGCCGTCGGTACGCCGTCCGTGGCGGAGGCCGCCGCGCTGCTCGGCGGGGGCGAACTCCTCGTACCCAAGCGGAAGTCGGAGCGTGCGGACGGGGCGCCGGCCATGGCGACCTGCGCTGTCGTACGGCGGACCGGGCGGGGGCGGCTCGCGGTCGTGGGGCTCGGGCCCGGGGCGCGGGATCTGCTGACGCCGCGCGCGGAGGCGGAGTTGCGGCGGGCGTCCGTGCTCGTGGGGCTCGATCAGTACGTCGACCAGATCCGTGATCTGCTGCGGCCCGGTACCCGGATCCTGGAGTCGGGGCTCGGCGCCGAGGAGGAGCGGGCGCGGACGGCGGTGGCCGAGGCCCGGAAGGGGCACGCGGTCGCGCTGATCGGCAGCGGGGACGCGGGGGTGTACGCGATGGCGTCGCCCGCGCTCGCCGAGGCGTCCGACGACATCGACGTGGTCGGGGTGCCGGGCGTCACGGCCGCCCTCGCCGCCGGCGCGATTCTCGGCGCCCCGCTCGGCCACGACCATGTCTCCATCAGCCTCTCCGACCTGCACACTCCCTGGCATGTCATCGAACGGCGGGTGCTGGCCGCGGCCGAGGCGGACATCGTCGTGACGTTCTACAACCCGCGCAGCCGGGGCCGTGACTGGCAACTGCCCAAGGCTCTTGCCGTCCTCGGCGCGCACCGCGAGCCGTCGACGCCCGTGGGTGTCGTACGTAACGCGTCGCGGCCCGACGAGTCCAGCCGTGTCACGACGCTGGCCGGTCTCGACCCGGCGACGGTCGACATGATGACGGTCGTGACCGTCGGCAACACCGCCACGCGGAACATCGCGGGCCGGATGGTCACGCCTCGCGGATACCGCTGGCAGGAAGAGGCCCGATGAACGTTCGTCCGGTACTTCCCGGCTGCCTTCTCAACACCCATACGTTGTGCATTACTTCACCGTCCGAGGAGACATCGTGACCACCCCGCCGCCCGCCCTGCTCATCGCCGGCCACGGCACCCGGGACGAGGCCGGGGCCGAGGCGTTCCGTGACTTCGTACGGGAGTTGGGGCGCCGTCACCCCGAACTGCCCGTCGCGGGCGGCTTCATCGAGCTGTCGCCGCCGCCGCTGGGCGACGCCGTGGCCGAGCTGGTGGAGCGGGGGGTACGGCGGTTCGCCGCCGTTCCGCTGATGCTGGTGTCCGCCGGGCACGCCAAGGGGGACATCCCGGCGGCGCTGGCCCGCGAGAAGGAACGGCACCCGGGGATCACCTACACGTACGGACGTCCGCTGGGCCCGCACCCGGCGCTGCTGGCGGTGCTGGAGCGGCGGCTGGAGGAGGCGCTGGGCGGGGGCGGGCGTACGCCCGCCGACCGGGCCGACGTGACCGTGCTGCTCGTCGGGCGCGGTTCCACCGATCCGGACGCCAACGCCGAGGTGCTCAAGGCGGCGCGGCTGCTGTGGGAGGGGCGCGGATACGCCGGTGTGGAGACGGCGTTCGTGTCGCTGGCGGCGCCGGACGTGCCGTCGGGGCTCGACCGGTGTGTGAAGCTGGGTGCTCGGCGGATCGTCGTCCTGCCCTACTTCCTGTTCACCGGGATCCTGCCGGACCGGGTACGGCACCAGACGCAGGGCTGGGCCGCCGCGCATCCGGAGGTCGAGGTGCGGTCGGGCGAAGTCATCGGTCCGGAGCCGGAGTTGCTCGATCTGGTGATGGAGCGGTACCGCGAGGCGGTGCAGGGGGACCTGCGGATGAACTGCGACTCGTGCGTGTACCGGATCGCGCTGCCCGGATTCGAGGACAAGGTCGGGATGCCTCAGCAGCCGCACTTCCATCCGGACGACGACGGGGACCACGATGGTCACCATCATGGACATCACTCCCAGGGGCACTCGCACTCCCATGCACACTGACGGGCACGACCTGCGGCACCACGGGGACGCCGAAGTACGCGACGACGGCGCCAAGTTGGTCGACCTCGCGGTGAACGTCCGGGCCGGCACTCCGCCGGCCTGGCTCCGTGAGCACATCGCCGGGTCACTCGACGGGCTCGCCGCGTATCCCGACGGGCGGGCCGCCCGGGCGGCGGTGGCGGCCCGGCACGGGGTGCCCGTGGAGCGGGTGCTGCTCACCGCCGGGGCCGCGGAGGCCTTCGTGCTGCTGGCGCGGGCCCTGAAGGTGCGGCGGCCGGTGGTCGTGCATCCCCAGTTCACCGAGCCGGAGGCCGCCCTGCGGGATGCCGGGCACAGTGTGGACCGGGTGCTGCTGCGGGCGCGGGACGGGTTCCGGCTGGACCCGGCGCTGGTGCCCGAGGACGCCGACCTGGTCGTGATCGGCAATCCGACGAACCCGACGTCGATCCTGCATCCGGCGGCGCTGGTGTCCCGACTGGCCCGTCCCTGGCGGACGTTGGTGGTCGACGAGGCGTTCATGGACTCGGTGCCCGGGGAGCGGGAGGCGCTGGCCGGGCGCAGCGATGTGCCCGGCCTGGTGGTGCTGCGGAGCCTGACGAAGACGTGGGGGCTGGCGGGGCTGCGTATCGGGTACGTGCTGGCGTCGCCGGAGACCATCGGGGAGTTGGAGCGGGCGCAGCCGTTGTGGCCGGTGTCCACGCCGGCGCTGGCCGCGGCCGAGGCCTGTGTTTCGGGGCGGGCGCTCGCGGAGGCGGCGGAGACGGCGCGTCGTATCGCCGCGGACCGGGCTCATCTCGTTGCCGGGCTCGCCGAGTTCGGGTCGGACGGGGTGCGGGTGGTGGGGCCGGCGGAGGGGCCGTTCGTGCTGGTGCGGGTGGAGCGGGCCGGGGTGGTGCGGGCGCATCTGCGG